>NZ_AONQ01000004.1 GCF_000342045.1 Paramagnetospirillum caucaseum | reverse complement strand
AAGGTCCTCGCCGCGCCGGCCACCATCGCCGCCATCAAGGGTAATGTGGAGAAGAAGCTGGCTGTCTGGGGCCCCAAGCTGGGTGCCAACGGCCCCCAGACCCTGGCCGATATCGTCATGCCCGAAGCCTATTCGGCCAAGTCGCTCCGCCTGGAAGGGAACAACATCGAGATTATCGATGCCGAAGGGCTGACCAACCGGCGCTATCTCTGGGTGCCGTCCCTTGGCGCCATCTTCGGCGGCGTCATGGTGTTCGGCGGCCTGCATGTGTGGACCGCCGACACCCAGACGACCGAATTGCGCAAGGCCTGGATCAGGACCCTGGAAACCATGGCGGCCCGCAAGCCCAAGGTGGTGGTGCCCGGCCATCTGGCCCGCGACGCAGCCTTGGACGTCTCGGCCATCCTCCAGACACGCGACTACCTGCTGGCCTTCGAGGAGGAACTGACCAGGGCCGCGGACAGCGCCCAGCTGATCGCCGCCATGAAGAAACGCTATCCCAATGCCGGCCTCGGCATCGCGCTCGACATCGGCGCCAAGGTTGCCAAGGGCGAAATGAAGTGGGGGTAGACTTGTAATCCCCAAGAACCGGAGGCTGTGGGACGGGACGCCTTGTGCACCAATCGTTCTCCCTGTAGTCTCCCGGCCATGTCCGTAGCCAGCCGCATAATGCTGCCCCATGTTCCGGTGCTGGTCGCCGGAATCCGGGGCGCGGTGACGCTGGAGCCCGACGGCGAGTTCCGCCGCCTGTCGCGTTCCGAGGCGGCGCGCTATGCCCGCAACGAGAGCCCGCTGGTCTGCCACGGCCCGGCGGTGGCGGCCCGTCTCGGGCTGGACGATTTCCTGCGTCTCGACATCCTGGAGCTGTTCGCCTTCGTGCGGCCCGCCCGCTTCTGCCTGCCGACGCCGCGCGGGCTGGCCGATGCCATGGGGCTGCCCCATCCCGCCGACCTGGAGGACGAAGCCGAAGCGCTGATGACCTCCGTCCGCCGCCTGCTGGAGGAACTGGCGGCCCGCACCAATGCCGACACCGCCGCCAAGGCCGTCGACACGCGCGGCCTTGCCTGGATGATGGCGCGCGGCGGCTGGGGCTGGGGTAACGCGGTGCTGGCGGCGCTCGGCGTGCAGGGGGATTCGGGCCGGGGCGGCGGGGCGCTTCGCGTCTGGGACCGTCTGCCCGAGTGGAGCGAATACGCCCCCGAGCCGCCGCCCGGCAATATTCCCGTCGATCCGGCCGAGACCCGCTCGCGTCTGGCCCAGATGCTGGGCGAGGCCGCCGAGCAGCGCCCCACCCAGGCCGATTACGCCTCCGCCGTCAGCCGCGCCTTCCAGCCGCGCGAGGCCGAAGGCCAGCCCCATCTGGTGCTGGCCGAGGCCGGCACCGGCACCGGCAAGACTCTGGGCTACATCGCGCCGGCCGGGCTGTGGGCCGAGAAGAACGGCGCGCCGGTGTGGATCTCCACCCACACCCGCAACCTGCAGCGCCAGTTGGACGGCGAACTGGACCGCCTGTTCCCCAATCCGCACGACAAGGCGCGCAAGGTGGTGATCCGCAAGGGCCGCGAGAACTACGCCTGCCTGCTGAACTACGAGGAGATGGTCGGGCGCAACCGCAACCAGGATGCCGCCGCTTTGGGCCTGATGGCCCGCTGGCTGCTGGCCACCCGCGACGGCGACATGGTGGGCGGCGACTTCCCCGGCTGGCTGGTCGAGGTGCTGGGCCGCGCCCGCACGCTGGGCATCGCCGACCGGCGGGGCGAGTGCATCTTCTCGGCCTGCCCCCATTACCGCAAATGCTTCATCGAGCGCGCCGTGCGCCGGGCGCGGCGCGCCGACATCGTGGTGGCCAACCATGCCCTGGTGATGATCCAGGCGGCCCTGGGCGGCCTCGACGACGGCACCCAGCCGACCCGGCTGGTGTTCGACGAGGGCCACCACGTCTTCGACGCCGCCGATTCCGCCTTTTCCGCCCACCTGACCGGAATGGAGGCCGCCGAAATGCGGCGCTGGGTCCTGGGACCGGAGGGCGAGGCCGCCAGCCGTTCGCGCGCCCGCGGGCTGCACCGCCGCGCCGAGGATCTGGTGGGCGGCTCGGAAGACGCCATCGCCGCCCTGGACGCCGCCCTGGCCGCCGCCCGCGCCCTGCCCGGCCCCGGCTGGCTGGCACGCATCGGCGAGGGCGAGCCCCAGGGACCGGCGGAAGCCTTCCTGGCCCTGGCCCGCCGGCAGGTCTACGCCCGCGCCGCCCACCCCGATTCCCCCTACAGCCTGGAGACCGAGACCACCGCCCCCATCGACGGGCTGGCCGAAACGGCGGGCGCCCTGGCGGGCGCCCTGGGGCGCATCGCCCTGCCGCTGCAGGTGCTGGCCAAGGCACTGGCCGCCCTGCTGGACGACGAGGCCGCCGAACTGGAAACCGCCACACGGTCGCGCATCGAGGGCATCTGCCGCTCCATCGAGCGCCGGGTGCTGATGCCCCTGGCCGGATGGAAGGGCATGCTGGATGGCATCATCGACGGGACCGGGGGGCGGGGGGCGGGGGGGCGGCCTCGCCCCCCGGTTCCAACCAATATATCGACTGGTTCTCGGTGGACAGGATCGACGGCCGCGACATGGACGTGGGCATGCACCGCCACTGGATCGACCCGACGCGGCCGTTCGCCAAGGCGGTGGTCGAGCCCGCCCACGGCGTGGTCATCACCTCGGCGACGCTGAAGGACGGCTCGGGCGACGTGGAGACCGACTGGCGGGCCGCCGAGCGGCGCACCGGCGCCGTCCACCTGCAGGCGCCGCCGGTGCGGGCCGAGGTGGCCTCGCCCTTCGACTATCCCGCCCGCACCAGGGTGCTGATCGTCACCGACGTGCGCAAGGACGACATGGACCAGGTGGCGGCCGCCTACCGCGAGTTGTTCCTGGCGGCGGACGGCGGGGCGCTGGGCCTGTTCACCGCCATCTCGCGCCTGAAGGCGGTGCACAAGCGCATCAGCGCGCCGCTGGAGGATGCCGGTCTGCCGCTGCTGGCCCAGCACCTGGACAACATGGACACCTCGACCCTGGTGGACATTTTCCGCGCCGAGGAGCACTCGTGCCTGCTGGGTACCGACGCGGTCCGGGACGGCGTCGACGTGCCGGGGCGCTCGCTGCACCTGATCGTCTTCGACCGGGTGCCGTGGCCGCGTCCCGACATCCTGCACAAGGCGCGCCGCGCCGAGTTCGGCGGACGCGCCTATGACGACATGATCACCCGGCTGCGCCTGAAGCAGGCCTTTGGCCGGCTGGTGCGCCGCGCCGACGACCGGGGGGTCTTCGTCCTGCTCGACCCCATGATGCCGTCCCGGCTGTTCGGCGCCTTCCCCCCCGGGATCGAGCCGGTCAAGGTCGGACTGGCCGAAGCGGTGCGCCAATGCCGCGATCTGCTGCGACCTCCGACCGATGCATAAAATTTTACGGAAGTTTAGCGCGTCTTTTTCTTAATTCTTAAGTATTATTTTCTACGACTATCGAATAGGTGTTTGCCCTTCGATTAAGCGTAGGTATAATTTTGCTATGAACCGAACGGCGAGTTTGCCGGCTCGGAGTATTGGCGAAACGAGGCGTCCATGACGCTACGAACCCAAGACTGCACATTCCGATTGGTCTCGGAGACCGGACAGCGATTGATCGACGCCGACGATTCGGACGCGCTGATCCATTTCACCCGCGAGGTTCTGGCCTGCCCCCACCTGCGGGCCTGCGAGTTCGGCGATTACTGCGCCATCCTCGGCGCCTCGCTGTTGGCCGAGTACGATCACCACCCCCACAACATGGCCGTGGGCTGACTTTCGCCCTATCACCGTTGACAAGCATGCCTAAAGTCACATCTGATTATGGATGGGAAATGCCTTTGGCATGTGTGCAGGGCGGGGGCAAGAATGATCGTATGGCGCGATGCCATGTCGGTGGGTGCACCGGCATTGGATGCCGACCACAAGCGGTTGATCGACTTGATCAACCTGACCGAACAGTGGATCGGCCAGGATAACTGGCGGCAGGTCGCCTCCGTCACGGACGAGCTTCTGCGCTATGTGGACGAGCATTTCCGCCGCGAGGAAGCGGTGATGGCCGCCACCCGATACCCCGAGATCGAACCGCACAAAAAGGGGCACGAGGCCCTGGCCTTCAAGGCCAAGCTGCTGCACGACAAGTTCAAGGTCGCCCGCGACGACGAGGAACTGAAGATCTGCTCGCAGGTGCTGGTCCGGGTGCTGACCGACTGGCTGGTCACCCACATCCTCAAGGAGGACATGAAGTACAAGCCCTTCATTCCCAAGAAGGCGCCGCCCCCACCGCCGCCCGCCCCGGTGATGGAGATGTATTCCGGCCTGCCGCCCAAGAGCGACGACGACGCCGAACGCAAGGCGCGGCGCGAGGCCCGCAACAAGGATATCGAGTACGAACTGCCGCCCAACCTCGCCCACCTGCTGAAGCGGCTGGACTACGTAGTGCCGGAACTGCCGCCACCGGCCGCCAAGTTCGAGAATTTCGAGAAGCTGTGCGAGGCGGCCATCGGGCGGCGCATCGACAAGGTGCTGGTGTTCTTCCAGCGCCACAATCCGGCGCTGAAGCGCGAATTGCCGACCTTTTTCCTGGCCTCGCCCGAATTCTCCGAGAAGTTCAAGGCGGCGGTCACCAAGCTCATCTTCCCCACCATCTGGGAAAGCCGCAACATCCGCATGCTGGCCACCAGCTACGAATGGGCCGAGGACGACACCGACAGCTTCTGGGACCACGTCACCAAGCCGCTGGAGGACAGCATCCTGCAGGGCTGGAACAGCGGCTGGGATGATCTGAAGCTGTTGGAGACCAAGAAGCCCGACGGGACCAAGGTCTTCCAGGTCAAGGACAACACCAAGGCCCTGCGCGAGATGCTGGCGCCTTCGACGCCCGAGGCCTACGACATCCCCAAGATCGGCAACCGCGAGATCGAGACCCTGCGCTCGCTGCTCGACCCCCGCAACGACTGGTGGAAGCGCCTCAACCACGCCTGGCGCATATGCCACGATCTCTACGAGCAGGAAAAGGACCCGCGCATCTTCCAGCAGAAGGCCCGCGAAGGGGCGCTGCGCGACAACCTGCTCAACGCCTTCGCCAAGTTCCCGCCGGAATGGGGCGACTTCCTGGTGCTGGCCTGCCACCGGGTGTTCCCGCGCATCTCGTCGGCCTTCCTGGAAAGCTTCGTCAGCAATTTCGGCACCACCGAAAGCCAGCGCGAACTGCACGTCCCCTACACGGTGCGCTACATGCGCCAGGTCAAGGAAGACCCTGACATCTGGCTGCGCGAACGCAACGCCGAGCAGGAATGGCAGGCCCAGATGAAGGAATTGTCCAACTACCTCGCCCACCGCGAGGCCGAGGAGGTGGAGAAGCGGCGCTGAGACCTGCGGGCGGGACGCCCGTGCTCCGTATTCAGACGGGCGGGACGCCCGCGCTCCGATGAACGCTCCCATACTTTTGGGGCACGGGCGTCCCACCCGCATTTCCGATGGAGCGCCATGATTGACGCGCCCCCCTGCCGGGGACTAGCTTTCCGCTCTTCATCTGTTTGAACGGAAAGTAGCCCCCATGTCCTCCGATACCAGCGCCCTTGCCCGCTCCGCCACCGCCTGGCCCTTCCAGGAGGCCCGCGCCCTGCTGGACGAGCGATTGGGCGGCAAAACGCCGGACAAGGGTTACGTGCTGTTCGAGACCGGCTACGGCCCGTCGGGACTGCCCCATATCGGCACCTTCGGCGAAGTGGCGCGCACCACCATGGTGCGCCGCGCCTTCTCGCTGCTGGCGCCCGGGATTCCCACCCGCCTGTTCGCCTTCTCCGACGACATGGACGGCCTCAGGAAGGTGCCCGACAACATCCCCAACAAGGAGATGATCGCGCCGCACCTGGGCAAGCCGCTGACCAGCATCCCCGATCCCTTCGGCACCCACGAGAGCTTCGGCCACCACAACAACGCCCGCCTGCGCTCGTTCCTCGACACCTTCGGCTTCGAGTACGAGTTCCAGTCGGCCACCGAGTGGTACAAGTCGGGCCGCTTCGACGCCGCCCTGCTGGGCGTGCTGAAGCATTACGACGAGGTGATCAACGTGGTGCTGCCCACCCTGGGCGACGAACGCCGCGCCACCTATTCCCCCTTCCTGCCGGTCTGCCCGGAAACCGGCATCGTGCTGCAGGTGCCGGTGGTGGAGCGCAACGTCGATGCCGGCACCATCGTCTATCGCCGCGAGGACGGCAAACTGGTGGAGACCCCGGTCACCGGGGGATTGTGCAAGCTGCAGTGGAAGGCCGATTGGGGCATGCGCTGGGTGGCGCTGGGCGTCGATTACGAGATGAGCGGCAAGGACCTGATTCCCTCGGTCCAGCTGTCGACCCGCATCGCCTCGATCCTGGGCGGCCGCGCCCCCATGAACCTGACCTACGAGCTGTTCCTGGACGACCTGGGCCAGAAGATCTCCAAGTCCAAGGGCAACGGGCTGGCCGTCGAGGACTGGCTCAAGTACGCGCCGCAGGAGAGCCTGGCCCTGTTCATGTACCAGAAGCCCAAGACCGCCAAGCGGCTTCACTTCGACGTCATCCCGCGCGCCGTGGACGAATACCTGGCCTTCCTGGCCAAGTTCCCTGCCGAGGAACCGGGCAAGAAGCTGGACAATCCGGCGTGGCACATCCACGGCGGCAAGCCGCCGGCCGAGGATTCCCACCTGTCGTTCAACATCCTGCTGAACCTGGTCAGCGTCTGCCATTCCGACGATCCGGCGGTGATCTGGGGCTTCATCAAGCGCTACGCGCCGGGCGCCGCGCCGGAGACCGCCCCGATCCTCAATGGGCTGGTGGGCTACGCCATCGCCTATTACCGCGACTTCGTCCTGCCCAACAAGACCTACCGCAAGGCCAGCCCGGACGAGGTGGAGGCCTTCACCGCGCTTAAGGTCGGGCTCGAGGCCCTGTCCGCCGAGGCCTCCGTCGAGGACATCCAGAACCTGGTCTACGAGATCGGCAAGCGCCCCTGCTTCGCCGACCTCAAGGCGTGGTTCAAGGCCTGCTACGAGGTGCTGCTGGGCAACGACCAGGGCCCGCGCATGGGCAGCTTCATCAAGCTGTTCGGAATCGCCGAGACCGTCGCCCTGCTGGACAAGGCGATCGCCGGCCAGGAGATGTAGTCAGGGATCGCGGTGCAGGGCCAGCCACACGGTGGGCTGGTCCGGCGCCGTCCAGTCCACCCGGTGGCGGCAATGGGCGGGCAGGAACAGCCAGTCGCCCGGCACCATGGCGCGGGCGTGTTCCTTACCGTCGATACGGACCATGGCGGCGCCCTTGATCACCACCACCCATTCGTCGTCGTCCTGATCCAGCCATTGGCCTTCCGGCGTGGCGTGGCCGTTGGAGACGATGCGCAGCAGGCGGAAACCTCCGCCGTCCAGCAAGGTGTCGAACCGCTCCGCCTCGAAATCATCGTCCGGCACATTGTCGAACAGGCTTCCGGTGGCGGGCGGTGCGTTCATCCCTCGCTCTCCGGCTTCTTCTTGGCCCCGATCCTGGGTTCCTCGCCCCGGATCAGGCGGATGATGTTGGCCTTGTGGCGGTAAAAGCCCATCACCGCCAGACCGGCGGCCATCAGGGCGTATTCGGGTCCGGCGAAGTACAGGGCGAATCCCGGCGAAGCCGCCAGGGCGATCAGCGCCGACAGGGACGAGATGCGGAACAGGGCGGCGCTGACCAGCCAGGTGGCGATGCAGGCCAGCCCCACCGGCCAGGCGGCGGCCAGCATTGTGCCGATGGTGGTGGCGACGCCCTTGCCGCCCTTGAAGCCCAGCCAGACCGGGAAGTTGTGGCCCAGCACGGCGGCGAAGCCCGCCACCGGCACCAGCTCATTGCCCAGCAGCAGCCAGACCAGCCCCACGGCGATGGCGCCCTTGCCCCCGTCCAGCAGCAGCGTGGCCAGGGCCAGACCCTTGCGCCCGGTGCGCAGCACGTTGGTGGCGCCGATATTGCCCGAACCGATCTGGCGGATATCGCCCAGCCCGGCCAGCCGGGTCAGCACCAGCCCGAAGGGGATGGAGCCCAGCAGGTAGCCGCCCAGCGCGGCGAGGAGGAGGGAGGTCATCTGGGCCTCTCCATCCGGAAATGCGGGCGGGACGCCCGCGCTCCCATGGAACACGCCGCCACTGGAGTGCGGGCGTCCCGCCCGCTCGGGCCGAGATCAAGCATCGTGCTTATACACCGTCCGCCCGTCGACGATGGTGCGCATCACCATGCCCTGGACCGGGCGGTCGTCGAAGGGGGAATTCTTGGACTTGGAGTGGAAGGCCTTGGCGTTGACCTTCCAGCCGCGATCGGGGTCGAACAGCACCAGATCGGCCGCCGCCCCCACCTTGAGGCGGCCCGCCGCCAGCCCCAGGATGGCCGAGGGTGCGCAGGTCACCAGCCGCAAAGCCTCGATCAGGCTCATATGGCCATTATGGGCGAGGTCGAGCGTCACCGGCAGCAGGGTTTCCAGGCCGACGCCGCCGAATTCGGCGACGGCGAAGGGCACCCGCTTGGAATCCTGGTCCTGGGGCGAATGGTCCGAGGCCACCGCGTCGATGGTGCCGTCCTTCAGGCCCTCGACCACCGCCTGGCGGTCGGTCTCGGAGCGCAGCGGCGGCGACAGCTTGGCGAAGGTGCGGTAATCCTTCACCGCCAGCTCGTTCAGCGCGAAATAGGGCGGCGCGGTGTCGCAGGTGACGGCAAGGCCCTTGGCCTTGGCCTTGCGGATGATCTCGACGCCCTCGGCAGTCGCCACATGGGCGGCGTGGTAGCGCCCGCCGGTGATCGCCACCAGCCGCATGTCGCGCTCCAGCATGATGGCCTCGGCGGCCACCGGAATACCCGACAGCCCCATGCGGGTGGCCAGCTCGCCCTCGTTCATCATGCCGCCCTCGGCCAGCGAGGGCTCCTCCGGGTGCTGGACGATCAGGAAGCCGAAGGTGGCGGCGTAGGTCAGCGCCCGGCGCATCACCTGGGCGTTGCGGATGGCCCGGATGCCGTCGGTGAAGGCCAGGGCGCCGGCCTCGGCCAGCATGCCCATCTCGGCCAGTTCCTTGCCTTCCACCCGCTTGGTGGCGGCGGCGTAGGGATAGACCTTGGCCAGTCCGATCTTGCGGGCGCGGCGCGCCACGAATTCCACGGTGGCGACCTCGTCGATCACCGGATTGGTGTTGGGCAGGCAGACCATGGAGGTGACGCCGCCGGCCACCGCCGCCTCGCCCGCCGATTTCAGGGTCTCCTTGTGCTCCTCGCCCGGCTCGCGCAGCTGGACGCGCATGTCCACCAGACCGGGGGCGAGACAGAGCCCCCGGCAGTCCACCACCTCCATGCCGGCGGGTACGCCGCCCTGGAACAGGCCGGGGCCGACATCGGCGATGGTCTCGCCGTTGGTCAGCAGCGCCCCCCTGGTGTCCAGGCCGGTGGCGGGATCGAGCAGGCGGGCGTTGACATAGGCCACCAGGCCCGAGGAATTGCGGGCGCCCATCAGGCGTCTCCTTCCGATTGCGGCAACCCACGGGTCAGCATGTCGAGGCAGGCCATGCGCACCGCCACGCCCATCTCCACCTGCGAGCGGATCAGCGAGCGCTCCACGTCGTCGGCCACGTCGGAATCGATCTCGACACCGCGGTTCATGGGGCCGGGATGCATGATCACCGCGTCGGGCTTGGCCAGCCCCAGCTTCTCGCGGTCCAGGCCGAAGAAGTGGAAATACTCGCGGATGCTGGGGATGAAATTGCCGCTCATGCGCTCGTTCTGGATGCGCAGCATCATGATGACGTCCACGTCGGCCAGGCCCTTCCGCATGTCGTGGAAGACCTCGACCCCCATGCGGTCCACGCCCGATGGCAACAGGGTGCGCGGGCCGATCAGGCGCACATGCGCCCCCATGGCGTTCAGCAGGTAGATGTTGGAGCGGGCCACGCGGGAATGGCGCACGTCACCGCAGATGGCGACGTTGAGGCCCGTCAGCTTGCCCTTCCTGCGGCGGATGGTCAGGGCGTCGAGCAGGGCCTGGGTGGGGTGCTCGTGGCTGCCGTCGCCGCCGTTGATCACCGCGCAGTTGACCTTCTCCGACAGCAGCTTGACCGCGCCCGAATCCGGGTGGCGCACCACCAGCACGTCCAGGTGCATGGCGTTGAGCGTCATGGCGGTGTCGATCAGGGTCTCGCCCTTCTGTACCGAGGACCCGGCCGACTGCATGTTGATCACGTCGGCCCCCAGGCGCTTGCCGGCCAGCTCGAAGCTGGTCCGCGTGCGGGTCGAGTTCTCGTAGAACAGGTTGATGACCGTGCGGCCGCGCAGGAGATTCTTGCGCTTGTCGCTGGAGCGGTTCTGCTCGACATAGCCCTCGGCCAGGTCGAGCAGGCTGGTGATCTCGCTCGGGGCCAGGCCCTGGATGCCGAGGAGATGACGGTGCGGAAAGGCGGCGTCTGTCATGGTCCGCGAACTATAGGCCGAGCCGCCCCGGCGGGCAAGCCGCCGGACGAATGCGAATGCGTCGCTTGGCGCGCCGGAGCCCACCTCCTATATTGAGGTCAATGATCGCCGCATCCGTCCGCAGCAAGGACCAATGACCCTCGACATCGGCACGCTGTTCCTGGTTCTCGTCCTGGTTTCGGCCATGGCCAGCGGTTTCGTCTGGTTCCTGTACGGCAGCCACCGCCCGGTGGCCGGCATCCGGTCCATTGCCCTGGCCAATACCATGCTGTGCGCCGGCTACGCCGCCATCTGGGCCCGTCCGCTGCTGCCCGCCGTCGTGTCGTTCCCCCTGGCCAACGGCATGGTCTGCGCCGGCTACCTGCTGGCCCTGTACGGCATGAGCCAGTTCTTCGGCCCCCGGGTCCGCCCCTGGCTGCTGGTGGCGATCGGGGCGGCCTATTGCGCCCAGTTCGCCTATTTCTTCTATGTCGAGCCGTCCTATCTGGTCCGCCTGTTCTGCTATCTGGCGTTCTACGCCCTGATTACCGCCTGGATTCTGAAGCTGAGCTGCGACGCCTTCCGCCGCACCGGCTTCCGCTCCCATCTGGTGGCCTGTTTCGTGGCGGCGGTGCTATCCCTGTCGTTCTTCGCCTGCGCCCTGCTGTCGCTCACCCAGGGGCCGACCAAAGACATCCTGTCCGCCACGACCATCAATGCCCTGGTGGTGATCGAGCAGATCTTCTTCGTGGTCGGCTGGACCCTGGCCTTCACCCTGATGTTCAGCGAACGCCTGGGCCACGAGAAGACCACCGCCGAAAGCCAGAGCCGGATGAAGTCCGAGACCCTGGCCAACATGAGCCACGAACTGCGCACCCCGCTCAACGCCATCATCGGCTTTGCCGACGCCATCGACAGCCGGGCCATGGGCGACGCCCCGGGCAAGTATGCCGAATACGTCAAGGACATCCTGTTCTCGGGCCATCACCTGCTGGCCCTGATCAACGACGTCCTCGATATCTCGAGGATCGAGGCCGGCCGCATGGAGCTCCACGAGGAACGGGTGGCCATCAACGTGCTGGTGGAAACCGTCCGCCGCATGACCCAGTCGCGGGCCGACACCGCCGGGATCGCTCTTTCCGTCGCCCTCGATCCGGCCTTCGCCCAGGTGACCGGCGACGAGTTGCGGCTGCGCCAGATCCTGGTCAACCTGCTGATCAACGCCATCAAGTTCACCCCCCGGGGCGGCCGGGTCCAACTGCGGACCCGACTGGATTCCAGGGGCGGGCATTTCATCGTCGCCGACAGCGGCGTCGGCATGGATGCCGACGGAATCGAGCGGGCGCTGACCAAGTATTGCCGGGTGGAAACCGCCTTCACCCGCGGCACCGAAGGCAACGGCCTGGGCCTGCCGCTGTCCGTCGCCCTGGCCGAGGCCCACGGCGGCGGGCTGGATATCGCCAGCACGCCCGGCGCCGGCACCACCGTCACGGTGACCATGCCGCCGGCCCGCTGCGCCGCCGCCGGCCCTCACGGTCACACACTTGTCTTGCACCAGGATTGAAAGTGCCTCCACAATACATCAACGAAACCCGATGAAACTGGGTCGATGACGACAGGAGAGGGACGCCTGGGACTGCGGGTCCGTATCGCCGTGGCGATCGCGGCCATTTGCCTTGTCTCGATCATCGTGGTGGTCGGCTATCTGCGCCACGCCCTGGAGCGTCAGGCGACGGCCCAGTGGAGCCGTGAACGCGGCCAGGTGGCCGCCGCCCTGGCCGCCGGCTTCGACCGTTCCATCGACGCGATGATCGGTGACCTGCGCTTCGTCGCCGGCCTGCCCGCCATGGCCGGGCTGCCCGATCTGGCCCGGCTCGACCGGACCATCAACGGCATTCCCGTCGATGCCGATACCGACAAGCGGCGCATCCTGGACGAGTTGCTGGAGGACGAGCGTTTTTCCGTGCTGTTCGTGCTGCAGCCCAACGGCGACCACTATCTCAGCCATCCCTTCACGGTGCAGCGCCTGCTGAAGCGCTTCAACCTGGCCGACCGCCCCTATTTCCAGCAAGCGGCCAGCACCGGGCGGCCGGTGGTGTCCGACGCCTTCATGGGGGCCGACGGCATTCCGGCGGTAGCCATCGACGTGCCGCGCCTGGACCACAACGGGACCGTGACGCTGCATCTGGGCGGCGTCATCCACCTGCCCAAGCTGACCGAGATCTTTTCCACCGCCATCCTGCCGCCCTTCGACATGGGCATGCTGATCGACCGGCAGGGCACGGTGATCGCCGCTGCCGGGCGCGGCCAGACGGTGGAGGCGCCCGACACCGCCCTGGCCGCCGCCGCCAAGACCTTCCAGGGCACCTCGCCCATTCCGGGCAAGGCGGTGGTCAGGACCTATTTCAGTCAGGCCGGCAACGAGGAGGTGATCGCCTCGTTCATCCGCCTGCACAACGGCTGGACGGTGGCGCTGGCCCGCCCCCGCTCCAGCTTCGTCGAGGAAATCGCCCCCGAGGTGACACGCATCTCCACCATGGTCGGCGCCCTGCTGCTGCTGGTGTCGGCCATGGGCTTCGCCATCGCCCACCACATCGCCGGGCGCTGGGACGGCGCCCGGCGGGCCCTGTCCGCCGCCCACGGCGAGTTGGAGGCACGGGTGCGCGAACGCACCGCCGCCCTGGATTCCAGCCGCCGCGAACTGGCCGCCAAGTCGCGGACGCTGGAGACCATCCTGGACAACATCAGCCAGGGCATCAGCGTCTATGACGACGATTTGCGCATGGTGGCCTGCAACCGCCGCTTCGCTGAACTGCTGCGTCTGCCCGCCGACATGGCGCGGCCCGGCACCCGGCTGGAGGATTACCTGCGCTTCAACGCGTTGCGCGGCGATTACGGTCCCGGCGATCCCGAACGCCAGGTGGCGGAGCGGATCGATCTGGCCCGCCATTTCAAGCCCCACCGCTTCCAGCGCCAGCGTGCCGACGGCACCGCCCTGGAAATCATCGGCAACCCGCTGCCCGGCGGCGGTTTCGTCGCCACCCACACCGACGTCACCGAGGCCAAGCGGGCCGAGGAGGCGCTGCGCACCCTGTCGCGCGCCGTGGAGCAGAGCCCGGTCTCGGTGGTGATCACCGATCCGCGCGGCAATATCGACTACGTGAACCCCAAATTCGTCGAGGTCTGCGGCTACACCCCGGAAGAGGTCAAGGGCCTCAATCCCCGTTTCCTCAAATCGGGCCTGACGCCGGACGAGGTCTACGCCGACCTGTGGCGGACCATCGCCGCCGGCCGGACCTGGGAAGGCGACCTGCAGAACCGCAAGAAGAACGGCGACCTGTACTGGGAGCGGGCCTCCGTCTCGCCCATCCGCTCGCCCGACGGCGTCATCCTGCACTACCTGGCGGTCAAGGAGGACATCACGGCCCGCAAGGCCTCGGAGGACGCCCTGCTCGCCGCCATGCAGGCGGCCGAGGACGCCAACCGCGCCAAGACGGTGTTCCTGTCGCACATGAGCCACGAGCTGCGCACCCCGCTGACCGCCGTGCTGGGCTATGCCGAGATGATGGAAAGCGAGATGGCCGGGCCGCTGCCGCGCCACAACGCCGACTTCGTCGCCGCCATCGCCGACAGCGGCCGCCACCTGCTGTCGATCATCGACGAGGTGCTCGACATCAGCCGCATCGAGATGGGCAGCTACCGCATCGCCAACAACCCCGCCGATCTGGCCGCCATCGCGCGGGAATGCGTCGCCATGCTGCAGCCCCAATGCATCGCCAAGGATATCGAACTCACCCTTGACGCCGACAAGGCCATGCCGCTGGTCACCGACGCCCGTGCCATCCGCCAGATTCTGATCAACCTGCTGGGCAACGCGGTCAAGTACACCGAGTCCGGGGGGCGCATCGCCGTCACCCTCGGCCACGGCGAGCAAGGCCTGCGGGTCGCCGTCGCCGATACCGGAATCGGTATTCCCGCCGACAAGCTGGCCCACGTCTTCGAACCGTTCCAGCGGGTCGACCCGCTACGCGCCAACCCGGCCCGCGGCGTCGGCCTGGGCCTGGCCATCTGCCGGCGCATCGCCGGTCTGCTGGGCGGCGCCATCTCCATCGAATCCCAGCCCGGCCTGGGCACCACCGTCACCTTGCTGCTGCCGGAGGATACCTGTGTCCGGGCCCCTCAGGCGCCGGGCGGCGGACCTCCGTCCGCCTTGGCTCCCGCGCCATAAGGCGCGCGGCCCCTGGGCCTGCGGGGGGGCGATGTCATCGCCCACCGGCAATCCCCCTGACCAGCCCCTCGGCGTTCCGGTGGGCGATGGCCGCCCCCAGGTCGGGCGGCAGGGTGGACAGCCAGCGCCGCGCCCAGGCGGCGTGGCTTTCCACCTCGCTCCAGCGTTCGGGCGTATAGGTGTCGGTGCCCACCATGAAGCGGTCGGGGAACTCGGAAAACACCGCCAGCCAATCGGGCGACACCGTGTCGCCCCGGGCCACCTCGTAGCGGAACGACAGGTCGGCCCACAGGGCCTTGTGGCGGCGCATGGCGGCGCGCACCGTGTCCGGCCGCTCGAAACCGGCATGGGCCCACAGCACCCGGGCTTGCGGGTCGTGGCGGAACAGCCGCTCCACCGCGTCCGCATCGGAATGGGCGATCAGGAACAGCTTGTGGTCCCGGGCCAGTTCCACCAGCCGGCGCACGTTGGGCAGGTCGGCGTCGGCGCCGTGCACGTGGAACTCGCCGATGGCCACATAGCGGTGACGGCCGAGCAGCCCCTCCACATAGGCGATATTGCCCGGATCGCGCAGCCACGAGGTCAGTTCGCCCCGCTTGCGGTAGGGCCGCAGCGACGGATGCACCAGATCGGGCGCCGCCGCCAGCAGGGCCTGGGTACCGGCATCGTCGGAACTGGACACCAGGGCGCCGGCCAGCCCGGCCCGGCGCAGGCGGGACGCCGCCTCCCCGGCGGGCAGGGCCGCATGGGCGTCGTGGCTGAAATGGATATGGGCGTCGAACAGCGGCAAATCCGCCGCCCGCGCCGGCCGGCCCGCCGCCAGCGCGCCCACCGTCAGCACGATCGCCAGGGCCAGAATGATCCGCCGCATGCTTTCCTCCCTCTCGGGTGTCCTGGCCTGAAGGTGGCGGAGCGGCCGGCGCCTTTCAAGGCATCTGGGGTGGAGACCCGATCCCTGTCGTGACACTTCGTCATTTTACGGTTAGATTTGCCATAACCGCACCCGCCCCGAGATTCCGCGCCCCATGTCCCTTCCGACCGAAATCACTGATTTCCTGGGCATTCTGGATGAAAGCCCGGTCGGGGTTTCCGTGTCGCGGCGACGCGACGGCATGGTGGTGTTCGCCAACCGCCGGTTTTGCGAAATCACCGGCCTGGGGCGCGAGCACTGCATCGGCCACCCGGCGCGGCGCCACTTCGCCGACGACGCCCAGCGCCACGAGGTGGTACGGCAATTGCGGGAATCCGGCGAGATCGTCGATGCCGACGTGCGCTTCTTCCGCGCCGACGGCTCGTCCTTCTGGTCGGTGCTGACCATCCGCCCCGCCACCCTGGAGGGCGAGGCGGTCAACCTGGCCTGGATCTACGACGTCAGCAAGCGCAAGCAGGCGGAGCAGGCCATCCTGGACGGCAAGTCGCTGATCCGCGCCATGCTGGATTCCTCCACCGACGGCATCGTGCTGCTGAGCCCCGAGGGAACCATCCTGGCGGTCAACGCCGCCGCCTCAGCCATCTTCGAAGAGGACGGCGAAGCCCTGCCCGGCCGGCCGGTCTGGAACCACCTGCCCGCGGCGGTGGCCGAGCCCATGCGCCGCGGGGTCGAACGCGTCCTGACCCTGGGCGAGACGGTGGAAAGCCACCACGCCATCGGCGCCCGGCTGTTCGACGTCCACATGCATCCGGTGGCCAATGCCGCCGGACGCCACGACCGGGTGGCGGTGTTCTCGCGCGACGTGACCCAGAGCCACCAGCGCCGCCAACAGCTGCGCAAGCTGGAGACGGCGCTGGAACAGGCCCCGGTGGCGGTGATGATCACCGATTCCCAGGGCGCCATCGAATACGTCAACCGCGCCTTCGTCCTGGTTTCCGGCTATTCCGAGGACGAGGTGGTGGGCCGCAACCCCCGCCTGCTGAAATCGGGCGAGACGGCGGCCACCGTCTACCGCGACATGTGGCGCCGCCTGGCGGCGGGAGCCACCTGGCAGGGCGAGCTGTGCAACCGCGCCAAGGATGGCGGCCTGTTCTGGGAATACGCCACCATCTCGCCGATCCGCGACGACGACGGCACCGTGACCCACTTCATGGCGGTCAAGGAGAACATCACCCAGCGCAAGGAAACGGAACAGCAGCTGGTCCACCAGGCCACCCACGACACCCTGACCGGCCTGCCCAACCGCCTGCTGCTGGAAGACCGCGTCCACCACGCCATCGAGGTGGCCAAGCGCGAGGGCCGCCGCGTCGGCCTGATGTTCCTCGACCTCGACCGCTTCAAGATCGTCAACGACAGCCTGGGCCACGTGGCCGGCGACCAGTTGCTCAAGGTGGTGTCCGACCGCCTGCGCCACACGCTGCGGCGTTCGGACACGGTGGCGCGCCTGGGCGGCGACGAGTTCGTGGTGGTGCTGACCCATTTCCAGAACAGCAGCGAACTGGCCGAGGTGGCGGAAAAGATCTCCGCCGCCCTGGACGAGCCGGTGGAACTGTCGGGCCACAAGGTGCATGTGGGCACCAGCATCGGCATCGCGCTCTATCCCGATGACGGCGATAACTTCAATTCCCTGATGAAGGATGCCGACGCCGCCATGTACCGGGCCAAGCAGAAGGGGCGCAACACCTTCTGCTTCTATGATTCCCACATGAACGACGAGGCCCTGGACCGCCTGAAGCTGGAGGAGGCGCTGCGCCGCGCCCTGGTCCGGGGCGAGTTCCAGCTATTCTACCAGCCGCAGGTCGATCTGCACACCGGCCTGACCACCGGCGTCGAGGCGCTGATCCGCTGGAACAGTCCCGAACGTGGCCAGGTCTCGCCCGCCCTGTTCATCCCGGTGGCCGAGGAGAGCAACCTGATCTCCATGATCGGCTGGTGGGTGCTGGAGGAATCGTGCCGGCAGATCGCCGCCTGGCGCGAGGCGGGCCTGGCCGGCATCAAGGTGGCGGTCAACGTCTCGGGCCGCCAGTTCCTCAACCACGCCCTGGTGGAATGCATCTCCGACCTGATGGCCCAGTACCGGGTCCTGCCCAGCCAGCTGGAGATCGAGCTGACCGAGAGCACGGTGATGGCCGAGCCCGAGCGGGCCATCGAACAGCTGAACCGCCTGCGCGAGATCGGCATCCAGGTCTCGGTGGACGATTTCGGCACCGGCTATTCCAGCCTGTCCTACCTGAAGCGGCTGCCGCTCAGCACCATCAAGGTGGACCGCTCCTTCGTCCGCGACGTCAATAACCAGAGCGACAATGCCGCCATCGTGTCGGCTATCCTGGGTTTGGCCGACGCGCTCGACATGTCCATCGTCGCCGAGGGGGTCGAAACCGAGGGCGAGGAACGCCACCTCAAGGATGCCGGCTGCATCAAGGTCCAGGGTTTCCGCTACGCCAAGCCCATGCCGGCCGATCAGCTGGCCCAGTGGATGCGGCGCGAGAAAAGCGGAATCTAGCCTCCTCCACTATGGTCTTACCGGATGACGGCTCCCACCTAGTGGGGTAGCATTGTCACAACTCGTTTAATTTTGCCGGTGACCTTCAGCCAATGAACACCATGCCCACCGTGCCCGGCACCCCTTCCGGCACGCCCCCCGGTACCGCACCGGGGGGTGGCGGTACCGGCGCGCCTTCCGTCAGCGAACAGGAACGGCGGCGCAAGAAGCGCGGCAAGGGCATGACGCTGCGGGTCAACATCCTGACCGCTTTCGCCGCCCTGCTGAGCATCACCGTCATCACCCTGGTGGCCTTCGCCTACCACAAGAACTCCACCTCGGTGCTGGAACTGATGGGCCGCTTCGTGGAGCGGGTGTCGGCCTCGGGCATCTCCAGCTCCATGGCGCTGCTCGATCCCGTCGAGACCAGCGTCCAGGCCACCGCCCAACTGGCCGCCCTCGACGAGGCCAAGGCCCGCGACGGCAGCCTGTTCCCCTACATGGTCAGCATCCTGCGGACCCAACGGCAGCTGCAGAGCCTCTATCTGGCGTTCGAGGCCGACGGCCGCTTCCTCCAGGCCTTTCCCATTCCGCCGGGGGCGTCCAAGTTCGGCGCCAACGACGCCAGGCCGCCGGAAGGTTCCGCCTTCGCGCTCAGGACCGTCGACCGCAAGGGCGGCAAGTATTCCGACGTCTGGGTCTACGTCAGCGACCGGGGCGAGGAGATCGGCCGCGAGACCTCCGACCACCTCAACTACGACCCCCGCCCCCGTCCCTGGTACAAGGACGCCATCGCCACCAGGGGCCTGATCTGGAGCGACCTGCTGGTCTATACCAGCAACCGCCAGCCCGGCATCACCGCCGCCTATCCCATCTTCGCCGCCGACGGCAGGGCGATCGGCGCCGCCGCCGCCAACGTTTCCACCAACCAGATGTCCGACTTCCTGGCCGGCCTGGACCTGGGATGGTCGGGCACCGCCTTCATCGTCGACGAGAAGGAACAGCTGATCGCCCACCCCGACGCCAGCCGCACGGTGCGCCAGGACGGGCTGAAGTACTCGCTGGTCAAGGCCGATCAGTTGGGCGAGCAGGTCATCACCGACGCCTTCGCCGCCTATCACCGGAACAAGGCACAGACCGTCAGTTTCGATTCCGGCGGGCAACGCCATCTGGGCTCGTTCAACCCCTTCCCCGCCGAACTGGGCAAGAACTGGCTGATGGTCATCATCGTGCTGGAGGACGATTTCGTCGGCACGTTGAAGGAAAACAGCCGTGATCTGGTGGTGGCCGGCTTCACCGTCATGGTGGTGGGACTGCTGCTGGTGGCCCTGCTGGCCAGCTGGATCACCCGGCCGCTGACCCTGCTGACCCACGAAATCCAGAAGATCCAGCGATTCGAGCTGGCCGGCCCCATCGCGCTGCACGCCATCGTCGCCGAGGTCAACGAGCTGATCCACTCGATGAACATGATGAAGCGGGCGCTGCGCACCTTCGGCATGTTCGTGCCGCGCGATCTGGTCCGCGAACTGGTGGCCAGCGGGCGGCCCATCGAATTGGGCGGCCAGGACAAGACCCTGACCGTGATGTTCACCGACGTCGCCGACTTCACCAGCCTGTCCGAGCGCATGGCCGCCGGCGACCTGCTGGTCCACGTCTCGCGCCATCTGGCGGCCATTTCGGAATGCGTGGCCGAAGAGGACGGGACCGTCGACAAATACGTGGGCGACGCGGTGATGGCCTTCTGGGGAGCCCCCATCTGGCGCGACGATCATGCCCTGCGCGGCTGCATCGCGGCGCTGAAGGCCCAAAGGGTCCAGGCCCTGATGAATGCTGAATGGGCCTCCCAGGGGCTGCCCACCATGTTCGTGCGCATCGGCCTGCACACCGCGCCGGTCATCGTCGGCAATATCGGCTCGGCCTGGCGCATGAGCTATACGGCCATGGGCGACGGCGTCAACGTCGCCTCGCGCCTGGAAGGGGTCAACAAGGTCTACGGCACCCAGATCTGCGTCAGCCAGGCGGTGCTCGACGCCGCCGGACCATCGCTGCTGGCCCGTCCGCTCGACCTGGTGGCGGTCAAGGGCCGCAAGGCCGGCGCCCAGGTCTATGAGCTGATGGCGCTCAGGGAAGGCGACCCCAATCTGGCGCCAACCCCCGAGGACCTGGAAATCTGCCGCCTGACCACCGAAGGCTTCAGCGCCTATCAGGACCGCCGCTGGTCCGACGCCATCGCCCTCTACGAGCAGTTGGCGGCCCTGGCCCCCGCCGACAAGGTGCCGGCCATCTTCATCGAACGCTGCCGCCACTACCTGGCCGAACCGCCGCCCGCCGACTGGACCGGCCTGTTTGAGATGAAAACAAAGTAAGAGCCGGCAACCCTGACTTTGCCACGCAGCCACCACCCGCAGCCTTTGGCTGTCCAAAGGCATGACTTAGTCACGGCTTAACTATTGTTAAAACTAGGTAGAAATACCCCCCGGCCGAATAAATGAAAACCAGGGAAACCATCGCCTCTTCCGGAGATCGCAAGGATGAGAATGTCGGGTGATTATTTATGATAACCTTGACATAAGTCATACACATCCCAGCCTTCACGATGGAAATGCCGGCCCCTCACCATCACGGTCTAGCCCTAGTTGAATTGCTAGGTCTTGATATGTGACTTGCTTGCCCCATTAGAGCGCAACTATTCTGCACCTTCAGAAGTTTTGATACCATATGGTGCAGAAGTGGATGGTTCCAGCGTTGAAAGTAATTTGACAGAGCGGGAACGTGACGTCTTACGGCTTATTGCCTCCGGCAAAAGCAGCAAGGAGATCGCCCGCCATCTGGGAATATCCATCGGCGGGGTGAACTTTCACATCCTGAACGCCATGAAGAAACTCGGCGCGGCAACCCGCGCGCATGCGGTGGCACGCGCCATCTTCCTTGGCCTTCTTCTGCCCGAAGTCGGGCGCAACTGAGACATCACCGCCAATGACGGCGACTTCAGGACGCGGGGGCCGGGGGCTTGCAGGACGCATTGGACGCCATACAGGAAAACGAAAGCGATAGTCCGGACAGGCAGATCCTGTTCGAAAGCGCCGCCCTGGCTATTCTGACCCATGTGCTGGAGAGCGGGACGCGCATCGATCTGGCCGTGTCGGAATACTTGAAGCAGACTTCCATCGGCTCCGATGAAACCCATGTCCGGCCGGACCTGATCATCTGCGTCTCCGATTGCCTGGGGCTGCTGCACCGTGCCGCCGACGGCACTCCGGACGACGTCCGTCAAGTTCTCGACGGCGCCACCCGGGCTTGGCGGAACGCCGACAGAACCCGCCGCCTGTCCGCCCAGGGCGGGATCACCCGGATTCAGGCCTGCATCGGCAATATCCGCCGGGCCATCGGGGCTAATTCCTGATCCCCGCCATCACCGCGAAACTGACATTCTTGTAGCGGCATTCCACCTCCGCCAGCCCGGCATGGCGCAGCCAGTCCAGTTGCGGCGCCAGCGGAGCGCGGCGGTCCAGGGTCTGGCGCTCGATGGCGGCGGCGATCTCGTCGGCCGGCACGCCGGCCCGCTGGATAGCCTCGTGCCAGTGCCGCCAGTAGCGGGCCTCCATCTCCGGGCTGTCGCCGGCCACCTGATCGGCGTTGACCACCACGCCGCCCGGCCGGACGGCGCGGGCCATGGCGGCATAGACCGCCCGCTTGCCCTCGTCCTCCAGGTGATGGATCGACAGCGCCGACATCACCACGTCGTAGGCGCCCTCCTCGGCAAGATCGAGATGGTTCATCACCCGGAACTCCACCGGGACCGGACGGCCGGCGAAACGTTCGCGCGCCCGCGACAACATACCTTCGGCCAGGTCAGTCAGCACCAGCCGGGCATCGGGCAAGCGCTCCGCCGCCAGGGCCGACAGCAGCCCGGTTCCCGCCCCCAGGTCGAGGATGCGCGCCCCGGGCGGGGCGAACTCCACCGCCAGGTCGATGGCGGCGCCGTAGAAATCGTCGAAACAGGGAATCAACTGCCGCCGCAATCGGTCATAGGAACGGGCGGCGCGGTTGAAGGCGGCTTCGACGGTTAAAGGCATATTACACTTCCCTCAATTAAGGGGCTTTCCAACATCGGGGCATATTGGACTATCATTCCCGGTCAACGCCAGTCGAGGAAGGACCGCGCCCTTGTCTCAGGAACATCCCTTTGCCCATTACGTCCGCATTCTCGGCAAGGGGCCGCGTCTCGCCCGCCCGCTGACCTTCGAGGAGGCCCGGGACGGCTTCGCCATGGTGCTGCGCGGCGAGGTCGAGCCGGTGCAGCTGGGCGCCTTCCTCTGCCTGCTCAGGGTCAAGACCGAAACGCCGGAAGAAGCCGCCGGGCTGGCCGCCGCCATTCGCGCCACCATCACACCGCCGGCCGGCGCGCCGCCGGTGGACCTGGACTGGTCCTCCTATGCCGGCAAGACCCGCCAGTTGCCCTATTACCTGCTGGCCGCCCTGACCCTGGCCGGGCACGGCATCAGGGTGTTCATGCACGGCTCGGAGGGCCACACCGCCGGGCGGGTGTGGACGTCCGAGGCGCTGGCCGCCCTGGGGCTGGCGCAAAGCACCTCCATGGCCGACGCGGCGGCGCGGCTGGAGCGGAGCAACTTCGCCTACATGACGCTCGAGCACCTGTCGCCGCCCCTGCACGCCATCATGGAACTGCGCCACAAGCTGGGCCTGCGCTCGCCGGTCCACACCGTGGCGCGCCTCGCCAATCCGTTCGGCGCCGCTTGCGCCCTGTCCAGCGTCTCGCATCCCGCCTACGCCCCGGTGCATCAGGAGGCCTCGCGCCTGCTGGGGGAAAAGCGCATGGCGGTGTTCAAGGGCGAGGGCGGCGAGGTGGAACGCCGCCCCGAGAAGTCCTGCGAGGTGCTGTCCCTGGCCGACGGCCAGCCGCTGGCCGAGGACTGGCCGGCCTTGACCGGCGGCGTCCGCCCCCACGAGGAGCACCTGGACCTCGGACGCCTCAAGGCGCTGTGGAGCGGGGCCGAGACGGATGGGACGGCCACTGCCGCCATCGCCGGCACCATGGCCATCGCCCTGCGCGCCATGGGCCGCGCCGGTTCGGTGGACGAGGCCGAGGGCATGGCCCAGGTGCTGTGGCGCGAGCGCGACAAGAGCACGGTCCCGGGGCAGGCGTGACCACCCGCCCCGCCCCCCGCCTGCTGATCTCGGCGGCCCACAAATCGTCGGGCAAGACCACGGTGACGGTGGGCCTGGCCGCCGCCCTGGCGGCGCGCGGCCTGACGGTGCAGCCGTTCAAGAAGGGGCCCGACTACATCGACCCCCTGTGGCTGGGCGCCGCCAGCGGGCGGGCCTGCCGCAACCTGGATTTCCACACCCAGCCGCCCGCTTTGATCCGCGAGACCTTCGAACGGGATTCCCGGGGCGCCGACATCAGCCTGATCGAGGGCAACAAGGGACTCTATGACGGCGTCGATCTCGAGGGCGCCAATTCCTCGGCCATGCTGGCCCAGTGGCTGGAGGCCCCGGTGGTGCTGGTGGTGGATTGCCAGGGCATGACGCGGGGCATCGCACCGCTGCTGATCGGCTATCAGGCCTTCGACCCGACGCTGAAGATCGCCGGCGTCATCCTCAACAAGGTCAGCGGCCCCCGCCACGAGAAGAAGCTGCGGGACGTAGTGGCCCACTACACCCGCATTCCCGTCCTCGGCGCCGTCCATCGCGGCCCCGACATGGAGATCATGGAGCGCCACCTGGGGCTGGTTCCCGCCAACGAGGCCGAAGCGGCGGCGGCGGCCATCGCCCGGCTGGCCGGGGCGGTGTCGGCCCAGGTGGACCTGGACGCCCTGGTCGCCCTGGCCGACGCGGCTCCGCCGGTGGAGGTGATCGAGCGCGCCGTTCCGGCCCGGCCCACTGCCTCCCTGCGCATCGGCATCGCCAAGGACGCCGCCTTCGGCTTCTATTACCGCGACGATCTCGAGGCGCTGGAAGCCGCCGGGGCCGAACTGGCGCCGTTCGACGCCCTGCGCGATCCGCATCTGCCGCCCGGCCTGGACGGGCTGTTCATCGGCGGCGGCTTTCCCGAGACGCAAGGAGAGGCGTTGGAGGCCAATGCCTCGCTGCGGGCCGAAATCCGGGACAAGGGGCTGGCCGGGCTGCCCATCTACGCCGAATGCGGCGGGCTGATGTATCTGTCGCGCGCCATCGTCTGGAAGGGCGAGAGGCGCGCCATGGTCGGGCTGATCCCCGCCGACGCGGTGATGCACAAGGCTCCCCAGGGGCGCGGCTATGTGCGGCTGCGCGAGACCGCCGCCTTTCCCTGGCCCCGCCTGGAGGACGGCCCCGGCGTGCTGCCCGCCCACGAATTCCACCATTCCCGCCTGGAAAATATGGAAGGCTCGCCGCGCTTCGCCTATCAGGTGATTCGCGGTACCGGCATCGCCGAGAAACAGGACGGCTTGATAATCGCCAACACCCTCGCCACCTATGCCCATATGCGGTCCGTCGGCGCCAATCCCTGGGCGCCGCGGTTCGTGGCGTTCGTACGTGCGATAAAGAACGGGCGCCCGATAAAAACGGACGCGCGGTCAAAGCGGGGCAGCATTGATGTTTTTTAATAAGGCGGGCCTTTACCCACCCGCCGGGCTATGGAACATTGCCCGGCCATGATCACCATCGAAAATCTCAGCCACACCTATCCGGGCACGCGCAAGATGCCGCCCCGCACCGCCATCTCGGACCTGACCCTGGCGGTGGGGGACGCGGAGTTCGTCATCCTGTCCGGCCCCAACGGCAGCGGCAAGTCCACCCTGTTCCGCATCCTGTGCGGCATGACCCTGCCGGGCGGCGGCATGGTGCGGATCGGCGGCTACGACCTGTTCGCCCATCCCGCCAAGGTACGCGGGATCATGGGAGTGGTGTTCCAGAGCCCCGCCGTGGACAAGCATCTGTCGGTGGGCGAGAACCTGAAGATTCACGCCGATCTCTATGGAATCAGGGGCGCTGACTTCACCCGCCGCCGCGACGAGGCCTTGGGCTGGACCGATCTGGACGGCCGCTTGGACCAGAAGGTCGACACCCTGTCCGGTGGTCTGGCGCGGCAGGTGGAGCTGGCCAAGGTGCTGATGACCGATCCCAAGGTGCTGCTGCTGGACGAACCCACCACCGGGCTGGACCCCATGTCGCGGCGCAATTTCCTGGCGGCGCTCCACAAGCTGCAGAAGGAACGCGGCATGACCGTGCTGATGACCAGCCACGTGTTCTCCGAGGCCGACGACGTGGACCGGGTGGCCATCATGCGCGAGGGCAAGCTGCTGGCCTACGACACTCCCGCCGCCTTGAAGGCGATGATCGGCACCGAGATGGTGGTGGTCCAGGCCCGTGACGCCGAGGGACTGGCCGCCCGCCTGCGCGCCGAGATGGGTCTCGCCGTGCGCTGCATCGGCGACGAGGTCCGCCTGGAGGAGACCGAGAACGGCGAGAGCCTGCCGCTGCTCGAACGCATCCTCGACCGCTACCGTCCCGATATCGCCGCCATCGCCATCAAGCAGCCGGGCCTCGACGACGTCTTCGTCCACGTCACCAGCAAGGCGGTCCCCGACCATGCCCTGGCCCTGGAATTGCGGAAGGCGGCATCATGACCGCCATGGCCCCCGTCGCCTTCTCGCTGGCCAAGCGCGAGTTCACCCGCTTCATCCGCCAGCCCCAGCGGGTGGCCGGCACCGTGGCCCAGCCGCTGCTGTTCTGGCTGTTCCTGGGGGCCGGTTTCGGCGGTTCGTTCCGGCCCGAGGGCATGGAGAACGTCACCTATCTCGAATATTTCTATCCCGGCGTGATGCTGATGATGATGCTGTTCGCATCCATCTTCTCGTCCATCACCATCATCGAGGACCGCGACGCCGGCTTCCTCCAGGGCGTGCTGGTCGCCCCGGTCTCGCGCCTGGCCATCGTGCTGGGCAAGGTGCTGGGCGCCACCTCCATCGCCATGATCCAGACCCTGATCTTCACCGTCGCCGCGCCGTTCCTCGGCCTGCATCTGGGGGCCGGGGCGCTGGTGCTGCTGCTGATGGGGTTCCTGCTCACCGGCATCGGCTTTTCGGCGCTGGGCTTCCTGCTGGCCTGGGGGATGAAGTCCACCTCGGCCTTCCACGCGGTGATGATGGTGTTCCTGATGCCGCTGTGGATGCTGTCGGGCGCCCTGTTCCCCATCGGCAACGTGCCCGGCTGGATGAAGGCGGTGATGCTGGCCAATCCGGTCAGCCACGCTTTGGTGATCATCCGCGCCCCGTTCTACGGCGGCCCCGCCACCCTGTTCGCCGACGGCTCCTATCTGCTGTCCCTGGCGGTGACCCTGGCCTGGGCCGGGCTATGCCTGGGCCTGTCCATGGCCCGCGTCAACCGGCGCGAGCGGGGAGTCTGACCCTCCCCTTTTCACCGCCCCGCCGCGTCCCGATATGAAGGGCATTCCTGCGGCGCGCAAACCGCCGGGTGATAAGGTGATTACCCTCTTTCATTCTTCCGATTCTCGTGCAGACTGCGCCCCGTCGAAAGGGCGAGGCCGATAGGGGGATAAATGGCGGGCCAAGTGCGCCTCGGGCTGCAGTTCAGCATCGTGCTGATCATCGCCTTCGTCGTGGTCTGCCTGACGGTGACCACGGCGGGCAGTATCTATTTCGCCAGTACCAGCGCCGCCCGCGAAGGGGCGCGGCGGCTGTTCGGCGAGATCACCGCCAAGGTGGCCGACCGGGTGGACGGCCAGATCGGCGACCTGCTGGACCTGGCCGGGCTGGGGGCCGCCCTGCCCGCCGCCGGCGTGCCGGTCAGCGGCGACGGCGCCGGCCATCCGCTGGTTCCCTTCATGCTGCGCCTGCTGGAGCAGAATTCCAGCCTCTACGCCGCCTATGTCGGGCAGATGGACGGCAGCTTCCTGCAGGTCATCGCGGCGCGCGACGACCAGCGCATCCGCGCCGCCGCCGGACAGGCGCCGGACGGCACCCATTTCATCATCCGGGCCATCGCCACGGGCGAAAACGGCAAGCGCCGGGAATCCTGGATTTTCCTCGATTCCGCAGCCAGGAGCCTGGGATCGGCGGCCAAGGACGACCCGGCCTACGACCCCCGCCTGCGCCCCTGGTACAAGACGGCGGCGGTCAGCGCGTCCAGCGTGCTGTCCGAGCCCTATGTGTTCAGTTCGCTGCAGGCCCCGGGGCTGACCGCGTCCCGCCGCGCCGGCAGCGAGGGAACGGTGTTCGGCGTGGACATCGCCCTGAAGGGCCTGTCCGACTTCGCTGCCCAGCAGAATGTCTCCCCCCATGGCGGCGTGGTCCTGCTCGACCTCAAGCGCCGGATGCTGGCCGCCGCGCCGCAATTGCTGGCCGGAGCGGGCAAGGAACCGGGCGCCCTGGCCGAGCTGGCCTCGGTGGACGCCCCCATGCTGCGCGTCCTGGGCGAGGTGACGCCGGGCGAGGCCCATCTGGTCGCCTCGCCGGCCGGCGAGGTGCTGGTGCAGATGACCGAATGGCGCCACGGCAGCGGCCAGGCCATCGGCATCGGGCTGGCCGCCCCGTTCGACGACTTCACCGGCCCCATCCAGGACATGCAGGCGCGCATCCTCAATGCCGCCGGGCTGGTTCTGCTGGTGGTGGTGCCGCTGGCCATGCTGTTCGCCCGGCGTATCGCCCGCTCGGTCCGCCATCTGGTGGCCGAGGCGTCCAGGGTGCGCGAGTTCGACTTTTCGGGCACCGCGCCCCATGCCTCGCTGATCACCGAGTTCCACGACCTGTCCGAGGCCTTCGGCCTGATGAAGCAGACCATCCAGGGCCGCACCGAGGACCTGGCCGCCGCCCAGAAACGGCTGGAGCGGGTGGTGGACCTCGGCATCGCCATGTCGGCCGAGCGCGACCACGGCGTGCTGATGGAAATGATCCTGATGGGCGCCAAGGAGTTGACCAACGCCGACGGCGGCACGCTGTACATCCGCGACGCGGACAACAACCTGCGCTTCCAGATCATCCGCAACGACACCCTGAGCATCCGCATGGGCGGCGCCCACGAGGACCCGCCCTCGCTGCCGCCGGTGCCCATGTTCAGGGACGGCAAGCCCAACCACAACAACGTGGTCAGCCACGCGGTGCACGAACAGGCCACCGTCAACATCCCCGACGCCTACGACGAGACCCGCTTCGACTTCTCGGGGACCAAGGCCTTCGACGAGCGCAACGGCTACAAGTCCGTCTCGTTCATGACCGTGCCGCTGAAGCCCAGGGGCGGCGACATCATCGGCGCGGTGCAGCTGATCAACTCGCGCCCCCATGGCGGCAGCGCGATCGTGCCGTTCTCGCCCGAGATCCAGCGTTTCGTCGAGGCCCTGGCGGCCCAGGCCGCCACCGCGCTCTACAACCGCGACCTGCTGGACCAGCAGGAGCGGCTGATGGACGCCATGATCCAGATCATCGCCGGCGCCATCGACGCCAAGAGCCCCTATACCGGCGGCCATTGCGAGCGCGTGCCCGAACTGTCGCTGATGCTGGCCGAGGAAGCCTGCAAGGTGACCGAGGGCCCGCTGGCCGAATTCGCCTTCACCACCCCCGACGAATGGCGCGAATTCAAGATCGGCGCCTGGCTGCACGATTGCGGCAAGGTCACCACGCCGGAATACGTGGTGGACAAGGCCACCAAGCTGGAGACCATCCACAACCGCATCCACGAGGTGCGCACCCGCTTCGAGGTGCTGCTCAGGGACGAGCGCATCCGCATGCTGGAGTCCATGGTCGCCGGCACGCCGGCCGACGAGGCGGAAACGATGTTCGAGGCCGCCAAGGCCGCCCTGCTGGACGATTTCGCCTTCATCGCCGAATGCAACCTGGGCGGCGAGTTCATGGCGCCCGAGAAGGTGGAGCGCCTGAAGGCCATCGCCACCCGCACCTGGATGCGCCATTTCGACGACCGCCTGGGCCTCGCCCACGAGGAACTTCGCCGCTACGAGGGCGAACCGGCGCCGCTGCCGGCCGTGGAAAGCCTGCTGTCGGACAAGCCGCAGCACGTCATCCCCCGCCCGAAGGACTCGGCGCTGTTCGACCCGGCCTACGGCTTCAAGACCAAGGTCCCCGACAATCTCTACAATTTCGGCGAGGTCTACAACCTGTCGGTGGGACGCGGCACGCTGTCCGAGGAAGAGCGCTTCAAGATCAACGAGCACATCATCCAGACCATCATCATGCTGAAACGCCTGCCCTTCCCCAAGCACCTGTCGCGGGTGGTGGAATACGCCGGCACCCATCACGAGACCCTGATCGGCACCGGCTATCCCAAGAAACTGGCGGCCGAGGACCTGTCCATCCCGGCCCGCATCACCGCCATCGCCGACATCTTCGAGGCGCTGACCGCCTCGGACCGCCCCTACAAGAAGGCCAAGACCCTGTCGGAATGCGTCAAGATCCTCAGCTTCTTCAAGAAGGACAAGCATGTGGACCCCGACCTGTTCGACCTGTTCCTGACCTCGGGCGTCTATCTGCGCTACGCCGAGCGCTTCCTGAAGCCGGAACAGATCGACGCGGTGGAGATCGACGCCTATCTGGGGTGAGGACTCATCCCGCCGCCGGCAGGGTGAAGTGGAAGGCGGAACCCTCGCCCGGCACCGATTCAACCCAGATGCGCCCGGCATGGCGTTCGACGATCTTCTTGCAGACGGCCAGGCCGATGCCGGTGCCCTCGTAGCGGTCGGCGGTGTGCAGCCGCTGGAAGATGCGGAAGATGCGCTCGAAATACTGAGGTTCGATGCCGATACCGTTGTCGGCCACGGTGAATTGCCACTCGCCCCCCTGGCGACGCCACGACACGCGGATGCGCGACGGGCGATCCGGCGCCCGGTACTTGACGGCATTGCCGATCAGGTTCTGGAACAGCCGGATGATCTGGTCGGGATCGCCCATCACCCAGGGGAGATCGCCGCCGCCGGCCAGTTCGACCGCCGCACCGCTCTCGTCCATGGCCGGCGCCAGATGGCGCAGCGCCTGGGTCAAGGCCGGCTCCACCTCCATGGCGATGATGGGCGAGCCCTTGCGGTCGATGCGCGAGAATTCCAGCAGGTCGAGCACCAGATGGTCCATGCGCCGGGCGCCGTCGCGGGCGAAGGCCAGGAATTCCAGCCCGTCGCCCTCCAGCCTGGAACCGTAGCGCCGTTCCAGCAGGGAGAGATAGCTGGAGATCATGCGCAGGGGCTCGCGCAGGTCGTGGCTGGCCACGTAGGCGAACTGCTCCAATTCGGCGTTGGAGCGCTCCAGCTCCGTCAGATAGGTGGCCACCTTGGCCTCGGCCAGGGTCTGGGCGGTGATGTCGCGGGAATAGACCGCCACCTTGTCGGGACGGCCCTCCGGCCCGGGAACGGGATAGATGGAATTGTCGAGATAAAGCTCGCCGCGCCGGTCCAGGTAGTGGATGGCCAGGCCCGTCTCCACCACGCGGCCCACCGCCGCCTGGCGGGCCTTGGCCACGTCGGGCGGGAACATGTCCCACAGGCAGGAGCCGGTCAGTTCCGACGCCCGCCGGCCGAAGCGCTCCGCCATCACCTCGTTGACCGCCAGCAGGGTTCCGTCCGCCTTGAACAGCATGATGGCGTCGGACGAGGCGTCCAGCATGGCCTGGATCAGCGCCTGATTCTCGCGGATGAACAGTTCGGTGCGCTTGCGCTCCTCGATCAGGCGCACCACCCCCTCGGTCCCCGCCCGCGCGCCGCCGGCATCGTAATAGAAGCGCGACGAGGTCGAGGCCCACAGGGCGCGGCCGTCCTTGTGCCGCAGCTGCAGCTCGTAATCGATGATCGAGCCGCCCGCCGCCTCGAGGGCGGCGACCAGAGCGGCGCGGCTCTCGGGAACCCCGTGGTAGAAGGCGGCATCCCGCCCCAGCACCTCTTCCACCCGATAGCCCAGCAGGTTTTCCACCGAGCGCGAGACCATCAGCAGCCGCCCCTCGCGGTCGGTGCGGTAGAAGATGTCGGGCATGTTGTCGAGAATGGCCCTGAGATCGGCCTCGGAGCGGCGCAGGTCGTCCTGGGTCTGGATCTGGCGGGCGATATGGGTCCCCAGGGCCTCGGCCTGGCGCGAGACCTCCTTGCCCAGCAGGGCGGTCAGGCGGTCGGCGTCGATCAGCAGCAGGGCGATCACCACCGCCACATAGGCCAGCCCCGCCATGGTGTAATAGGCGGCATGGAAGCCTTCCAGGACGATCAGGTCCCGGATGGGGCCGGACGCCGCCACCCCCAGGCCGCGGGCCAGCAGGAGACAGGCCCAGCCGGCCAGGACAGCCTCCAGCAGCAGCATCCCGGTCCCGGTCTCCACCCGGCGGAGGCCGTGGACCATCAGCGCCGCGTGGGCGAACAGCGGCGCGCGGAGCAGCGAGGCCGAGGCGATGCGGCCGCCGATGCTGTCCTCCCCGTACAGGAAGTACAAGGCTCCGGACATGTAGGCGGCGAGAAAGCCCAGATAGACGGCCGGACGGAGCCGCCGCCCGGTCAGCAGCGCGCAGCCGGCATGGATGGCCATGGCCGCCACCGCCAGCAGCAGGTTGCCGCCGACCACCGACAGGACCGGCGTCAGGGTGCCGACATGAAGGACCAGGAGCAGCCCCAGGCCGTAGGACAGCCCCGACAGGCTGAAGCTGCTCCAGCGGCGGTCGCCGTGCCGGGTCAGCCCATAGGCGGCGAAGACGAAGCCGCCGGCCATGGAGGTCATGGCCGCCGTGAACGCCAACGTGCCCACATCCAGTCGAAGCATCAAGCGGCCCCCTATACCTTTCGGTTGGGCGGTCTTCAGATTACGTGGTCCGGCCATTCTCGTCCATAGGTGGCATCCCCATGGGGTCCTTGACCCATGCGGCGGCATCCCCACCTCTCAAGGGGGCAAGGAGGTCCAGATGCATCGTTTCCTTCCCGCCAATCCCCTCGGCGCCGTCCTGGCCTCGATGCTGGCGGCCATCGGCCTGGCCGGCAGCGTCGCCGCCGGACCGGCCGGCGAGCGGCTCGAGTGGTCGTCGCTGCCGCTCCCGGCCATCAGCGGCGGGCGCATCGAGGCCGACACCCTGAAGGGCAAGGTGGTGCTGGTGGTCAACACCGCCTCAAAATGCGGCTTCACCCCGCAATACCAGGGGCTGCAATCCCTGTGGCGCGAGTACCGGGGGCGCGGCCTGTTGATCCTGGGCGTGCCGTCCAACGATTTCGGCTCCCAGGAACCGGGAGCCAACAGCGAGGTGGCCAGCTTCTGCGAGATCAATTTCGGCGTGGACTTTCCGTTGCTGGAAAAGCAGGCGGTGACCGGGACGGACGCCCATCCCTTCTACCGCTGGGCGGCGGAGCGCACCGGGCCGCTGGGCGTGCCGCGCTGGAACTTCCACAAGATCCTGGTGGGCCGCGACGGAAGGATGGTGGACTGGTTCGCCAGCACCACCGCCCCCGATTCCGGCCGCCTGCGCGCCGCCATCGACAAGGCCCTGGCCGAGCCTACATCATGAAATCCGGCGTTTCCCGAAGGCTCCAGGTGGCGGGCCCCTTGCCGGGAAACACCGACTTCTCCGCCCGGTAATAACGCCGGTAGGCCGCCACCGGATCGGGGCCGCGATAGGATTCGGGCATGGCCTGGGGCGGATCGCTCCAGCCCAGGTCGGCAATGGGCGGCACCGGCGGCAGGGCGGCGATCACCTCGGCCGAGGCGTGCACCCGGCCACGCCGGAAGGTGTATTCGGCGCCGAGCGCCAGCCCCAGCCGCCGCACCCACTCCCAATGGGACAGGCTGTCGCCGGTCCACAGCACGCAGGGATGCCGGGCATGGGTCGGGCGGTAGGGAGCGGTGATGCCGTGGCGGTGCAGTACGGCGCAGAGGATCTGCGCCGTTTCCAGCACCATCTTCACCACATGCTGGTCGGAATGCAGACGGGCCGCCGCCACCGGGTCGCGGTCGAGGAAGAAGACGTTCACGGGCCTGGCCGGCTCAGGCCGCCTGGACGAAGATGTCGGGGAAGCGGGCCGCCTCGATCCACTCGCGGCTGACGGTGCCGCCGTTGCGGCCCAGCACGGCGTACCAGACGATATCGTCGGCGACGCGGGTGATCTCGCACAGGGCCTGCTTGTTCTCGCCCACCGCGAGGGCATCCTCGCAGATCAGGCTGGCATGGACGAAACGAAGGCCGAAGGACGGTTTCATCATGGACTCCACACACTCGCCATCCCGGATGATGCAGTGCAGCATAGACCGGATTGTCTTACGGAGTCATTTACGCAGCGGGGGAAACCGCACCCGGGCGCGACATGGCGCCCCGCCCGGGATGCATGGCTGGAAGAAAATCAGTCGCGGAAGTTGATGTATTGCAGCGGCTGATCCACCTCCAGCTTGCGCAACAGGGCGATGGCCTCCTGCAGGTCGTCGCGCTTCTTGCCGGTGACGCGCAGTTCGTCGCCCTGGATGGCGACCTGGACCTTCAGCTTGGCATCCTTGATCTCCTTGACCAGCCGCTTGGCCAACACCGTCTCGATTCCGTCCTTGATGCGGACTTCCTGGCGGACGGTGTTGCCCGAGGCCTTTTCCACGCTCTTGTACTCCAGCGCCTTGGGATCGACCTTGCGCCGGGTGAAGTGGACGCTGAGCAGCTCGTGCATGGTCTTCAGCTTGGAATCGTCGTCGGCCAGGACGGTGATCATCTGGTCCTTGCGCTCCACCGAGCACTTCGAGCCCTTGAAGTCGAACCGCTGGGCGACCTCGCGGGTGATGCCCGCCAGGGCGTTGTCGACCTCGGCAAGGTCGGTCTTGGAAACGACGTCGAAGGAGGGCATGGCGGAACCTCGGCTTTTTTCCGGATTGGCCCGGAGGATACGGAAGGGGGCGCGGCGTTTCAACCCCGGCGCCATCCCATCATCTTGCGACACGGTACAAGACCTTATATTCTCGATGGGAATTTCAAAAAGGGGGACTAGCGTGGCGGATTCCCAGGATATTTCCATGCCCGAGTTCGAGGCCATGGTTGATCGCCTGATCGAGGGCGGCTACCGCTCCCTGCCCGATACCGGCGGTCCGCTGGCCGACAAGCTCAAGACCCTGGCCGGCAAGCTGGAGGACCGCTCCCGCTCGCTGCTGGTGCAGTCGGTGGGCATGTCCATCCACCTGAACGGCACGGTGACCCAGGCGGTGCACACGCTGCGCTCCATCCGCGAGATGAGCCGCCGCATGGCCACCATCTCGGCCTCCACCGAGGAACTGGTCTCCACCGTCCAGGCCATCGCGCGGACCTCGGAACTGGCCGCCGCCAACGCCCGCTCGGTCCAGGACGTCTCGGACGAAGGCGCGCGCAGCACCGAGGCGGTGGTCAGCACCATGCAGAGCATCGTCACCACGGTGAACGACGCCACCGCCCGCGTCTCGCGCCTGACCGAGGCGTCGTCCTCCATCGGAACCAGCGTCAAGCAGATCGAGCAGATCGCCCGGCAGACCAACATCCTGGCGCTGAACGCCACCATCGAGGCGGCCCGGGCCGGCGAGTTCGGCAAGGGCTTCGCCGTGGTGGCCACCGAGGTCAAGAACCTGGCCAACCAGGTCGGCCAGGCCACCCAGGAAATCCGCGCGCGCATCGACATGCTGACCGAGGAAACCGCCGCCATCCTGACCGGCATGGGCAAGGGCGCCGAAACGGTGCGCGAAGGCGAACAGGTGGTGCTGGGCTCGGTGGACAAGATGCGCACCGTCAGCCACGAGATCCGCGACGTCACCACCCTGATGCAGGAAATCTCCGAGCATCTGGCCCAGCAGCGCGAGGCCGCCCAGGAGATCGCCGACAACCTGGAGGCCGCCGCCGCCCGCTCGGTGGACGACACCAAGGCCATCAACACGGTGATCGACATCTCGTCCAAGGCCAGCGGCAATCTGGCCGAGATGCTGAACGAGATGAACCTGGTGGAGATGCGCAACGCGGTGATCCACCTGGCCAAGTCCGACCACATGATCTGGCGCCGCCGCCTGGCCGAGATGCTGGCCGAGAAGACCACCATCAACCCCGACGAGTTGGCCAACCACAAGAGCTGCCGCCTGGGCAAGTGGTACTACTCGGTCACCGACGAGAAGATCAGGAGCCACCCGGCCTTCCGCGCCCTGGAAGCCCCGCACGAGAAGGTCCACCAGCTGGGCATCGAGGCGGCCCGGCGCTTCCGCGACAACGATTTCGACGGCGCCGTCGACGCCGTCGAGGCCATCGAGGACCCGTCGCAGGAAGTACAGGGCCTGCTGGACGAACTGGCCAACGCCTTCAGCTGAGAAAGCGGGCAGGATGCCCTGGAGCGCGGCCGTCCCGGCCGCCCCCCTTCACGGCCGCCGGATGCAGACCAGGGTCAGGTCATCCGGCGGTTCGCCCGGCACCTTTTCCCGGAAGCGGGCCAACACCTCGTCGGCCAGCGAATGGCCGGCCCGGACACCCTGGACCCACTCGCGCAGGCTTTCCTGGTCGCAGGCCAGCGCCCCGTCGTCGCCCAGGCTTTCCACCAGGGCGTCGGAATAGGCCAGCAGCGCCGCGCCGCACGGCAGGCCGATACGGGTCTCCTCGTACTCGGCGTCGGCGAAGGCGCCCAGCGGCGGCCCGTCGGCCTCGAGAAAGCGGGCCGCGCCGCCGCTTACCAGGACCGGCGGCGGCGAGGCGGCTCCGGCATAGGTCAGGGTGCCGGCCTCCACGTCGATCAGGGCGGCGAAGGCCGCCGCGAACTGGCCGGGGCGCAGCACCGCCTTCAGTTCCAGATTGAGATGACCGAGCAGCGCCGAGGGCGACGGCATCTGGCGCGGCAGGCGCGACAGCAGCAGATGCAGGCGGAAGACGTTGAAGGCCGCCACCGGGCCGTGGCCGGTGAAGTCGGCCACCAGCAGGGTCATCTGGTTCGGCCCGGCGGGCAGCACCGTCCAGAAATCGCCGCCCAGCTCGGACGAGCTTTCGATGCGGCCGTCCACCACCAGCCCCAGCCGGCCGCGGATGGCCGACAGCTCCGCCGAGGTCGGCATCAGGGCGGCCTGCGCCGCGCGGGCGGCCCGCAACTCCTCGTGGACCCGCTCGCGATAGGCCTTCAGGCCGTCCATGGCCTGGCCGAGGCGCAGGTGCACCCCCACCCGCGCCGCCACCTCGTGGGCGTCGATGGGCTTGGTGACCATGTCGCTGCCCCCGGCCTGGAAGCAGGCGGTGCGGTCGGCAGGGCCGTCCAGGGCGGTGACGAAGATCACCGGCAACTCGGTCAGCGGATGCCGCCGCCGCAGTTGGCGGCACATCTCGAAGCCGTCCATGCCGGGCATCATCACGTCGAGCAGGATCAGGTCGGGCTTCTCGCGCGCGATGGCGGCCAACCCCTTCTCACCCGATTCCACCGTTTCCACCCGGCCGACCCCCATGCGGAGCAGCAGGGTCTCCATCAGCACCCGGTTCATCAGGTTGTCGTCCACCACCAGCACCCGCACGCTCTCCAGGCCCGGCGGCTCGGGCCGCAGTTGGCGGGTGGGGATGACCAGGGTGGCGACGGTCCGCCGCCCCCCCTCCTCGATCCGCAGGTCAGAGACCATGGATTCCAGCAGGGCCAGGCCATGGGGGCGGCGGGAATTGGCATGGGAATCGGGATGGTCGAAGCCCGGCCCGTCATCCTCCACCGCCAGTTCCAGGCGGTCACCGACCAGCGAAGCGGACAGCTGAACCCGCCGCCCGGCGCGCTCGGAATCGGCCAGCGCCGCCTCGATGCGCTCGCCGAAGCCGTCCAGCCCGCCGCCGCCGTCGCTGTCGATGCCGCCGACCATCAGATTGCCGTGCAGCAGCGCGTTGGTGACCATTTCCTGGATGATGAACTCCAGCGCGCCGCCTTCGGGCTCGGCCAGACGCCGGCCGACGGCCTGGGCGAAGGGAAGGGCGACATCGCCGCCATAGGCGGTGTCGGAGCGCAGCGACAGGCCCAGCCCGCCTTCGGCCAGATGGCGGCGGAAGCACGAGCCCACCGGATGCAGCCCGGTGCCGCCCACCTCGATGCCGCCGGCCCAGGGCGGCGACAGGCAGCCGGCCAGGTCGCCGGCCGGAAAGCGCTCGCGCACCATCACCGCGCCGTGGCCATCCCCGGGCTCCGCCGCCACCGGCCAGCCCAGCAGGCGGAGATGCTCCTCGGCCTGGGGCGAGATACCATCCATGACGGCGACGATGGTCATTGTTCCTTGCTCCGGCGAGAATTTAAGGCAAATCTAACGTATGGGAATGCCCGCAAGGGCTGACGGAGTAACGGGGGCATTATGGAGCATGAATTCGAATCCCGCGACGGCGGCCTGACCATCAAGGTCAGCGGCCGCATGACCCACAAGGATCACAAGGCGTTCCGCGACATCCTGTCCCATATCGGCAATGCCGGGACCGCCAGGGTGCGCTTCGACCTGTCGCGGGTGGAGTTCATGGATTCCTCGGCGCTGGGCATGCTGCTGATCGTGCGCGACGCCGCCGTCCAGCAGAGCCGCGACGTGATCCTGAAGGGCGCCACCGGCCAGGTGGAGAACCTGATGAAGGTGGCCAAGCTGCACAAGTACTTCACGGTCGAATAAGCCCCATGAGCCGCATCATCTATCTGTGCCCGTTTCCCGCCGATGTGATCACCGGCGGGGTGAAGACGGCCTACCGCCACGTGGAACTGCTGGTGGAGATGGGGTACGACGCCTGGGTCTGGCAGCCCGCGGGGCATCCGTTCTGGTTCAGGTCAGAGGGTCGGCTGATCGACGGCTTTTCCGAGGAGACGCTGCGCCCCGACGACGTGCTGGTGTTTCCCGAGGTCATCGGCTTCCCGGAATTCGCGCCGCTGCTCCACACCCGCCGCCCCTGCACCAAGCTGCTGTTCTGCCAGAACCAGTACTACGTCTTCAACGACCTGATCCCCAAGACCACCTATGCCCAGTTGGGCTTCCGCGACGTGTTCTGCTCGTGCGGGCCGATCAAGCGCATGCTGGAAAGCGTGCTGGGCCTCAAGGACGTGGCGCTGATCCCCTACGACATCGACCGCGAGAGATTCCGGCCGCGCGCCAAACGGCTGCAGATCGCCGCCATCCCGCGCAAGATGCCCCGCCACGCCTCGATGATCGCCTTCATGTTCAAGGCCAAGTACCCCGATACCCGCCACGTGCCGTTCGTGGTGATCGAGAACTTCACCGAGGACCAGTTGGCCGAGACCCTGGGGGCCTCGGACATCTTGCTGTCGCTCAGCCATTTCGAGGGGCTGGGTCTCATCCCCATCGAGGCCATGGCCTCGGGCTGCCTGGTCGCCGGCTACCACGGCCATGGCGGGCTGGAATACGCCCGGCCGGAGAACGGGTTCTGGTTCGGCGCCGACGAGCACGAGAGCGTGGCCGACGCCCTGCACGCCCTGGTCAAGGGCATCGGGGCCGGCGAGGCATGGATCGATGCCATGCGGGAGGAAGGGCAGAAGGTGGCCGACCGCTACAACCTGCCGGCCACCCGCCAGGCCCTGGCCGCCTATTACGGCTGCCTGGGCCTTCATCCGGGTCAGTAGGACTTCGCGAAGATCACCTCTTGCGTCGCCGGGCGGCCGCTCAGCACGCATTTGCCCGGCGCGCCGTCCTGGTCGAACGGCACGTTGCGCACGGTGACGCTCCACTCGTCCAGCTTGGCCAGGGTGTCGGCGTCGCCGCACCACTTGGCGCGCACGAACTTGCGGCCGAAGGTGGTGTCGTCGGCGAACACCGAGATGAAGTCGTCCAGGCTGTCCACCGTAACGGTGCGGTCCCTCAGGGCGGTGGCCGCCTGGGTGAACAGGCTGTTCTGGATGTCCTCCAGGACGGAAGCCGCGCGGGCGACGAACTCGTCCCGGGGAGTGATCTGGCCCTTCAGTTCGCCGTCGCGGCGGATCACGGCGAGCGAACCGCCGGCCACGTCGCGCGGCCCGACCTCGCAGATGATGGGGGCGCCCTTCTTCACCCATTCCCAGCGCTTTTCCGGCGGCGCGATGGGGCGGCGGTCCACATGCACCCGCAGGCGCTCGCCGCCGAAGCTCTGGGCCGACAGTTCCTTGACGATGGGGGCCAGGAAGTCCTCGATCAGCGCCTCGTCGCCGTCAGCCCGGGTGATGGGCACGAAGACGATCTGCTTGGGCGCGATGCGCGGCGGGACACGCAGGCCGTTGTCGTCGGCGTGGCTCATGATCACGCCGCCGATCAGGCGGGTGGAGACGCCCCACGAGGTGGTGTAGCAGAATTCCTCGCCGCCCTGGGCGGTCTGGTAGCGGATGTTCTGCGCCTTGGAGAAATGCTGGCCGAGGAAGTGCGAGGTGCCGGCCTGCAGCGCCTTGCCGTCCTGCATCATGGCCTCGATGGAATAGGTGCGGTCGGCGCCGGGGAAACGCTCGTGCGCCGGCTTCTCGCCGACGATCACCGGCATGGCCAGCACCTCCTCGGACATGGCGCGGTAGACGTCGAGCATGCGCAGCGTCTCTTCCATGGCCTCTTCCGCCGTGGCATGGGCGGTGTGGCCCTCCTGCCAGAGGAATTCGGCGGTGCGCAGGAAGATGCGCGGCCGCATCTCCCAGCGGACCACGTTGGCCCACTGGTTCACCAGCATGGGCAGGTCGCGGTAGGACTGGATCCAGCGGGCGAAGGCGTCGCCGATGATGGTCTCGGAGGTGGGGCGCACCACCAGGGGCTCCTCCAGCTTGCCCGATGGCACCAGCTTGCCGTTCTCTGCCACTAGGCGGTGATGGGTGACCACCGCCATCTCCTTGGCGAAGCCCTCCACGTGGGCGGCCTCCTTCTCCAGGAACGACAGCGGGATGAACAGCGGGAAATAGCAGTTCTCGTGCCCGGTCTCCTTGATGCGGCGGTCAAGGTCGCGCTGGATGGATTCCCAGATGCCGTAGCCCCAGGGCTTGATGACCATGCAGCCGCGGACCGGCGAATTCTCCGCCATGTCGGAGGCCTTGATCACCTGCTGGTACCATTCGGGGAAGTTCTCCTCGCGGGTGGGAGTGACAGCGGTCTTCTTGGCCTTGGACATGGGTTTGATCCACCGGAAAATGTGAGCACGCTTCCCGATATCCCATCCGGGCGGCTTTTTCCAGCCGGAAGCGGTATCCCTATCTGTCGTTTCGCATGGCGAAACAGCCATGTGAATAATCAGGCGATTGTTGCCATCAAAGCGGCGGGCGTAGAGTCGGCCCCAGATCAAGCCCTTCACCGACGAGGTCCGCCATGTCCACCCTCTCCCTTTCTTCCGCTTCTTCCGCCAAGCCCCTGCTTCCCGCCGTCGCCCCCATCACCGCGGCGCTGTCGCCCCTGGCCGAGCCCATGGTGCGGGTCACCGCCGGCCTGCTGCTGGTGCCCCATGGCGCCCAGAAGCTGTTCGGCTGGTTCGGCGGCTACGGCCTGGAGGCCACCGGCCAGTTCTTCGCCGCCAAGCTGGGCCTGCCGGCCGGGTTGGCCCTGCTGGCCGGCCTGATCGAGTTCGCCGGCGGCCTGATGCTGGCCGCCGGCCTGCTCACCCGCCCCGTCGCCGCCCTGGTGGCCGGCCTGATGGCGGCGGCGGTGTTCGGCGTCCATCTGGGCAAGGGCTTCTTCTGGACCAGCGGCGGCTACGAATACCCGCTGATGTGGGGCATCGTCGCCGTGGCCTTCGTCATCCGGGGCGGCGGCCGCTTCTCGGCGGACGCCCTGATCGGCCGGGAAATCTGATTGTTTTCCAGCACCTCGCGGCGGCGCAAAATCCCTTTGCGCCGCCGCAACGTTGGCGCTATAAGAGGCGCCTCGCAGGCGACCGGAGTGTAGCTCAGCCTGGTAGAGCACTGTCTTCGGGAGGCAGGGGCCGGAGGTTCGAATCCTCTCACTCCGACCATCGACAAGCCGCAGAACTCTGCGGCTTGTCGATGGGTCCGCGAAGCAAACCCAGACCAGACATTGAATTTGCGGGATACTGAGCCGTTAGGCGCTGTCCCGGCACGTTCCTCAATGGCGACCATCGCCAAACGCTTCAACCGCAACGGCTTCCCCCCCAATCCAAGACCTTTGACCGCAAGGCCGATGCCGATGCACGCCTGGACTCGCGCCCGCATATCGCTGATGCGGCAGGAGAAGGCTTTGAGGTTACGATGGAAAATGAGCCGACCGCCTGCGTAAACGTCGCAGGCGGTCATCCCACGTTCCTCAGATCGCAGCCGGGTAATCGATGTAGCCCGTCGGTCCCGGCGCGTAGAAGGTCGCCTTGTCCGGCTCGGCCAGGGGCAACCCTTCCGCCAACCGCCTGGGCAGGTCGGGGTTGGCGATGAAGGCGGCGCCGAAGACGATGGCGTCGGCGCCGCCCTGGGCCAGGGCGGCTTCGGCGGTTTCTCCGGTAAAGCCGCCGCCGGCCAGATAGGCCCCCCGGAACAGGGGGCGCAGCAGGCCGTGATAGTCGGTGGGGGTGCCGAACAGCGCCACGTGCAGATAGGCGAGGTTCAGGGGCGCGATACGCTCGACCAGGTGACTGTAGGTCTCCTGCGGGGTCTCGTCCGCCACGTCGTTGAAGTTCATCTCCGGCGAGACCTTGATACCGACGCGGCCGGGACCGGCCACCGCAGCCATGGCCTGCAACGCCTCGACCACGAAGCGGGCGCGGTTGGCGATGGACCCGCCATAGCCGTCGGTGCGCCGGTTGCTCTTGGACGACAGGAACTGTTCCGGCAGGTATCCCGAGGCCGCGTGCAGTTCGACGCCGTCGAATCCGGCCTCCAGGGCGCGGCGGGTCGCCTGGCGGTATTCGTCGATCACACCGGCCACTTCCGAAGTCTCCAGGGCACGCGGCGTGACCATGGGCGTCATGCCCTGGTCGGTATAGGCCTGCCCCTCGGCGCGGATGGCCGAGGGCGCCACGGGCAGCATGCCGCCCGGCAGGAAGGCGGGAACAGCGACCCGGCCGGTATGCATCAGCTGGGCGAAGATGCGCCCGCCATTGGCATGCACCGCCTGGGTGACCTTGCTCCAGGCCGCCACCTGGGCGTCGGTGTGAAGGCCCGGGGTGCGGACATAGCCCTTGCCCATGGCCGAGGGGTAGATGCCCTCGGAAATGATCAGGCCGGCCCCGGCGCGCTGGCCGTAATAGGTGGCGGCGATGTCGGGCTGCACGCCGTCGTCGTCGGCGCGCGAACGGGTCATGGGGGCCATGGCGATGCGGTTCGGCAGGGTAAGGTCGCCCAGGCGCAGGGGCTGGAAGAGATCCTTGGTCATGGTGGTTGCTCCGTGTTCGCGATGCCCCAGGGGACCTCAGGGCTTGCAGGCACAGTAGCGTCGTTCCAAAATTCGTACTATTCAGCTAATATTGGCAAATCTGTTAGCAAATATGGAACGATAGCGTGGAACTGGCCGCCATCCGCATCTTCGTCAAGGTCGCCGAGTTCAAGGGCGTCTCGGCGGCGGCACGCGCCTTGTCGCTGCCCAAATCCACGGTCAGCCGGACCCTGTCGCAACTGGAGGAACGGCTGGGACTGCGTCTGGTCCATCGCACCACGCGCGGGCTGTCGCTGACCGGCGAGGGTCAGACCTTCCTGCGCCACGCCCAGCGCATCGTCACCGACGTGGAGGAAGCGGAACAGGAGCTGGCCGCCTTCCACGGCCAGCCGCGCGGGGTGCTGCGGATGACCGCGCCCTACACCCTGGGCATGCTGTTCCTGGGACCGGCCCTGCCCCGCTTCCTGAGCCGTCACCCCGAGGTGCAGGTGGTGCTGGACCTCACCGGCCGCATGGTGGACCTGGTGGAAGAGGGGTTCGACCTGGCCCTGCGGGTGGGGCCGCTGGTTCCGTCGAGCCTGATGGTTCGCCAGCTCGGCAGCAACCGCCCCTGGCTGTGCGCCAGCCCGGCTTATCTGAAGGGGGGTATGCCGCCGGCCCACCCCCGCGAGTTACCGGGCTACGACATGCTGGAACTGACCGCCGCCGTGGGGGCGGTGACCCGCCGGCTGAGCGGTCCCGAGGGCGACATGTCGGTCACCCTCCATCCCCGCCTTGCGGTCAACGATCCCGGCGTGCTGCGGGATTCCGTGCTGGCCGGAATGGGGCTGTCCTGGCTGCCGCCGCTGCTGGTGGCCGAGGATGTGCGGCAGGGACGCTTGGTCCGGTTGCTTCCCGAATGGGCGCCGCCGGTCACCGAGTACCACGCGCTGTTTCCCAGCAGCCGGGGCTTGAGCCCCAAGGTCCGGGCGTTCCTCGACTTCCTGGTGGAAGAGATCGCCGAGCCTTTGCGCCGAGCGGCGGGAACCTGAGACGGGGTGATATCAGGTTCCGATGGGCTGGACTCATCGGAACCTGGTCAGGCGCAAGGCGCCGCCCGCCATCTGAGGGCGGTCCCGGGGATCGGTTGCGATCACCGGGATATGCTATGAGCCCACGAGGGAGGAGGGCCGGAACAGCCGCTTGATCAGGCGGACCATGCCGCGCAGGGCGATCAGCCCGGCCACCAGCCAGCACAGAGCCCCGAAGCACAGCCCCAGAAGCGCCCAGACCAGACGCACGGCCAGGGCGACCAGATCGAAGGCTTTGGCTCCCAACACCTTCAGCACCGCGCCGGTGCGCTTGCCGAAGACCGAGGCAAGCTTTTCCGCCGTCTTCACATCGTCCAGGGTGCGGGCGGTCCTGGCGACCATCACCGCATCGCCCAGGGCTCCCTTCTCGGCGATGCGGGCCAAGGAGGTTCCCGCCTCGGTCAGCGGGGCGAGACGCCGCAGATCGACGGATTCGCCCATGGCGCGGCGCAGGCGGGGAACATCGGCCAGATCGGCGGGCGCCAATGCCTTGAGCGGTCCAGGACGGATCGCCGAGGACAGAACCCCACCCACCTCGTCCAGCAGGCGGCGGGCGATCAACCGGCTTTTCGCCCCCACCTTCAGCACGGCGGTTCCGCCTTTGGCGCCCAGGGAAGCGCCGCCGGTGGCGGGGGCCGCCACCTCCAGCACCAGCCCCGCGGCAGCAAGGCCGAGGATCAGGGAGTCAGGCTCCTCCCCCCGCAACGGCTTGCTCAGTTCGACGGTGGCGTCCCTGACGTCGCCCAGCAGGGTCATGTCGGCGACCACCGAGCAGGCGATCCCCGCGACACCGGCGGCCCGGCCAAGCACCGCCCCCTTGCCGCAATCGGCGGCCTTGCGGGCGGCCTGCTTCCATGGGGCCATCTCTGCCGCCAGACGATCGGCGATGGGTTTGGGAACGCCGATACCGGCCAGTTCCGCCGCCTCAGCCAGCAACTCGGCTCCGTCCGCATCCCCGGCATCCAGCGCCTGGGCGATCATGGCGGGAGTCAGTTCGGCCCGGAGGGCAGCGATGATTTCGCGGTGAATGTCTTCCTCCGGGCGCGGCCAGGCGAGAAGCAGCGCAACGCCCCCAAGCACGGCGCAGACCAGCGCGGCCCTCCATCCCAGTTTACGGCGCCGGGAGGGGACGGGTCCGGTCATAGCTCGCCCCGGAAGGTCCGCAGGGCGAGGGAGGCGAGGAGGGCATTCGATTCAATTAGGGCTTCGTTAGAACGCCCGACAGATTGCCGAACCGACGAAGCGGTGCGTTTTAACCGGTTTTGCGCTTCTCGTGACGGAACCATGATTTGGGTGTTCTCAATCGCCGCCTGATTCACCTTGAATGGCCGAAGCCGCCGAGTCCGGAACCCGCCGGATCACATCTCCAGCACGTCGACGGCGACCAGCACCTGATGCTCGCCGCCGCCCAGCACCACGCCACGCACCGGGGTGACGTCGTCGTAGTCGCGGCCCCAGGCCACCACGATGTGGTCCTGGCCGGCGGCCATGTCGTTGGTGGGGTCGAGGTCGAGCCAGCCCCAGCCTGGCTGGTAGACCGACAGCCAGGCGTGCGACGCGTCGGCGCCCACCAGCTTTTCCTTGCCCGGCGGCGGCTTGGTGCGGATATAGCCGCTGACATAGCGGGCCGCCAGCCCCATGGCGCGCAGGCAGGCGATGCCCACATGGGCGAAGTCCTGGCAGACGCCGCGGCGCTGCTGGAACACGCTGGCCAGGGGCGTGCCGACGGTGGTGGCCTCGGGGTCGAAGGTAAAGTCGGCATGGATGCGACGGTTCAAGTCCATCACCGCCTCGTTCAGCGGGCGGCCGGCGGGAAAGCTGGGCAGGGCGTAGCGCTCGGCCTCGGGCAAAGACGGCACCTGGGACGAGGCGAAGACGAAATCCATCACCGCCTCGTCGATACCGCGCGCCCCCGACCAGGTGTTGAGCCGCACCGAATCCCAAGCCGGCACCGCCACCTGGGGCAGCAGCGGCTGGCCGGCGGTCTCCACCATGAACGAGGCGTCGATCACCAGGGTGGAATGGGGGCTCTGGATGGTGAAGAAGGTGATGGGATTGCCGAAATAGTCGCTGCCGCCCTCGTGCAGCACCTCCGGCGTCGGGCGGATGGCCACCTTGACCTGCTCGACAATCTGGCCGTCCACGGTGCGCGGCCGCAGATGGGCGGCATGGTGGGAGAGCTGCACCGGCTCGGTGTACTTGTAGGTGGTGGTGTGGCGGACCCTGAACTTCACGCCGGTTCCTCCATGGGCGCGGTGGGCAGCCGCCACTGGGCATGGATGAAATAGGCGCGGCTGATCTGCTCGGACAGTTCCCACAGGCGCGAGCGCAGGATGTCCAGCAGGCGCAGGGCGTCGTGATAGCCGCCGTCGCGGTCGTAGCGCGAGATCACCATGACGTCGGTGGTGCGGATGGTGCCGCACAGCACGGTCATCAGCTTCTGCTCCGGCTTGTAGAAGCCCGAATGCTCGCCCATGGTGGCCAGCCGGTTCATGTGGCCCTCCAGGCGGGCCAGTTGGAAGCCCAGCGAGCGGGGATTGGCCTCGTCGCACAGCAGCAGGTCGAGAACCCCGGCCAGACGGGGGGTGGAAAGATAGCGCGAGCGATAGGTCATCACGCTGTCCCAGGTCTCCAGCAGCAGCTCCAGCGGCACCATTGCCTCGCCCTCCACGTCGGACAGGGCGCCGCTGATCATCTCGACCATGGCGATGGCCCGCTCGGCGCGGCGGCCCGAATCGAGGAACAGCCATTGCGGCCCGCGGGTCATGTTCTCCATGGCCAGGCCGCTGACCGCCTGCATGGTCAGCACCATGGCGTTGAGGCGGCCCAGCACGTCGCCCCCCCCGGTCTCGGCGGCCAGCAGGCCGATCTCGTCCCGCAGCAGGTGCAGGGCGCGCCAGGTGTCGTTGGACAGGCGATCGCGCAGATGGACGACGATGCGCAGCAAACGCTCGACACAGCCGGCCAGCCCGGCGCCCTCGGCGGCCAGGTGATGGGCCACCAGCCGGTCGGCCAGCCCCTCCACCGGCTCGTCGCCGGTCTCTTCCGGGACCGGCAGGCCGAGGGCGGCCATGGTGCGGATCATGGCCAGGGCCTGGACGGAATCGCCCTCGGCCAGGGAATCCTCGATGCGGACCAGGGCGGCGCGCAGCAGCCGCGTGGTCGCCTCGCAACGCTCGAGATAACGGCCCAGCCAGAACATGTTGTCGGCCACCCGCGACGGCAGGTCGCGGTTCTCGCGGGTCAGGCGCACCGGCGGCGCCTGCGGGCGGGGCGCGGTGACCGTCAGCTTCTGCGGCGGCGAGGCGATCCACACGTCCTTGCTGCCGCCGCCGCCGGTCTGCAGCCGCGATGCCAGCAGGTCGCGCTCGGACGACAGCCGGGCCAGCCCGCCCGGCATGGCCTGCCAGCCCTTTTCCGTCCGCACCGCGAAGACCCTGAGCACGCAATGACGGGGTTCCAGTTGGCCCTCGGCCCATACCGGCAGGGTCGAGGTGGCCTTGACCTCCTGGCCGACCCAGTCCCAGGGGCGGGCGGCGATGGCGGCGCGCAGCTCGGCGGCCTGGACCCCGGACAGGGCGGCGCCGATCACCGGCTGGTCGCGGCGCCCGAAGGCCGGGCGGATCACCAGCCGCTCCAGGTTGCGCAGAACATGCTCCAGGGCGGCGGGCTCGCCGCACCACCAGCTGGGCACCGAGGGCAGCAGCAGGGATTCGTCCCGCAGCGACCGGGCCAGGGCCGGCATGAAGCCCAGCAATGAGGCGCCGTCCAGCAGGCCGCTGCCGATGGCGTTGAACAGGGCGACGTTGCCGCGCCGCGCCGATTGCAGCAGCCCAGCCACGCCCAGTTGGGAATCGCCGCGCAATTCCAGCGGATCGCACCAGGTGCCGCCGGTGCGGCGCAAGATGACGTCCACCTGCTGCAGCCCGGTCAGCGCCTTCAGATAGACGGTGTTGTCGCGCACCGTCAGATCCTCGCCCTGCACCAGGGTGATGCCCAGCTGACGGGCCAGGAAGGCATGCTCGAAATAGGTGGCGTTGTAGGGGCCGGGGGTCAGCAGCACCATGCGCGGATCGTCGCGGTGGCGCACCGACAGACCCTGCAGGGTGCGGCGCAGCGCCTCGAAGAACGGCCACAGCCGCTCCACCTGCAGGGCGCGATGGAATTCCGACAGCACGCGACTGACGATGGAGCGGTTCTCCAGGGCGTAGCCGGCGCCCGACGGGCTTTCGGTGCGGTCGCTCAACACCCGCCACTGGCCGTCGGGGCCGCGCACCAGATCGGCGGCGTAATGCTGCAGCCAGTGGCCGCCCGCCGGAATCCAGCCGTGGCAGGGCCGCAGGAAGGCGGGATTGGCGTGCAGGGCCGAGGGCGGGATGACGCCGCGCCCCATCAGCGAGCGCTCGCCATAGAGATCGGCCAGCACCGCATCCAGCAGGGCGGCCCGCTGCTCGATGCCCCGGGCCAGTCCGGCCCATTCCTCCGCCGACAGGATCAGCGGCAGGGGGTCGAGCCGCCACGGGCGGTCCAGGCCAGCCGGGTCGCCATAGACGTTGTAGGTGACGCCGTTGTCGCGGATCAGCCGCTGGCCCAGATCCCAGCGCCGGGTCAGCTCGTCGAGGCCCAGGCGGTTCATGCCCTCGATGAAGCCCTGCCAATGGGGGCGAACGCCCACCCCCGGCGCCATCACCTCGTCATGGGCTCCGGGCGGCGGACGGTAGACGGCATCGAAGGTCCAGGCGGGCCCTTCCACGCGGGAGCGCAGGCGACGCGGAATTTTCCCCTCCCCCAAGTCGCGACGGTGTTAGCGCCTATTGTAGCCTCAGGTCCAGTGTATTTGGGTAGTCGGGATGCACCGCGCCAGCCTCCACCCGCATCGGCCCGTGGGAATGGCCGAAGGCGAAGAAGCGGGCGCGGCGCCGCGCCTCGGCCTCGTAGGCATTGACCGGGAAGGTGTCGTAGCTGCGCCCGCCGGGATGGGCGACGTGATAGGTGCAGCCCGCCACCGCCTCGCCGGTCCAGGTATCCACCAGGTCGAAGACCAGGGGCGTATGCACGCCGATGGTGGGATGCAGGCACGACGCCGGCTTCCAGGCGCGGTACCGCACGCCCGCCACCCATTCCCCCGAGACGCCGGTGGGCGCCAGCGGCAGACGGCGGCCATGGCAGGTCACCACGTAGCGGTCGCCCACCAGCCCGCCGACCTTGACCTGCAGCCGCTCCACCGAGGAATCCACATAGCGCACCGTGCCGCCGGCGCCGGGCTCCTCGCCCATGACGTGCCAGGGCTCCAGCGCGGTGCGCAGTTCCAGGCGCACGCCGCGATGGGTGACGGCGCCCACCGCCTGGAAGCGGAATTCCAGATGGGGGGCGAACCACGCCCGGTCGAAATGAAGACCGCCGGCTTCCAGCCATTCCAGCACCTCGTCCAGATCCTTCTCGATCCAGTGGGGCAGCATGAAGCGGTCGCGCAAGGAGGAGCCGAAGCGCACCAGCTTCTCGACATAGGGCTCGTCCCAGAAGCGGGCCACCAGGGCGCGCAGCAGCAATTGCTGCACCAGGCTCATGCGGGCATGGGGCGGCATCTCGAAGGCGCGGAACTCAACCAGCCCCAGCCGCCCGGTGGGACCGTCGGGGGAATACAGCTTGTCGATGCAGATCTCGGTGCGGTGGGTATTGCCGCTGGCGTCGATCAGCACGTTGCGCAGCACCCGGTCCACCACCCAGGGCGCCACGCTGCCGGTGCCCCGGTGCGGCAACTGGCCGAGAGCGATCTCCAGTTCATACAAGGTGTCGTCGCGGGCCTCGTCGACGCGGGGATGCTGGCTGGTCGGGCCGATGAACATGCCCGAGAACAGATAGGACAGGCTGGGATGATTCTGCCAGAAGCGGATCAGGCTGCCCAGCAGATCGGGGCGGCGCAGGAACGGGCTGTCGGCGGGGGTCCAGCCGCCCAGCACCATGTGGTTGCCGCCCCCCGTCCCCACATGACGGCCGTCGACCATGAACTTCTCGGTCCCCAGGCGGGCCTGATGGGCTTCGTCGTAGAGAATCTCGGTGCTGGCCACCAGTTCGCGCCAGTGCTCCACCGGATGGACATTGACCTCGATGACGCCGGGATCGGGGGTGACCTTGATGATCTTCAGGCGGGGGTCGTTGGGCGGCGGATAGCCTTCCACATGGACGGGCGTACCGAACTCGGCGGCGGCAAGCTCGACGGCCGCGATCAGGTCGAGATACTGCTCGGCGGTTTCCACCGGCGGCAGGAAGACGTTGAGACGGCCGTCCCGGGGCTGGACGCACAGCGCGGTGCGCACGTTTTCCGAAACCAGCCCCTTGGCGGTCTCCACGGGCCGCAGGTCCACCGGAATCTGCGGCAGCACCGTGGCCTTGGGCGCGCCCGATCCCGGGACCCGCTCGGTCTGGGCGCGCTGGCGCCGGACCGGGGCCATGGGGCCCCGCGGCTCGAAGGGATCGCGTTCATGGTGATAGGGATAGGCGTCGGCGGAAATCCACGGCAGGGATTCCAGCGGCAGGCGCAGGCCCAGCGGCGAATCGCCGGGAATGGTCAGCAGCTTGCCGTCCCGGGTCGGCCATGGCCCGGTGATCCAGCGGAAGGTGTCCCTGGCCTGCCAGGGCTGCAGCGGCAGGACGTAGCCGGTGGGCATCCCTAAGCCGCGCTTGAACACCGTGGCCAGCCGGGCGCGCTCCTCGGGATTTTCCAGTTTGGAATCGATGGGGTCCACATTGATGGGCAGGGCCTGTTCCCGCAGCAGGTAATAGGCCGGGTCCTCCCAGGCGGGCATGGCGTAATCGGGATCGACGTTCAGATGGCGGCACAGCGCCTGCGAGAAGTCGCGGGCCTGTTCATGGGTGGGGGAGTTGTCCTCGGCCTCCAGAGCGATCAGCCGGGGGTCGCGCCACACCGCCTCGCCATCGTCGCGCCAGATCAGCGAGAAGGCCCAGCGCGGCAGGCTTTCGCCCGGATACCACTTGCCCTGGCCATAGGCGATCAGCGCGCCCGGCGCGAAGCGGTCGCGCAGCCGGCGGATCAGGGTATCGGCGAAGGCCCGTTTGGTGGGGCCGACGGCGCTGGTGTTCCATTCCTCCCCATCGGGATCGGCGGTGGCGAGGAAGGTGGGCTCGCCGCCCTGGGTCAGGCGCACGTCGCCCTGCTTCAGCTTCTCGTCCACCAGATCGCCCAGCGCCAGCACGGCCTGCCATTGCCCGTCGGTATAGGGCTTGGTGACGCGCGGCGTCTCCATCACGCGGGTGATGGCCATGCAATGCTCGAAATCCACCTTGCACAGCTCGACCGCGCCGGTGATGGGCGCCGCGCTGGTGGGATCGGGCGAGGCGGCGAGCGGGATATGCCCCTCGCCGGTCAACAGGCCCGAGGTGGGGTCGAGACCGATCCAGCCGGCGCCGGGCAGATAGACCTCGGTCCAGGCGTGCAGGTCGGTGAAATCCTCCGCCGCCCCGGCCGGGCCGTCCAGCGGCTTGACGTCGGGAACCAGCTGGATCAGGTAGCCCGACACGAAGCGCGCGGCAAGGCCCAGGCGGCGCAGGATCTGCACCAGCAGCCAGGCGGAATCCCGGCACGAGCCCTTCTTCAGCCCCAGGGTCTGTTCCGGAGTCTGCACCCCCGGCTCCATGCGGATGGTGTAGCTGATGTCGTCCTGCAACCGCTGATTCAGGGCCACGAGGAAATCGGCGGTCTGGGTCGGACGGCCGATATCGATGGAGGCGACGTAATCAGTGAGCAGCGGCCCGGCCGCGTCGCACAGCAGGAACGGCTTCAGCTCGTGATCCAGGGTCGGATCGTAGGCGAAGGGAAAGTGCTCGGCCTGGGGCTCCAGGAAGAAGTCGAAGGGATTGACCACCGACAGGTCGGCCACCAGATCCACATCCACCGTGAACGAATCCACCTTGTCGGGGAAGACCAGCCGGGCCAGCCAGTTGCCCTGGGGGTCCTGCTGCCAGTTGATGAAATGTCCCTTGGGCTCCACATTCAGGGAATAGGACAGCACCGGGGTGCGGGCATGGGGCGCCGGGCGCAGCCGCACCACCTGCGGCGATAGAACGACCGGTCGGTCATACTTGTAGCTGGTGGTGTGGCGCAGCTTGACGTGAATGCCCATGATCATCCGGACGAAAGTGGCGAGACGAGGTAGCCAGGGTAGCACACCCCCATCGGGTTGTTATGGATAAAAGCCCCCAAATTCAGCATGCTGCCATGCCTGCCTTAAATTTGATCAATTCAAGATGCCGCGATAAACTGCACGCCGCGCCACCCGGAACAGGCGCCGAAAGGGGGACCATCCATGACCCGGCCTAGACTCGCCCTGCCCGCCCCCGGCCTGTTGTCGGGCTACGATCCCGCCGAATTCTTCTGCGAGGCGCTGTCGGCCAGGGACGACGGCGCCGCCGAACTGGCGGCCATCGCCCAGCGCCTCAACGCGCTGGACCCCGACGATCTGCGCCACCGCACCGCCCGGGCCGAGAAGGAGCTGTTCGATCTGGGCATCACCTTCACCGTCTATTCCGACAAGGACGCCATCGACCGCATCCTGCCCTTCGACGTGCTGCCGCGCGTCATCACGGCGGGCGAGTGGACGCGCCTCGAGGCCGGCATCGTCCAGCGGGTCACCGCCATCAACCTGTTCCTCGCCGACCTCTACGGCGGCCAGAAGATCCTGGCCGACAAGGTGGTGCCCGCCGACCTGGTGCTGGGCAACGTCAATTTCCATTCGTTCATGCGCGGCATGAAGGTGCCGTGCGGCACCTATTCCCATGTATGCGGCATCGATCTGATCCGCGACCAGGACGGCCTGTTCCGGGTTCTGGAGGACAACGCCCGCACCCCGTCCGGCGTGTCCTACGTGGTCGAGAACCGCAACCTGATGCTGCAATGCTTCCCCGATCTGATGGAAGGCACAAGGGTGCGGGCGGTGGACGATTACGGCCTGATGCTGCGCCGCGCCCTGGAGGAGATCGCGCCCGCCGGCGTGGACGAGCCCACCGTGGTGCTGCTGTCGCCGGGCATCTACAACTCGGCCTTCTTCGAGCACGTCTTCCTGGCCCGCGAGATGGGCGTCCCCCTGGTGGAGGGCCGCGACCTGGTGGTGGAGAACGACCGGGTCTACATGCTGACCACCGCCGGGCGGGCGCCGGTGCACAGCATCTACCGCCGCATCGATGATTTCTTCCTGGACCCCAAGGTGTTCCGCCCCGATTCCATGCTGGGCGTGCCGGGGCTGATGGAGGCCTACCGCAAGGGCAACGTGTCGCTGGCCAACGCGCCGGGCACCGGGGTGGCCGACGACAAGGCGGTCTATGCCTACATGCCGCGCATCATCAAGTACTACCTGGGCGAGGACGCCATCCTGCCCAACGTCGAAACCTTCATCTGCCGCGAGGCGGCGGGGCTGCAATACACCCTCGACAACCTGGAGCACCTGGTGGTCAAGCCGGTGGGCGAATCGGGGGGCTACGGCATGATCCTCGGCCCCAAGGCCACCAAATCCGAGATCGACGAGTTCCGCGCCAAGCTGAAGGCCGACCCGGCCAATTACATCAGCCAGCCGATGATCGGCCTATCGGTGTCGCCCACCCTGACCGGCAAGGGCACCCAGCCGCGCCACGTGGACTTCCGCCCCTTCGCGGTGACCGGTGCCTCGACCCGGGTACTGGCCGGCGGCCTGACCCGGGTGGCCATGAAGGAGGGATCGCTGGTGGTCAACTCGTCCCAGGGTGGCGGGTCGAAGGACACCTGGGTTCTGGCGGAGGGCGCGTGACATGACCGAATTGCTTGCCCGCAACGCCGATTGCATCGTCTGGCTGGCCCGCTACATGGAGCGGGCCGAGAACCTGGCCCGCATCCTGGGGGTGGCCGAGACCTTCGCCCGCGACCGGGCCGGGCGCAACTGGCTGGCGGTGGTGCAGATCAACGCCGACGAGAAGCGCTTTTTCGCCCGCCACCGGGAGGCCGACGCCCGCACGGTGCCGCACTTCTATATCCTGGACCCGGACAATCCCAACTCGATCCTGTCCTCGGTCAAGTCGGCGCGCGAGAACGCCCGCACGCTGCGTCCCATGATCTCCATCGAGATGTGGCGCCAGATCAACCGCATGAACAGCTGGATGGCGGGGCTGTCGGCCAACGCGGTGGGGCCGGCCAATCTCGCCGCCCTGTGCGAGGAGATCAAGGAGGCCTGCCAGTTGCACGTCGGCATCACCGAGGGCACCTTCTACCGCGACCAGGCCCATTACTTCTATCACCTGGGCAAGTCGGTGGAGCGCGCCGACCAGACCACCCGCCTGCTGGACATCAAGTACCACACCCTGCTGCCCCGCCCCGAGGACGTGGGCTCGGCGCTGGATATCAGCCACTGGAACGCCCTGCTGAAGGCGGTAGCCGGCTATCAGGCGTCCCGCCGGGTGATGGCGGGCAAGATCACGCCGCGCTCGGTGGCGGCCTTCCTGCTGTTCTCGGATTCCTTCCCGCGCTCGGTGATCCTGTGCGTGCGGCAGATGGACTGGCTGCTGTCGCAACTGCGCACCCGCTACCACCTGCGCGGCGGGGTCAAGGCCCTGGAACTGCTCGACGAATTGCGGGCCGCGCTGACCGATCAGACCATCGATCAGGTCATCGATCTCGGCCTGCACGAATTCATCGACTGGGTGCAGCGCCAACTGATGTTGATCTTCGCCGAGATTCAGGACAGCTTCTGCGTGTCGCGCCAACCGCAGTGATGTCGCTCCATGACCGGACCGCTTTCGCATCTTCGCGTTCTCGACCTCAGCCGGGTGCTGGCCGGGCCCTGGGCCAGCCAGTTGCTGGCCGACATGGGGGCCGAGGTGATCAAGGTGGAGCGCCCGGGCGAGGGTGACGACACGCGGGGCTGGGGGCCGCCCTTCCTCAAGGACGGCGAGGGCAACGACACCGGCGAGGCCGCCTATTTCCTGTCGGCCAACCGGGGCAAGCGCTCGGTGAGCATCGACTTCACCTGTCCCGAGGGCCAGGCGCTGGTGCGCCGGCTGGCCGCCCGGTCGGACGTGGTGCTGGAAAACTTCAAGGTGGGCGGGCTGGCCAAGTACGGCCTCGACTACCCGGCCTTGAAGGCGGTGAAGCCCGATCTGGTCTATTGCTCCATCACCGGCTTCGGCCAGGACGGCCCCTATGCGGGCCGTGCCGGCTACGACTTCCTGATCCAGGGCATGGGCGGGCTGATGAGCCTGACCGGCGAGGCGGAGGGCCAGCCCATGAAGGTGGGCGTGGCGCTGACCGACATCTTCACCGGCATGTATGCCGGCTTCGCGGTGCTGGCCGCCCTGGCCCGGCGCGACCGCACCGGCGAAGGCGGCCACATCGATCTGGCGCTGCTCGACGTCCAGGTGGCGGTGCTGGCCAATCAGGCGGCCAATTACCTGGTGGGCGGCACGGTGCCGCGGCGCCTGGGCAACGCCCACCCCAACATCGTCCCCTATCAGGCCTTCGCCACCGCCGACGGCCACATCATCCTGGCGGTGGGCAATGACGGCCAGTTCCGCCGTTTCTGCGAGACCGCCGGGCGGCCCGACCTGGGGAGCAATCCCCGCTACGCCACCAATGTGGAGCGGGTCCGGAACCGCGCCGAGCTGGTGCCGACGCTCGAAGCCCTGCTGGCGGCGCGGTCCTCGGCCGAGTGGATCGCCGCGCTGGAAACCGCCGGCGTGCCCTGCGGCCCCATCAACGACCTCGCCGGCGTGTTCGCCGATCCCCAGGTGATCCACCGCGGCCTCAGGACCCGGCTGGACCATCCCCTGGCCGGCGGCATCGATCTGGTGGCCAATCCCATCCGCCTCGACGGCGCCCAGGCTGTCTCCGGCCGCGCCCCCCCCCTGCTGGGCGCCGACACCGCCGAGGTGCTGGCCGATCTGCTGGGCCTGGACGCCGCCGAGATGGCGCGGCTCAAGGCGGCCGGCGTGGTGTGACCGCCCCCCTTTCCCCGGCCTGACGATTTTTTGCGGCGGGTAAGGAAATATAAAGCAGGCCAGTGACTAACTGGTGCGACGTCGGTCGCAGTCGCGCCGAGCTCCCACCGGGAGCAGCCCCGCGGGACCCGCCATTCATTCTCAGAAGGAGAATTTCGGACCATGTCCAAGACCACCGCCGGCTCCAATAGCCGCGCTCCCGACCTTGTGGAGAAATCCGAGAAACTGAGGCGAATGACCCTGGAGACCTGCATCAAGGCCCGGACCGGTCATGTGACCTCGTGCATGTCCTGCATCGAGATCCTGGTCGCCCTCTATCACGGTGGCATCCTGCGGGTCGATCCGCAGAACCCGCAATGGGAAGGCCGCGACCGCTTCATCCTGTCCAAGGGCCAGGCCAGCCCGGCGCTCTACGCCATCCTGGCCGACATGGGCTTCTTCGACCCCAAGGAACTGGAGAAATTCGCCCAGGCCGAGGGCATCTTCGGCGTCCACCTGCAGCACACCGTGCCGGGTGTCGAGACCACCGCCGGCTCGCTGGGCCTGGGCTTCGGCTCCGCCGCCGGCCTGGCGCTGGCCAACCGCATGGACCGCAAGAACAACCTGGTGGTCACCCTGCTGGGCGACGGCGAGCTCTACGAGGGCTCCATCTGGGAAACCGCCATGTTCGTCGGCCATCACCAGTTGAACAACCTGGTGACCATCGTCGACCGCAACTACCTGTGCACCACCGACTTCACCGAGAACCTGATCCGCCTCGAGCCCCTGGCCGACAAGTGGGCCGCCTTCGGCTTCGCGGTGGAGCGCATCAACGGCCACGACACCGACGCGCTGATGGACGTGCTGGGCTATGCCCGTTCGCGCCGCTCGACCAAGCCGCTGGTGATCATCGCCGACACCGTCAAGGGCCAGGGCATCGAATGCATGGCCAACGAACCCATCTGGCACGGCGCCGCCCCCACCGGGGCCATGGTTGAAAAGGCAAGGGCCGACCTGGAAAGGAGCTTCCTGCGATGAGCGCCGTGACTTCGAACCTTCCCCAGCGCGACGCCTTCTGGACCCGGGTCTACGAGATCGCCCGCCAGGACCGTGACGTGATCATCATCTCGGCGGATATGGGCGCTCCGGCGCTCGACAAGATCCGCCTGGACCTGCCCAACCAGTTCATCAATGCCGGCATCGCCGAGCAGAACGCCATCGTGGTGGGCTCCGGCCTCGCCATGGCGGGCAAGAAGGTGTTCGCCTACGCCATCGCCCCCTTCATCACGCTGCGCTGCCTGGAACAGGTCCGCGTCAACAACTGCATGATGAAGATCCCGCTGACCCTGGTCGGCGTCGGCGCCGGCTTCGGCTACCAGGATTCCGGCCCCACCCATCACATGCTGGAAGACATCGCCGTGATGCGGGCCTTCCCGACCATCGAGATCGACAGCGTCTCGGACAGCGTGATGGCCGCCGACGTGGCCGAGCGCTCCATCAAGGAGCGGCGGATCAACTACGTCCGCCTCGACCGCCAGACCCTGCCCGACCTGTACAAGACCGGCCACGACTTCCGCCCCGGCCTCGACGTGCTGCGGCCCGGCAAGGACATCATGCTGGTGGGCACCGGCATCATGACCCATGCCGCGCTGGAGACCGCCGAAATCCTGTCCAAGAAGGGTATCGACGCCGGCGTGGTCGATCTCTACCGCCTGCCGGTCAACGCCCCCGCCCTGCTGAACGCCGTCAAGGGCGCCAAGAAGGTCGCCACCCTGGAGGAGCACTTCCTGCCGGGCGGCATGGGCAGCGCCGTGGCCGAGGTTCTGGCCGACGCCGGCTCGACCCTGCCGCTGAAGCGTCTGGGCCTGCCGGTGGAGAAGGGCTACTGCTACACCTATGGCGGCCGCGACGCCCTGCACAACTGGTACGGCATCGGCGCCGAGCAGATCATCGACTCCCTGATCGGCTTCGCCAAGGGCTGAGCCCACGGGAAAGAAAAAGGGCCCGCCGGAGCGATCCGGCGGGCCCTTCGTTTATGGGATCACGTCCCCGTCTGGTTGAGCAGGCGGCCGCTCTTGCGGCCCCACAGCAGCACCTCGCGGGCGAGGCGGGGCAGGTCGCCGGCATAGTCCACCGGATCGACCCGGAGGCGGCCGCCGCCGCGGGTCAGGTCGGGGCGGTCGGCGTCGAAGAAGCGTTCGAACCATTGCGGCAGGTTGAAGACGAAGTCATGGGCGCCCGCCGCCGCCGCGATGTTGAGGGTCGGCACCGCCAGACTCTGGTAGCGCACCACCTCGGCCAGTTCCTCGGCGTCGAAATCCACGCCCCGCCCGGCCAGGAACTCGGCCAGCAGATCCCCCATCTCGGCGAAGGCGCGGGCCGGGTCCTTGGCCAGCTTCAGCCATGCGGCCTCTTCCTCCTCCCAGTAGATGCCGCCGGTGCCCTCCACCTCGGTGCCGCGTCCGCCGCCGGCCAGCAGGTCATCGGTCTTGGCCCAGAAGCCGGCGACGATGTCGGCGAACAGCGGGGTGCGCCCGGCGTCGTAGCGCCGGTCGGCCAGCCACAGGGGGAAGGCGGAATAGGGAACGCCCAGCCGGGCCGACAGCCAGGTCATGACGAAGAACCCGGCCTTCAGGCTGAACAGCAGCATCACCGCCCACGAGAAGGCCAGCATGCGCCGCCATTCCTCCACCGACAGGGTGTCGGTGGCGATCAGGATGTCCTCGTACTCGGTGACCCAGTCGGGATCGGTCACGCTGCCGTGCACCGGCAACGCCTTGACCCGGTGGGTGCGGATGCCGAATTGGGCCATGTAGTCGGGATCGGCCAGTTCGGTGTTGGGCAGCACCTGGCAGATATAGAGGTACAGCTGGTTCTTCAGCCCGGCTTCCAGCACCGTGTCGATACCCTTGACCCAGCTGTCCGCCGTCTCGCCCGGCAGGGCCAGGATCAGTTCGGTATAGACCGGCACCCCCGCCTCGTTGAAGGCGCGCTGCAGGCCCTCGGCCACCGACAGCTTGATGTTGTCGCGCTTGATGTTCTTCTGCACCTCGGGCGAGATGCTCTGGTAGCTGATGGTGATGCCCTTCTCCAGCCCGTGCCGGTGAAGCAGGCGGCCGATCTCGAGGATCTTCTCGTCGGTGTTCTTGCCGTAGCAGGAGCGGAAGGCCTCGGGGAAGCCCATGGCCTGCTTGGTCTCGACGATCTTCTGGGCGATCTCGATGTCGCGGCGGTGCATGCCGAAATTGGAATCGGCGTTGAACAGGTAGCGGATACGGTGCCTGGCCATCCACTCGATCTCGCCGAAGGTCCGTTCCAGACTGGTGTAGCGGTACTTGCGGCTCAGGCCGCCCTTGCCCCAGTAGCAGAAGGTGCAGTGGAAGGGGCAGCCGCGGTTGGTCTCGATGATCGCCTGGAAATTCTTGTCGGGATGAGTGACGAACAGATCGTCGAACAGGCCGGTGAGATAGGGCGAGGGGTAGGAATCCAGGTCGCGCTGGAAGGGCCGCTCGGAATGGTCGATGCGAATCTCGCCGTCGGGCGCCCGCCAGGCGGTGCCGCCCAGCCCGTCCATGTCGCGCCGCCCCTCGGCCAGACGTTCCAGGATGTCGGAAAACGCCTCCTCGCCCTCGCCGCGCACCGCGATGTCGAGGAAGGGGTTGGCGGCGAAGAAGGCCTCGGGCCGGTGGGGCACCTGGGCGCCGCCCATGACGATGGTGCAGGCGGGGAAGCGCTCCTTGACCCGCCGCGCCACCTCCAGGCTGAGCTGCTCGTTCCACAGCGACAGGGAGAAGGCGGCGACGAAGGGGGCGTCATGCCGGTCGACGATGGGGCCGGGAGCCTCGATATGGAAGTTGAAGGGCATGAATTCATAGGCATCGGCCAGGGCCGGCCGGGTCAGGGCATAGGCCTTGAGCAGGCCCGACACCAGGGGCAGATAGGTGGTATTGCCCATCAATAGGTTGAATTCGTTGAAATAAACCCGCCGCTTGGCGCTCATTTCGGCCTCCACACCACGAAGCTGTGGCCGTCATGGAACAGACTTCCATAGGTGCGCCGGAAACCGAGGATTTCAACCCGTCCCTCGGCCTCGAGCGCGCGCAGCCGCGTCACCCAGCCGTACAGGTAATTGCGCTTGCGGTCGTAGCGCTCGGCCAGCACGTCGGGCAGGCGCTCGGGATCGTGCAGCTCGTTGAAGCAATCCAGGTTGGCGACGATGCGCGGCTTCTGAGCCAGCACGAAGTCGAGGAAGGCGTTGAACTCGGTACCCAGTTGCTCCAGGGAGCCGACGGTGAGCACGCCGGCACCCTCGCCCAGCCTCACCTCGTCGCCGGGCCGGAACATGTCCAGCACCCGGCCCTGGATGTTGAAGCCGTGGTGCCGGGCCATCTCGGCGATGATCTCGCGGCTGGCCGAGGCCCAGTCGTAGCCGAACAGCGGCCGGCCGGGAAACAGCCGGGCGGCGGGCACCAGGTTCTGGGCGGTGCCGCAGCCGAATTCGTGGATCTCGCTGGCGTCGGCGAAGTAATAGCTGAGGATGAAGGTCACCAGGACGCGGATGTAGTCCACGTCGAACTCGCGGGAATGGGGCTGGATGTAGTCGCCCAGCATGCGCACCGGCTCGCCCCGGCGCACGAAGCGCGGCACCAGGGCGGAAAGGTCGAAATTCGACTTGCGGAAATCCTCGAGATTCTCGCTCCAGCCGGCTTCCCAACGGGCGTGGCGGTGCTTGCCCGCCGCCTCCAGCGGCCGCTCCAGCTCGCGCAGGATGCGCAGGATCAGGCGGTCGCGGTCCTCGCCCTCGAAACGGTGGTGGGAGAAGTCGGCGGCCTCGACCAGCTTCACCACCGGCGGCGGCAGTTCGGACGGCGCCACGCCGAAATGGGAGGCGATCTCGGCGGTTCCGTAGCGAAGGGTCTGGGGACTCATGGCTTCTCCTTTGGCGTCCGCCGCGTTTCTGGCGGCCGGGTGGTGGCGGTACAACTCAGGCGGCGGCGGCGAGGTCCACGCCGCGCAAGGGCAATCCATAGCGCCGGGCCAGTTCCGTCGCCTCGGGACACAGTTCGGCGTTCACGGCGGTGCGCTTGAGGTACATGCCCAGCCGGTCGATCACCACCTGGGCCTCGGCCACCCGGCCGCGCTCCATCAGCAGATGGACGGCCAGGGGCGACAGGTCGTGGAGCGCGGTGTAGTCGTTGTCGATGGCGGCGGCCAGATTGTCGCGGAAGACCTCGAACCATTCTTCCAGGCCGTTGTCGGCCAGGCCGAAGGCGGCGCGGACATACAGCCGCTGGGCGCTTTCGTTGACGGCGAACAGGGTCAGCGAGCGGTCGGCCAGGGCGGCGGCGCGGGCGTATTCCACCAGGGCGTCGTTGCCCGACAGCGTGCGGGCGCGCTCGATGGCCATTTCGGCCCGATGGTTCAGCGCATAGCTGCGCCAGACCGCCTCCTCCGGCACCAGTTGCGCCAAATCGGGGCAACGGTCGCGGACCTTGGCGTCGGCCAGCCAGTAGAAGCCGTTGAGGCGGTCCATCTGGCGGGGAAAGCTCTCGTTCGGGCGCAGCGTCAGGCCGCCGTCCGCCACCCGCTTGAAGGCGTGCTCGGCGACCTCGGTGAAGCCCCCCAGGCGCAGGCACAGGGCGCGGGTGTATTCCAGTCCCAGGGACTCGGGAAATTCCGCCTGTCCCTGGACGATGGCGTCGTAGAGGTGGCCGATCCAGTCATTGGCGAAGGCCACGGTGGACACGATGGCCCGGCGCACCCAGAACGGCGACCGGGTCTGGTCGAACACCCGCCGGGCCTGATCGGGGCGCTGGGACAGCAGCCAGGGTTCGGTGATGCCCACCCATTCGCGCCGGACCGGCGCGGCCAGCGGCTGGTCGGCCTTGCGGATGCCGCCCATCTCCACCTCGGTCATGAAGAACAGATGGCGCAGGAAGCGCATGGCCCGCAGGTTCTCGGCATCGGGCATCAGGTCGTTCAGTTCGGCTTCCATCCGTTCGGTCTGGGGCCGGAACTCCGCCAGGATGGCGTCGTAATTGCCGAGATGGGCCTCGATGTCAGCGACCGAGTGCTCCAGCCGGTAGCGGGGGAAGCAGGCGAAATCCTCGCTGAAGATGTAGGGGACGCCGCTTTCCTCCTCGACCAGCTGCAAGGCGCCGTGGGCCAGGGATTCGAACGGCCTGATGCTCAGCGAATTGGTGGCGCGCACGCTGTTGATGGTGAAGCGGGAATTGGACAGCAGGCCGTAGAAATGGCCGTAATCCAGGTAGCCCTCGACCACCCGCACGTCGAACTTGGGATCGAGCCGGGCCAGCGAGACGATGCGCTGGCGCTTGTCGCGATAGAAGTCGTGGGTCACGCCGCCGGTGAAGACGATATCGCACTTGCGCTCGCGCTTGTCGTCGAAGGCCGTCTTCAGGCCGCTCACCTGGGGCACCTTCAGGGACAGGGGATAGAAGAAGGTGGTGCCCTGGACGCCGAAGGCCCGGTTCAGCTCGATCTCTTCCCAGGTGCTGAGATTGACCACCAGGTCCACCTCGGGCATCACCTCGTCGAGCATCTCGTAATACCACTCGTGGTCATGGGGATTGACCACCACCGGCGCGCCCAACTCGCGCAGCCCGACCGGCATCATCTTGAAGTCGTCGATCAGCACCAGATCCACCGGCGGGCCGGGCGGCACCTTGCTCGACAGGGGGGCGCCCATGGGTAGCGAGGTGGCCTCGTCGCCCAGCATGTGCGAGGTGAGGATCAACTCGACGCCCGGCACCTCGAAGAAGCCGCTCAGCCGTTCGGGGCGGCCGAAATCGGAATGGAAGACCACGCGGAAGGACTTGCGGGCGATCAGGGCCTCCAGGCGCTCGAGCCGCCCGTCCTCGCCGCCCAGCGCCAGCCCCTGGGCGATCCAGCCCTTGGCGGCGGCCTCGTCGCCGTCGCGCCAGGCGCCATAGGCGCGGTACAGGCAGACGAAGGCGCTGTCCACCCCGTGGCGGTCCAGGACCTTTTCGCCCCCCAGCCGGTTGCCCAGCAGGATCAGCGCGCAGCCGCGCAGCTCGGGCCGCCCGGCCCCGAAGCGGGCGACATAGACGTAGTCGTGGGCGGCGAAGGCGGCATCCAGCGACGGATGAACCGCCTCGAGGCGGTCATTGGGCAGGCGGAGCGGAAAGGGAATCCTCTTGACGGCACTCATCGGGGCTCCAGTCCTCCTCGGCGCACACTTCATACGTCAGCGGCCTGTTCATCCCCGAAATCCGTGGCGTGAATCCGGGGGCAGGGCACTAGGCCCGCCCATCCTCGATGGCGCGGGCCCCTTCCTCGTCGATCTCGAACGGCACGTGGATCAGCGACCCCAGGGCGCGGCGCACCGCATCGGCGGCGCCCTCGGGCACGTAGAACACCATGAAGCCGGCCCCGCCGGCCCCCAGCAGCTTGCCGCCCAGGGCGCCGGCCGCCATGGCCTTTTCATAGACCTCGTCCACCACCGAGGTGGTGATGCCGCTTTCCAGCCCGCGTTTCAGGCGCCAGGTCTCGTCCAGCATGCGGCCGAAATCGTCCAGGTCGCCGTGGCGCAGGATGGCCGCCGCCTCGTCGACCATGGCATGCATGCGGCGCAGCCGGTCGTTCTTGGCCTCCATGTTGCCGATGATCTTCCTGGCCAGTTCGGCGGAAAAGCGGTTCATGCCGGTGTAGAACAGCATCAGGCGGCCTTCCAGCGCCGCCTGGCGTTCCGCCGAGAGCCCCAGCGGCTCCACCCGGATGGACCCGTCGGTGTTGAAGCGGATGACGTTGAGCCCGCCATAGGCCGCCGCCACCTGGTCCTGGTAGCCGCCGGCCTCGCCCAGGACGTTGCGCTCCAGGTCGATGGCGGCCAGGGCCAGTTCGTGCTTGCCGATGGCCTCGCCCCGCATGGCCTTCAGGGCCTGGATCAGTCCCACCGCGAAAGAGGAGCTGGAGCCGATGCCGGTGCGGGCCGGCAGGTCGCCCTGGTGGTGGATCTCCACCCCCCGGCGGTCGTCGAAGCCGTAGACCGGCAGGGCGGCGCGCACCGCCGGATGCAGAATCTCGCCGATGGACTGCACCACCTCGATATGGGACCAGACGATCCGGTGCATATGGGGGAAATAGGGGGGGAAATAGCGGCAGGTGATGTAGCAGTACTGGCGGATGGCCGAGGACAATACCGCGCCGCCATTGGCCAGATACCAGGCCGGGTAATCGGTTCCTCCCCCGAAGAACGATACCCGGAACGGCGTTTTCGTCACCACGAAAGACATCGATCGCAACCCCACCCCGCCCGAATCCGCATCGGCTCCGTGCCGGGGACGCCAAGCATCAAGATGCAGGGTAAAATGATAAAATGAGAGCGTTAATAAACCATTACCGGATCAGAATAAAGCAGCAACAAAATCATCAGCAAGAACAACAGAGTCCGGCGTTCCTATATCAAGAAATGATCCAGAACACACATCGACAGCCATGGAAGCACCATCCGCCAGCAGCGCCGGAAATATATCAGTCTCCATGCTCATCATTTTGTTTCTTGCAAATTTATCAAAAATAGACTTGCGGAAGATATAGACGCCACCATTGATCAGTCCGGCACCCGGCCGCTTCTCGGTGAAGCCGCGCAGCAGGCCGTCGCCCCCCACCTCCAGCGAGCCGAAACGCGCGGCGTCGGCCACCTCGACTCCGATCACCGCCCCGTCCAGCCCGCCGTCGCGCACCCGGTGGAACAGCGGGCCGATCCCGGCATCCAGCAGGGAATCGCCGTTCATCACCAGCACCCAATCGCGGCAGAAATCCAGGCAGGCGATCACCGCGCCGCCGGTGCCCAGCGGCCGGACCTCGCGCACGCAGGACAGGCGGGCCCGCCCGGCCAGAGCGGCCTGGCGGGCCGCCGCCCAGTCCTCGACGATCCCGGCCATGTGCCCCACCGACAGCACCATGTCGGTGATGCCGCGCCGCAGCAGCCACTCGGTCACCCAATGGAGGAAGGGCTGGCCGGCGGCGGGGATCATCGGCTTGGGGATGTCGGGATAGAGCCCGGCGATGCGGGTGCCCCGCCCCCCGGCCAGCACGATGGCGGAAAGGTCCTCCATGCTCATCGGTTGGGATAGGTGCGGCCGGACCGGATGGCGTCGCGCCAGTATTCCAGCAGATCGGCCATGGTCGTCTCGAAGGGGATCACCGGCTCCCAGCCGGTATGGGCCCGGAACTTGCCGGTGTTCGGCACCTGGAGATCGGCGTCGATGGGCCGCACCCTTCCGGGATCGGTCTCCACCGTGATGTCCTTGCGGGTGGACAGCGACAGCAGGTGGTTCAGCATGTCCTCCACCGTGCAGGAGAAGGTGCCGCCGATGTTGTAATAGGCGCCGGGCTGGGGATCGACGGTGACCAGCAGGTAATAGGCCCGCACCGCGTCGCGCACGTCGGCCCAGGTGCGCATGGACTTGAGATTGCCGGTCTTGACCACCGGCGGAAGGATGCCGGCCTCGATCATGGCGATCTGCTTGGCGAAGGTGGATTCGGCGAAGACGTCGCCGCGCCGGGGACCGGTATGGGTGAACATGCGGGTGGTCATCACCCGCATGCCGTAGGCCTCGGCGTAATAGCGCCCCACCAGATCGGTGCCCACCTTGGAGATGGCGTAGGGCGAGGCCGGGTGGAAGGTGCATTCCTCGTCGATGGGCAGCTTCTCGGCGGGCACCCGGCCGAACACCTCGGACGAGGCGCAGACATGGATCACCGGCGCGGCGCCGAGGGGCCGCAGCGCCTCCAGCAGGCGGGCGGTGCCCATGATGTTGGTGTCGAGGGTGTCCAGCGGCGCGGTGAAACTGGTCTTGGGATAGGACTGGGCGGCCAGGTGGAAGACGTAATCGGGCTTCACCTCGTCGACCATGTGGATCATGGAAATGGTGTCGCGCAGCTCGAAATCGGTGAGGAACAGGCGGTCACGCGCGTTGACGCGCCCCATCAGGTGCCGCAGATTGTCCAGCGGGCTGCGCCAGCGGCAGGCCCCCCAGATATCCCAGTCGGTGTGTTCCAGCAGGAAGTCCACCATGTGGGAGCCCACCATGCCGGTGACCCCGGTGATCAGCGCGCGCTTCTTCGCCATGTCCTTATCCCCTTCCCTTGATGGCCGGGCGGTCAGTCCAGCCCCTGGTCGCGGCGCGACAGGATGGGATCGGTGCGCGGCCACCACAGGCCGTAGGCCGGGTCGTTCCACAGGATGGTGAACTGGGAGGCGCGGTCGTACTGGCTGTTCTGCTTGTAGTGAAAGATGGCCCAGTCGGAGAGGACCAGATGGCCGTTGCCGAATTTCGGCGGGATCAGCACCTGCTGCCGGTTGGTGTCCGACAGGGTGAAGCTGGTCCACTGGCGGTACTGGGGCGAGGCGGGATCGTTGTTGACCACCACCAGATAGAAGCGGCCGTGCAGGCACGACACCAGCTTCCAGGTGCCGCCGTCGCCGTGGATGCCGCGCAGCACGTTGTGCTGCGAGACCGAGATGTCGTCCTGGACGAAGTCCACGTCGATGCCTGCGGCGTGATAGAGCTCGCGGTTATAGGTCTCGATGTAATGGCCCCGGAAATCCTCGAAAATGGTGGGGGGCGTGACCAGCAGCACGCCGTCCAGGGCGGTCTTCTGTACCTCAACCTTCATGTTCGTTCTCTCCCTTGGGCAGGGTCTCCGCCCTCGCCTTGATCTCGTCCATGGGCGCCGACAGGATGTCGAGGCCCAGCTTGACCGATGCCAGCCCGATGAAGCCGATGGCCGCCGGCTGCTCCAGTTCGCCGGTGCGGATGGCCCGGGCCAGTTCCCCCCGCGTCATGCGCACCAGTTCGATGCCCGCCTCGGGCGCCGCGCCGGGAATGGGGGTCGCGTCGAAGGCCAGCATGAAGAATTCCCGCTGGGTGTTGCGGTTGAGCTGCGGCCGGGCGATGCCCAGCAGCCGCACGCCGGACACCGCGTGGGCGGTCTCCTCGGCGATCTCGCGCACCGCCGCCGCCGCGCAGCCCTCGCCCCCGTCCACCCCACCCGACGGCACCTCCAGGGTCTGGCGGCCCAGGCAATGGCGGTACTGGCGCACCAGCAGCACGTCGCCCTGGGGCGTGAAGGGCAGGCAGATGGCCCCGTCGGACGCCACCAGACGGTAATGGGGAAGCTCGCCCGGCCGTTCCGCCGCCGTCTCCTCGATGGAGAAGAACGGCGTGGCGAACGCCACCCGGAAGGCCGGCGGCTTGGGAGGCGTCATCACTGCCCCAGGATCTTGCGCTTCATCGGCACCTGGGTCATGCGGCCCACATGATCGACCACCTCCTGGCCGAACACGTCGCGCACCATGTCCAGGTATTTCGGGTTGGTGAAATAGTCCGTCCAGGCCTTGTCGCGGAAGCCCAGGATATCGGCGGCGCTGAGCGCGTCGTTGGCCAGCGGCAGGGTCTCGTAGCCGTGCTGGGAGAAATGATGCCATTCGTGCGGCAGTTCCAGCCCCTTCTCCACCGCCATGTCGTAGAGCTTGGAGCCGGGATAGGCCATGGCCGAGTAGAAATTGGCGAATTCGCAGTTCAGCTCCTGGGCGAGGTCCAGGGTCTGCTGCATGCGGCCCATGGTGTCGTCGGGCAGGCCGAAGACGTAATTGCCGATGATGTGGATGCCCGCCGACTGGATGCGGCGCACCGTGTCGATGACGTCCTGGTTGCTGAACACCTTTTCCGCGCCGTCGCGCACATAATCGCTGGCGCTCTCGATGCCGAGGCAGATCCAGTTGACGCCGCCCGCCTTCAGCTTGTCGAGCAACTCGTCGTGCATGGTGTCGACGCGGCCATAGGCCCAGATGTTGACCTCGTAGTCCCGCGCCGCCAGCAGGTCGCAGATGCCCGCCACATGGCGCTTGTTGAGCACGAACATCTCGTCAACGAACTTGATGTTCTTGACGCCGTAGCGCTCCACCAGGAAATCGATCTCGGACACCACCACCTGCGGGCTCCACAGCCGGTAGCTGGGCTTGCCGAACGGGGCGTTGATGCAGCAGAAGCTGCAATGATACGGGCAGCCCAGCGATGTATGCATGGAGGCGTAGGGCTGGCGCTCGTTGATGTGGGTGAAGCAGTGCCAGTTATGGGCGCGGTAGCGGTCCATGGGCAGCAGATCCCAGGCGATGCCGGGCATCTCGCCGTCCAGGTCGGTGACCAGCGGCTCGCGCTCGGCGGGGGCCTGGATGCGGCCCTCGGCATCGCGCCACCACAGGCTGGGCACGTTGGCGAAGCCGTCCTGCCCGGCCTTCAGCGCCTGCAGCGTCTTCCAGATGGTCACCGGGCCTTCCAGGTCGCAGACGAAATCCACCGCCTCGTCCTGCATGGTGCGCCGGGGCAGCGCCGCCGGGTGGGTGCCGGTCATCAGGATCTTGACGTCGCCCTTGGCCTCCTTGATCAGCCGGGCGATCTTGCCCGCCGAACCCATGTTCTGGGTCGAGGCCGACGGCTGGAAGCCGTAGACCGGAATCACCACCAGCTTGGGGCTGTACTCCTCCACCGCCACCCGCGCCGCCTCGGCGGCGGGAACCATCATGGCCGGCGTGTCGTAGATGGCCACCGACGCGCCCTTCTGGCGGGCATAGGTGGCGAACAGACCGGCGAAGACCGGCGGCTCGATGCCGCAGAACTCGTCGCCCAGGTCCTGGTAGATCTGCTTGCGGTCGCCGGGATTGATGAACAGGATGTCGATGGATTCGGCCATGATGGAATTCTTTCAGCATGTCGGCGCGGATTTCACCGCGCGGGTCGAGCCCTTTTTCGAGAAACGCCTTCGAACATATGGGCCCGCCACGGCTCCGGCGCGAGGGCGGCGGGAACCGGACGGGGGCAGACTCGTTTATGCCCCCCAAGTTCCTAATGCCGGGTGAACGAGTGCGAAAATCAGCCGGCGATCCCCGCCACCAGCCGCCGCGCCTCGGGCAGCAATTCGGCGGCGAACCAGGGGTTCTTCGCCTCCCAGGCGATGGTCCGCCACGAGGGATGGGGCAGCACCAGGAAGCGCGGCAGATAGTCGCGCCACGCCGCCACGGTCGCGGTCAGGGTGGCCTTTCGCCGCGCCCCCAGGTGATGGGCCTGGGCGTGGGAGCCCACCAGCAGGACGAGGCCGAGATCGGGCAGATGCTCCAGCACCGCCTGGTGCCACAGCGGCGCGCATTCCGGCCGGGGCGGCCGGTCGCCGCCGCGGGGCAGGCGGCCGGGATAGCACAGGCCGGTGGGCAGGATGGCGATGCGCGCGGCGTTGTAGAAGCCGTCGCGGCCCAGGTCCAGCCACTGACGCAGCCGATCGCCGGAGCGGTCGTTCCAGGGAATACCCGTCGCGTGCACCCTGGTGCCCGGCGCCTGACCGATGATCAGCAGCCGGGCGGTGGCCGACAGACGGAACACCGGATTGGGGCCGAGCGGCAGATGGGCCTCACACACCCGGCAGGCCCGCATGCGGGCCGCCAGTGCGTCCAGCCCCCCGCTCATCCCTTGAGATCGATCAGCCGGGCTAGGCTGACGCCGCCCAGATCGGGCAGCACCGCCAGGGCGCCGTCGAAATTCTGTCCCCTGGTGTAAAGGCTGGGGGTAATCACCACCTTGAGGCCGATGGAGGTGGCGGCCGCCAGCCCGTTGGAGGAATCCTCGAGCACAAGGCATTTGTCGGCCGGCAGATCCAGGCGCTTCAGCACCAGGGCGTAGACCTCCGGGTCGGGCTTCTTCTTCCGCACGTCCTCGGCGCAGGCGATGGTGTGGAAGAAGGCCTTGCGCGCGCCCAGCAGCGCCTCGACGTTGACCCGCGCCGCCGTGGTGGCGATGGCCAGCTTCAGCCCCTGGGCCCGCGCCGACGAGATCAGGGATTCCACGCCGGGGCGGAACGACACCTGCCCGCTGGCCACCAGCTTGGTGTAGATCTGGTTCTTGCGCCCGTGCAGCGCGGCCACCAGTTCGGGCGAGGCGTCGGGGGCGAAGGCCAGGATGCGCTCCTTGCCGCCCGACACCTTCAGCAGATGGCGGTAGATGGCCTGGTTCCAGGTCCAGCTGAGCCCGGTTTCCGAAAAGGCGCGGTTGAAGGCGTAGCGATGCGCCTCCTCGGTCTCGGCCAGGGTACCGTCCACGTCGAAGATCAGGGCGGCGACCCGGGTCATCATCGTCAGCGCACCACGTCGATGACGCCGCGCTCGCCCAGGGACGGGTGGCCGATGGCGGAGCATTCATAGGTGTAGGCGCCGAAGCGGGCCGGCACGAACCACAATTCCTTGGTCTGGCCCGCCGGGATGGACAGGCTTTCGATCCACGGCCCTTTCAGGGTCTGGCCGCCGCCGCGCACGCTCTCCACCGCGATGTCGGCAAAGAACTGCCGGGCGGAAAGGCCATGGTCGGACCCGGTGGCGTTGACCAGCACCAGCCGGGTGGCCCGGTCGCGGCGGAAGGTCCATTCCGCCGGCTGGAAGGCGTGGCCGTCGATGGTCACCAGCACCTCCTCGGGCGCCGCCCAATCGGTGGCGGCGACGATCTCGGCGGCATTGGCCACGAAGCCGGGCGGCGGGCGGTTGCTCACGGCATCCGACCCGGCGCAGGCGGCCAGGACGGAAAGCGATAGGGCGACGGCAAGCGCGCGCAGGGTCATCGTCCCGGGCTCCATCCCTTGGGGGCCATTTCGAAACCGGCGAACTCGAAGGCCGGCGACACGGTGCAGCCCACCAGGGTCCAGGCCCCGGCCGGCTCGGCCGCCTGCCAGCAGAAGGGCGGCACGATCACCTGGGGCGACTGGCCGGCGGCCAGATCGGGGCCCAGCATCTCGGTCCGTTGGCTCCGCCCGTCCGCCGACAGCAGCAGACGCAGCGGATCGCCGGCATGGTAGTGCCAGATCTCGGTGGCGTCGACCCGGTGCCAGTGGGAGCGCTCGCCGGCCCGCAGCAGGTAATAGATGGCGGTACCCGCCCCGCGGCCGCCACCCTCGGGAGCATGGCGCCAGGTCTCGGCGTAGTGGCCGCCCTCAGGATGGGGTGCGAGGCCCAGCCGGGCGATGATGGCTTCGGCGGTCTGCATCCTCAGTCCCGGGGCTCGGACTTGACCATGGAGGGGCGTTTGGCCGCCTCGGCGTACCATCCGGCCAAAGCGGGATGGGCGGCGCGCCAGTCCTCGGCGGCGAAGCGCAGATCGAGATAGCCGAGCGCCACCGCCGCGCCGATCTGGCCGATCAGGAAATCGCGGCCCCAGCCGGCACATTCCTCCTCCATGGCGTCCAGCCCCCGGGTGACGGCGCGGCTCTGCCGGTCGATCCAGTCGCCCCAGCGCTTGTCCTCGGGCCGCATGGTCATCTCGATGCGTTTGGTCACCGCCGCGTCCAGGATGCCGTCGGCCAGGGCGGCCAGCCGCAGCTGTTCCCAGCGCGCCCCGCCCGAGACAGGGAACAGCTTCTGTCCGTCATGCAGGGAATCCAGGTACTCGCAGATGACGGGGGAATCGAACAGCACCTCGCCGCCTTCGGTGACCAGGGCCGGCACCTTGCCCAGGGGATTGTCCCGGGGCAGATCGGTGTCGGGCGACCAGGCATTGGTCAGCACGAAGTCGAGCCGGGGCTCCAGCCCGGTCTCGGCGGCGACCACCCAGCACTTGCGGGCATAGGGCGAGGTGGTGGAATAACGCAGTTTCATGATGGGAGCCCCAAACCGGAAAAGGCGGAGACACCATGCTTGGGTCCCCGCCCCCCGCGAGTCAAGGGCGACAATGTTCTATCACCAATGCAGGCTTCAGCGGCCGAACACCAGCGTCGCCGCCAGGGCGTCCTCCGCCGCCAGATGCGGCGCCGACCCGGCAAGCTTCCGCGAGACGGAAAGCAGGGTGAGGCCCGGCCGGGACGGAATCGCCGCGAGGCCCGCGCCGTCGGCCTCGATCTTGACCACCGCCTCGTTCCTGGGATCGCCGACGGCGATGGACGCGCCGGCCAGCGGCCTGCCGTCGAGATCGACGCGGACCGTCAGAGGCTCGCCGGTCTTGAGCCGGTAGGGATCGGCCAGGGGAACGATCTCCAGCCGATGCCCCACCGCGCCGCCCAGGGGCTGGGCGCCGGGCAGCACCAGCTTGGCGAATTTCTGCGACCAGCGGCTGTCCTGGGCGTCGGGTACGTTCAGCCGGTTGGTGTTGCGGCTGCCCAGGGCGGTCTTGACCCAGAAGCCGCCGTCATAGCGGGCCGCCGCCACCCTCGCCCCCTCGGCGGCGGACGGAATGGCGAGCGGCGGCATGGTGTCGGAACCGGGCCTGACGGCGTCGAGCAGCGAGACCGTGCGGTTGCCCGGCGCCCGGGCGTTGACCTCGAACAGGCGGGAACGGTCGGCGCCGCCGCCTTCGCCGGTATGGCCGTAGACCGCCCGCACCCCGGCGGGATCGGGCTCCAGCCACAGGTCGTGGGCCAGGGCGGGAACGGCGGCCAGCAGGGTCAGGGCGGAAACGAGCAATCTCTTCATGGCGATCCTCACTGGAAACGGTAGACGATGCCGGTCATGGCGGTGAATTCCGGCTGGACGATGATGGTGGCGGAGGCCAGTTCGGCGTAGCGGTCGCCCAGGACCCAGGTTCCGTCGGCAAATACCGACAGGCCCGAGGCGAAGCCGTATTCCAGGCGCGACTGCACCACCTCGTAGGGCTTGGTCCGCAAGCTGGCGGTGTCGCTGGCGTATTTGCGGCCGTTGACCTGGATATTGAGCGAGCCGGCCAGATAATCGCCGTCATCGAAGGCGTGGCGTCCCTCGGCGCCCACATTGACGATGTAGTCGGGCACGTCGGTGACCTTGGTGGACGGCGCCCGGTCGAGCAGCCTGGCCACGACGCGGGTGGCCGAGGCATGGAGGCCGAGCAGGTCGTCCCTGTCCTTGACCAGATGGATGCGGGCCTCCAGGTCGATGCCGTCGCGCTGCGAGGCGCCCAGATTCTGGTAGATCCCCCCCACCGAGCGGATTTCCGAATCCTGGGTGGTGTGCCAGACCGTCCCCCGCAAGGTGGCGTCCAGGGGCAGTTCCACCTGGAGTCCGGCCTCCTGGCTGGTCAGCTTCTGAGCCTTCATGGCCAGGTTGGTGCGCAATTCGTCGGGCACGTTGGGCATGCGGAAGCCCCGGCCATGGTTGAAGAACAGGTCGAGTCCGGGCAGCGGCGTGACGGTGATGCCCGCCTTGGGGCTGAAGGCGCCGGTCTCCTGCTCTCCCGAGGCGGCCGAGACCCGCTTGTCGTCCACGTCGAACCACGCCTGATCGTAGCGCCCGCCGAGGGTCAGCTTGACCCAGCGGAGCGGCTTGACCTGTCCCTGGGTGAAGCCGGCCAGCAGGGTACGGCCGTAGTCCACGTCATAGACCCAGGACTGGAAATTCCGGGCAGTGGTGTTGCTCCGGGCGGTGGAAGCGTCGTCGTGGCGCAGATCGCCGCCCACCAGCAGCAGACCGGGCAGGCCCGCCACCTCGCCGCTCCAGCTCCGCTTGACGGTGGCGCCGCCCACGTTGCGGCGGTCGGCGGTGCGCACCTGCTGGCCGGTGGCATAGGTGGTGGCGTAGCGGACGAACTCATTGTTGTAGGCGTAGGCATTGGCCGTCCATCCCTGATCCGCGTTGGCGGGCATCCAGTTGAGCACCGCCATGCGCAGGCCGCTCAGGCCGCCATCGCTGGGACTGACGGCGGCGCGTTCCGACACCGTGCCGTTGCGGTAGGCGGCGATGGGGAAGTAGTTGGGCGCCCCCCAATCGCCGTCCGAGGCCTGCAGGCGCACCGACAGGATGCCGCCGTCCAGATCCTTGGACAGCTTGGCGAAGCCGTTCCGGCGCAGATAGGCGGAATTGTCGTGCCAGCCCTCGGTCTGAAAGGCCTCGGCCGCCACGTAGGGAACCAGCCCGCCGGGCAGGACCGCCCCGGCCCGGCTGTAGGACGCCATGCCGCGTTTGGTGGCGGACGAGCCGCCCGACAGGGCCAGCATGGGGGTGGCCCCGGCCCGCCTGGAGATCATGGCGATGGCCCCGCCCAGGGCGTCCTCGCCGTATTCGGCGCTGAACGGGCCGCGGATCACCTCTACCCGCTCGATCATCTCGGGCATGATCCAGTTGAGATCGGCGGAACCGATATTGCCCACCGTGGACAGCGGCATGCCGTCCACCACGCGGGCCAGTTCGCGGCCGTGATTGCCGGAGGAATAGCCGCGCATGGCGATGCCCACCGCCAGCCCGCCGGGCTGGAACCGCCCGATGGCCATGCCGGCCACCGGCCGGAACAGGTCGGTGTAGTGGCTGACCGGACGGCGTCCGATCTCCTCGGCGGTCATCACCGTCACCGAGGCCGGCAAGGCTTCCGGCGAGGATGAGACGGCGGATTTGGCGCTGCGTCCGGCCGTATCCGACACCACCACGGTGTCGACGACCTCTTCCTCCGCCAAGGCCCCCGCGACAGGCGCAAGCAATCCCATCACCGCGAGCGCCATCGCCCGCCGGTCCAATCCGTTCATGGTCACCATCTCTTCCCCTTCTTCCGGCGCCGCCATTAAAGATTATGCGACTCCGTGTAGGCGCGAAGGCTAGGCGAAGGCGGCTTTGAAGGCAACCCCCCAATCCGGCCCCGCCCTCATCCCGGACCTTTGGCGTAGGGAACCGCTCCCACGATTGCCCGATCCGCCGGCTTGGGCCATGATGGGCCGCGATCAGATGGGGAGCGGTTCCATGCGATTTTTGGCGACGGTGGCGGCTGTGGCGATGCTGGCGGGATGCTCGGGCGCCAATCCCGACAAGCTGGCCCGGCTGCAGAGCGGCAAGTCCACCGTGGACGAGGCCGTCGCCCTGCTGGGCTCGCCCGACCGCGACGAGGTCCTGTCCGACGGCTCGCGCATGCTGACCTACGTGGCGCAACGCTCCGGCCCGCGGATGGTCAATTTCGTCCCGGTGGCCTCCCATGTCTGGGGCGGCTGGGACGTGAAAAGCGGTGAGGCCGGGCTGATGTTCAGCCCCGACGGCACCCTGCGCTTCCATTCCTGGTCGGGCGACAGCACCAAGCAGATGCGCAATATCGGCCATGCGGTCTCGCCCTATGCCGGCAAAGCGCCCTCCGAAAAGCAAGACCCCCCGCCCGTTTCCGGGCAGGGGGCCGAAAGCTCCGGTCAGCCGGGTCCGGCCAACTAGATTTCCTCGCTGGCCATCTCCCACACGGCGGGAGCGCGCCACAGGCGCGACTTCAGCAGTTCACGCTCGAACAGCATCTCCTTCGGCACGCGGTCGAAGAACTTGTCGAACAGCTCTTCCTGGCTGCGGGCGTCGGCGACGCCGGCCTCGCGGTCGATGCGCATCAGTTCCTTGAACTTGTCGCGCGGATAGTCCAGCCCGCTCCACTCCAGGTCCTCGTACTTGGGGACCAGGCCGATGGGGCTTTCCACGGCGCGGGCCTTGCCCTGGACCCGGTCGACGATCCACTTCAGCACGCGCATGTTCTGGCCGTAGCCCGGCCACATGAACTTGTTGTTCTCGTCGCGGCGGAACCAGTTGACGCGGAAGATCGGCGGCGGGTTCTTCACGGTGCGGCCCATGTTGAGCCAGTGGTTGAAGTAGTCGGCCATGTTGTAGCCGCAGAACGGCAGCATGGCGAAGGGATCGCGGCGGATGGCGGCCTGGCCGACGGCGGCGGCGGTGGCTTCCGAGCCCATGGTGGCACCGAGATAGACGCCGTGCGCCCAGTTGAAGGCCTGGGTGACCAGCGGGGCGTTCTTGGACAGGCGGCCGCCGACGATGAAGGCCGAGATGGGCACGCCGGCCGGGTTCTCCCAATCGGGGTCGACGCTGGGGCACTGGCTGACCGGCGCTGTGAAGCGGGCGTTGGGATGGGCGGCCGGGTCCTTGGAGTCCGGCGTCCAGTCCTTGCCCTTCCAGTCGATCAGATGGGCGGGGGGCGCGTCGGTCAGGCCTTCCCACCACACGTCGCCGTCATCGGTCAGGGCGACGTTGGTGAAGATGGAGTTGCTGGCGCAGGCGGCGATGGCGCTGGGATTGGTGGTGGCGCCGGTCCCCGGCGCCACGCCGAAGAAGCCGGCTTCCGGATTGATGGCGTAGAAGCGGCCATCCGGGCCGGGCTTGATCCAGGCGATATCGTCGCCGACGGTGAAGATCTTCCAGCCCTCGAAGCCCTTGGGCGGCACCAGCATGGCAAAGTTGGTCTTGCCGCAGGCGCTGGGGAAGGCGGCGGCGACGTAGGTCTTCTCGCCCTGGGGGCTTTCCACGCCGACGATCAGCATGTGCTCGGCCAGCCAGCCCTCGTCGCGGGCCATGGCCGAGGCGATGCGCAGCGCGAAGCACTTCTTGCCCAGCAGGGCGTTGCCGCCGTAGCCCGAGCCGAACGACCAGATCTGCCGGTCCTCGGGGAAGTGGGCGATGGTGATGTTGTCGGGATTGCACGGCCAGGCGACGTCCTTCTCGCCCTCGGCCAGGGGCTGGCCCACCGAGTGCAGGCACTCGACGTAATCGCCATCGGCGCCCAGGATGTCCAGCACCGGCTGGCCCATGCGGGTCATGATGCGCATGTTGGCGGCGGCATAGGCGGAATCGGTGATCTGCACGCCGATATGGGCGATGTTCGAGCCCAGCGGGCCCATGGAGAACGGCACCACGTACATGGTGCGGCCCTTCATGCAGCCGTCGTACAGCTTGGTCATGCGCGCCTTCATCTCGCGCGGATCGACCCAGTTGTTGGTGGGGCCGGCGTCGTTCTTGTTGTGCGAGCAGATGAAGGTGCGGTCCTCGACGCGCGCCACGTCGCGGGGGTCGGAACGGCAGAGATAGGAACCGGGACGCTTGGCCGGGTTCAGCTTGATCATGGTGCCGCCGGCGACCATCATCTCGCACAGCGCATCGTATTCCTTCTGGGAACCGTCGCAGATGTGGATGCCGGAGGGACGGCACAGCCGCGCCATCTCGTCGACCCACGCCAGCAATTTGGCGTTCATGGTGGTTCCGCCAGGAATACCGCTCTTGGTCATTTCCATCCTACTCCGTTAAAGACCGGAGGACCCGATCCTCCCGCCGCCCGGGGGACGATACCCCCGAAGCGATCGGGCCTTCCTTGGACCGGCCGCCGGTCAGGCGCTTTTTCTGAGGATTGCGCCGCCGCCGCGAAAGAGGACGCGAAGATAGCCGCCCGCCGTCCCAGGAGCAATGCTCTTGGTGGGAAAAATTCACTGATTCTTAAGAACGGCAGGATTGAAGCGATACAGATTCGCATCGACGACGCATCAGTTTGATTGGCTCTCCGCCAGGGTTTGCAGGCAGGAAAGCGGGGGACGCGCTTCGTCGGGACCCAGATCGAAGGACAGACGCAGCTGCGTCTCGCCGGCCTCCAGCTCGCAGCCGTCGGGATCGATGCCGGCCAGCCGCCAGCCACATCCCGCCACGCCGCCGGCCCGCGCGGCCAGGGCGGCGACCAGTTCGGGACGGCCGCCGTTGACAGCCTCCAGGACGGAATCCTCGGCCCCGGCCATCAGGGCCGCCTGCTCCGGCGCCACCAGCGGCGCGTCGAACCACACGGCACGGCCGAAGCCGCCGACGAAATGGGCCCGCTCGACACTCATCCGCCAGATGGCGAAATCACCGAAGCCGGCATAGAGCGCCGCCCCGGGATGCCGCGCCAGGAAGCGGCGGCGCAGCCGGGGATCGTCGTTCTCCGCCACGCTGCCGGTCAGGGTGACGCGCGGCCCGGTCTGGGGATTGGCATGGCCGTCGGTGCCGTCGAGCAGCAGGGCGGCACGGCCGTCGGCCAGCAGGTTGCGGGTATGGTCGGCCAGCCGCGACAGCAGCAGGATGGGCGACAGGTCGTGATCGAAGGCCAGGGTGACCAACGAAACATAGGGACGGCTGTCTTTGCCCTCGGCCAGGCTGGTGGCCAGCGCCGCCTTGCGGACCGCCCGCGCCACCCGGCGCAGCGCCGCGCGGTTGTTGGCGGGCAGGGCGGCGGCGGCCGTTTCGGGCTTTTCGTTCATTGCTTTCCCCGTCCCCCCGGAGTTCAATGGCGCCTTGTCGCGCCCCCGTCTTGCCGGAGATCATCGCAGATGAAGACCGTTCTGGGAATTGCCCTCGCCCTGGCTCTCGGTTGGGGACAGGCGGCCGGCGCCGCCGAAGCCCAGATCAGCACGGCGGATGCCTGGGCGCGGGCCACCGGCCCCGACACCAGGGTGGGCATGGTCTTCATCACGCTGACCAATACGGGGGCCGAGGCCGACCGGCTGGTTTCCGCCAGCAGCCCCGCCGCCGCGAAGGTGGAATTCCACCGCCACGTCCACGCCGACGGCGCCATGAAGATGCAGCGGCAGGATTCCATCGAGCTTGCCCCCGGCGCGGCGCTTCGTTTCAGCCCCGGCGGCCTGCACATCATGCTGGACGGCCTCAAGGCCCGCCTCGGCGCCGGCCAGAGCCTTCCCCTGACGCTGACCTTCGCCAAGGCCCCGCCGGTCACCGTCCCGGTGACGGTGGTCGCCCAGGGCGCCGCGCCGCCCGGCGCCGCACCCGCCATGCCCGACGGCCACGCCCATGACCCGGCCATGCACGACCAGCACATGAAGGACCCGGCCGACCGCTCCATGCACGAAGAGCACATGCGGGACCCCGACCACCGGGCCATGCACGAGCGCATGCACGGCCCGGGGAAATAACCGCGCGCACGGCGCGGCAAAATAATCGCGCACCGGGCCTCCACCCGATTGCGAAAATCCTCCGCCGATGGGTATTATCGATTTCTTAACCCTTCGGCGGAGCGGAACCGTTGTCCATCGGCGCCATCACCGGCTCAAGCAGCACAGCGAACCTGATCGACGCGATCAGGGCGTTGCGGGCCGGCAACGTGGCGGCGACCCAGGCGGTCAGCAACCGCTTCGACCCCAGGGACAATACCCAGGTCGAGGAGCAATCCTCCGCCCAGCAGCAACAGGCTGCCGAGGCGAAGACCGAGCAGCGCCGCCAGACCCTCGACAGCGACCGCCGCGAGCAGGAGCAGGCCTCCACTCCTCGCCCCTCTTCCGCCTTCCTGACCCAGGCCCTGGCCCAGGAGCAGGACGGGGAAACCTCGGAAAGGGTATCCGCCACGGTGGCCGGCAGCGCCGCCTACGGCAACACCGCCTATGCCGACGCCGTGGACCGCGCCTCGACCCTGTCGGGCCGTTCCCGCCGGGTGGAGTTCGAGGTCCTGTCGCCCAATCCCGCGGCCTCGTCCGGGCGGGGCGTCGACCTGACCGTATAGGCTAGGCCTTCAGCCCTATTCTTTCGTTTCTATCTGGTCGCTCCATGTGACCGTCGCCATATGCATTCGACGAGGCTGTCTCGTCGGAATGGCTTCGGGCACCCCTCGGGGCGGAGGGCCGGAGCGCCCCGGTTGCGCGACACACCAAGACATATACACAGTAAATTAAAATCTTATACTCGACCGATTAAATATAGGTTTCGGGTTTCCGATACTTTCGGAGTTTCGGGTTGCTTGCCTTATCAATTCCGACTATGCACGGGGAAGGGTAGCCATGCCTGATACAGCGAAGCAATCGCGGCTTGAACGCGGTTTAGCCAGAGACCAACTGAACGCCATGCCGATACGTGCCGGAGCAAAACCCGCCCGCCCCATGAACCGGGCCAACGATACCGACAAGCATGTGGGCAGCCGCATCCGCGAGCGGCGCATCATGCTCGGTCTGTCGCAGCAGCAGATGGCCGACCTGATCGGCGTCACCTACCAGCAGGCCCATAAATATGAGCGCGGCATCAACCGCATCTCGGCCGGGCGCCTGTTCGAGATCGCCCAGGTCCTGGGCGTGCCGGTGGGCTTCTTCTACGAAGGCCTGGACAACCGGCGGGCCAGCGATCTGAACGCCCGCCAGCGCATGTGCCTGGAACTGGCGCGCAACTTCACCTCCATCACCAACGAACGCCACCAGGAAGCCCTGTCACAGCTTGCCCGGGCCCTGGCCGCCGAGGACTGAAACGGCCCACCGGGCCGCATCGCGGATCAGCGGCGACGGGTCATCCCGCCGCCGTTCCGCCTCGCGGGCCAGATCATGACGGCCGCTGTTGCCGATGGCAATCATCACCCCGGCCATGAAGCGCTCGTAGCCGGCCCGCTTCACCGGCGACGCGGTGAACACCTCGCGGAATCCCTCCTCGTCCAGCCGGGCCAGATCGGCCAGCTTCGGCGCCGTCAGTTCGACGCGGGGCAGAAAGTCGGCCTCGCGCGTCGGCGGCGCGAACTTGTCCCACGGGCAGACCGCCATGCAATCGTCGCAGCCATACAGGCGGTTGCCCAGGTCCGGCCGCAGATCCTCGGGGATGGGGCTCTTGCTCTCGATGGTGAGATAGGAGATGCAGCGCCTTGCATCGATACGCCCCTCGCCGTCCAGGGCATGGGTGGGGCAAGCCTCGACGCAGGCCCGGCACGAGCCGCACCGGTCGGCCTCCGGCGCGTCGGGCTCGATCTCCATTGTGGTGAACACTTCCGCCAAGAACAGCCACGAACCAAAGCGCCGCGACACGATGTTGGTGTGCCGCCCGCGCCAGCCCAGCCCGGCCTGGACCGCCAGGGGCTTTTCCATCACCGGGGCGGTATCGACGAACACCTTCAGTTGGGCGCCCCAGGCCTCGGCCATCCAGCGGCCCAGGGCCTTGAGCCGCCGCTTGACCATGTCGTGATAGTCGCGGTTGCGGGCATAGACGCTGATGTTGCCGCGCTCGGGCAGGCGGGTGAGCTTCAGCGGATCGCCGGACGGGGCGTAATTGGTGCCGAGCACGATCACCGAGCGGGCCTCGGGCCACAGAACCTGGGGATCAGCCCGGCGTTCGGCGGTCTCGGCCATCCATTCCATGGTGCCGTGGCGGCCCTCGGCCACATAGGCGTCGAGGCTGGCCTTCCATTCCGGCAAGCCTTGGGCGCGGGCGAACCCCACGTCGGAAAAGCCCAGCTCCAGGGCCTTGGCGCGGATCAGGGATTTGACGTCCGTCCCACTCATCCCCGGCCGCGATAGCCGGCCACGCCCTGGTCGGGCAGCCACAGCCCGTCCGGGGCCGCGCCGGTCTGCCAGAACACGTCGATGGGAATGCCGCCGCGCGGGTACCAGTAGCCGCCGATGCGCAGCCATTTCGGCTGGCAGGCCGCCACCAGCCGCTTGGCGATGGCGATGGTGCAATCCTCGTGGAAGGCGCCGTGATTGCGGAACGACCCCAGGAACAGCTTCAACGACTTGCTCTCCACCAGCGCGCATTCGGGGGCGTAGTCGATGACCAGTTGGGCGAAATCGGGCTGGCCGGTGATCGGACACAGCGAGGTGAACTCGGGCGCGGTGAAGCGCACCAGATAGAGGGTGCCGGGATGGGGATTGGGCACCGTTTCCAGTACCGCCGCGTCAGGGCTGTCGGGCAGCGCCGCCGCCTGGCCGAGTTGGGTAAGATGCTCCGTGCCGGTTCCCATCTCAGTTCCCGTTCATCTTCCTGATGGTGTTGGTGGTGCTCTGGCCGTCGACCAGTTCGGCCAGCACCACCTTGCCGCCCCACGACTGCACCTCGTCGGCGCCCACCACCTTGTCGATGGTGTAGTCGGCGCCCTTGACCAGCACGTCGGGCTTCAGTTCGCAGATCACCTCCAGCGGCGTGTCCTCGCCGAAGATCACCACCAGATCGACGGTGGCCAGCGACGACAGCACGGTGGCACGCGACGCCTCGGACTGCACCGGGCGGGTCGGACCTTTCAGCCGCTGCACCGAGGCGTCGGAGTTCAGGCCGACCACCAGCCGGTCGCAGGCCGCCTTGGCCTGGGCCAGGATCGAGACGTGACCGGGATGCAGCAGGTCGAAGCAGCCGTTGGTGAAGCCCACCTTCTGGCCCTTGCGCCGCCAGCGATCGACCAGTTCGGCGGCGACGTCCACCGGCACGATCTTGGATTCGCCCAGGGTCAGGTCCTCGTGGTGGAGCGCCACCACCAACTCGTTGGCATAGGCCACGGCGGTGCCCACCTTGCCGACCACGATGCCGGCGGCCACGTTGGCCAGATGGGCCGCCTCGGGCAGCGAGGCCCCCGAGGCCAGGGCGGCGGCCAGGGTGGCGACCACGGTGTCGCCGGCGCCGGACACGTCGAACACCTCGCGCGCCTCGGCCGGCAGGTGGTTGATCTGGCCGTCGGCGCGGACCAGGGTCATGCCGTCCTGGCTGCGGGTGACCAGCACCGCCTCGAAGCCGCAGGCCTCGATCAACTGGCGCGCCGCCGCCACCACCTGCTCGTCGCTGTCCACCGCCATGCCGGTGGCCTCGTGCAGTTCCTTGCGGTTGGGCGTCACCAGGGTGGCCCCGGCATAGATGGTGTAGTCGGTGCCCTTGGGGTCGATGATCACCTGCTTGCCCGCCGCCTTGGCCCGGCGGATCAGCTCGGCGGCGATGGGCTCGGCCAGCACGCCCTTGCCGTAATCGGACAGCACCACCACCCCGGCCTTGGGCAACAGGCGCTCGACCCGGATCAGCAGCTGGTCGCGGATGGCGTCGCCCACCGGGCTGCGCGACTCGCGGTCGGCGCGCAGCAATTGCTGGTGCGAGGCGAAGAAGCGGGTCTTGATGGTGGTCTGGCGGCCGGGCTCGACCACGATGCAGGGGTCGATCTCGCCGTGCTCGCCCACCAGCCGGGTGACCTCGCGCCCGGCGGTGTCGTCGCCCACCACCGACACGAAGGCCGGGGCGGCGCCCACCGCCACCAGATTGCGCACCACGTTGCCGGCCCCGCCCAGCATGGCGGTCTCGCGCTCGATGCACAGGACGGGAATGGGCGCCTCGGGGGAGATGCGCTCCACCGAGCCGTAGACGAAGCGGTCCAGCATGGCATCGCCGATGCACAGAACCATGGTGCCGCGCAGCTTTTCGACGCGTTCGACGAGGGCGGAAAGTTCGGTCATGGCATCCCGGTCCTTGGTGGCCTGATGCCTGCTAACCCAACCGCTTGCGCCATGCAAGACAAAAGGGGGGATCAGGTGAACAGGAAGCGCCGCCCGCCGCCTTCCAGCACCAGGGCGGTCAGCCGCCCGGTGCGCCAGGCCCCGGTATCGATGCCGATGCGGTTGGGGCGCAGTTCGGGGTCCATCACCACGGTATGGCCGTGCACCACCATCTTGGAACGCGCCTCGCGGGCGCTGAGGAAGGGTTCGCGGATCCACATCAGGTCGAAGGGGTCCTGGCGGTCCAGGGCGATGCCCGGCCTCACCCCGGCATGGACGAACAGATAGTCGCCTTCCTCGTGCCGGGTGGGAATGGACGACAGGAAGCGCAGGTGATGGGTGGGCAGCGCCCGGTAGAGCAGCTTCTGCAGGCGGGGATGGTCGTGGGCCAGCCTGGCATCCACCTCGCCCACATAGGAGCGCACCGCCTCGAGCCCGCCGTTGCGGAACCAGCGCGGCCCGACGGAGAAATCGGCCAGGAACTGCAGCAGGATATCTTCGTGATTGCCACGCAGGCAGACATAGCGCGCCCCGGCCAGCGGCCCCTCGGCCGGCGGGCCGCCGCACACCCGCTCGATCACCTGGCGGGATTCCGTCCCCCGGTCGATCAGGTCGCCGAGAAACACCACCACCACCCGCCCGGCCGGAAAGCGGGCGACGTCCCCGGCGATGTCGGCCAGCAGGCGGTCCAGCAGGTCGAGCCGCCCGTGAATGTCGCCGATGGCGTAGTCGCGGGTGCCGGGCGGCACGTTATGGGTTTGGTCTGTCATTTCCACTAGGGCCGGGGCCTCGCCGATGATACTTTTTTGCACCCAGGTAACCGGGCCTTTATATATGGCGGATCACAGTGGGGGTTGCGACCGACTTTTGGGAATAGCGGCGCGTTGAGATCGGGGTGCGAATGAACGCAGGCGCGTTCGGAGGAAGACAGCAGGAAGTCGTCACGCCGGAAAGCCTTCTCTACGATGCTGCCGAACGGGTCGGCAGAATCCGCGAGGGCCGGGTAGGGCTGCACCTGCACCTGTCCCGCCTTCTCCCGGCCAACCGGGAGGAGGGCCGCATCCGCATTGCCTTCCGCATGTTCGAATCCATGGTCGACGCCTATCGCGGCCAGATGTTCCTGATGACCAATTCGGACATCATCCTGATCTGCAAGGATGCCCGCTTCGCCGACCTGGACGCCATCGTCTACAAGCTGCGCGCCCTGTTCTCCACCGACCCGCTGACCTACGCCGAATCCCCCGACGGACAGGACCGCTTCGTCAGCTATTACGACCTGGAAGCCGATTACGATTCCTTCTTCTCGCTGTGCGGGCAGATGGTGATCGACGCCAAGAAGTCGGTGGCCGACCAGCGCACCGCGCCGCAGATCCAGCCGCTGGACGCCAAGAACCTCACCCGGGTTCTGGAACGCATCGGCGCCACCGACATCGCCGGCGTGGTGCGGCGCCAGGCCTGTATCCGCATCAACGAGAACATGCACGCCGAGGTGGCCTTCCAGGAATTCTTCATGTCCATCATGGACCTGCAGAAGGCCCTGGCCCCCGACGTCAACATCCTGTCCAACCGCTGGCTGTTCCAGCACCTGTCGCAGGTTCTCGACCTGCGCGTGCTGTCGGTGCTGCAGGACGTGGGCTTCCGCAAGATGCCCAGCGCCTTTTCCGTCAACCTCAACATGGCCACCGTGCAGACGCCGGTGTTCCAGCAGTTCGAGGCCAGCATCCGGGGCCGCGCCGGGCTGGTGGTGGAATTCCAGCTGCTCGACATCTTCAACGACCTGGACGGCTTTTTCCGCACGCGGGACCTGCTGCGCTCGCGCGGGCACCGCTCGGTGCTGGACGGCATGAGCCCGGTGACGCTGCAGTTCATGGACGCCGAGCTTTACGACACCGACTACGTCAAGGTGGCGTGGAGCAACGACATGCTCGACGACATCAAGACCGCCGAACTGCTGGCCGCCCTGGGGCCGGTGGGCTTCGACCGGGTGATCCTGTCGCGCTGCGATTCCGAGACCTCGGTGTCGTGGGGTCTGGCCCAGGGCATCCGCATGTTCCAGGGCCGCTTCCTGGATTCCATGATCTCCGCCGTCACCATGGCCCAGTGCGACAAGTCGTCGGCCTGCACGCTGCAGCAATGCACCCACCGCCACGCCGTCATCAACGGCCGGCCGCGCGCCGAATGCGGCAACAACGACATGCTGGACCTGTTCCCCGTGCTCAAGGCGCTGCGCTGATGATGAACGCTCCGCCTTCCGCCGGCATGCCCCGGCCCAACAGCCAGGAAAGCCTGCTGCTCGACTACATCCACCGGCTGGAGCGCCACCGCCACGACCGCCGGGCGGTGCATGTCCACCTGTCGGGACTGGCCGCCCAGAACCGGCGCGAGCACCACACCCGCATCGCCGGCAACACCTTCGAGCAGTTGGTCAAACTGATGCAGGCCCAGGTGTTCACCCTGGCCAACGCCGATCTGATGGTCATCTACAAGGCCCAGGCCCAGGACGAGGTTGAGGCGGCGGTGGTCAAGCTGCGCTTCCTGTTCTCGGACGACCCCCTGGTGATCGAGGAACAGCGGACCCGCCAGGCGCTGTTCTGCACCTGGTATTCCCTGGACCGCGAATACGACATGCTGCTGGCCCTGGCCCAGAAGATGGTCCAGGACGAGAACGCCAAGCGCAACGCCACCTCGGAAAAGAACGCCCAGGACGCCAAGCTCCAGGCGAACAAGCCCAAGGGCAGCCCCTTTACCCCGGAATTGCTGCACCGGGTGGAATCATCGCTGGGCCAGGCCGACCTCGCCAACCTGATGCGCCGCCAGGCGGTGTGCGCCGTGGTCGGCAAGTCGCCGCCCGCCCCGGTGTTCCACGAGCTGTTCATCTCCATCGCCGACCTGCGCCAGACCCTGTTCCCCAGCGTCAACGTCAATTCCAGCCCCTGGCTGTTCCAGCAATTGACCGAGACGCTCGACCGCCGCGTGCTGTCCATGCTGAACAAGCACGACGACCGCACCCTGGAAGGCGACATCAGCATCAACCTCAACGTCTCGACCATCCTGTCGCCGGAATTCCTGGTGTTCGACGACAACGTCAAGGCGGGTATGCGCGGCACCATCGTTCTGGAACTGCAAAAGGTGGACATCTTCGCCGACCTGGGCGGCTATCTCTTCGCGCGCGACTTCGCCCATGACCGCGGCTACCGCATCTGTATCGACGGCCTGACCTATTCCCAGCTGCCCTTCGTCGACCGCGAGCGCCTGGGCGCCGACCTGATCAAGCTGGTGTGGGACCCCTCGCTGACCGAGGAGAAGGACAAGAAGACCGAGGCGCTGCGCCGCATCGGCGTCACCCGCATCATCCTATGCCGCTGCGACAACCAGGCCGGCATCGAATACGGCCATTCGGTGGGCATCACCCTGTTCCAGGGCCGCCACATCGAATCCATGGTGCAGGGCGACCCGCGCAAGCGGGGCCTCAGGGCGCGTCCCCGAGGTTGAACGCCGTCGAGGTCCGGTCCCTGTTCAAGAGCTTCGGCCCGGTCAAGGCCGTGGACGGCCTCGACTTCACCATCGCCGCCGGCTCGACCACCGCCCTGCTGGGCGGCAACGGGGCGGGTAAGACCACCACGCTGTCCATGCTGCTCGGCCTGCTGCTGCCCACGTCCGGCTCCATCACCGTGCTGGGCGAGGACATGGTGCGGCACCGCTACCGCGTCCTGCCGCGCATGAACTTCTCCAGCCCCTATGTGGACCTGCCCCACCGCCTGTCGGTGCGCCAGAACCTCAAGGTCTATGGCGGCCTCTATGGGGTGGAGCACCTGAAGGACCGCATCGCCGAACTGGCCGACGAGCTGGAACTGGGCGAGTTCATCGACCGCCCGGCGGGCAAGCTGTCGGCGGGGCAGAAGACCCGCGTCGCCCTGGCCAAGGCCCTGCTCAACAAGCCCGACCTGCTGCTGCTCGACGAGCCCACCGCCTCGCTCGACCCCGACACCGCCGATTGGGTGCGGAGCTATTTCCAGGCCTATCGCGAGCGTACCGGCGCCACCATCGTGCTGGCGTCCCACAACATGACCGAGGTCGAGCGCATGTGCGACCGGGTGCTGATGATGAAGCAGGGGCGCATCGTCGACCAGGGCTCGCCCGCCGCCCTGATCGAACGCTTCGGCCGCGCCAGCATGGAAGAGGTGTTCCTCGACATCGCCCGGGACCGGCAACGGCCGGAGGCAACGTCATGAGCCTTCATCCTCCCTGTCATTCCGACGACCATCGGGAGGAGGAATCTCCTTCTGGTCCGGCATTTCAGAATCGGCACCATCACTCCAGGCGGAGATCCCTCGCTTGCGCTCGGGATGACAGGGGCTGGGAGGCCGCGCCATGACCCTCTCGACCCGCCGCATCGAGGCCATGTGTCTCAGGCACCTCTACATCCTCAAGGGCTCGTGGCCGCGCCTGCTGGAGATGGCCTACTGGCCCGCCGTCAACATGGTGGTGTGGGGCTTCACCAACCGCTTCTTCGCCGAGCATTCCACCTGGGTGGCCCAGGCGGGCGGCATCCTGATCGGCGCGGTGCTGCTGTGGGACGTGATGTTCCGCGGCAATCTGGGGGTGGCGCTGTCGTTCCTGGAGGAGATGTGGTCGCGCAACCTGGGGCACCTGTCGGTCAGCCCGCTGCGCCCCCACGAACTGGTGATCTCCATGCTGACCATGAGCCTGATCCGCACGGTGATCGGCGTGCTGCCCGCCGCCTTGCTGGCCATCCCGCTCTACCACTATTCCATCTTCACCTTAGGCGCGCCCCTGGTGGCCTTCTGGTTCTGCCTGATGGTCAGCGGCTGGGCCATGGGCCTGGCGGTGTCCGCCCTGGTGCTGCGCTTCGGCCTGGGGGCCGAGAGCCTGGCCTGGGTGCTGATCTTCGCCATGGCCCCCCTGGCCGGCATCTACTACCCCATCTCCACCCTGCCCGCCTGGCTGCAGCCGGTGGCCTGGGCGCTGCCGCCCGCCCACGTCTTCGAAGGCATGCGCGCCGTGGTGTTCGAGGGCGATATGCGCCTCGACCTGCTGGCCTCGGCCCTGGCGCTCAACGCCCTCTACCTCGCCCTCGGCGCCGGCCTGTTCCTGTGGGCGTGGCACGGCGCGCGGGTGCGGGGCGCGCTGCTCAACGTGGGGGAATAGGGCTCAGCCGACGATCCTGTAGATGCCCACGTCGCGTTGGGCCTTGTCTTCCAGGTCCAGGCTGGTGACCACCGTGTACTGCCCGACCCGCAGCAAGCCGGTCTTGGGCAGGTAGGCGCGGCCAGGATCGGCCATCACCACCATGGCGCCCTCGGCGGCCAGCCTGACCAGCCACGGCCAGATATGGGCCGTCATGGGCGCCTCGTAGCAGACGTCGCCGGCCATCACCACGTCCCAGCGGCAGGGAGCCCCCACCACGTCGTCGGCCAGCACCTCCACGTCGACGCCGTTGAGCTCGGCGTTGAGGCGGATGGCGTAGCAGGCCATGGGATCGATCTCGGCGGCCTCGACCTTGGCAGCGCCAACCTTGGCGGCGGCCAGCGCCGTCACCCCCGACCCGGCGGCGAAGTCCAGCACCCGCTTGCCGGCCACCAGCTCGGGATGGTCCAGCACCCAGCGGGTCAACGCCTGTCCGCCCGCCCAGCAGAACGCCCAATAGGGCGGCGGCAGGTTGACGCGCAGCAGCGCCTCCTCCGTCGCTTCCCACAGCGGCGTCACCTCGGTGGCGGTCCACAACTTGATCTCGGGACAGGCCGGCGGGTGGGAAACCTCGGTGTTGGCCTGGATGAAGGCGCTGGCGGCCTCGAAGGTGGCGGAAACGGGGGTCACAGCACCTTCCCCGCCACGATGGCCAGAAGCACCAGCCAGCCGAAGTGACGGTTGGACTTGAACTTGGCCAGACAATCGGCGCCGTCGTGGATATCGACGGTCCTGATCTGCCACAGCAGGTGGAAGCCGGCCAGGGCCAACCCCGGCCAGAAGGCCCAGGACAGGCCCGCCGCCCAGCCGGCCGCGCCGATCAGCGCGAGCGTCATGGGATAGAACAGCCACAGCCAGCGGACGGTATCGTCGCCCAGGCGCAGCGCGGTGGACTTCACGCCGATCAGGGCGTCATCCTCCTTGTCCTGGTGGGCGTAGATGGTGTCGTAGCCCAGCGTCCAGAACGGCCCGGCGGCGTAGAGCAGCAAAGCGGGCAGGCCCATGTGGCCGCTCACCGCCGCCCAGCCCAGCAGCGCCCCCCAATTGAAGGTCAGCCCCAGCCACGCCTGCGGCCAGTAGGTGATGCGCTTCATGAAGGGATAGGGAAAGACCAGCAGCAGCGAGGCGATGCCCACCGCGACGGCGAAGTTGTTGAGCTGCATCAGCACGCCCAGGCCGATCAGCAATTGCAGCCCGAGGAAGGCCAGGGCCTGGGTGGGGCTGACGGCGCCCGACGGGATGGGCCGTCCGGCGGTGCGCGCCACGCGGCCGTCGAAATCGCGGTCGGCCCAGTCGTTGAAGGTGCAGCCCGCCCCGCGCATCACCCCGGCGCCCACGGCGAACAGGGCGAACAGCCAGAGGTCGGGCCAGCCCTCCCCGGCCAGGGCGATGCTCCACCAGCAGGGGAACAGCAGCAGCCACGTGCCGATGGGCCGGTCGAGGCGCATCAGGCGGAAATAGGGCCGGGCGGCGGCGGGGACGTGACGGTCGATCCAGTTGCCGACCGGAATGTCACCCTGCAGGGTCTGGGACGAACTCATCCCCCATGCTTATCCCAAAGCCGGGCGGGAGGAAATGGGGAAGCTCACCCCTTGGTGAAGTAGAGCAGCCCCTTGTTCCAGCCCAGCGTCGGAGTCCGCCAGGCGGTACGGATGTCCTCCGACGACGGGCGCAGCGGCTTGCCGAAATACCAGCCCTGACCGAAGCGGACCTTCAAGAGCTTCAGCAGGTTGGCGGTCTCGGCGTCCTCGACGTATTCGGCGGTGGTGGTGACGCCCAGTTCGGTGCACAGGCCGACGATGGCCTTGATGAACGAGACGTCCTCGTTGTTGCGCATGGCGTCCTTGATGTAGGAGCCGTCGATCTTGACGTTGTCCACCTTCAGGGCGCGCAGGTAGTGGAAGGCGGCGTGGCCGGCGCCGAAATCGTCCAGGCAGACCTCGTGGCCCTGCTGGCGGATGGCCTGGATGACGTCGTTGACCGCCTTGAGATCGCGGACCTGGGCGGATTCGGTCATCTCGAACACCAGGCGCTTCCTGAGATCCTTGGTGGTGGTGAGGATTTCCTTCAAGCGCCGCACCACCGTGGGATCGGACAGGGAATAGCCCGACAGGTTGACGGCGAATTTGAGTGATTCGGTATTGGCGACGTTGGAGCGCATGAACTTGATGGCGCGCTCCAGCAGCGCCATGTCCAGCATGCCGACCATGCCGGTGTCCTCGGCGAAGGTCACCGTCTCGTAGGGCGACTTGTTGTCCTCGCCCTTGAAGCGCACCAGGCACTCGAAATGGTGCACCACGCCGGTCCACAGATCGACGATGGGCTGGAACATCAGGTCGAAATCGCCGCCCGTCACTGTGTTGCGCACGTCGTTCATCTGCTTGACCGTCGCCGACAGGCGGGGCTGCAGATCCTTCATCAGGTCGGCGAGGTTGCCGCCGTTCTCCGCCTCCATGGCGAAGCGGTTGAGCGTGTAGGTCAGGGCGCGGGCCGCCTCCTCCGGCGGCACGTCGGCGACGTCCAGCATCAAGGTGGCCAGGGTCGCATGGATGGGCGGCGAATCGGGCAGCACCACGGCCGCCGCCTGGGTCACCGACTGGCTGATGGAATCGGCGGACACCGCCGCCGAATGCAGCACGCCGAACTTGCCGTCATCCAGTTGGCCGACGCCGTCGCCGCCCACCGACAGCGCCTTCAACCGGTTGCCCAGTTCGGTGCTCAAGGCTTCCTGCGCCTCGGCATTGCCGCTCAGGGCGTCGATCTTGGGCAGCTCGACCAGAGTCAGTTGGTAGGGCTCGTCCGGCGCGGCGCTTTCCAGCAGGCTGGCCGCCATGGCCTGGAAGCTGTCCTTGTCCAGCAACCCGGTCTCGCCCACCCGGTCCTCCTTGTGGGCGTGGAAGCCGCCGGGATGGCCCAAGGCCACCATCAGGCGGTCGGGCGTGCTGGGGTGGCGGTAGCCGGAAAGCGTCACCTCGGAATTCTTGCCGTCGGGACGCAGCACGCGCAGCATGGCGTTGCGCACCCGCTCGCCGCCGGCCATCTGCTTCAGGGCCTGGGCCAGGGCGGTGTGGTCGCCGGGATGGATGATGCCGGACAGCGGCTGGCCGGTCAGTGCCCGGGCGCCGCGTCCCAGCAGCGCCATGGCGGCGCCCACCGCGAAAGCGGTCTTGCCCTGGTAATCCAGTTCGAGAAGAACGTCGGCAGCCGCGAAGGCGAAGGCGACATACATGTCGCTCGACCGGCCGAGATCGTCCTTGTCCGCCATGCCCATTCCCCTCGTCCTCAGGCTTGAAAGCCTAGGCCAAAGGTTGGCGTGGGGCAAGTGAACGTTGGTGTGATTCCGAAGCGCATTGTGATGAAGGGCGGAGGATTTCCCTCCGCCCTTCATGCGGATCGTCACTCGGCGGCGGGTTTCCAGCGCAGCACCGGGCTGCGGGCCGCCAGGGTCTCGTCCAGACGGCGGCGCGGCGTCAGGCGGGGGGCCGCCTTGAAGTCCTCGGCGGCGCCCGCCCTGGCCCTGGCGGCCAGTCCGCGCACCACGGCGATGTACTGGTCCAGGGTGTCCTTGGATTCGGTCTCGGTGGGCTCCATCAGCAGGGCGCCATGCACCACCAGCGGGAAGTACATGGTCATGGGATGATAGCCCTCGTCGATCATCGCCTTGGCGAAGTCGAGCGTGGTGATTCCGGTATCCTTGAGGAAACGGTCGTCGAACAGTGCCTCATGCATGCAGGGACCGTCGAACGAGGCCGACAGGTCTTCCTTCAGCGAGGCCAGCAGGTAATTGGCGTTGAGCACCGCGTCGGCGGACGCCTGCCGCAACCCGTCGGCCCCCATGGACTGGATGTAGGCCAAGGCGCGGATGAACACGCCGAACTGGCCGTGGAAGCCCTTGACCCGGCCGAACGGCTTGGCGCCGTCGCGCTTGCCCTCCACCAGTTCCAGCCCGTCCGCCCCATGCACCACATAGGGAACGGGGGCGTAGGGAGCCAGCGCCGCCGACAGCACGGTGGGGCCGGCACCGGGACCGCCGCCGCCATGGGGCGTGGCGAAGGTCTTGTGCAGGTTGATGTGCATGGTGTCGATGCCGAGATCGGCGATCTTCACCCGGCCGACGATGGCGTTGAAATTGGCGCCGTCGCAGTAGAAATAGGCCCCCGTCCCGTGCACCGCGGCGGCGATCTCGACGATCTCGGTCTCGAACAGGCCGCAGGTGTTGGGGTTGGTCAGCATCAGGCAGGCCACGTCGGGGCCCAGCTTGGCCTTCAGCGCCGCCAGATCCACCCTGCCGTTCTCGAGCGCCGGGATGGAATCGACGGTATAGCCGCACATGGCCGCCGAGGCGGGATTGGTGCCGTGGGCGCTTTCCGGCACCAGCACGCGCTTGCGGTGCCCTTCGCCCCTGTCCTCGTGGGCGCTGCGGATGGCCATCAGGCCGCACCACTCGCCATGGGCGCCGGCCGCCGGGCTCATGGCTACCGCCGGCATGCCGGTCAGCTCCTTCAGCCAATGGGCCAGGGTATCGATCACCTCCAGCGCGCCCTGCACGGTCTTCTGCGGCTGCAACGGATGCAGGTCGGCCAGACCGGGCAGACGGGCCACCTTCTCCGACAGGCGGGGATTGTGCTTCATGGTGCACGACCCCAGGGGATAGAAGCCGCTATCGATGCCGTAATTCTTTTGCGACAGGCGGGTGTAGTGGCGCACCACCTGGGGCTCGGACAGGTCGGGCAGCGCCACCCGGCCCCGCCGCGGCGCGCCGCCCAGGCGGTCCAGGTCGAAGGGCGCCGGCTCGGGCAGGTCGATGGCGACGCAGCCGGGATTGTCCAGCTCGAAGATCAGCTTTTCTTCGATCTGCAGGGCGCGGTTGCCGGAAATGGTCTCGCTCATCACACGGCCTCCTTCAGGGCGGCGACAAGTTTATCCATGTCGTCCTCGGTATTGGTCTCGGTGGCGGCCAGGATCAGCACCGGCTTCAGCTCCGGCCATGTGGGATAGAAGCGCGACGCCGGCACGCCGGCGAGAATCCCCTTGTCCGCCAGGGCATCGACCACCTGGGCGGCATCGACGTCGTCGCCCAGATGGACGGCGAACTCGTTGTAATAGCTTTGCGGCAGCACGCGCACGCCCTTCACCGCCTTCAGCCTCTGCTCCAGCCGGGTGGCGGCCAGATGGTTCAGTTCGGCCAGACGGCCGAAGCCGGTGCCGCCCAGCATGGTCAGGTGGATGGAGAAGGCCAGGGCGCACAGGCCGGAATTGGTGCAGATGTTGCTGGTGGCCTTCTCGCGGCGGATATGCTGCTCGCGGGTCGAGAGCGTCAGCACCCAGCCCCGGCGCCCATCCACGTCGACGGTCTGGCCGGCGAGGCGGCCGGGCATCTGGCGCAGATACTTGTCGCGGGTGGCGAACAGGCCGAGGCCCGGCCCGCCGAAATTCATGCCCATGCCGAGGCTCTGGCCCTCGGCCACCACGATGTCGGCCCCCATGGCGCCGGGGGATTCGATCAGGCCGAGGCTGGTGGGTTCGGCCACCATCACCACCAGCAGGGCGCCGGCCTCGCGACAGAGCGCCGCCAGCGGCCGCAGGTCGCGCACCGTACCGAAGAAGCCGGGATTCTGCACCACGACGCAGGCGGTCTTGGAATCCACCCGGCCGATCATGTCCTCCATCCCCAGGGGGTCGGGGGGCAGGATGTCGGCTTCCATTTCGGTGTAGCGCAGCGAGGTCTCGACGGTCTCGGCGTAATGGGGATGCAGGCCCCCGGAGACGATCACCCTGGCCCGCTTGGTGATGCGGCAGGCCATGATCGCCGCCTCGGCGCATGCCGTGGCCCCGTCGTACATGGAGGCGTTGGCCACGTCCATGCCGGTGATGGTCGCCACCTGGCTCTGGAACTCGAACAGCATCTGCAAGGTGCCCTGGCTGACCTCGGGCTGGTACGGCGTATAGGCGGTGAGGAACTCGCCGCGCAGCAGCAACTGGTCCACCGCCGCCGGGATGTGGTGGCGGTAGATTCCCGCCCCGATGAAGAAGGGGGCGCAACCCGCCGACAGGTTCTTGCCGGCCATGCGGGTGAAGGCGCGCTCCACCTCCATCTCGCCCTGGTGAAGGGGAAGCGGCAGCGGCCCGTCCAGCCGGGCGGAGGGGGGCACGTCGCGGAACAGATCGTCCACGCTTTTCGCCCCGATCACGTCGAGCATGGCGCGGCGGTCGGACTCGGTCAGCGGCAGGTAGCGCATGGGATGGTCACCTTGAGGTCAGCAATTCGACTTTAAGCCGTGCACGGCCGGGTCAGGCCCGGCCATGACGGGCGGCCAAGCCTATTCCAGGGTCTTGAGATAAGCGTCGTAGGCGGCCTGATCCATCAGGTCGTCCAGTTCGACCGGATTGGCGAGCTTCAGCTTGAAGAACCAGGCGGCGCCCTCGGCGGCCTCGTTGACCAGGCCGGGCTGGTCGACGATCGCCGCATTGCCGGCGGTCACCACGCCCGACACCGGGGAATAGACCTCGGAGGCGGCCTTGACCGATTCGACCACGGCGGCCTCGCCCCCCTTGGCGATCTCGCGGCCCGCGTCGGGCACCTCGACGAACACCACGTCGCCCAGCGCGTGCTGGGCATAGTCGCTGATGCCAACGGTGCCGATATCGCCCGCGACCTCGATCCACTCATGATCCTTGGTGAAACGCTTGCTGCTCATTGGAAGTTTCCCCTCAGCCTTTGAAATAAGAATGCGGCACGAACGGCAGGGCGCAGACATGGGCGTCCATGGCCTTGCCGCGCACCACCAGCTTCAACTTGGTCCCGATCGCGGCGAAGGCGGCGGGCACGTAGCCCATGGCCACCGGGCCGCCGGCCGACGGGCCGAAGCCGCCGGAACAGATTTCGCCCAGGCGGTTGCCCGCCTCGTCGGTGATCTCGGTATGGGCGCGGGCCGGCGCCTTGCCGTCGGGCTGGATGCCGACGCGGCGGCGGGGGGCGCCCTCGGCCAGTTGCTTGCAGATCACCGCGGCGCCGGGGAAGCCCCCTTCGGCCTTGCGGCGCTTGCTCATGATCCAGGCGATGCTGGCTTCCACCGGGGTGGTGGTGGTGTCGATGTCCGAGCCGTAGAGACACAGCCCGGCTTCCAGGCGCAGGCTGTCGCGCGCCCCCAGCCCGGCCGGCTTGACGCCCGGCGCGCCCAGGATGGCGCGGGCCAGCCGTTCCGCGTCGGCATTGGCCACGGAAATCTCCCAGCCATCCTCGCCGGTATAGCCGGAACGGGTGGCCAGCACACGAATACCGGCCACCGTGATCTCGGCGATGGTCATGAAGGTCATGGAGATCGCTTCGGGCGACAATGTCGCCATGGCGACCGCTGCGCCGGGCCCCTGCAGCGCCAGCAGCGAACGGTCCTCGATCATCCGCAGTTCCACCTTGCCGCCCAGATGCTTGACCAGATGGGCGAAGTCGGCGTGCTTGCAGGCGGCGTTGATCACCAGGAACAGGTGGTCGTCGGCCAGCTTGCTGATCATCAGATCGTCGAGGATGCCGCCCTGGTCGTTGGTGAAGACGCTATAGCGGGTCTTGCCGATCCCCAGCGCCTGGATGTCGCCCGGCACCAGGGTCTCCAGCAGTTCCACCGCCTTGGCCCCCCTGATCTCCGCCTGGCCCATGTGGGAGACGTCGAACAGGGCGGCGGCCGAGCGGGTGTGCAGATGCTCGGCCAGCACGCCGGCGGGATACTGCACCGGCATGGCATAGCCGGCGAAGGGCACCATCTTGGCTCCCAGCTCACGGTGCAGGGCGTCCAGGGGAACGGTCAGCAGGGGCGTATCGGAATGGGACTCGGACACCGGGTTCCTCCTTCGCGGACGCGCCGCGCGGGAATTGAAGGGCACCGGGCATGGCTGTGACGTCGCCCGGCTTGCCCCCCTCTGTCTGGGAACCTGAAAGATTCACCGCCTTGCCCGAAAGGGACAGTGCGGCTTTCATCGTCGGTGGGCCGCCGGACCTTACAGGGTCTGACGGCACGCTTTCCAGAGTTTCATCCCCCCGCGGTCCTTTTGCCTGAGAGTTTCCAGGGGCGGTTGCTCCTTCGGCGCCGGCCCGCGAACGGGCCGATCTCTCCCACGGGGATCATCTGTGCCGGCACATCTTAGTCAGGCCGGCGGCGGAGTCAACGGGAGTCGGACAGGTCCTAGCGCTTGTTGCGCCGGTTCATCTCCATTTCCTCGGGGGTCAGCTGGAACCCGATGAAGATCTCATAATTATCAATGAGTTCCTTGGTCTTGACCGGCAGGCGCATGACCACCTCGTCGTCGGTGGCGCGCAGGCGGTCCGCCGTATCGGGGAAGGTCACCGGAAAGGTGAACACCCCCTTGGCTTCTGCGGCGGGATAGAACTTGGGTACCGCGACGAAATAGGTGACGTCGAGGGTCCGGCCCTGGGCTGCCGGGCCGCGCCGTAATTCGAAGGCCAGTTGCAGCGACACCTCGCCGCCCTTGTCGTCATAGACGCAGTCACCCTTGAAAGCGACGATCTCGCCTTCCATCTCAACGTCGGTCAGGTCGCGGCCCGCGCCGGAACGGTACTTGGTGATCTTGGCGGCGTCGGACATGATGTAGACCGGCGGGCAGGGCGGCGCCGTCTTGCCCTTGATGCGGGACATGGCATCACACCCCGAAAGCACCAGGGGAGCCGCCAGGACGAGAAACAGCAGGCGGGCAATGCGAAGGGTGTTCATGCCAAACTTCCTTAAACGCCACATGATCTGGTAAAGGTGCCCCCGACTGTAGTGAAGCCGGGGCGCCGACACAAGCCGCCAGCCCCGCGCCCCCAGCCAAACCGGAGAACGACAAAGTGACCACAAGCGTTGCCAAGAGGCCCCTGACCCTGGTGCTGGCCAGCCCGCGCGGATTCTGCGCCGGTGTCGACCGCGCCATCCACATCGTCGAGCGGGCCCTCGAGAAGTACGGCGCGCCGGTCTATGTCCGCCACGAGATCGTCCACAACCGCTTCGTGGTGGAATCCCTGGCCCGCAAGGGCGCGGTGTTCGTCGAGGAACTGGACGAGGTTCCCGACAGCGCCGCCGTGGTGTTCTCGGCCCACGGTGTGCCCAAGACGGTTCCGGCCGAGGCCGACCGGCGGGGCCTGACCTCGCTGGACGCCACCTGTCCGCTGGTGACCAAGGTCCACCGTGAGGCCGAGTTGCACCACGCCATGGGCCGCCAGATCATCATGATCGGCCATGCCGGCCACCCCGAGGTGATCGGCACCATCGGCCAGGTGCCGGAAGGCGCCGTACTGCTGGTCGGCACGCCGGAACAGGCGGAAACGGTCGCCCCCAAGGACCCCTCCATGCTGGCCTACATCACCCAGACCACGCTGTCGGTGGACGACGCGGCGGCGGTGATCGACGTGCTGCAGCGCCGCTTCCCCGACATGGTCGGGCCGAAGCGGGAAGACATCTGCTACGCCACCACCAACCGCCAGGCCGCCGTCAAGACCATCGCGCCCCATTGCGAGGCGCTGATGGTGATCGGCTCGCCCAATTCCTCCAACTCGTCGCGCCTGGTGGAAGTGGCGACGCGGGCCGGCTGCGCCCGCTCGGTGCTGGTGCAGCGTGCCGCCGAGGTCGACTGGAGCCTGCTGGACGGCGTCAACCGCCTCGGCATCACCGCCGGCGCCTCGGCCCCGGAAATCCTGGTGGAGGAAGTGATGGCGGCGGCGCGCGAGCGCTTCGACGTCACCATCGAGGAAATCCGCGTCACCACCGAGACGGTGACCTTCAAGCTGCCCCAGGCCCTGTCGGAATAGCCTCTCTCCTCTGGCGTCGTCGGCGGAAACGTCGTACCTTCCGCCGATTCCAGCCTGAAGCAGCCGAGAGAGCATGGCCGTCTACACCGAGGTTTCCGACGACGACCTGGAAGAGTTCGCCGCCGAATACGACATCGGCGAGGTGGTGTCGTGCAAGGGCATCGCCGAGGGGGTGGAGAACACCAACTACCTGCTGCAGACCGACCGGGGGAACTACATCCTCACCCTCTATGAAAAGCGGGTGAACCCGGATGAACTGCCGTTCTTCCTCGGCCTGATGGAGCATCTGGCGGCGCGCGGGCTGGCCTGCCCCACCCCCATCAAGGGACGCGACGGCACGGCGCTGCGCACGCTCTGCGGCCGGCCGGCGGCCATCGTCAGTTTCCTCAAGGGCATGTGGACCCGGCGCATCACGCTGAACCATTGCGCCGAGCTGGGTCCGGCCATGGCCGCCATGCATCTGGCCGGCGCCGATTTCCCCATGACCCGGAACAACAACCTGTCGGTGTCCGGCTGGCGGCCGCTGTTCGAGTCCATCCGGCCGCGCGCCGCCGAGATCAAGGCCGATCTCGAGCAGACCATCGCCGACGAGCTGGATTACCTGGAGGCCCACTGGCCCAAGGCTCTGCCGGTGGGCCTGATCCACGCCGACCTGTTCCCCGACAACGTGTTCTTCCTGCACGACAGGGCGGCGGGCGTCGACCGCATGTCGGGCTTCATCGATTTCTATTTCGCCTGCACCGATGCCCTGGCCTACGACATCGCCATCTGCCTCAACGCCTGGTGCTTCGAGGATGACGGCGCCTTCAACGCCACCAAGGCCCGCCTGATGCTCAACGGCTACCGCAAGGTCCGGCCGCTGTCGGCCGACGAACTGCTGGCCCTGCCGCTGCTGGCGCGCGGCGCCGCCATGCGCTTTTTGCTGACGCGGAGCTACGACTGGCTGAACACGCCGCCCGGCGCCATGGTCAAACGCAAGGACCCCATGGAGTACTACCGCAAGCTCCGCTTCCACCAGGGTGTCGGCGGTCCCGGCCAGTACGGCATCGCATGAGTGCCGCCGAAACCAAGCCCGAATCCGTCGAGATCTATACCGACGGCGCCTGTTCCGGCAATCCCGGCCCCGGCGGCTGGGGGGCCATCCTGCGCTTCAAGGGGACCGAGAAGGAGCTGAAGGGCGGCGAGCCCCAGACCACCAACAACCGCATGGAAATGACGGCGGTGCTGGAGGCCCTGAACGCCCTGACCCGGTCCTGCGCCATCGATCTGTATACCGACAGCGAATACGTCAAGAAGGGCATGACCGAATGGCTGCGCGGCTGGAAGGCGCGCGGCTGGAAGACCGCCGACAAGAAGCCGGTGAAGAACGAGGATCTGTGGAAGGCCCTGGACGAGGCCGCCGCCCGCCACCGGGTGTCCTGGCACTGGGTCAAGGGCCATGCCGGCCATCCGGAGAACGAGCGGGCCGACGCCCTGGCCCGTCAGGGCATCGCGGACATGCGGGCCGAAGGCTGATCTACTGCCGGCCGTCCTCCTCGGCCATCAGCCGGTTCCACGCCAGGGCCAGAGTCCCCGAGGTCAGGGCCAGCCCCAGGAAGCGTACCGGCACCATCACCGCCTCGCGCAGGGAGAAGCCCTCGGCCAGGTCCATCTCGGGCAGCAACCGCACCCCTTCCTGCAGCAGGTTGAACGGCAGCCAGCAGACGAACACCGCCATGCCCAGCGCCATGCCGCCGCGGATCATCAGGTCGGGAACCCGCCAGCCAACCTCGTCCGAGACGCCGCCCCGGACCAGCGCCGCGTCGGCGGGAATCAGGTAGATGCCGCCCAGCAGCAGATTGGCCAGCCCCGACAGCATCATCACCGAATCGGCGATGGGAATGCCGGTGCCGATGGCCAGCGAGGCGGAAACCACCTGGGCGGGAAAGTTGATGAAGATCTCGGCCATCATCCAGGACAGCGCCCCGAAGGTCTCGCGGCGGCCGAGGCGGAAATAGTGGCGGCTGGACGGCACCTCGCCCAACCCGACCAGCCGCAGCCACACCACCACGAAGACGCCGCGCGCCAGCAGTTCGGTGACGCCGCCGGCGATCAGATGGCGCTCCGCCACCGCCACCCCCAGCAGGCTGACCAGCATGCACAGCCAGGACAGGCGGCAGAAGGCGGAAAATTGCTCGATGAGAATCTGCAGGCTGCGCAGCGCCAGGCGGCAATAGCGGAAAAGTCCCACTTGCAACGCCTCCCCGGGTTTAAGGACGCCCTGCCTCGAAATAGCCGCGCACCAGATTGATCTGGCGGATCAGGTCGTCGGCGCCGATGGGCTTGGTCAGCACCTTGGAGGCGCCCACCTGGCGGGTGATCTCGTGGGCCTGGTCGGATTTGTCGCCGGTCAGGATCAGCACCGGCTTGCGGCTGTTGAGATTGCCCTTCTCGGTCCGCAGCGTGCGCAGGAACTCGATGCCGCCCATGTTCTCCATGTGCAGGTCGCAGATGATCACGTCGGGGTCCACGTCGCCCGAGCGCAGCATCTCCAGCGCCACTAGGCCGTCATTGGCCTCGGTGACCTGGGCCGGGTTCATCTTGCCCAGCAGCTTCTTGATGATGCTGCGCATGACCTCCTGGTCGTCGATGACCATGATGTGCAGGCCGCCGCCGCCGATCTGCATGGTCAGCGCCGCGCCATCCTTGAACTTCTCGATCTGCTTGGCCGAATCCTTGGGCAGCGGCACCTTGCGCTCCCGGCAATAAAGGGTCAGCGCCTGCCCCACATCCTCGCGCGAGAAGACGAAATCCTTGGCCGAGGCCCCGGCGAACACCGCCGGAAAACGGATGGTCAGCGCGATGTCCTGGGCCGGATCGAAGCCGAGAAGGTCGGGCGCGGTGTCGGGCAGCATCTTGCCGATCCGCTCGCCATAGCGGCGGATGGCGTCGAGAAAGTCGGCGCGGGGAAAGACGATGACACGGCGCTCCAGGATCATCTACTTCGCCGCCGTCTCGATCGGGTTTTCCAGGTCGGCTTCGCTCTTCACCCGGTTGCGGCCGTCGCGCTTGGCCAGATACATGGCCTCGTCGGCACGGTGCACCAGGGAATCGGGGGCCTCGGCCTCCTTCAGCACGGCGGCGCCGATGGACAGCGTCACCTGGCCCAGGACCTGGCCGGTCCGGCGGTTGGTCAGGCGCTTGGTGGAAACCTGGCTGCGGATGGACTCCGCCACCTCCATGGATTTTTCCAGGGGCGTGGCGGGCAGGATCACCGCGAATTCCTCGCCGCCGTAGCGGGCGGCGGTATCCTTGGCCTGGGCGATCTCGGTCAGCGAGCGCGCCACCAGCTTCAGCACCTGGTCGCCCAACTGGTGGCCGTAGGTGTCGTTGAACTGCTTGAAATGGTCGATGTCGATCATCAGCACCGACAGCGGCGCCTCCGACGCCCGGGCATCGAGCACCGCCAGATTGAGCGAATGATCGAACAGCTTGCGGTTGGCCAGCTGGGTCAGGGCGTCGGTGGAGGCCTCGCGCTTCAGGTCGTCCAGGTGGTTGCGCAGCCGGGCGATCTCGTTGGACGAGTTCTCCAGGCGCTGCTCCAGCTGGCGGTTCAGGTCGGCCATCACCTTGGTCTCGGCCAGGATGCCGGCGACCAGTTCGGGCAGGCTGGCGGCCGACGGCCCGTCGGCCAGCTTGCCGCTGAAATCCTCCAGCGCCGCGCCGTAACTGGTGGTGCCCTGGTTGGCGTTGCTCAGGTATTCGAGCACGCGCCCCACCGCCTCCTCGACCCGCTGGCCCACCTCGCGCAGTTCGGCGGTGTCCTGGGGGAAGACGGCGAAACGCTCGTAAAGCTCGTCATTGACCTTGGAGGTGAACTTCTTGCCCGCGTTCAGGATGGCGTCGATGGCGGCGGTCAGTTCCGGGTTGCGGCCGGCGACATAGGCGTACCAGATGGCATAATTCTCGGGATGCGGCGGGACCTTGTTCCGCTCCATCATGGCCAGCGCCGCCCGGGCGCAATGGGAGGCGACATCAAGGGAATCCGGGCTTTTCATCGTTACCTGAACCTCAATTGCACTGGCCGAGGGAACCCTCGGCGCAAATCGTCTTTCCGTCCGTCCACCGGGCGCCGGACAGGTCGGCGTTCAGCAACTCCGCCCCCAACGTCTTGGCCCCGCTCAGATCCGCGCCCCGCAACGAGGCGTTGAAGAACCGCGCGCGGCGAAGATCGGCCCCGACCAGCGAGGCCCCGCCGAGATTGGCCTTGGTGAAATCGGCGTCGGCGAACAGGCCGTCGTCGAGACGGGCACCGGCCAGCACGGCGCTGATGAACCGTACCCGATAGGCATCGACCTTGACCAGAACCGCCTCACCCAGCCTGGCGCGCTGAAAGCTGGTTTCCCGCAGCCGCGCGCCGGTCAGATCGTGCCGGGTGAAGTCGCGCCCGTCCATGTAGCAGCGCTGCCAGTCCACGCCGGGCGCCGCCGGCTGGGTGCAGTCGGCGGCAAGCGCCTCCGACGGACGGAGCAGGGCGACAATGACAAGGATCAAGACCAACCTCATATCCGATTTTTATTCCCCCCGGCCTCCACATAAAAGGAATATTTGGTAGCGACCCGATAGAAGTTTACCCTGGTCCCGTCGCAATCCCGCACGGAGGGCTGTCATGACCCGAAGCGAAGCCGATCACGTCCTCGACGAGGCCGAGACGCTGTGGCTTTCCGGCGAAAAACAGCGAGCCCGCGAATGCTGCCTGCGAGCCCGCCTGCTCTATCACGAAAGCGGCGACGCGCGGGGCGAAGCGGACGCGCTGTGCCGCATGGGCGACATCGAGGCGGAGACCGGCCACGGCAACGCGGCGCGCCAGGCCTATGTGGAGGCCCGCCAGCTCTACGCCCGCGGCGGCGACCAGCGCGAACAGGGCGGCATCCTGGTGCGGCTGGCCCGCCTCGCCCAGCGCGAGGGCGACGAGCCGGGCGCCCGCGCCTTCCATCAATCGGCCCTCGACCTGTACCAGGCCGCCGCCGACTGGTCCGGCCAGGGCCACGTGCAGCGGGCGCTGGGCCATATGGAGCGCGACGCCGGCGCCCAGGACCGGGCGCTGGACCGCTACCGCGAGGCGCTGGCCTGCTACCGGCGCTCGGCCGACACCCTGGGCGAAGCCGGGACCTTGAAGGCCATGGCCGCCATCCAACTGGCCCTCGGCCACGCCGACAAGGCCCGCGCCGAATGCGAGGAGGCGCTGGGTCTGCTGCGCCAGGCCGGCGACCTGCTGGGCGAGGCCAAGGGCACCCGGCTGATGGCCCGCATCCTGGCCGGCGAAGGGCGGCGTGACGAAGCGCGCAAATCCATGCATGCCGCCGCAAAGATGTTCGCGCGGGCCGGGGACGTCGCCTCCCACGACGAAGCCGAGGCGGAGGCGCGGGGGCTATAGCCCGATGGGAGCGAAGGCGGCGCGGCCCTTGACCTGACGCTCGTAGTCCAGCGCCATGCGGACGTTGGGATAGGCCAGATGATCCCAGGGAATCTCATCCCAGCCGAACAGTCCGGCCTCCAGGCTTTCCGGCCCGGCGGCGAATTCCGGCGTCACCATGCGGGCGCGGTAGATCATGTGGACCTGGCTGATCTGGGGAATGGAGAACACCGCCAGCAGGCCGTCCACCTCGGCCACGGCGCGGGCTTCCTCCCACACCTCGCGCAGCGCTCCCTGCTCGGTGGTTTCGCCCAGCTCCATATAGCCGATGGGCATAGTCCAGTAGCCCAGCCGGGGCTCGATGGCCCGCTTCACCATCAGATACCTGTCGCCCCAGGTGCAGACGGCGCCGACGATGATCTTGGGGTTTTCGTAGAGCACGAAGCCGCAATCGCCGCAGACCAGCCGCTCGCGGTCATCACCCTCGGGGATGGAACGAAGAATCGGCCCGGACGACTTCATGCGACCTCAGGCCAGAATGTCGAGATAGGTGCCCCGCGGCGCGTTGCGGTCCAGGCTTTCCATCGGGGTGTTGGGCGACAGCATGCGCCGGCCGCGCGGGCCGGCGGGCGTGGCCCCCTGAATGGCGGTCACCGCCTCGCCGCCGCCGGCGCCGAGGGCGGCGCGCTGGTCGCGGCTGAACACGTCGCGGATTCCCGAAACCGCGCTGTTCAATGCCGACGAGCCGAAACCGCGAGTGGACTCAACCATGCTCTTGCCAATTCCAGACGAACCAGATTCGCCATCCTAGCACTTTGCTGCGCCCGGGAAAAGGCGCAGGAATCCCAAGACTCTTGCCCGTCCGGCGGTATTGTGGCTGAATGCGACCATGGCTACTACATACGCCCCCATCGCCGATCCCCTTGCCGCCAAGCCATCCGATCTGGCGACGCATTTCATGGAATGCGGGGCGCTCAACACCAATCTCAGCCTGGCGCCGGGCGAGCGCCTGGTCATCACCGACGACCTGCTGAACGGCACGGTGGGCGACGTGGCCGCCCTGTCCATGGCCGCCATCGTGGCGCGCGATTCCCAGGTGGCGCTGGCCGCCATGCTGCCCCTGTCGGTGGCCGCCTCCAAGGTGTCGCCCCGCCACCGCCCCAAATACGAGCAGCTGTTCCAGCTGATCGAGGAGACCGCCTTCGACCAGGGCGTGCGCGGCTCGGCCGAGGCGATGATCGCCGCCGGCTTCCGCGAGGCCCGCATCCGCGAGCTGGCCGCCGAGCTGGGCGGCAATGTCGGCCCAGCGCGGACCCGCTACCGCGCCTTTCTCGACGTGATCAAACTGCTGATCGACAAGAAGATTTCCGAACCCTCCTTCCTGGACGAGTTCCTCGACTTCACCCGTAGCGTGGCGGGCAAGCTGGATTTCGGCATCTACGCCATGTGCGTCGACCGGCTGTTCGTCAGCCCCAACATCCCGCTGGTGGTCAAGGTGTCGCTGGTCAAGGAGGTGCTGAAATATCCGCCGCTGGTGCGCAAGGAACTGCTGACCAACCTGCTAGCCTCCAACGCCGCCCCCCTGGAGCTGGTCCAGTACGCCCAGGGAGAACTGTCGGGTGGCATGACGCGGGACCAGATCACCGAGATCGTCCTGTTCACCACCTTGAAGCGGGCTTGGGCCGCACAGAAACACGCTCCCGGCCGCCCCACCATCTGACATCTTCGAGAGATCCCATGAAAGCCGTCATCTGCCCCGCTTTCGGCCAGGACCTGGTCGTCACCGACTTTCCCGCGCCCGCCATGATCCCCGGCGGCGTGCGCATCGCCGTGCAGGCGGCGGGGGTGAACTTCGCCGACTCGCTGATCACCGGGGGCAAGTACCAGGAAAAGATGGAGCCGCCCTTCGTGCCGGGCATGGAACTGGCCGGCGTGGTCACCGAAGTGGCGGCGGGGGTCACCACAGCCAAGCCCGGCGACCGGGTGATGGCCACCGTCACCGGCGGCGCCTTCGCCGAGGAGGCGGTATGCGCCTGGACCGACGTCTACGTGCTGCCCGACTCCCTGGATTTCGTCACCGCCGCCGGCTTTCCGGTGGCCTACGGCACCTCGCATCTGGGCCTCAAGGCCAAGGCAAACCTTCGCGCCGGCGAGACCCTAGTGGTGCACGGGGCGGCGGGCGGCGTCGGGCTGACCGCCGTCGAGGTGGGCCGCGCGCTGGGCGCCACCGTCATCGGCACGGCGGGCGGGCCGGACAAGGTCAAGGTGGCGCTGGAGCACGGCTGCCACCACGGCATCGACTACAAGGACGAGGACATCCGCGAAAGGGTCAAGGCCCTGACCGGCGGCAAGGGCGCCGACGTGGTCTATGATCCGGTCGGCGGACAGGTGTTCGACGCGTCCTTGCGCTCCATCGCCGCCGACGGAAGGATTCTGATCATCGGCTTCGCCGGCGGCACGGTGCAGCAGATTCCCGCCAATATCCTGCTGGTCAAGAACGTCACAGTGATCGGCTATTACTGGGGCGCCTACCGCAAGATCGCCCCCGCCCTGGTCCGCGAATCCATGCAGGAATGCCTGGACTGGTGGGCGGTAGGCAAGCTTTCGCCCCATGTCTCCAAGGTCATGGACCTGTCCCGGGCGGCGGAGGCCATCGGCCTGCTGAAGGGCCGCGCCGCCACGGGAAAAATCGTCCTCCGCTGTCAATGAGGATGAAACAATCTGTTACCCAATACGTAATTTACGCCAGGGGTTATATTAGCTAGCCTGACTGCAAGTTCTCTTTCCCCAAAGCCCTTCGGAGACCTCGCCATGAAGTTCAAGCTTCTGATCGCCGCCGCCGCCCTCGTCGCCATTGCCGGCACCGCCAGCGCCCAGATCAAGCCGGAGGAGGCCATCAAGTGGCGCCAGTCCGGCTATGGCTTCATGGCCTGGAACATGGCCCGTATCAAGATGAACGTCGAGGGCGCCGCCTATAACAAGGAAGAGGTGGTCAAGGCCGCCAACGCCATCCAGGCCATCGCCAATTCCGGCATGGGCGCCCTGTACCTGCCGGGCACCGACACCGGCACCGGCTGGGAAAAGACCCGCGCCAAGCCGGAACTCTGGACCAACAAGGAAACCCTGGGCAAGGTGGCCACCGCCTTCAACAAGGAAGCCAACGAGATGGCCAAGGTCGCCGCCGCCGGCGATGCCGCCGCCGCCAAGGACCAGTTCGGCAAGCTGGCCGCCACCTGCAAGGGCTGTCACGACGAGTTCAAGATCAAGCAGTAAACGCCCGAATCCCTTGCACCACAGGCGCCTTCGGGCGCCTGTTCCGCTTGGAGGAACGAGACCGGCCATGGATCACCGAGACTACCGCCTGTGGGACCTGCCCACCCGCCTGTTCCACTGGTTCCTGGCCCTGGCCATCGTCGCCGCGTCGGTCAGCGGCCAGCTGGGCGGCGGCCTGATGACCCTGCACGGCCGCATCGGCCTGGCGGTGGTCGGCCTGCTGGCCTTCCGCCTGGCCTGGGGACTGGTGGGATCGACCTATGCCCGCTTCGGCCAGTTCTTCCCGACCCCGGCCAGGATCAGGGCGTATCTGCGCGGAGAGTGGCAGGGAACCGGGCACAACCCGCTGGGCGCCCTTTCGGTGTTCTGCCTGCTCGGCGTGCTGATCGCGCAGGCCGCCACCGGGCTGTTCGCCAACGACGACATCGCCTTCACCGGCCCGCTCTACGACCTGGCCGGCAAGGCGCGAAGCAACGGCCTGACCGCCATCCACCACCTGCTGTCCAAGCTGGTCTATGTCCTGGTCGCCCTGCATCTGGCGGCCGTCGCCTTCTATGCCTTCGCCAGGAAGCAGAATCTGGTCCGGCCCATGCTGACCGGCCGGAAGGCGGGGACGGGCGAACCGGCGCGGGGCGGCGGCGCGGTGGCCCTGGCCGTGGCCCTGGCGGTAGCGGCCGTGGCGGTCCATGGAGCCCGCGGCGGATGGATGCCGCCGCCGCCTCCCCCGCCGCCCGCCGCCTCGACGCCGGATTTCTAGGAAGCCGTTGCGGGCGGGACGCCCGCTTTCCCGGCACCTGACATCACTCTCCGCCGCGCAGCTGGGTGACGAAGTCGGGCAGGCCCACCTGACGCTCGCGCTTCAGGCGTTCGGCGGCCAGGATGGCCTGGACGGCGGCGATGGATTTGTCGAGATCGACGTTGACCACGATGTAATCGTATTCCGGCCAGTGGCTCATCTCGTCGCCGGCCTTGGCCATGCGCTTTCGCACCACCTCGTCGGAATCCTGGGCGCGCCCCCTGAGGCGGCGTTCCAGCTCCTCCACCGACGGCGGCAGCACGAACACCGAGACCAGATCGGCCCGCGCGTTCTGGGCCATCTGCTGGGTGCCCTGCCAGTCGATATCGAACAGCACGTCGCGGCCCGAGCGCAGGATCTCGTCCACCGGCCCTCTCGGCGTGCCGTAGAAATTGTCGAAGACGCGGGCGTGTTCCAGGAACTCCCGTTTCTCCACCATGTCGTGGAATTTCTCGACGGTGACGAAGTGGTAATCCTTGCCGTCCACCTCGCCGGGGCGCGGCGGCCGCGTGGTGGCCGACACCGACATACCGATGGCGGAATCACGCTCCAGCAGGGCGCGCGAGATGGTGGTCTTGCCCGCCCCGGAAGGCGACGACATCACCAGCATGAGGCCGCGCCGGCTGACGGTGGGAAGGGTATCGCTCATAATTCCTACTCGATGTTCTGGACCTGCTCTTTGAACTGGTCGATGACGGCCTTGAGGTCGAGGCCCACCCGGGTCAGCTCCACGTCCGACGACTTGGAGCACAGCGTGTTGGCCTCGCGGTTGAACTCCTGGGCCAGGAAGTCCAGCTTGCGGCCGACGGCCCCGCCCTGGGCCAGCAGGTCGCGGGCGGCGGCCACATGGGCGGCCAGACGGTCCAGTTCCTCGCGCACGTCGGCCTTGACGGCGATCAGCGCCACTTCCTGGGCGATGCGCTCCTCAGGCAGCGTCGGAGCGGCCTCCAGCACCTGGGCCACCTGGGCGCGCAGGCGCTCGCGCACCGCCTCGGGGCGCAGCACGGCGCAATTGCCCGCCCGGGCGGCCAGGGCGGCGACCTCGTCCAGCTGGGCGGCGAGCACGGCGGCGATGCGGGCACCCTCGACCCTTCGCATGGCGGCCAGCTGGTCGAGCATGGATTCCAGCGAGGCCCGCATAGCCTCCTCCCGCGCGGCGCGCAGCGATTCGGCATCGCCGGTCTCGGCCTCGGCCGCCGGCTCCAGCACGCCCTTCAGCGCCAGCAGCCCGTCCATGCGGGCCGGGGTGATCTCGGGATAGCGGCCCTGCCACTGGCGGCAGATGCCCAGCAACTGCTCGAGCATGGCCTCGTTGACCCGGACCTGGGACTGCTCGGTTTCGGTCCGCACGGTGAGCGACAGCTGGACGTTGCCGCGCTTCAACCGCTTGGCCGCCGCTTCGCGGGCGTGGACCTCCAGCCCGTCATAGCCCGGTGCCGACTTGCAGCGCAGCTCCAGGCCGCGGCCGTTGACGCTCTTGCCCTCCCACACCCAGGAGCCCTGGGAATCACGGCCTTCGGCGCGGGCGTAGCCGGTCATGCTGGCGACGGTCAAGGCGGGAACCTCCTGCGGAAATGTCTGGGGGTTTTATAGCCTTGCCGGGGCGGGGCAACAACCGTGCTTTCCCCCGGACGGGGGCGGGACTATCCTTCTTGCCATGAAGGAACGAAGACGCCCCGAGCGCGGCCGCCCCAACGTGGTGGAAATCGTGGTGCGCGTGCCGGCCGACAAGGCCGACGCGGTCAAGGCCTATGCCGGACGCATCTCGCGCCGCCGCAACCCGGCCGCCCGCGACGAGGTGATCGGCCGCCTGCAGTCGCGGCCCGACATCATGGAGCGCTTCGGGGTCAAGGCGCTGTTCCTGTTCGGCTCGGTGGTCAGGGACGAGGCCAAGCCCACCAGCGACATCGACCTGATGGTGGACTTCTTCCCCGGCCGGCCCGGCGGGCTGTTCGCCTACGTGGATCTGAAGCACGCCCTGGAAGGTCTGCTGGGCCGCCCGGTGGACCTCATCACCTCGGGCAACATCAAGCCGCGGCTGCAGCGCCGCATCCTGGACGAATGTCTGCCGGTCTACGGCGAGGGAGTGGTGTAAACGTGACCTTCAAGGATTGGCGGGTCCGCATCGAGGACATGATCGAGGCCATCGAGCGCATCCGGCGCTATATCGACGGCATGGACGAGCGCCGCTTCGTCGCCGACGACCGCACGGTGGACGCGGTGGTCCGCAACCTGGAGATCATCGGCGAGGCGGCCAAGCGCGTTCCCGCCCAGGTGGCGGAGCGCCACCCCAACATCCCGTGGAACCGCATGACCGAGATGCGCAACATCCTGGTGCACGAATACCATTCGGTGGACCCCTGCATCGTCTTCGATTCGGCCCGCCATGACCTGCCGCCGCTACTGGGGCCACTCAAATCCCTGCTCAACGAGAAGAACGGCAACGGCGGATGACGCGCTTTTCCTCCATCCTGATCACCGGCGCGTCGTCCGGCCTGGGGGCCGGGCTGGCGCGGGCCTTCGCCGCGCCGGGGATCGCCCTGCACCTGTCGGGGCGGGACCAAGCCCGGCTGGAGGAGGTCGTCCGCCAGTGCCGGACCATGGGCGCCGAGGCCCACGCCACCCGGCTGGACGTCACCGACCGGGCCGCCGCCGCGCGCTGGGTCGAGGCCGCCGAGGCCCTGCGTCCCCTCGACCTGGTCATCGCCAATGCCGGCATCTCGGCGGGAACCGGCGACGGCGGCGAGACGGCGGAACAGGTTCGGGCCATCTTCGCCGTCAACGTGGACGGGGTGTTCAACACCGTCATGCCGGCCATCCCCCTGCTGCAGGCGCGCCGCCGGGGCCAGATCGGCATCATGAGTTCCCTGGCGAGCTTCCGGGGATTTCCCGGCGCGCCGGCCTATTGCGCTTCCAAGGCCGCGATGCGGGTGTGGGGCGAGGGGCTGCGGGGCGAGTTGGCGCCGTCCGGGATCGGCGTCTCGGTGATCTGCCCCGGCTTCGTCGAAACGCCCATGACGGCGGTGAACCGGTTCCGCATGCCCTTCCTGATGGATGTGGAACGGGCCAGCCGGATCATGGCGCGCGGCCTGGAAGGCAACCGGGGCCGCATCGCCTTTCCCTGGCCCATGCACGTCATGGCCCGCATGGCCGGCTGCCTGCCCAGCGCATGGATGGACCGCATCGCGGCGCGAATGCCGATGAAGTAAATTCCCGGGGCTTGCCCAGGCTCCGCCGACAGGCCATAAGGGAAGGCATGGACAGTTTCGTCGTCGCCGTCTTCTTCCTCACCTATCTCGGCATGGCCGTCGGCTCGGTGCCGGGGCTGAAGCTCGACCGCACCGGCATCGCCCTGCTGGCGGTGGTGGTGCTGCTGGTGTCGGGCAAGGTGGGCGTCAAGGCCATGGGCACCTCCATCGACGTGCCGACCCTGCTGCTGCTGTTCGCCCTGATGATCGTCTCGGCCCAGTTCCAACTGGCCGGGGTCTATGGCGCCGTGGCCACCAGGGTCGCCGAGTCCCCCGGTTCGGCCCGGCGGCTGCTGGCCCTGGTGATCGCCGTGTCGGGCGGGCTGTCGGCGGTGCTGGCCAACGACGTGGTGTGCTTCGCCATGACCCCGATCATCGCCGAGGGCATCCGGCGGCGCGGCCTCGACCCCCGCCCCTACCTGCTGGGCCTGGTGGGCGCCGCCAATGCCGGCAGCGCCGCCACCCTGATCGGCAATCCCCAGAACATCCTGATCGGCCAGGTGGGCGGGCTGGATTTCTGGAACTTCCTGGCCGCCTGCGCCGCCCCCGCCGCCCTGTCGCTGGTGGCGGTGCATTACTGCGTCGCCTGGGTCTGGCGGCGCGAACTGGACGCCTCGCCCGTGCCGGTTCCCGCCCATCCACCGGCCGAGGGCCATCGCTGGCAGGCGGTCAAGGGCGGCATCGCGCTGGCCATCCTGGCCCTGCTGTTCGCCGCGCCCCTGCCGCGCGAGGTGGGCGCCATGGTCATCGCCGCCCTGCTGCTGGCCAGCCGCCGCATGAGCTCGCGCGAGATGATCGGCCTGGTGGACTGGCACCTGCTGCTGCTGTTCGCCTGCCTGTTCGTGGTCACCGGCGCCTTCGCCGACACCGACATGGCGCGCCACTGGGTCAACTGGCTGGCCGAGCACGGCTGGTTCCCCGACACCCTGAAGGCCATGGTGCCGGTGGCCCTGGCCGCCTCCAATTCCATCGGCAACGTGCCCGCCGTGATGCTGATCCTGGCGGTGTGGCCCACCCCCGATCCCGGCGCCCTGACCGGGCTGGCCCTGCTCTCCACCCTGGCCGGCAACTTCCTGCTGGTGGGCAGCATGGCCAACATCATCGTCGCCGAGCGCGCCGCCAGCGCTGGCTGCCGCCTGTCGTTCGGCGATTTCGCCCGGGCCGGCATTCCCATGACCCTGCTGACCATGGGCCTCGCCGTCGCCTGGCTGCGCCTGGGCGGCTGGATGACGTGGTAGGACCCCCATGACCGCAGCCACCACCCTGCCCCACGTCACCGCCTTCCTCAACGCGGTGTCGCTGGGCTTCCTGATCGCCGGCTTCGTCCACATCCGGGCGGGGCGCAAGGACAGCCACCGCAAGGCCATGCTGGGGGCCGTGGCGGCCTCCGGCCTGTTCCTGGTCTTCTACGTGGTCTACCACTTCGCCGCCCCGATCTTCGTGTTCCGGGGAACCGGCGCGGTGCGGCCGGTCTATTACGCCCTGCTGATCAGCCATGTGATCCTGGCCGCCGTGGCGCTGCCCCTGGTGGCGCTGACCCTGCTGCGCGCCCTGAGGGGCCGTTTCGACCTCCACCCCAAAATCGCCCGCTGGACGTTGCCGCTGTGGCTTTACGTTTCTATCACCGGCATCGTTGTGTATCTTATGCTGTATCATCTATACACCTGACCCGCGGAGCAACCGCGGGCGCGGAGGCGGGTTTGACGTTCAGGCAATTCATCGAGCTTTTGAAGCCGCGCATCGCGCTGATGATCGCGCTCACCGCGATCACCGGCTATGGCGCCGTGGCGACCAAGGTCGACCCGGTGGCCATGCTGCTGCTGACCCTGGCCATGGTTCTCGGCTCGGCGGCCTCGGCGGTGTTCAACCACGTCTGGGACCGCGACATCGACCGGCTGATGCGCCGCACCTCGCGCCGCCCCATGGCCACCGGGGCCGGCACCCCGGCGGTGGGCTTCAGCCTGGCGGTGGTGCTGATGGTGGCCGGCATGGCCCTGGCCAGCACGGTGTTCAACTGGGTGGTGGCGCTGCACCTGTTCCTGGGCGGCTTCGTCTACGTGGCCATCTACACCGTCTGGCTGAAACGCCGCCACTGGACCAACATCATCATCGGCGGTGCCGCCGGCAGCTTCGCCATCCTGGCCGGAGCAGCCGCCGTGGACCAGACCCAGTGGATGCTGCCCATGGTGCTGGCCCTGGTGCTGTTCCTGTGGACGCCCAGCCATTTCTGGGCACTGGCCATCCTGCTGGCCGACGATTACCGCCAGGCCGGGGTTCCCATGCTGCCGGTGGTGGTGGGCAACCAGCGCACCGCCTGGTGGATCCTGGCCAACAGCGCCGCCCTGGTGGCCTCGTCGCTGCTGCCGTGGTGGCTGGGCCTGCTGGGCAACGCCTACGGCATCATCGCCGCCCTGTCGGGCGCCGTGCTGCTGGGCTTCAACGTGGTGCTGGTCAAGGATCCGTCGCGCCGCTGGGCCGGCTGGAACTTCGCCGCCTCCATGCCCTATCTGCTGCTGCTGTTCATCGCGGTGTTCGTGGACAAGCACTGGTAGGAAGGGGCACTGGCAGGAAGGGGAAGGGGCGCTATTGCGCCATCTCCGCCAGGCTGACGAACAGCGTGCCGAACACCTTTTCCGGCTCGCTGCCCCACTTCTCCATGAAGGCCGCCTTGCGCTCGGGCGAGAAGGCGTCGGGCCGGCAGGAGGCGAACAGGGCCTGGAACAGCCGCACCATGTGGGCCTCGCTGAACTCGCGCAGCACCTTGTCCTCGGGCCGCTTGGGGATGAAGGCGTTGGAGGCGGTGGAGACCGAGGACGGGCTGGAATTCATGATGATCAGGAACCAGTCCTTGCGCGGCTCGAAGCGCCGGAAGCTGCGCGCCATGGTGACCAGCACCTCCTCGAAGATGGCGCGGACCTCCTCGTCGGCATAGAAATCACCCCAGGCGACCGTCCCGTCCTCGAGACGGTGGCGCTCGGCGGCCTTGCCGGCCCGGGTGCGCAGCAGGTCGTAGGGTTCCTCGCCGATGATCATGCGCACCGCCGCGAAGAATTGCGGCAGATGCTTGCGCTCGATGCCGCTGTTCTTGTCGTCGAAACAGTTGGAGAAGGGCCGGGTGATGATCCGCCCCATGAAATCGGTGCGCTGCTGCTCGATGCGCCGCAGGGTGAAGGCGGCGTCGCAGCCGTCCTCCCACAGGGAATAATGCTCGCCCAGCGGGCCGCGGGCGGCCAGCACCGCCTTGGCGACCCGGCGGACATCGTCCATGGTGACGGTGCCGTCGACCGCCGATTCTTCCAGGATATCGGTCAATGCGAGGATGGCGACCGCCGCGACACTGCGGCATCGCTTGCCTCCCGGTTCTCTCGGCACCATGGCGCCGCCCGGTTCGATGGCCGGCACCGTTTCCTGCGCTCCCATATCATCTCACCTTGAGAGCTTGCATACGGCAGTTACCCATCCAAAATTATTACCAATGCTACTCACTTTTCCACACTTATTAAAGATAAGACTTAGGGCACTGGGCTTCCGGCTAGGGTATTTACCCGATCAAATACTGATGCTGCATTGCGGTATTCATGGGATTTGCATATTCCGCAATCTTCAGACCCAAGCTGTTCCAATTTTAGAGAGCCCAAATACCCCCTACCTGAGCCCCGGCAGATGGACTAAATTTCCGCCATGACCACTCAGCACTCACCGGCCGCCGCTTCCCTCCGCCTCGCCGCCCTGCGGCGCGAGTTGGAGCGCCGCAACCTGACCGGCTTCGTGGTGCCGCGCGCCGACCAGCACCAGGGCGAATACGTGCCGCCCTCGGCCCAGCGCCTGGGCTGGCTGACCGGCTTCACCGGCTCGGCGGGGGCGGCGGTGGTGCTGGCCGACAAGGCCGCGGTCTTCGTGGACGGCCGCTATACCCTGCAGGTGCTAAGCGAGGTGGACACCACCCTGTTCGCCCCCCTGCACCTGACCGAGCATCCGCCCCAGCGCTGGCTGGGCGAGGTGCTGGACCAGGGCCACCGCCTGGGCTTCGACCCCTGGCTGCACACCCCCGACCAGGTCCAGATCCTGACCAACGCCTGCGAGCGGGTGGGGGCCGTCCTGGTCCCCTGCCCGGACAACCCCCTGGACGCCGTGTGGACCGACCGCCCGGCGCCGCCCGCCTCCCCGGTGACGGCCCATCCCGAAGCCTTCGCCGGCCGTTCCGCCGCCGGCAAGCGCGGCGACATCGCCGCCGAACTGGCGCGCGAGCGCCTGGACGCCGCCGTGCTGAGCGCGCCGGAATCGGTGGCCTGGCTGCTCAACATCCGGGCCGACGACGTGGCCTTCACGCCGCTGCCGCTTGCCTTCGCCATCCTCCATGCCGATTCCTCGGTGGAGCTGTTCCTGGAACCCGGCCGCATCGCCCCCCAGGTGGCGGCGGGCTGGGGCGACGGCGTGCGGGCGGCGGCCCCCGCCCGGTTCGAGGCGGCGCTGCGCCGGCTGGGACGGGACGGTAAGCGGGTCCGCCTGGATTCCTCCTCCGCCCCCTTCCAGGTCTGGGAGACCCTGCGGGCGGCGGGGGCCCGGGTCGAGGGCGGCGCCGACCCCTGCGCCCTGCCGCGGGCCTGCAAGAACCCCGTCGAGATGGCCGGCACCCGCACCGCCCACCACCGCGACGGCGCCGCCATGGTCCGCTTCCTCGCCTGGCTGGACCGCGCCACCCGGAGCGGCAGCGTGGACGAGATGGGCGCCGCCGACGCCCTGGAAGGCTTCCGCCGTCCCGGCGAACATTTCCGCGGCCTGTCCTTTCCCACCATCTCGGGGGCGGGGGCCAACGGCGCCATCGTCCACTACCACTCGACACCCAAGACCAACCGCCCCCTGGCGGCGGGTGAGCTGTATCTGGTGGATTCCGGCGCCCAGTACCTGGACGGCACCACCGACATCACCCGCACGGTGCTGGTCGGCGACGCCGCCCCGGACGAGGCGCGACGCCGCTTCACCCTGGTGCTCAGGGGCCACATCGCCCTGGCGCGGGCCGTCTTTCCCGCCGGCACCACCGGCAGCCAGCTGGATGTGCTGGCCCGCCGGCCGCTGTGGGCTGCGGGGCTGGACTACGACCACGGCACCGGCCACGGGGTCGGCAGCTTCCTGTCGGTGCACGAAGGGCCGCAGCGCATCTCCAAGGTGGGCAACAGCGTGGCGCTGAGGCCGGGGATGATCCTGTCCAACGAGCCCGGCTACTACAAGACCGGCGCCTATGGCATCCGCATCGAGAATCTGGTGCTGGTGACGCCGCAGCCCGCCCCGGCGGGGGCCGAGCGCGACCTGCTGGGGTTCGAGACCCTGACCCTGGCGCCCATCGACCGCGCCCTGGTGGCGGTGGAGCTGCTGGAGGCCGGGGAACGGGAATGGCTGAACGCCTATCACGCCCAGGTACGGGACGAGATCGGGCCGCTGCTGGAGGACGCGGCGGAGCGGGACTGGCTGGAACGGGCGACGGCGGCGCTGTAGCCTTGTCTCGCCCTCTGCCTAAGCGCGCGCCTCAATGGCCGTAAATCGCGATGCGGGCCAGACTTGGCGCATATCGCTCTATTCCGCCCAGCCGTGTTCGAGGGCGAAGCCCGAGGTGACGTAATCCATGGTCGCCCGGTGCTCCAGGAACCATTGCGGCAGTTCGACGGCGAAGTAATCCTCGCAAGGATCGCCGCCTTCCAGGGCGCCGATCACCTCGTCCAGTTGGGCGATCACCCGCCGGTGCTCGTCGCGGTGCGGGTCGAGGGCGAAGAACCCGGTCTTCACCATCATCGCCTCTTCACGGGCGAAATGGCCGGCGCAGTGGCGGGCGAAGGCCCGGGCCAGGTCAAGGCGCTCGGACGGAGCCGCGGCGGCCAGGCGGTTGATCATCTCCACCGCCTCGCAATGGTCGTGATCGACGAAGCCGACCCCCAGCAACAGGGGATCGCCCCACCGGATGACCGCATGCCGAGGAATCATCGCCGCGCCTTCCCGACTCCAATGAAACGGCGGCAATTTACGCCTTTGCCGCCGGGACGCAAGGAAAAGCCCCATCCGCCATGGGGATATGGGGCCTGTTGGCGCACGCCGCTCTATCCGGCCAGCAATTGCGCCCGGTTGCGGAAGAAGGAACAGGCTAGGCAGGGATCGTCGCTGCGCAGCTTCTCCAGGTGGCCGATGCGCACCACCCAGCAATTGTCATGGTCGGAACGGCTGAGGTCGCTGCCGTGGACGCCGCGGCTCACCGAGGCCACCGCCTCGGGACAGCCGGCACAGGGCAGGCCGCTGGCGCCGCCATGGCCGGCGCAGGCCTGCCCCCCGTCATTATGACCGGACAAATCGTCTCCCTGCATGTCCACCTCCATGCACCCATCGAAATCCCAGGATCATCGGAAACTAACGAAAGGCCGTTACCGGCGAGATCAGGTGACGCAACCTGTCCACCAGCCGGGAGCGGACCGGAGCCCCCTGGTGCAGATCGCCGGCGCACCGTTCCACCTCGCGCGCACAGGCGTCATGGTGGGAACAGGTGGCATCCTCGGGGCAGTGGGCGATATCGCCCAAAATGACCAGGGCGTCCACCCAGATCCCACACTCGATGCAATTGGATGTCGCCGCGAACTTGCTTTGACAGGCCGTGGGCAGGTCACAATTCGTCATACGGCGATGATAGGGGGGGCGAGAGCGATTCTCAACCACAACTTCCATGCGGGATTGGCGGGGCGATCATGCGCCGGGGCCGAAGCCTAAGCCGACAGAGCCAAGACCCGGTCGTGCTCGGCGGCGGCGATGGCCGCCTCGGACAGCCGGGTCGCCAGGATCATGGCCATCCAGGAGCAGCCCAGGCGGCGCGGGCAGGACAGCAAGGCACTGCAGGAGCCGGCATTGCGCAGGACCGACAGGGCATGCTCGGCCAGTTCGGCTTCACCGGCCAGACCGATCAGCCTGTCGAAGGCGCACCGCCCGTTATCCTGCATCCCCATTATCCGAATCCCTGGTGACGAATATAGGGAATTGTACCTGGAATAAGGATAAGGACAATCGGGTGGAGCCCTCATTCATCAAACGATAATATTGACGAAAGATGATGGGCGCACATCACCTTGGATCACATCCGCCTTCCCTTTCCGCCGCCGCCACAACCGGAAGAGCCGGCCAGCGACAAAAGTTTCCCAGATCGGAAACTTTTCCCTTGCCTCTCCGCCACTCCCGGGGTTAGTTTCCATATATGGAAACCAATGGCGAGACGCTTAATCAGCTTTTCCAGGCGCTGTCCGACCCCCGCCGCCTCGGCATGGTCGACCGGCTGGCGCGGGGCCCGGCGTCGGTGAAGGATCTTGCCCAGGCCGGCGGCATGGGCATGCCCTCCGCCGTGAAGCATCTGAAGATTCTCGAGGCCGTCGGGCTGGTGACGTCGCAAAAGGCCGGGCGTGTGCGGACCTTCCAGGTCCGGCCGCAGGCGCTGCGATCCATCGACGACTGGCTGGCCGGCCATAAGCGCCTGCTGGAACAGGCCTTCGACCGCCTTGAACAGCTGATGACCGAGGAGCCGGAGCAAGGACCGTCCGCACCATGAGCCCGTACAGCCACACATCCTTCATCATCGAACGCACGCTGCCCGGCAGCCCCGCCCATGCCTTCCGCTTCTTCTCCGAGCCGGAACTGAAGCGGCGGTGGACGAGTTGCCACCCCGATTGGCGGCAGGAGGAGGCATCCCTGGACTTCCGCAACGGCGGCGGCGAAATCAGCCGGTTGCGGGCACCGGACGGCCGCGTGCACGAGTTCCGCGCCCATTACCTCGACATCGTCGCGGCGCGGCACATCGTCTACGCCTTCACCATGCGCACCGACGGAGAACTGGTTTCCAGCTCCATGGTGACGGTGGAGTTCACCCCGTCGCCGGCCGGGACGGCGATGCTCTATACGGAGCAGGCGGTGTTCCTGCGGGGCGAGCCCGACATAGCGCCGCGGCGGGAAGGCACCGGCCACGGCTTCGACCGGCTGGTCGCCGAAGTGGAACGCAGCCGGGCGGTCATCCAGTGACCGGCGGCCTCATTCCCACTCAATCGTCCCCGGCGGCTTGCTGGTGACGTCGTAAGTCACCCGGTTGATGCCTTTGACCTCGTTGATGATCCGATTCGCCACCCTTCCGATGAAAGCCATGTCGAAGGGATAGAAGTCGGCCGTCATGCCGTCGGTGGAGGTCACGGCACGGAGCGCGCAGGCGTAGTCGTAGGAGCGCGAATCACCCATGACGCCGACGGTACGGACCGGAAGCAGCACGGCGAAGGCCTGCCAGATCTCGTCGTAGAGGCCGGCCTTGCGGATTTCCTCGAGATAGATGGCATCGGCCTTCCTGAGGATGTCCAGATTCTCCCGCGTCAGCGGCTGGCCGGGGATGCGGATGGCCAGGCCGGGGCCGGGGAAGGGATGGCGGCCGACCATGTCGGCGGGCAGGCCCAGCTCGCGGCCCAGGGCCCGGACCTCATCCTTGAACAGCTCGCGCAACGGCTCGACCAGCTTCATGTTCATGCGCTCGGGCAGGCCGCCCACGTTGTGGTGGCTCTTGATGGTCACGCTGGGGCCGCCGGTGAAGCTGACGCTCTCGATCACGTCGGGGTAGAGCGTGCCCTGGGCCAGGAAATCGGCGCCGCCCACGGCGCGGGCCTCCTCCTCGAACACGTCGATGAAGGTGGCGCCGATGATCTTGCGCTTCCTCTCGGGGTCGGTGAGGCCGGCCAGCTTGTCCAGGAACAGCGCCGAGGCGTCCTTGTGCACCAGCTTGATGTTGAAGCGGTCGCGGAAGACGCTGACCACCTGCTCGGATTCGCCCGAGCGCATGAAGCCGGTATCGACGAAGACGCAGGTCAGCTGGTCGCCGATGGCTTCGTGCAGCAGGGCCGCCACCACCGAGGAATCAACGCCGCCCGACAGGCCGCAGATCACCCTGCCCTTGCCGACCTGCTCGCGCACCTTGGCGATTTCCTGGGCACGGAAGGCCTTCATGGTCCAGTCACCGGCGCAGCCGACGATCTTGTGGACGAAATTGGACAGCAATTGCTTGCCGATGGGAGTATGCACCACCTCGGGATGGAACTGCACGCCATAGAAGCGCTTGTCGGCGTTGGCGATGGCGGCGAAGGGCGCGCCCTCGGAGGTAGCCACCACCTTGAAGCCGGCGGGAATGGCCGTCACCCGGTCGCCGTGGCTCATCCACACCTGAACCTCGTCGCCCTTGACGGCGATGCCGTCGAACAGGGCGCAGGGCTCGCCGGAGACCTTCAGCATGGCGCGGCCGAACTCGCGGTGGTCGCCGGGCTCCACCTTGCCGCCCAACTGCTCGCACATGGTCTGCTGGCCGTAGCAGATCCCCAGGATGGGCAGACCCATCTCGAACAGGCCGTCCGGCGCACGGGGAGAGCCGAAATCGGCCACCGAGGCCGGGCCACCCGACAGGATCACCCCCTTGGGGCCGAACGCACGGATGCTGTCGACGCTCACCCGGTTGAAGGGGTGGATTTCGCAATAGACGCCGGCCTCGCGCACGCGGCGCGCGATCAGCTGGGTCACCTGCGAGCCGAAATCGACGATCAGGATACGCTCGGACATGACTTCCTCCGGGGATACAAGGGCGGGACTTTAGCGATTCGTCCAGAGCGGAACAAGTACTTGGCCGAGGTCAATTTCACACGCCACCCGGCGGTGATAGGGTCCTGACGAATTCCGCCGGAAGGATTATCCATGCGCCGTCTCGCCGCCTTGCTGCTCCTGCTGCTCCTGCCCGCCTGCTATCAGGTGGAAGGCGACACCGTTCCGGCCGCGGCCTCCATCCGGGTGGACGGCGTCAAGGACGGCCGCTACCGCCGCCCCGACGGGGTAGAGGTACGGGTGACCTGGAACGCGGCGGAAAAGCAATACGACGTGGCCACCAAGGACGGTCCCACCGGCAAGGCCCGCGCCGCCCGCCTGGCCCCCGGCCTGTTCCTGGTCCAGTACGCCGACGCCGCCCGCCTGACCCTGATGGCGGCGCCCAAGGGCGACGACGTGGCGCTGTTCTTCGCCACCAAGGAGGTCGAGCCGCGCCTGCTCAAGGCTCACGGCCTGGGGCTGAAGCCCGGCCCCATCAACGCTCTGACCGGCCCGGCCCGCGCCGTGGCCGACTTCTTCAAGGACCTGGCCGCCTCGGGCGACTTCAAGGAAGGCGAGAGGCTGGTCTATCTGGGATCTTGAAGCGGCGCCCCCTCACCCCGCCTGGGCGGCGTTGACCTTTTCGTTGGATTCGATCTTGCGCCGCAGGGCCTCCATCAGCGGCTCGATCTTGCCGCCCGACGAGCGCAGCACCGAGGCGAAATCGTCCTTCATGGCGCGGATCAGGCTGACGCCCTGGGCGGTCAGGTCCATGATCACCGGCTTGCCCTCGGCGGTGGTCGCCACCTCCCACTCCACCGGGATGGGCTCGCCCGGCTGGGAGGGCAGCGAGGCGGTGGACAGCACCTTGACCTTGCCGCCCAGGTCCAGCCCGTCATTGATCTTGAGGGTGGTGCCCGGTTCGGCGCGGCCCAGGATGCCCACGTAGGACGTCACCAGATAGCGGACGAACAGCTCGGAAAAGGCGACCTGCTCGGCGGCGCTGATCTTGCCCCAATAGCGCCCGAGAATACTGGCCGACAGCATGGGCGGATCGACGTAGCGGCGCAGCAGGTCGTCCAGCAGACGGCTGCGCTCGGACAGCGGGCGCTTCTGGCCGACGAAGGTGGAGATCCCCTCGTCCACCGCGGCCTGCACGGTCTTGCGCCCCAGTTCCACATCGGCGGCCCGGCCGGCGGCGGGCGCCAGGACCACCCCCAGTGCCAGCACCACAGCCGTCGCGACGCGCAGCAAGGAGGTCATCGCCATTTTCGGACACATCCCCTGTCGAAATACCTAGTTCCCGCAAAGGAAATAGCGCAAACCGGGGAGGCGGGGCAATACCCCGGCTATAGTTCGACCAGCAGAGGCATATGGCCGGTATGGCCGAGGAAGCGGAGCAACTCCGCCGGACTCAGCGTCGAGGTCATGTCGTTGCGCAGCGGATGATAGTTGATCCGCTCCTCGGCCATCATCCCGGCATCGAGGACCACCGTGACCCGGTGACCGGGATCGTTGATCACCGCGAAGGGGGTCACCGAGCCTGGCTCGATGCCCAGCACCTCGGCCAGCAGCGCCGCCGAACCGAAGGACAGTCGCGCCGAACCGATCCGCCCCGGCAGGGTCTTGAGATCGATGCGCCGGTCGGCGGGGGCCACCACCAGCCACAGCCACCCCTTGCCGTCCTTGAGGAACAGGTTCTTGCAGTGGACGCCGGGGATCGAACCCCAGACCCGGTGCCCTTCCTCCACCGTGAAGGCCGGGTCATGCCGGTGGGTGACCGCCCGGATGTCCAGGCGGTCGAACAGGGCGAACAGGTCGTCGGGCGTGGCCGCCGTCATCACAGCCTGTCGATGGGCTTGGGCACCGCGATGTGGAAGCCCTGGCAGAGATTTATCCCCATCTTGCGCAACAGCACCATGGTGGCCTCGTCCTCGACGAACTCGGCGATGGTGATCATGCCGAAGCGCCGCGCCATGGAGTGGATGTGCTCGACCATGATGCGGTCGCGCTCGTCGGTGACCACATGGCGGATGAAGCTGCCCTCGATCTTGACGTAATCGACGGTGATGTACTTGAGATAGAGGAACGACGAGAAGCCCGAGCCGAAATCGTCCAGCGCGAAGCCCAGCCCCGTGCTGCGCAACTCGTTGATCATGGCGACGATGTCGCCGAAATGGGGCAGGGCTTCCCGCTCGGTGATCTCCAGCACCACCCGGTCGGCGGCCACCCCGGCCTCGGCCAGACGGCGGGGGATGGCCATCATGCGCTCGCGGTCGGTCAGGCTCTTGGCCGACAGGTTGACGAAGATCTTGGCGTCGCCCAGCTTGCCCGCCGCCATGGCGGCCAGGGCGCCGTCGAACACCGCGGCGTCGATCTCGCCGGCCAGCCCCAGTTCCTCGGCGGATTCGATGAAGTCGCCGGCACAGACCGCCTGATCGCCGTCCACCACGCGGGCCAGCACCTCGTAGGCGGCGACGGAGCCGTCCTGGGCGGCGACGATGGGCTGGTAGAACGGCACCAGCCGCCCCTCGGCCAGGGCGCTGCGCACCATCTCGCCCTGGCTGAAGATGGCCACCGTGGCGTCCTCGCCCTCGCCGATCACCGCCACCTGGTTCTTGCCCGAGCGCTTGGCCTTGTAGATGGCCACGTCGGCGGCGATGGCCAGTTTCTGGGCGTCGTCGGCATTGTCGGGATAGCTCACCAGCCCGACCGAGGCGGTGATGCGCACGCCGCCCACCGGCAGGCCCAGTTGGCAATCGGCCACCGCCTGGCGCAGCTTCTCGGCGGCGGCGATGCCCTCCTCCATGGTGGTTTCGGGCAGCAGCACCGAGAACTCGTCGGCGCCCACCCGCGCCACCACGTCGGTGCGCCGCACCTCGCGGTACAGCACGCTGGCCAGTTCCTTCAGCGCCAGATCGCCGATGGGATGGCCGAAGGTGTCGTTGATGTTCTTGAAATCGTCGAGATCGATCTGGGCGACGCAGAACGGATGGCCGTGCCGCTGGGCGCGGTCGATCTCGTGGTCAAGAAACTCGTCGAACTTGCGCCGGTTGTACAGCCGGGTCAGCGGGTCGCGGATGGACAGGTCCTCCAGCCGGTGCTGGTAGTCCTCCACCGTGCGCAGCAGCTTGTTGAAGTAGTCGGAGAGGTCGGCCACCTCGGCGATGATGCCGTTGGTCTCCACCCGCCGGGACAGGTCGGTGTGCTGGATGATCTCCTGCATCAGCCCCACCATGTTGGTGATGGGGCGCGCCACGAAGATCTTCAGCTTGAAGTACAGCGCCGCCGACAGCAGCAGCAGGATGGCGAAGAAATAAGCCAACACCGTGTTCAGCACGTAGTCCAGGGACACCTTCAGCGCATGCACCGGATAGACGATGTCGATGACGCCGTTGATGTCGCCCACCTTGGCCACCGTATGGCAGGCCAGACACTCCTCCTTGACCACCAGGGGATAGAGGTAGCGGATGCCGGTGGGGCTGGGCAGCAGGGTTTCCTTGCCGGAGGCGAACACCTCCTGCAGCAGCGGGTCGTGGCGGACGATGGCGGCGTCGTTGGCGTACTCGCCGTACTGCTCGATCACCGGACGGCCGCGGATCACATGGATGGACAGGTCGGGCAGCGCCGCCTGCAGGCGGGTGATCACGTCGCCGATCTCGTCCTTGCTCCAGCCCTTGCGCATGGCGGCGTACAGGGTCTCGAACACCAGGGTCGAGGTCTGCCGCGCCTCGTCGCGGGCAAGGTCGTGCACCGACTTCTCGCGCACATGGCCGGAAATGAGGACGACCACGCCCAGCGCCAGCACGGTGGCCGTCAGGGACAGCAGAAACACCACGCGGGTGATGCTGATCCTGGCCTTGATCTTCACGTTGTCCATTTCCCCCCGGAATACATCAGGTCAACGCCCTACTCCCCACGTCCTTGATACTCATCAAGAGCAGCCCTGTCCAACATTTCGACGGGACGCAACGAATTGTGGCGGAGCAGGGCGAAGCATGACGCTTCACCGCCCCGCTCATGCGGCGTCGCGGATGGGGCGGCGGCCGGCGATCAGGCGCTGGAACTCCTGCTGCCAGCGGTCCTCCACCTCCGGGGTCAGTTCGAGATTGCCGTGCAGGCGGCCGTTCTCGCATTCGCGGCCGACCATGGCGAGCGCCATCGAGCAGCCCTCGATGCGCACATTGACCCGCATGCCCTTGCCCACCGGGCAGACGTCGCCCTGGATGGTCAATCCCTGCTCGGAAACCTCGTCGAACACCACCGGGACCTCCTGGCCGTCCAGATCGACCGAGCCCTTCACCCCCAGGGCGTAGCGCGGCACGTTGCGGCGGTCCACCTCCTTGGTGGCGGTGCGCACCACCCGGATCAGCACGGATTTCAGGCTTTCGATGGAGCGGGCCACGTCCAGCGAGATGTCGTTGACCCGGGCGGCGCGCTCGCCGGTGATGCCCGCTTCCGCCGAGACCTCGGCGATGCGTTCGGCCACCTCCTGGGCGGCCTGGGTGGTCTGGGCGATATTGCGGGCGATCTCCTGGGTGGCGGAATCCTGCTGGCGGATGGCGCCGGCCACACTGACCGAAACGCCCTCCACCTCCTTGATGGCCCCGGTGATCTCGGTCACCGAGGCGACGGCATCGGCGGTGCTGGCCTGGACCTCGCCGATCTGGGACGAGATTTCCTCGGTGGCCTTGGCGGTCTGGTTGGCGAGGTTCTTGACCTCGTTGGCGACCACGGCGAAGCCTTTTCCGGCCTCGCCCGCCCGCGCCGCCTCGATGGTGGCGTTCAAGGCCAGCAGGTTGGTCTGGCTGGCGATGCTCTGGATCAGGTTGGCGACCTCGCCGATGCGGTTCACCGCCGCCGACAGGCGGGTGATGGTGTCCTGGGCCCTGCCGGCGGCATTCACCGCGCCGCCGGTCACCCGGCCGGCGATGGCGATCTGCTCGCCGATGCCGCGGATCGAGGCTGACAGCTGCTCGGCGGCGGCCGACACCGTCTGGGCATTGGTCAGCGCCTGGGTAGCGGCGGAGGCGACGCTTTGGCTGCTGCCGCCCACCGCTCCGGCCGAATGGGCCATCTGGCCGGCATTGTCGGCCATCAGCGCGGTCTGACTGGCCACCTGCTCGACGGCGGCGCGGGTTTCCAGTTCCACCGTCTCGGCCATGTTCTGCAGCGCCGAGACCCGTTCGGCATAGGCGGTCTCGCGTTCGCCTTCCTGGGCGGCGCGCAGGGCTTCCGCCTCGCGCATGGCGTCGCGGAACACCTGGACGGCGCGCGCCATGTCGCCGATCTCGTCATGGGCCTCCACCGAGGGGATGCCCACCGACAGATTGCCGCCGGCCAGGTCCTGCATGGTCGCGGTGATGCGGTTGATGGGCTGCGACACCCGCTTGAAGGCGGTCCATGCCGCCCAGCCGATGCCGGCGGCCAGCCCCAGCACCGCCAGCCAGATCATGGCCTGCAGCCGGCTTTCGTAGAACTCGTCCAGGCCCTTGACCACCTGGGTGACCTTGGCGGCGTTGGCGGCGGCCAGGGTCTCGATCTGCTTGTTCAGCGCCTGGCGGTTGGCGCGGTTGGCGTCGTTGTCGCCGAACAGGCGGGCCTCGACAGTGCCGACCTCGCGCCCCAGGCGCACCAGTTCGCTGCGGAAGGCGGCGAACTGGGCGGCGTGCTCGGCGGCCGGCTTGAAGGCGGCGCGCTCGGCCTCGGGGACCAGGGTGGCCCACTCGCCCATCAGCCGGTTGATCTCCGCCACGTTCTTCAGGATGGCGGGGGCGAATTTCTCCGCCTCCTTGGCGTCGCGGCTCATGTAGATTCCGCGCGAATCCATCACCACCGCATTGATCAGGCCGTTGACCTTCTCGCCGATCACCGCCCGCTGCGAAGCGCTCTGCATCTCCACCACATGCTGGTGATAGGTGGCCATGGAGCGGATGCCCAGCAGGGCCATGGCCACCGCCGCCAGCCCCACCAGCCCGACGGCGGCGAAAATCCTCATCTTCAGCGACAGATGAATCGTACCCATGAACCCCTCCCCAAAACGGGAAACGATTCAGGACAAGTATGTCGTCGTATGACCGATTCTCAGGTCATACATACTATGTCTGACGGTCTAAGGTATGGACCCGATCCTAGCGCCCGATGATCAGGGTCGCCCAGCCATCGATGACGATCCGCCGCTTCAGCGTCAGCCCCTGGCGTTCGTGATTGGCCATGACCATGCGTTCCTGCCGCTCCAGCAGGCCGGACAGCACCGCCAGCCCGTCAGGAGCCAGATGGGTGGCGAGGTCGGGGGCGAAACGGCACAGCGGCCGCGCCAGGATGTTGGAGAAGATCAGGTCGTAGGGCTTGCCGCGGCCCACCACCGGATTGCGGTAGCCGTCGCTGACCACGGCGGTGACATAGCGGGCGACGCCGTTATTGGCGGCGTTGCCGGCCAGAACCTTGACCGCCGAGGGGTCGATATCGGTGCACACCACCATAGCGGACCAGCATTTGGCCGCCGCGATGCCGAGAATGCCCGAGCCCGAGCCCAGATCGAGCACGTGCCGGCGCCGGTGCTTCTTGGCCAGGGAATCCAGCGCCAGCAGGCAGCCCCGCGTGGTGGCGTGCTCGCCCGAGCCGAAGGCGGTGCCGGCGTCGATCTCGATGCCGATGGCGCCCACCGGCGGCCTGCCCTCCCAATGGGAGCCGTGAACGAAGAAGCGCCCGGCGGCGATGGGTGGGAAGTCGCGCAGGTTCTCCAGCACCCAATCCACGTTGGGCAGCATCTCGATCTCCAGCGGCGGCGAATCGATGCCGTTGGCGGCGGCCATGGCGGCCAGGGCGGCGACGATGGCGGCCCGCTCGGGCGGCGTGCGGGAGAAGCCTTCCAGGAACCAGTCGCACTCACCGTCCGAAATGCCGGAGCGGTCCTCCATGAACATGGTCACCGCCTCGGCGTGGCGCTCGAACACCTCCTCGAACACCGGAAGGGTCTCCATGGAGACGGTGAGGCGCAGGCGCCAGATATCGGGGAAGACGGGGGGCATGGTTGATCTCCATGTGGATGTTTGCCACATCCCTCGGTTTCATCATCGTCACCCCCGGACTTGATCCGGGGGTCCATGGATGCCCGGGTCAAGTCCGGGCATGACACATTCATACTTATCAAATCGCCGAAACGAAACTGTCGAGCACCTTCTTGGTTCCCGCCTTGTCGAAGGCGATTTCCAGCTTGTTGCCGTCGATGGCGAGCACGGTGCCGTTGCCGAACTTATCGTGGAAGACGCGGGCGCCCGCCGTGAAGCCGCCTTCGCTCTCGCGCGCTTTGGGCTGGCTCCAACTGGTGGGAGCGGCCGGCCGGTTCTGGCCGAAACGGGCGCGGCTCCAGGCGGGATCGTTCCAGGCCGCCTTGGATTCCCCCAGCCCGCCGCCGTAAAGGCCGCGCTCGCCCGAACGCTCCACGTGGGGCTCGGGCAGTTCCTCGACGAAGCGCGAGGGAAGCTGCGACTTCCACTGGTTGTAAATGCGGCGGTTGGCGGCGAAGGTGACCAGCACCCGCTTCCTGGCCCGCGTCAGGCCGACATAGGCCAGGCGCCGCTCCTCCTCCAGCCCGCTGGTGCCGGATTCCGAGAGCGCCCGGACATGGGGGAAGACCTCCTCCTCCCAGCCGGGCAGGAACACCGAGTCGAATTCCAGCCCCTTGGCGCCGTGCAGGGTCATGATCACCACGCTGTCCTGCTCGGCGCAGGAATCGTTCTCCATGACCAGGGCGACATGCTCGAGGAAGCTGGCCAGCGACTCGTATTCCTCCAGCGCCGCCACCAATTCCTTCAGGTTCTCCACCCGCCCCGGCGCGTCGGCCGACTTGTCGGCCTTCCACATGTCCACATAGCCGGATTCATCCAAGATGGTGGCGGCCAGTTCGGCGTGGGGCATGGAATCCAGCAACGAGCGCCAGCGGTCCACATCCTCGACGAACTTGGCCAGTGCCTGGCGCGGCTTGGGCTTCAGTTCGTCGGTGCCGGCCAGCCGCCGGGCCGCCTCCAGCAGCGGCACCCGCTCGGCGCGGGCCGCCATGTGGATGGTCTGGACGGCCGCCTCGCCCAGGCCGCGCTTGGGCGTGTTGACGACGCGCTCGAAGGCCAGCCCGTCGGCGGCCGACACCACAAGGCGCAGATAGGCCATGGCGTCGCGGATCTCCAGCCGTTCGTAGAAGCGCGGGCCGCCGACGACGCGGTAGGGAATACCGGTGGTGATCAGGCGTTCCTCGAACTCGCGGGTCTGGAAGCCGGCGCGGACCAGGATGGCCATGGAAGCCAGCCTTTCGCCCCGTCGCTGCAGGGTCTCGATCTCCTCGACCACCAGCCTCGCCTCGGCCTCGCCGTCCCACACCGCCATAGTGCGGATCTTCTCGACGGCCTCGGCATCGTGGACAAGGCCCGGACGCAGCGTCTTGCCCAGCCGTCCCTCGTTGTTGGCGATCAGCGCCGAGGCCGCCGCCAGGATGTGGGGCGTCGAGCGGTAGTTGCTTTCCAGCCGCACCACCCTGGCGCCGGGAAAGTCCTTCTCGAAGCGCAGGATGTTGCCGACCTCGGCGCCGCGCCAGGAATAGATGGACTGGTCGTCGTCGCCGACGCAGCAGATGTTGCGGTGGGTCTGGGCCAGCAGGCGCAGCCACAGATACTGGGCGACGTTGGTGTCCTGGTACTCGTCCACCAGCAGGTAGCGGAAGCGGCCCTGCCAGCGGGCCAGCGCCTGCGGATCGGACAGGAACACGGTCAGCACATGCAGCAGCAGGTCGCCGAAATCGCAGGCGTTGAGCGCCCGCAGCCGCTCCTGGTAGGCGCGGTACAGCGCCTTGGCCTGCCCGTCGGCCCCGCCCTCGGACGCGGCCTTGTCGGGAGTGACGGCGCGGTCCTTCCAGCGCTGGATGACGGCCATCAGCCCCTGGGGCGGCGTGGCCTTGGGATCGATGTGGGCCTCGGCCATCACCTGCTTCAGGACCCGCGTCTGGTCGTCGGAATCCAGCACGGTGAAGTCGCCGCCCAACCCCACCGCCTCGGCGTGGGAACGCAGGATGCGCAGGCAGAGCGAGTGGAAGGTGCCCAGCCAGATGCCGTCCGACACCGGGCCGACCAGTTGGCCCACCCGCTCCTTCATCTCGCGCGCCGCGCGGTTGGTGAAGGTCACCGCCAGGCACTGCCAGGGCTGGGCCAGATTGGAGGCCAGGATATGGGCGAGGCGCGACGTCAGCACCTTGGTCTTGCCGGTTCCCGCCCCCGACAGCACCAGCACCGGCCCGTCGGTGGCGGTCACCGCCTGGAACTGCTCGGGGTTGAGGCCCTTCAGCCAGGGGGCGTCGGGCGGCACCGGCCTGGGCTCGGAAGCACGGGGGCCGGCGGCACGGGGCGAAGGCGGCGCGGGCGGCGCCTCGTCGTCGAGGGCGAAGGGATCGGACATGAGGCGGATATTGGCCGAACCGGCCGGGCGGCGCAACGGCGGTTCCCGCTATTCCTGCAATGCGGTTGTGTGAGGCCGGTCATTGAAGCGGACCCCGGCAAGGCCCAGACTCCATGGATAGGAGCGCGTTCCACCCGCAGCAGGGAGGTCCGCCATGCGCAAACGCCTTCTCGTCGCCGCCACCCTCGCCCTGACGGCCTTCGCCCTGCCCGCGTGGGGCGGAGAATGGGCCTTCCCGGCCGCATCGCAGCCCGGCTGGTCCGCCAACACCACCGTCGCCCTCAAGATGGGGGCCATGGTTCCCGATTCCTCGGCCGGCTCTGGCCTGGCCAGCGGCTTCGAGGTCGCCATCGACGATCCGCTGTTCCAGCTGCCCTACGGCAAGATCCGCGACCAGTTCAGCTACAACCGCTTCGACCACGGCGGCCTGGAGCTTCAGACCCTGGAGCTCAATCCCCACTACATGATCCCCATCGTCGAGAATCTGTGGGTCGGCGGTGGTCCGGGCGTCGGCTGGATCTTCACCCACAGCGATAGCGGACCCAGCCCCGACATGTGGACCGCCCAGTTGGGGGCCAGCGCCTATTACACGGCGGGCCAGCTGATGGTCGGCCTGGAAAGCCGCTATCAGTGGACCGGCAACGAGCGGGTGGGCAATGCGTCCAGCGCCGACAACTGGCTCACCATGCTGAAGATCGGCTATGCCTATTAGCTCCCACCCCGGAGCGTGTTATATATGACCATGGAATTATGGCGTTCCGGGGGAAGAGCCGATGCTTGAATTGACCGACGACCTGCGCATCGGCCACCCGGTGATTGATGCCGATCACCAGCGCCTGATCGAGATCATCAACGAATTCCTCGAGCATTCGAAGACGGAGAACAACTCCCAGGTCCTGCACGAGACCCTGAAATCCCTGCTGGCCTACGGAAGGGACCATTTCGCGCGCGAGGAGCGCATCCAGCGCCAATGCCTCTACCCCCACCAGCAGGGACACCACCACGAGCACAAATCCCTGCTGGATCAGGTCCGCGAGATCGCCAGGACCTATTTCATCGCCAAGACCAAGCCGCTGAACCAAGCCTCGGTGACCGAGGTCAACGAATTGCTCAAGGCCTGGCTGATCGGCCACGTCAAGAAGTATGACACCAGCATGCGCGACTGGGTGGCCGCCCCCAAGGAACCGGCGGCGGCGGAACGGCTGGCCTCGCCCGATCTGGCCGCCCTGATCATCGGCCCCGATCCGCAAAGCCGGACAAGGCTGGCCGAGCTGCTGACCGGCCTGGGCGCCGCCAGGGTGCTGCAGGCGGCGGACGGTTTCAAAGGACTGGAACTGGCCTTCGGCGACCCGGTTCCCGACCTGGTGTTCTGCGACCTGGAGATGGAGCCCATGGACGGCGCCGCCGTGGCCGGGGCCCTGCGCTGCAGCGGAAAGGCCTATATCTCACGCATTCCCCTGCTGCTGCTCACCGCCTCCGACGATGCCGACGCCATCCAGAACGCCATGAATGCCGGCGCCAGCGGCCTTTATCCCAAGGATTTCGACCCCAGGAATCTGGGCCGCCTGCTGAACCTTGCGGTCAAAACCTGAGAACATCCCTCGCCGCAAACAGCCATTGGATGCGGCCGGATGGATGTCTGGCCGCATCAGGCCCTTCTATTTCTGCTAAAGTAGCGATAGGGTAAGGAGTGTATATAACTGATACGTACGAACGGCGTATGAGTTATTCTTAGTTGCCTAGCGTGCGGAGAACAACGTCATGTCGGTGCAGGCAGCCCCTCCCTCGGCCAAGGCCCTGGACGAACTGCTGGCGCTGGGCGGGTTGGCGGAACGTCCGGGCGGCCCGGTGCGCATGACCGGCGGCGACCCCTATTTTCCCACCACCCACCGGGTGGGGGATGCCGCCGCCGCCGTCCTGGCCGCCCACGGCGCCGCCATCGCCGAGATATGGCGCCGGCGCAGCGGCCGGCGCCAAGGCGTCGAGGTCGATGCCGGGGCGGCGGCGCTGTCCCTGGAATCGGTGCTGCTGCTGACCCGGCGCGGCTATCCCGTGCCCTATACCGACCTCGCCTACCCGCTGACCAATTTCCATCCCTGCCGCCATGGCCGCTCCATCCACCTCCATGCCGGCTATCCGCACCTGCGCAACGGCCTGCTGGACCTGCTGGACTGTCCCAATTCCCTGGAGCGCATCCGCGCCAGGATCGCCGAGTGGGACGCCTTCGAGTTGGAGGACGCCGTCGCCGGACGCGGCCTGTGCGGCGCTGTGGGCCGCAGCGCCGAGGAATGGCGGGCCCATCCCCAGGGAGCCTGGCTGGCCGCCCAGCCGCTGGTGACCGTCGAGCGCGTCGGCGACAGCCCGCCCGAACCGTTCCGGCCCGCCGCCCGGCCGCTGTCGGGCATCCGGGTGGTCGATCTCACCGACGTGCTGGCCGGACCGACCGCCACCCGCACCCTGGCGGAGCAGGGCGCCACCGTGCTGCGCATCCGCCCGCCCGACCGGCCGATCATCCCGGCCTTCATCCTGGACACCGGCCACGGCAAGCTGTCCACCGTAATGGACCTGAAGCGCCAGCCCGAAGCCGCGCGCATGCGCGCCCTGCTGGCCGAGGCCGACATCTTCGCCCAGAACTACCGCCCCGGCGCGGTGGCCGGGCTGGGCTTCCCGGTAGAGGAGGCGGCGCGCCTGCGGCCCGGCATCATCTGCATGTCGCTCAGCTGCTATGGCGACGGCGGCCCGTGGCGGGACCGGCGGGGCTGGGAGCAACTGGCCCAGGCGGCCTCGGGCATGGCGGTGGCCGACGGATCGCTGGCCGGACCCCGGGTCAGCCCGGTGATTCCCAACGACTACGTCACCGGCTATCTGGCGGCCTACGGCATGGCGGTGGCGCTGCTGCGCCGGGCGGCCGAGGGCGGCAGCTACCATGTGCGGGTCTCGCTGTCGCGCACCGCCATGTGGATTCAGTCCCTGGGCCGGATCAGCCCCAGGCCGGACGGCATCACCGTGCCGCCCGAGACCATCCGCGCCCTGGAGCTGACCCGCGACGCCCCGGAAGGCCGCCTGGGCTTCCTGGGGCCAGTCGCCCGTTTCGAAGAGACGCGGGCCTATTGGGAATTGCCCAGCCCGCCCATGGCCGCCCACGACCCGGTATGGCCCGCCATGCCCGCCGAACCAGGCGGGCCGGCGGTACCGGTCGATTTCTCGGCGCCGCGCTAAAGACGGCGCCGGAATTCATCATCGGGAGGAATTTGGCGGGCCCGGCAGGAGCGTCCACCACATTAGCAAAGTCGCAGAAACCTTGGAAACCCTAGGCGGGAGGGGAGCGTCGTGTTCCCCTTCCATGTTCCACTGATAGCCGTTAAGGCCGTCCAAGCCAAGGGCGATTTCCGGGCCGTAAGACGGGCAAAGCTATTCCGTTGCCTCCCGCAGGGGAAGGGGCTGCCTGTGGCGCTCCGAGGCGGTTGATCGGGGCAAGGGCTATCGGCGCTGCCGCTCGGCGTACTTCAGGGAATATTGCAAGGCGAATTTCGTCGCCGTACCCAACCAATCAATGTCTTCAACCTTCTTCGCGTCCTCCACTGCTTGACGCAGTAGTGGCGTGAGAATGTCTATGACAAGTTCACCTGGATCAACATGGGCACGGTCCTTGGCAGATACCACGATGCTTGATGATGCAGCATTTTGCGTGGAGGTCTGGGTGGGCGCTGTCATGTTGCCAGTGAGCATCCAATTGATATCAACTCCTTGCTCGGCAAGGAAGCCAAGTGCTTCGGCAGTGGGGTAGTATTCTGCACGTTCCCAACTTTGCCAAGTGCGAGACGCAACTCTCACCCGGCTTGCCATCTCGACTTGCGTAAGTCCCAGGTCATCCCGAACCTTACGAAGTCTCTGGCCGATTGCGGCGGGTGGATGTGACATTTGGCGTCTCCTGCCTTATGGGGCGGAGATTTGCAGGGCCACTTTTCTACGCAACTGAATAGTAAAGTGCTGCGCATTCGGCAAGAGCCAGCGCGTTGACTGCGCAATCTGGCGCGTAGTAAAACGATATTTGTTGCTAGTTTGGCGAGCGGCTTTCCGCCTGTCGTGTCCACCGTCCTGGGGGGAGTTCTCATGCTCATGCGTTGTTTGGCCTTGCCTGCCGCCACCCTGCTGGCGCTAGCCGCATCCTCTGCCGTCGCAGCCGATTATCCGCTCTATTCCACCAAGCGCGTGTTTGACCAGTGTATCCAGGCCGAAAAGTTCTTTGACGATGCATACAGTGCATCCGAACAGTGGCCGCCTGCTGTCTGGAGCGCCAGGGTCGATGCACAAGGATGCGTAGCAAGAATTACAGGCCTAAGTGAAGGGTTTGCTGCCGCCATAGGCTCCATTGTCGCCTCTGGTGTCGATAAAAACCTTGCGGCAAGTTCATTCCCCGCGCAGTTTGGTTGTGTTGTTGGCGGGTCAACTACTGAGATGCAGGTGCGTATATTCGTTCAGTACGTCAAACGGCATCCGGAATTTCTCCACGATCTATGGTCAATTACCTTCTCCAAGGCGATGCAGGAGAAATTCCCTTGTGACGGTCGCCAGTGAGCAAGGGTTTGCGCTATCTCGCCATCGGCTTCGGAATTCTCTTCGTGGCGAGCCAACTGCGTCAAATCGCTGATGCTATTCTTAGCTCCCGCCTGAATGCCATAGTGGTTGCTGCCATTGGCGTTGGGCTTTGGCTTGCCCACAACCGCGATAAAAGGCAGAAGCGGGAAACGGCTGAGTTTCTGGAGCGGTTGGAGCAACAGGAGCGTTTGCAGAAGCAGAGGCGGGAAACGGCAGACGAGCGGTATTCCGCCTATGTCAAACAGTGCGAAGGCTGGTGCCCGCCGATGTCGCGGGATGAGTGGGATCGAGAAGAGGGGCTTGCTCCAGCTGTCCCCAGCACCAGCGCGGTAGGTTGACAGCACCCGCCTGCGAGCATTACACATCACTCAACGAACATTGAGAGGTGTGTAAGGCTATGCGATACGTCGCCTACTATCGGGTATCCACCGACAAACAGGGCAGGTCTGGCTTGGGCCTGGAAGCCCAGCGGGAGGCTGTTCGGTCCTTCCTGGCTGCCAAGGGCTGGCCTCCAGTGGCTGAGTTCACGGAAGTCGAGAGCGGCAAGAAATCCGACCGGCAGCAGCTTGCCGCTGCCCTGGCCGCCTGCCGCCTCCACAAGGCAGTCCTGGTTATCGCCAAGCTGGACAGGCTGGCCCGTAACGCCGCGTTCCTGCTGAACCTTCGGGACGCAGGTGTGGAGTTCGTCGCCTGCGATATGTCCGACGCCAACCGGCTTACGGTGGGCATCATGGCCCTGGTAGCGGAGGACGAGGCGGAAAGGATCAGCGCCCGGACAAAGGCGGCCCTAGCCGCTGCCAAAGCCCGTGGTGCTGTTCTCGGAGGTTTCCGAGGCTACGTGCCGTCCGAGGATGATCGGGCCAAGGCGGCCCAGGCGAAGCGGGAGAAGGCCAAGCGACTGGATTTAATGCCTGAGGTTGCTGCAATTCGGGCCAGTGGTGTTTCCAGTCTCAGTGGCATTGCCAGGGCCCTGAATGAACGAGGCATCCCAACATCGAACGGCGCAAAATGGCAAGCCGTTCAAGTCAAGCGGATGCTGGCGATGTTGGATTGAACTACTGTAACGCTGTATTGGTATAATCCAATGTCGCCCCTCGCTCCTCCAAATTGGGATGTAGTTTATACCAATGCGTATTCAATCAAGTGTACAATTAGAATTATCTACATTGATCTCAATCAAGTTAAATGCAGGATGCAATTCAATGTCATACGCAGCTTCGCTCCTCAGCTACCATTCTCAATTGGAACAGTTCTTTTAAACAGATACGAACTCATTAACTAATTCCGTTCTTGTCCATTAGGAAGGGACCAGAGGGGTTTCTGGCTTTTCCCAGGTAAATCTATGAAACTAAACAGATATCATCCAAAAACGGCATCATTCAGGTTATGCCCTGCCCCGGTTCGATCCGGCAGCATTCTGCCCAGGCCGCATTCTTCAACGCCCCC
>NZ_AONQ01000003.1 GCF_000342045.1 Paramagnetospirillum caucaseum | reverse complement strand
GCCGCGCATCGACAGCGCGGTGGCCGACGGCTCGCTGGCCGCCAATCCCGTCCTGACCGGGGCCATCGCCGCGGTGAAGGCCAGGGGCGGCGCCATGCACCTGATGGGGCTGCTCAGCCCCCGGCGGCGTCCACTCCCACCAGGACCATCTGGCCGCCCTGGCCCGCACCGTCGCCGATGCCGGCGTTCCCGTGAAGGTCCACGCCTTCCTCGACGGCCGCGACACGCCGCCGTCCAGCGCCAAGGGCTTCATGGAGCGCTTCCTGGCCGAGGTGGAGGGCCACGACGTCGCCATCGCCACGGTGTCGGGCCGCTATTACGCCATGGACCGCGACAAGCGCTGGGACCGCGTCTCGCTGGCCTGGAACGCCATGGTCGAGGCCAAGGGCGTGGCCGCCGCCGATCCGCTGGCGGCCATCGCCGCCTCCTACGCCACGTCCAAGACCGACGAGTTCATGCTGCCCGCCGTGATCGGTCCCTACCGGGGCATGGCCGACGGCGACGGCCTGCTGATGGGCAATTTCCGCGCCGACCGGGCGCGCGAGATTCTCGACTGCCTGGTCAATCCGGCCTTCGACGGCTTCGCCCGTCCCCGCCAGGTGGATTTCGCCGCCCGCCTGGGGCTGACCGAGTATTCCAAGGACCTGAACGCCTTCCTCGCCCCCCTGTTCGGGCAGGAAACGCTGACCAACATCCTGGGCGAGGTTCTGAGCGGCGCCGGCCTCACGCAGTTGCGCATCGCCGAGACCGAGAAGTACGCCCACGTCACCTTCTTCTTCAACGGTGGGCGCGAGACGGTGTTCCCCGGCGAGGAGCGCATCCTGGTCCCCAGCCCCAAGGTCGCCACCTACGACCTGCAGCCGGAAATGAGCGCGGTGGAGGTCACCGACAGGCTGGTGGCGGCCATCGAAAGCGGCGCCTTCGACGTGGTGGTGGTCAACTACGCCAACGGCGACATGGTCGGCCATACCGGCTTCCTCCAGGCGGCCATCGCCGCCGCGCAGACGGTGGATGCCTGCCTGGGCAGGCTGGAAGCCGCCGTGGCCAAGGCCGGCGGCACCATGCTGGTCACCGCCGACCACGGCAATGCCGAGCAGATGAAGGACCCCGAGACCGGCGAGCCCCACACCGCCCACACCACCGGCCCGGTGCCCGCGGTCCTGGTGGCCCCGCCCGCCGCCGTCGCCGGCATCGGCGATGGCCGTCTGGCCGACGTGGCGCCGACCCTGCTGGCCCTGCTGGGCCTGCCCCAGCCGGCCGAGATGAGCGGGCAATCCCTGCTCCGCCAGACCCTCCGTGCGGCGGGTTAAGGGGGCTTTCTTCGCGGCGGCGCTGCTCCTGCGTGGGGGCGGCGCCCGCCTTTTGCCACCTGGGACAAGCCGGTGGATGCCGGCGAACGCCTGCGGGAACTGGAAGGCCAGCTGGAGCGCTCGCGCGCCGAGCACGACGACGTGCGGCGCAAGGCCGAGGAACTGTCCGCAGAGACGGCGCGCCTGCGCGGCGACATGGTCAAGGCCGCCCGCGCCGCCCAGGAGAGCGAGGACCTGCTCTCCGAGCTGGAAACCCAGCTGGAGGAATTGGGCAAGCGCGAAATCAGCCGCTCCGACGCCCTGGAGCGCCGCTCGCGCCAGATGGTCGGCGTTCTCACCGCCCTGCAGCGGCTGGCATGGCGTCCCACCGAGGCGCTGATCGCCCAGCCGCAAAGCCCGGCCGACACGGTGCGCTCCGCCATCCTGCTGCGCGCCGCCGTGCCGCAGATCGAGCAATCGGCCCGCGAACTCAAGGTGGAGATCGACGGCGTCGCCAAGCTGCGCACCGAGATCGGCGACCAGCGCCGGCTGATCGCCACCACCACCACCACCCTGGAGCGCGAGCACGTCCGCATCAAGGACATGTTCGAGCGCAAGTTCCAGGTGCAGAACGCCACCGAGCAGGAGCGCCGCGCCCTGGAGGCCCGGCTGCAGGATCTGGGCGGCCAGGCCGAGGATCTGCGCGACCTGCTCAGCCGCCTGGACCAGGAACGCGAACGCCGTCTGGCCGAGGCCGCCGGCAAGGCGGCGGTGGAAAAGGTCGCCCGCGAGGCCGAGGCCACGGCGCGGCGCATCGCCCGCGAGGCGGAACTGGCGGCGCAAAAGGCGGCCCGCGACGCCGAACTGGCGGCGCAGAAGGCTGCGAGCCAAGCCGCCGCCGAGGCAAGGACCCGCGAGGAGGAGGCCGGCAAGGCTGCCCAGCAGGCCGCCTCCCAGGCCCGGGCCCGCGAGGAGGCCGCCGCCCGCGCCGCTCAGGAAGTGGAGATGAGGGCCCAGGCCGAGGCCAAGGAAAAGCAGCTGGCCGCCGAGAAAGCCGCCCATCAGGCCGAGCAGGCCTCGCGCGAGGCCGCCGCCACCCGCCCGGTGAAGAACGACACGCCGTTCAGCCAGGCCCGCGGGCGGCTGCCCTATCCCGCCCGCGGCCGGGTGGTCGAGACCTACGGCCAGCCCAACGACGTCGGCCACGTCGCCAAGGGCATCACCATCGCCACCCGCAAGGCCGCCCAGGTGATCGCCCCTTACGACGGGCATGTGGCTTTTGCTGGCCCGTTCAGGGGTTACGGCCTTCTCTTGATCATCGAACACAGCGAGGGCTATCATACGCTTCTGGCGGGAATGGCGCAGATCGATTGCGCGGTCGGCCAGAAGCTGTTGACGGGCGAACCCGTCGGCGTCATGGGGCAGGACGACAGCAAGCCCAACCTTTACGTGGAGCTGCGCCGCAATGGCCAGCCGGTCAACCCGTTGCCTTGGCTCATGGCACAAAAAAGTAAGGCCAGTGGATGATTCGCAAGATCCTGATCGCGGCGGGCAGCGTCGCCCTGCTGTCGACGACCGCCCTCACCCCCGTTTCCGCCGCCGAGCGCAAGGAAACCTACAAGCTTCTCGACCTGTTCGGCGAGGTGCTGGAAAAGGTCCGCAGCGAGTACGTGGAACCCGTCAATGACGAGGAACTGATCGAGGCGGCGCTGAACGGCATGCTGACCTCGCTGGACCCCCACTCGGCCTACCTCAACCCCAAGAACTCCAAGGACATGGACATCCAGACCCGTGGCGAGTTCGGCGGGCTGGGCCTGGAAGTGACCATGGAGAACGGCTGGGTCAAGGTGGTGTCGCCCATCGACGACACCCCGGCCTACCGCGCCGGCATGCAGCCGGGCGACTTCGTCACCCACCTGGACGGCGAGCCGGTCCAGGGCCTGTCGCTGTCCGAGGCGGTGGACCGCATGCGCGGCACCGTCAACACCGACATCAAGCTGACCGTGCGCCGCGCCGGCGTGGAGCAGCCCTTCGACATCAAGCTGACGCGGGCCGTCATCAAGGTGCAGACGGTCAAGGGCCAGTTGCACGGCGATATCGGCTACATCCGCATTTCGCAGTTCAGCGCCACCACCCACGCCGATCTGGTGCGGATCATGGGCCAGCTGAAGAAGGACATCGGCAAGACGCCGACCGGCTTCGTCATCGACCTGCGCAACAATCCCGGCGGCCTGCTGGATCAGGCGGTGGCGGTGTCCGACGACTTCCTCGACAAGGGCGAGATCGTCTCCACCCGGTCCCGCCGCCCCGAGGACACCCAGCGCTTCAACGCCCGGCCCGGCGACATCGCCGACAGCCTGCCGCTGGTGGTGCTGATCAACGACGGTTCGGCCTCGGCCTCGGAGATCGTCGCCGGCGCCCTGCAGGACCACAAGCGCGCCGTGCTGCTGGGCACCCGCTCGTTCGGCAAGGGCTCGGTCCAGACCCTGATGCCGCTGCATGGCCACGGCTCGCTGCGCCTGACCACGGCGCGCTACTACACGCCGTCGGGCCGTTCCATCCAGGCGGTGGGCATCGAGCCCGACATCAAGGCGCAGCAATCCAAGGTGGAGCCCATCGCCGGCGCCGCCGTGGAACGCCGCTCGGAAGCGTCCTTGCGCAAAGCCCTGCCCAACCCCAACGGCGACAAGGACAAGACCCCCGCCAAGCCGGCGGAACAGCCCAAGGCGCCCGAGACCAAGGCGCCCGCCCCGGATCACAAGGGCGAGGGCGGCAAGGCCGAGGCGCCGGCCCCCATCAAGCTGGGCGATCCGGCCCAGGACTACCAGTTGGCCCGGGCTCTCGACCTGCTGCGCGGCCTGTCGCTCTATCGTCCGGCCCAGCGGTAAGCGGGGCTCGGACACCAGGCCATGGCATCGGATCGGCACGACGATCTCGAAGAACTGGACGAGGATCCGGTCCCCGAGATCGTCGTCGAGGAGATCAAGCCCGAACGCAAGCCCATCAACTTCAAGCCGATCCTGATCGGCCTGCTGGTGCTGGTGCTTGGCGGCGGCCTGGGCGGCGTGGCCTATCTGTTCACCGCCTTCGAGACCCGCGACCTGATCGGCCTGATGGACGTGGGCGAGAATCCGCCCACCCTGTCCTTCGAACTGCCCGGACGCGGCGAGCCACCCAAGCCCGGTTCCGGCGCCGGCCTGCTGACCCCGCCGGTGGCGCCGGGGGCGGCCCCGCCCTCCGGCGAGATGCTGAAGGCGGTGCCCGACGACACACCGTCCCCCGATTCCCTGCCGCCGGCCATCGCCCCCGACAAGCCGGCCCTTCCCCCCGCCGAGGCCGCCCCCGGCGCCAAGCCCGCCGCCACGGCCACGGTCCCGCCCGAGGGCGGCTATGTGGCCGAGCCGGAATCGCCGGTCTCCAAGGCCTTCGCCCCCAAGCCGCCGCCGGCCGTGGATTCGTCGGGCATTCCCACCCAACCCAATCCGCGCAGCGCCGAGAAGCCGCCCAGTTACGAGGGCCTGCCGGCGTTCAAGGGCGAGGTCAAGGCGCTGCCCGCCGCCCCGGTCAAGGAGATGCTGAAGAAGACGGCCATCGGCGACCTGCCGGTACCGTCGCCCGACGGCAAGCAGCCCTGGCAGGTCTACGCCCGCCCGTGGTCCGGCCCCGCCGACCGCGGCAAGGTGGCGGTGGTGGTGATGGACATGGGGCTGGACAAGGTCGCCACCGAGGCCGCCATCGCCAAGCTGCCGCCCGAGGTGACCCTGGCCTTCAGCCCCTATGCCCAGGGCCTGGACAAGTGGGTGAAGAAGGCCCGCGACTTCGGCCACGAGGTGATGATGGTGCTGCCCGCCGATTCGGGCGGTTCCCAGCCGCGCGACCCCGGCCCGCTGGGCATGACCGACACCATGCCGCCGGAAAGCAACCTCGCCCGCCTGGAAGGGGTGATGAGCCGCGGTGCCGGCTATACCGGGGTGATCTCGCTGGGCGACCGCTTCGCCGCCTCGGAGCAGATGGTCCAAACGCTGGGCAAGCTGCGCGAGCACGGCCTGCTCTACGTGGGACCGGGCGCCGCGCCGGCCGACCGTACCCCCGCCTTGTCCCCGGTCACCGCCGTGGCCGATGCCGACCTGTTCCGCGAGGCCATCGAGATGCGCCTCAACCAGGCATCCATCGCGGCGCGCACCAAGGGCAAGGCCCTGGTGGTGATCCATCCCCGGCCGCTGTCCTATGACCGCCTGCTGCCCTGGCTCAACGATTTCGACGGCCAGAAGCTGGTGATCGTGCCGGTCTCCACCCTGGTCCAGCCCCCACCCGCCCCCGGAAAATCATGAGCAAGAAGCACAAGCCCACCCTGCCCTACGACCAGCGCCCCTACCGTCCCGGCATCGGGCTGGTGCTGCTCAACGCGCAAGGGCTGGCCTTCGTCGCCCAGCGCATCGACACCCCCGGCAATTCCTGGCAATTCCCCCAGGGCGGCATCGACGAGGGCGAGGACCCGCGCGCCACCGCATTGCGCGAGATGGAAGAAGAAATCGGCACCAATAAGGCCGAGATCATCGCCGAAAGCGCCGCGTGGATTTCCTACGACCTGCCGCCCGAAATCGCCGACAGGAGCTGGAAGGGGCGCTATCGCGGCCAGACCCAGAAGTGGTTCTGCGCCCGCTTCACCGGCGCCGATTCAGACATCGACCTGGACACCGAGCACCCGGAGTTCTGCCGCTGGCAATGGATGGCGCTGGACGAAGTGCCGGCGCTGATCATCCCGTTCAAGCGGGCGCTCTACGACACGGTGGTCGCCGAGTTCCTGCCCCTGGCGCGGACGATCGCCCTCAGATAACCATCTTCAGCTTCTGCCCCGGCTTGATGCCCTCGCCGGCCTCGAGGCCGTTGAGCACCCGGAAGCGCTCCACCTTGTGGTCGTCGTAGGGCAACTGCTCGGCCAGCTTTTCCACCGTGTCGCCGGCCTTGGCGGTGATGATCTTCAGCTTCAGGGGCTTCATGGCGGACTTCTCCGCCTCGGACAGCTTGCGCAACGACAGGCCCGCCGTCTTGAATTCCTGGGCATGGGCATTGGTCAAGTTGGGCGGCGAGAGGAACAGGAAGCGGTAGGTGGCCTTGCCGTTCTTCACCGCCAGCAGGCGGGCGTCCATGGTGCCCTTGTTGGTGTTGAGCTTGGTCATCCCGGTGGCGGCGGGCATGCCGTGGATCTCCAGGGCCTCGATGGCGGTCAGCCGGGCGCCCTTGGCCCATTGGGTCTGCAGGTAGTTGGTCATGTCGCCGTGGGCCTCGGCCCCCATGTCGAAACGGATCAGCGAGCCGTCCTTGTGGACCGCCGTCACCGCCGTGGCGCCGTTGACCAGCCGGAAGCCGGCCGGCACCTCGTAGCGGATGCCGAGCCCGGCATGGGAGAACACCCGGCCACGCACAACGCCCTCGTCGGGATCGTCGCCCACCAGCAGGCCGTCCAACTGGGCCAGATACGGTTCGCGCCCCACCGCCCCCTTGCGGTCGGCGGTCTGGACGGCGGCGGCGGCGTCCTTGACCCGGTCGATGGTGCGGGGGTGGCTGGCGAACAGCGAGGTTTCGTCCACCGCGTCGGGAGAGCGCCCGGCCAGCACCGCCTCGAGCCGCGCGTGGTCGCGCAGCTTGGCCAGGAAGCTGGCCATGTTCTCCGGATTCCAGCCGCTGACCGCCATGTAGCGGATGCCCAGCTGGTCGGCCTCGCTCTCCTGGTCGCGGGAATAGCCCTGGAGATAGGCCGCCGCGCCCAGCTGGGCGATGTCGCCCGCCCCCGACACGCCGGTCAGCACGCCGACCACCACGCCCAGCACGCCGGTCGCCACGTTGGCGGCCATGGCCTGGCTGTAGCGCAACGCGGTATGCCGCCCGGTGACGTGGCCGATCTCGTGGCCCACCACTCCGGCCAGCTCCGCCTCGTCCTCGGCCAGGACCATCAGGCCGCGCGACACGTAGACATAGCCGCCGGGCAGGGCGAAGGCGTTGACCACGTCGCTGTTCAGCACCGTGAAGCGGAAGGGGGCGCCGGGCGTCTCGGTGTTGCCGGCCAGCCGCTTGCCGATCCCGGCCACATAGGCCTGGACCTTGGGGTCGTCATAGGCGCCGCCGAACTGCTTCAGAATGTCGGGATGGGCCTCGGCGCCCATCTTCTGCTCGTCCTCGGACGACAGGACGTTGAAGTTGCTGCGCCCGGTGCCGGGCGTCACCTGGCACGAGGTGAGCAGGGTCGAGGCCAGCAGGGCGGCGAACAGGGCGGAGGTGCGGCGCATGTTTCCCTCGGGCGAAAAGCCGTGACCGGGAAATGATACGACGTTCGCAGGCGGGGGCAAGTGCCGCCTGATGCCGGTCGGCATTTGCAATAGCCCGTCACCCCGACGCCCTTGGGCGGAGGGATCTCCGCCTGGAACGCCGATGCCATATCCAGAATGAGATCCCTCGCTGACGCTCGGGATGACATGATCTGTCGCGGATCAAATACCGGACGGATCCTCTACACCATCTTCTTGCCGTAGCCCCTTGGCGTGTAGGTCCAGGCGTGCTGGCCGGCGGTGAAGGTGCGGGTCTCGCTGGAGCCCACCACCACCATGGTCAGCATGTCCACCTTGTCGGCGTCGAGATCGGCCAGGCGGATCACCTCCACCGTCTCGCCGGACCGGCCCAGCTGGCGGGCCAGGATCACCGGGGTGTCGGGGCCACGGCCGGTCAGCAGGATGTCGCGGGCCCGGGGCAACTGGTCGCGGCGGCGCTGCGAGACGGGATTGTAGAAGCACACCACGAAATCGGCCATGGCGGCGGCCTTCAGCCGCGTCTCGATGCTGTCCCAGGGCGTCAGCAGGTCCGACAGCGAGATGGTGCAGAAATCGTGGTTGACCGGGGCGCCGGCCCGGGCGGCGGCGGCCTGCAGCGCCGAGATGCCCGGCACCACGACGATTTCGACCCGGTTCCAGTCGGCGCGCGCCCTGCGGTCGAGCAGTTCGAACACCAGGGTGGCCAGGGCGTAGATGCCGGGGTCGCCGGAACAGACCAGGCTGACCGTACGGCCTTCGGCGGCGAGGTCCAGCGCCCGGGCGGCGCGGGCCTCCTCGGCGCCGAGCGCGCTTTCATGGCGTTCCTTGCCCTGCGTCGCATGGCCCAGCAGGTCGAGATAAAGGCCGTAGCCCACCAGATCGGAACTGGCCTCCACCGCCGCCGAGGCCTCGGGCGAACGCCAGTGGAGGGTGCCGGGGCCGATGCCCACCACGAACAGCTTGCCGCGCGCCCGTCCGACGCCGTCGCCCGCGATGGCGCGGGGCGCCCGCGCCACCGCCATGGTGGTGCGCGCCCCCTTGACCTTGGCCACCACCAGGGCGCCGTCCGCTCCCGCCGCCGCCAGGGCGGCGCCCTCCGCCACGCCGTGGCAGCCGGTCTCGGCGAACACCACTTCGGACGGATTGGCGAGGCGCGACGCCTCGGCCTCCAGCTCGGCCGGGGTGAAGAAGCGGGCCGGCACGCCCAGTTCGGCGGCCAGGGCGTGCACCGCCCCCTCGTCGGCCTTGAGGTCGATGCTGGCGACGCAGGCGATGGATTGGGGCGACAACGCCTCCTGCTCCAGCACGCCCTTGACCAGGGCGATCAGTTCCCCGGCCGGAGCATTGCGCTCGCAGCCCACTCCCAGGGCCAGGGTGGGGGGATGCAGCACCAGTTCGTGATCGTCGAATTCGACCGACCGGTCGGTAATGCGGATGGAATACTCGGCGCCGTCGGCGAAGGGCAGGCCGTCCAGCCAGCCGGCATCGCCGGCCTCCACCTCCAGCGCCACGCTCTCCTCGGCCAGCAGGGCGGCGGTCACCGACTTGGCGGCGGCGGGATTGGCGACGCGCCAGCCGGGCGGCGGATCGTCCAGCGCCACGCCAAGCGCCAGTTCCCCGGCGGTGGTCAGCGCCGGGTGGATGTCCAGGTGGCGGGCGATGCGCCGCGCCAGGGTGTTGGCGCCGTGATGGCCGCCCAGCAGCGGCACCACCGAGGAACCGTCCACCGCCACGGCAAGGACCGGCGGCTCGGCCTGCTTGTCGCCCAGCACCGGCCCCAGGGCGCGGATCAGGATGCCGGCGGCGCAGATGCCGACGATGGGGGTGCGGGCGGCGAACAGGGCGCGCAGATGGGCCACGGTGTCCAGGAAGCCCACCTCGGCCTCCACCCGGCCGCTCAGGCCGTGCAGAACGGCGCCGGGCAGCGCCGCCTGGAGGGCGCGGGCGGTTTCCAGTCCGGCGGGGGTCACCACCACCAGGGCAATGTTCAAAGCCATGCGTTTCCTCTGCGGTGCACCAGGATCAGGGAGAAATAGGGAAGCTCGGCGACGTCGGCCGGATGGTGGACCTTGCGGCCCGGCAGGCCAACCCGTTCGACGATGCGGGCGTCTTCCCACAGGCCGAGGCGTTGCAGCACGCCTTTGACCTTGGGCAGGTGGCGGCCGACCTTCATGATCACCGCGGCGTCCGAAGCGGCCAGCGCCGCCTCGATCTCGGCGTCCGAACGGGTGGCGGGAATGATCGCCACCCCGTCGTCCCAGGCGCAGAGCGGCGCCCGCAGATCGGCGCTGGCGGCCATGATCGACGACACGCCCGGCACCACCTCGACGGCGAAGCGGGGCGACAGGCGGGCGAACAGGTAGATGAACGAGCCGAAGAAGAAGGGATCGCCCTCGCACAGCACGGCCACGTCGCGCCCCGCCTCCAGATGGGCGGCGATCTCTTCCGCCGCCCGGTCATAGGCCGCCTCGGTGCCGGCCCGGTCCACGGTGAAGCCCATGCGGATGGCGATCTCGACCTTGCCCGCCGGGATGTGCGGGGCGGCGATGGTCCGGGCCAACCCGTCGCCCTCCAGCGGCGCCGGCCAGGCCAGCACCGGCGCCTCCTTGATCAGGCGCACCGCCTTCAGGGTCAGAAGCTCGGAATCGCCGGGGCCGATGCCGATGCCGTAAAGGGTGGCACTCATTTCTTCCACCCCACGTAACGGGTGACGGTCATGGCCGGATGCCAGGCGTGGAAACCTCCGACCCGGTCGAGATGGGCCACCGCGAGACGGGTCATCTCGCCGCCGTGCAGGCCGAACAGGGCGACCAGCGCCGCCTCGCCCTCCATGGTCACCGCGTTGGCCACCAGCCGCCCGCCCCGGCCCAGCGCCGACCAGCAGATATCCAGCAGCCCGGCCTCGGACACCCCGCCGCCGACGAAGATGGCGTCGGGAGGCTCGCGGTCGAGCGGCAGGGCGTCGGGGGCGCGGCCGGCGACGATCTCGAGCCCCGGCACGCCGAGGCGCGCCGCGTTGCGGGCAATGCGCTCCAGGCGGTCGGGCTTGCCCTCGATGGCCAGGGCACGCCCGCCGGCCCGCATCCATTCGATGGCGATGGAGCCGCTTCCCGCCCCCACGTCCCACAGCACCTGACCGGGCAGCGGCGCCAGGGCGGCCAGGGTGGCGGCGCGGATGTCGCGCTTGGTCAGCTGGCCGTCATGCTCGAAGGCCTCGTCGGGCAGGCCGGGCGCCAGGGACAGCGGGCGGACGCCCTTGTCGAAGACGCATTCCACCGCCACTACGCAGAGGTCCGAGGCGCAAGCATCGGCATCGGTGATCCGCTCGCCCGTCCCGCCCAGGTTTTCCAGCACCAATACCCGGCTGGCGCCGGCGCCGTGGGCGCGCAGCAGCGCCGTCACCGCCGCCGGGCTGGCGCGGTCCCCGGCCAGGACCAGCAGGCGGCGTCCGGGGGCCAGATGCAGGGCCAGGGACTCCACCGGCCGGCCGTGGATGGTCAGGAACAGGCAATCCTGCATGGCCCAGCCCATCCGGGCGGCGGCCAGGGAAAAGGCGCCGGGATGGGGCACGACAGAAACCGCCGCGGCCCCGAACCAGCCGATCAGGGTGGCGGCGGCACCGAACCACAGGGGCTCGCCGCTGGCCAGCACCACCACGCGCCGCTCGGCGCGGGATTCGAGCAGAGCGCGGGATTCGGCGAAGGGCGAGGCCCATTCCAGCCGTTCGGCCGCACCGGCCGGGACCATGGCGAGATGGCGGGCGCCCCCCACCAGCACCTCGGCGCCATCGACCAGAATCCGGGCGGCGGGCGACAATCCGTCGAGACCGTCCTCGCCGATGCCCACCACAGTGATCACGACAGCCCTCCCGCCAGGGCGTTGACCGCCGCCGCCGCCATGGCGCTGCCGCCGCGGCGGCCCCGTAGCGCCACATGGGGCAGGTCCGAGGCGATCAGGGCGTCCTTGCTTTCCACCGCGCCGACGAAGCCCACGGCGAAGCCGAGGATCAGGGCCGGACGCGGCGCCCCCGCGTTGATCAGTTCCAGCAGGCGGAACAGGGCGGTCGGTGCATTGCCCACCGCCACGACCGAGCCATCGAGGCGGGGCAGCCATTTCTCCACCGCCAGGGCCGAGCGGGTGGTGGAGGCACCCTTGGCATCGGCCTGAGTGACCTCGTTCAGGGTGCAGATCACCGGATTGGCGGCGGGCAGATTGCGGCGGATGATGCCATGGGCCACCATCTCGGCGTCCACCAGGATGGGCGCCCCCCGCCGCAGGGCTTGCGCCCCGGCCAGTCCCGCCCCCTCGCTCCACGCCAGATCGGCCGCGATCTCGGTCATGCCGCAGGCATGCACCACGCGCACCGCCAGATCGGCCAGATCGGCGGGCATGCGCGCCAGATCGGCCTCGGCCCGGATGGTGGCGAAGCTTTGGCGGTAGATCTCGGCGGGATCGCTGATCCAGGCGTTCACCGCGCGGCCTCAGTCGTGACGGTGGGGACGGTAGGCATGGCCATGGCCACCATGGTGATGGCCATGATCGTGGTCATGATGATGCCCGTGATCATGATCGCCATCGGTGCCGATGCCGCGCACATGGTGGTGATGGCCGGCCTGCACCGCGCCCACCGAGGCCTCGTAGCCCACCACCTGTTCGCGGTACTTGCACAAGCTGCAGTTCATGGCCGGCGAGCCGTCGAGGATCTCGCCCACCCGTTCGACGAAGCTGTCGACCACCAGGGGATGGTCGTTGAGATAGGGCGCCTTGAGGAACTCGACGCCGGGATGGGCGCTCGCGGCCTGATCGGTCCACTCGTAAATGCGCTTGACCAGGATGCCGGTGAACAGGAAGTACGGGAAGACGACGACCCGCTTGTAGCCCAGCCGGGTCACCCGCTCCAGCGCCTGATCCACCAGGGGATAGGCGACGCCGGAAAAGGCGATCTCGGCCCAGCCGAAGCCCATGCCTTCCCACAGCATGCGCGCCACCTTGGCGATGTTGGAATTGGCGTCGGGGTCGTTGGTGCCGCGTCCCACCACCAGCAAAAGGGTGTCCTTGCGGTCGATTCCGGCGGCGGAGGCTGCCTCGGCCTCCTCGATGCGGGCCTTTGCCGCAGCCAGCAGCTTGATGTCGATGGCCAGTTCGCGCCCGAAGGTGACGGGCAGGCCGGGATTCTCGGCGGCGAAGGAGTTGATCTCCCACGGCAGGTCGTTCTTGACGTGGCCGGCGGCGAACAGCATGCCCGGCACCGCCAGGATGCGGCCGACGCCCTTGGCCTTCAACGCGTCGAGACCGGTGCGGATGATGGGGGTGGCGAATTCCAGGAAACCCGAATCCACCTCGTATTGGGGCAGGCGGTGGGCCAGATGACCCGCCAATGCCTGGAATTCCCGGATGGCATCCACGTCGCGGCTGCCGTGGCCGCACAACATCACACCGATCTTCTCGCTCATCTCGCCCTGGTCCTTGCCTTCGAGCCGCCCGGCTGGTCAATGCCTCCGGCCGGTTTGAACGCGGACTATAGGCGGGAGGGCGCAAACGTTTCCAGCCAAATCATCCCCGTTGACGAGAGCCGCCCCGCCCGACCATCTTGGCCCGATGTTTCCGCTGTTCACCCAATCGGCCCACGCCCCCGACGGCCTGATGCTGCTGTTCATGGCCATCGCCGTCGATGCGGCGCTGGGTGAGATGGGGCCGTTGTTCCGCCTGTTGCCCCATCCGGTGGTGCTGATCGGCCGGGTCATCGGCGGGCTCGACCGCCGGCTCAACCGGCCGGAGCGCAGCGAATCCGACCGCCGCCGCCGGGGCGTGCTGGTGGCGCTGGGTCTTTCCCTGGGCGCGCTGGGGACAGGCGCGGTGATCAGTTTCCTGGCCCGGACGCTGCCCCATGCATGGCTGTTCGAGGTGTTCGTCGCCGCCACCCTGATCGCCCAGCGCTCGCTGTTCGAGCATGTTCACGACGTGGCGGTGGCGCTGAAGGAGAACGGGCTGGAGGCCGGGCGCTACGCCGTGTCGCGCATCGTCGGCCGCGACCCGCAAAGCCTCGATTCCCACGGCGTGGTCCGTGCCGCCATCGAAAGCCTGGCCGAGAATTTCGCCGACGGGGTGGTGGCGCCGGTGTTCTGGTACGCGGTGCTGGGCCTGCCCGGTCTGCTGCTCTACAAGACCGTCAACACCGCCGATTCCATGATCGGCCACCTGAACGACAAGTACCGCGCCTTCGGCATGGCCTCGGCGCGGCTCGACGACCTGCTGAACCTGATCCCCGCCCGTCTGGCCGGCTTGCTGCTGGTGCTCGCCGCCCCCTTCGTGCCTGAGGGCCGGCCGTGGGGCGCCCTGGTCACCATGCTGCGCGACGCCCGCCACCACCGCTCGCCCAATTCCGGCTGGCCCGAGGCGGCGGCGGCCGGCGCCCTGGACCTGGCGCTGGGCGGCCCGCGCAAGTATCCCGGGCTGGTGGTGGACGAGAAGTGGATCGGATCGGGCCGGGCGCGGGCAGAAGCCCCGGACATCCAGCGGGCACTTCACCTTTATACCGTCGCCTGCCTGATGCAGGCGGGGCTGGTGATCTTCCTGCTATGGTTGCAGGCCTGAGAGCCGGCGCAACGCCCCCACATCCAGGTGCCGCTCCAGATGATCGGCCAAACGGTCGAGCACCGCGTCCACCATGGGCTCGTATTCCAGCCCGCTCTCCCACTCCAGCAGGCCGGCGCGGAAGGCGTCCGACGAGAACAGGCCGTGCAGGTAGCAGCCCATGATCCGCCCATCCGCCGACACCGCGCCGTCGGGCCGCCCCTCCAGGGTCAGGAAGGGCCTCGCCGCGTCGGGGCCGTCCGTGCGGCCCATGTGCATCTCGTAGCCTTCGACCGCGTTCCCGGCGGCATCGGCGCCGGCGGCGCGGCGCAGCACCTTGTCGCCGGCCATGACGGTGTCCACCGCCAGCAGGCCGAGACCGGCGGCCACGCCCCCCGCCGGGCCTTCGACCCCCAGGGGGTCGGCGACGGTCCGGCCCAGCATCTGATAGCCGGCGCAGATGCCCAGCACGCGGCCGCCCCGCCGCGCATGGGCGGCGATATCGATGTCCCAGCCCTGGGCACGCAGGAAGGCGAGGTCGGCGATGGTGGATTTCGAGCCGGGCAGGACGATCAGGTCGGCGTCCAGCGGCAGCGGGCGGCCCGGCTCCACCATGTGGAGACTGACCCCCGGCTCGGCGGCCAGGGGATCGAAATCGTCGAAATTGGCGATGCGCGCCAGACGCGGCACGGCGACCTTCATCGCCCCGCCGCCCGCCCGTCCCTTGCCCAGCGAGGCGGAATCCTCGGCCGGCAGCCGGGCGGCGTCGGCAAACCACGGCACGATGCCGAGGCACTCCAGGCCGGTCCGGTCGCGGATGATGTCGAGCGCCGGGGTGAACAGGGCGGGATCGCCGCGGAAGCGGTTGATGATGTAGCCCCCGAGCCGCGCCCGCTCCGGCGCCGGCAGGATGGCCCAGGTGCCGACGATGCTGGCGATCACGCCCCCCCGGTCGATGTCGGCCACCAGCACGACGGCCAGATCGGCGGCCTCGGCGAAGCCCATGTTGGCGATGTCGGCAGCGCGCAGATTGACCTCGGCGGCGCTGCCGGCGCCTTCCACCACCATCAGGTCGGCTTGCGCCGCGAGGCGGCCATAGCTTTCCAGCACGCGGGGCAGCAGTGTGGGCTTCAGCGCGTGGTAATCGCGCGCCGTGGCGCTGGCGATGACGCGTCCCTGCACCACCACCTGGGCGCCGGTCTCGCTTTGCGGCTTGAGCAGCACCGGGTTCATGTCCGAGCGGGGCTCGACCCCGGCGGCGCGGGCCTGCAGCGCCTGGGCGCGGCCGATCTCGCCGCCATCCGCCGTCACGGCGGCGTTGTTGGACATGTTCTGCGGCTTGAACGGGCGGACGGAAAGGCCCCGGCGGGCGAACAGCCGGCACAGGCCGGCGGCCACCAGCGACTTGCCCACGTCCGAGCCGGTGCCTTGCAGCATGAGGGCGGGTGTTCTTTTCATGGAGCGGATCGTCGCAGACCGCGCGCATGGGGGCAAGGCGCGAGCAAGGGTTGTCTCAGCCGGCGCGAACACGATATGAGGGGGCGATGGGTAAAGCGTTTCTCCTCCACCTCGACGGACGCTCGCTGCCGATCGCCGTCAAGCGGTCGGGCCGGGCCCGCAACATGAGCCTTCGCCTCGACCCCACCGGCGGGTCGGTGGTGGTGGTGCTGCCCGACGGCGTGCCCGAACACGAGGCCGAGCGCTTCGCGCGGCGCCAGAGCGCCTGGATCGAGAGCCGGCTGGCCGTGCTGCCCGGCCACATCCCCTTCGCCCATGGCGGCGAGGTGCCGCTGCTGGGCGTGGCCCATTCGATCCGCCACCAGCCCCAGGCGCGCCGCGGCGTATGGGCCGAGGACGGCGTCATCCACGTCTCGGGCCGGGCCGAGCACCTGTCGCGCCGGGTCGAGGAATTCCTGAGGGACGAGGCCCGCATGGTGATGGCCCATCATTCCCGCGAACTGGCCGCCCGGCTGGGCCGCAAGGTGGGCCGCGTCTCGGTGCGCGACACCACGTCGCGCTGGGGCAGCTGCACCGCGCGGGGCGACCTGTCGTTTTCCTGGCGGCTGGTGCTGGCCCCCGGCTTCGTCGGGCGCTACGTCGCCGCCCACGAGGTCGCCCACCTGGCCGAGATGAATCACGGACCCGATTTCTGGGCGCTGGTCGAGGGACTGGCCGGCGATTGCGCCGCGCCGCGCGCCTGGCTGAAGCGTTTTGGTCCGCAACTGCACCGATACGGGGGACCCGTTGAGTAATGTAACGCCGTCGCGGCGCATCGCGGTACTGCTGACCCTTCTGGTGGCCTTCGGCCCGGTCTGCACCGACCTCTACCTTGCCTCGCTGCCCGACATGGCCCGCGACCTCGCCACCACCACCACCATGGTGCAGCTGACGCTCTCGGCCTTCGTCGGCGGCTTCGCGGTGGCGCAGCTGGTCTACGGCCCGCTGTCCGACCGCTTCGGACGCCGTCCGATGATCCTGGGCGGCATCGTCCTCTATGTGGCGGCCAGCCTGTATTGCGTCGTCGCGCCGAGCATCGAGGCACTGATCGCCGGACGCTTCGTCCAGGCCCTGGGCGCCTGCTGCGGCCCGGTGCTGGGCCGCGCCGTGGTGCGCGACCTGTTCGCCAGCGAGCAGGCCGCCAAGGTGATGAGCTACATGGCCAGCGCCATGGCCCTCGGCCCGTTGGTGGCGCCCACCGTCGGCGGCTGGTTCCACACCTGGTTCGGCTGGCGCTCCAATTTCGTGCTGCTGGCCCTGTTCGGCATCGTCCTGATGGTCCTGGTCTGGCGCATGCTGGGCGAGACCAACCGTCACAAGGACCCCCGGGCCCTCGATCCCGGCCGCATGCTCGGGAACTTCCGCGAGCTGCTGACCCACCGCCTGTTCCTCGGCTACGTGCTGACCATGACGGCGGCGTTCGGCGGGCTGTTCAGCTTCATCTCCGCCTCGTCCTTCGTGCTGATCGACGTCATGGGGATGGAGCCGCGCTTCTTCGGCCTGGCCTTCGCCCTGGCCTCGGCGGGCTATCTGATCGGCGGTTTCGCCGGGGCCAGGCTCACCCACCGCTTCGGCGTCGATCGCATGGTGTTCGCCGGCACCATCGGCTGCACGGCGACCGGCTTCGCCCTGGCCGCCGTGGTGTGGTCGGGGCTGGCCAAGCCGGGCGGCATGGACGGGGTGGCCATGATCATGGGGCTGGTGATGGCCTATTTCATCGCCTGCGCCCTGGTGCTGCCCAACGCCACCGCCGGGGCCATCGCCCCCTTCCCGCGGGCGGCGGGCGCCGCCTCGTCGGCCATGGGCTTCATCCAGATGGCCGGCGGCGCCGTGGCCGGCTGGCTGGTGGGCCATTTCCACGACGGCTCGGCGCGGCCGCTGGCCGCCATGATGGCGGTCATGGGGCTGGCGGCGCTGCTGGTCTATCTCAAGGTGGTGCGGCCGGCAGCCAGACGGTGAAGGTCGAGCCCTCGCCCGGACGGCTGTCGATGGCCAGCCAGCCGCGATGGCGGTTGACGATGTGCTTGACGATGGCCAGCCCCAGGCCGGTGCCGCCCATCTTGCGCGACCGCGCCGTGTCCACCCGGTAGAAGCGTTCGGTCAGGCGGGGCAGGTGCTCCGGCGCGATGCCCTCGCCGTGATCCCGGACCGCCACCCGGACCGCCGGCCCGGCCCGCAGCGCCGCGCCCGCCCCGGCGGGCAGGCCCTCGGCCAGGGTGACGGAAATCTCCACCGCCGTGCCGTCGCTGCCGTATTTGACGGCGTTGTCCATCAGGTTCTGGAACAGCTGGGCCAGCTGGTCGGGCTGGCCCGCCACCTCGGGCAGGCCGGCGGCGACGTCCAGCGCCAGTTCCATGCCGCGCCGGCTGGCCAGGGGTTTCAGCGCCTCGGCGGCGCTGGTCACCAGCCGGGCCAGGTCCACCGCCTCGCCGGGCGGCGAATGCTCGTCCAGCTCGATGCGCGACAGGGACAGCAGGTCGGCGACCAGCCGGCTCATGCGGCCCGACTGCTCGGCCATGATCCCTAAGAACTTTTCCCGCGCCTCCTCGTCGTCCCTGGCCGGACCCTGCAGGGTCTCGATGAAGCCGGACAGCGCCGCCAGGGGGGTGCGCAGTTCGTGGCTGGCATTGGCGACGAAATCGGCCCGCATGCGCTCCATGCGGCGGATGGCGGTCAGCTCGTGCAGGGTGAGCAGGGCGATGGCCGCCTCGAAGGCCGGCTGGCCGTCCAGGCGGTCGATGCGCGCCGTGAAGGTGCGCTCCACCGGAATGGCCTGGGTGAACTCGCATTCGCGGGAGGCGGAGGCCCCCGACAGCACCGCCTGCACCGCCTCGGTGACCAGGGGGTCGCGCAGCACGGCGGCCAGATCGCCGCCCGCCGGGTCGCGGCCGAACAGCCGGGTGGCGGCGCGGTTGGCCCGCACCACCTTGCGCCCCGCATCCAGCAGCAGCAGCGGATCGGGCAGGTTCTCCAGCAGGCTGGCGTTCCAGCGGGCGGTCTCGGCCAGTTCGGCGGAACGCTGCTGCCACAGGCGGCGAAGCGCCGCCACGGCGGCGGCGATCTCGGCCAGGGCCATGCCCTCCTTGCCCGGCGCGGCGGCGATGTCGCCGCCATGGGCCAAGGTGCGCACCCAGTTGGCCAGCCCCGCCAGCTCACCCAGATGCGAGCGCACCAGCGGCAGCAGCAGCGAGGTCACCACCATCCAGGTGCCGAGCGCCGGCCAGACGTCCAGCCGCCCGGCTCCGGCCAGCACCACCAGCATGATGGCGGTGGGACTGGACAGGAACAGGGCGATCAGCAGGACGCGGGCGGAGGTGACGGGTCCCCTGATCACGCCCGCCCCGGATCAGCGCAGCGCGTCATGGCAGGCCAGCACCGCCATGTTGACGATGTCGTTGGCGGTGGCGTCCATGGAGGTGATCTGCACCGGCTTGGCGAGGCCCACCAGGATGGGTCCGATGACGCTGACGCCACCCAGCTTCTGCAGCAGCTTGGACGCGATGGTCGCCGAATAGAGGCCGGGCATCACCAGGACGTTGGCCGGCTCCTTCAGGCGGCAGAACGGGAAGTGGCTGAGCAGTTCCGGGTCCAGCGCCACGTCGGCGGCCATCTCGCCGTCATAGTCGAAATCCACCTTGCGGGCGTCGAGCAGGCTGACCGCTTCGCGCATGCGGTCGGACCGCTCGCTGCTGGGATTGCCGAAATTGGAATAGCTGATCATGGCGACGCGGGGCTCGTGCCCCATCTGGCGGGCCTTGCCCGCCGTCTGCACCGCGATGTCGGCCAGTTGCTGCGGGGTGGGCGTTTCCATCACCGTGGTGTCGGCGACGAAGACCAGCTTGCCCTTGACCACGAACACCGTCATGCCGAACAGCAATTCGCCCGGCGTCGGGTCGATGACCTTCTTGATCTCCTCGAAGGCCTGCCAGTAATTGCGGGTGAGGCCGGTCACCATGGCGTCGGCGTCGCCGGCCTGGACCATCAGCGAGCCGAAGATGTTGCGCTCCTGGTTGACCTGGCGCTGGACGTCGCGGTACAGCGCGCCGCGCCGCTGCAGGCGCCGGTACAAGATGTCGGTGTAATCCCTGGTGCGGGGCGAGATCCGCGAATTGATGATCTCCAGGGATTCGGCCGCCGGCAGGCCGATATTCTTCATGGTCTCGCGGATGCGCTCCTCACGCCCCAGCAAGATGGGATGGCCCAGGCCGGCGTTGGAGAAGGCGACGGCGGCGCGGATCTGCTTCTCCTCCTCGCCCTCGGCGAACACCACCCGCTTGGGATTGGCCTTGACCGCCTCGGTGATGGCCTGCATGCCGGCGCTGGCCGGGTCGAGACGGGCGGCCAGTTCGCGCTTGTAGGCGTTCATGTCGATGATCGGCTTCCTGGCCACCCCGGAATCCATAGCCGCCTTGGCCACGGCGGGCGGAATCGAGGAGATCAGGCGCGGGTCGAACGGCACCGGGATGATGTAGTCGGGGCCGTAGCGCAGCCGCCGCCCGGAATAGGCGGCGTCCACCTCGTCGGGCACGTCTTCCCGGGCCAGGGCGGCGATGGCCCTGGCGGCGGCGATCTTCATGGCCTCGTTGATGGTGCTGGCCCGTACGTCCAGCGCGCCGCGGAAGATGTAGGGAAAGCCCAGCACGTTATTGATCTGGTTGGGATAGTCCGAGCGCCCGGTGGCGACGATGGCGTCGGAGCGTACCACCTTGACCTCTTCCGGAGTGATCTCGGGATCGGGATTGGCCATGGCGAAGATGATCGGCCGGGGCGCCATGGAGGCCACCATCTCCGGCGTCACCGCGCCCTTGGCCGACAGGCCCATGAACACGTCGGCGCCGTCCAGCGCCTCGGCCAGGGTGCGGGCCGCCGTCGGCACGGCATGGGCCGACTTCCACTGGTTCATGCCCTCGGTGCGGCCCTGGTAGATGACGCCCTTGGTGTCGCACAGGATGACGTTCTCGTGGCGGATACCCATGGCCTTGGCCAGCTCGATGCAGGCGATGCCCGCCGCGCCGGCGCCGTTGACCACGATCTTGACCTGGGAGATGTCGCGCCCGGTGAGGTCGAGCGCGTTGATCAGACCGGCCGCCGAGATGATCGCCGTGCCGTGCTGGTCGTCATGGAACACCGGAATGGGCATCAGCTCGCGCAGGCGCTGCTCGATGATGAAGCATTCCGGCGCCTTGATGTCTTCCAGATTGATGCCGCCGAAGCTGGGGCCGAGATAGCGCACGGCTCCGATGAATTCCTCCACGTCGCGGGTATCGACCTCGAGGTCGATGGAATCCACGTCGGCGAAGCGCTTGAACAGCACCGCCTTGCCCTCCATCACCGGCTTGCTGGCCAGCGCCCCCAGGTCGCCCAGGCCCAGCACGGCGGTGCCGTTGGAGATCACCGCCACCAGATTGCCCTTGGCGGTGTAGTCGTAGGCCAGCGCCGGATCGCGGGCGATGTGCAGGCAGGGAAAGGCGACGCCCGGCGAATAGGCCAGCGACAGGTCGCGCTGGGTGGCCAGCGGCTTGGTGGGAACCACCTCGATCTTGCCCGGACGGCCCGAGGCATGCATCAGGAGAGTGTCGCGCTCCAGGGCGTCGGTGCCCTTGATATCGGCGTCGCGCGACGCCTCGGAGTGAAAGTTGCTGGCCATGTCAGTCCGGTACCCCTGCGGTTGTCTTTAGTGGCGGGCGCCCATGGCGCGCTCGAAGATATGGATGTTGGCGCCGCCGGCATCGGCCAGCAGGGCGCGGACCCGGGTCTCCTCCTCGGGCGTGTCGGTGCTGACCCACAGGATCACGCTGCCCGCCGCCAGGGCGCGGACGAAACCGTCGGAATCGGGAATGGCGGCGACCTCGTCCAGCACTTCCTTGATGGCCACCCCGCCGACACCGGCCGCCACCAGCCCGGCGATCACCGCGCCCACCGGACCGGCGGCCAGGGCGATCAGCCCGGCGGCCACCAGCGGGCCTTCGTATTTCAGCTCGCCCATCATGGCCACCAGCCCGTCGCGCCACTTGCGCGCCTTGGCCCCTTCCGGCCCTTCCGCCGCGTCCAGGGAATCGTGGGAGGTGAGAACCGACAGCTTGTCGCGGCCGAATCCCTCGGCCAGCAGGGCGGATACCGCGGCCTCGAAATGGGCGCGGTCGGCAAAGGTCCCCACCACTTCGCGGAGGGCACCGGATTGGGGTTTAAGGACGGCGGTCATGGGATTCTCCTGGTGTCGGCCTTGGGGAACCATTGTGCGCCGAAAGCGGGAGTCTGCAAAGAGGGCGGGGCGCAGAAGGACTTGAAAATCCCGGCCGCTTCGGCATAGCTGTGGCAACGATCGCCTCAGGGCCGCGAAGGAATGCCGATGCCCGTCATTTCCATGTTTTACGGCATCATCGTCCGGATGTTCTATTTCGACACGGACCAACATCAGTTGCCCCATATCCATGTGGAATATGGGGAACACAAGGCGGTGTTGTCCCTTGCCGAGGGAGAGATTCTCGGCCGGAGGCTTTCCCGCCGCCAAGCTTCGCCTCGTCCAGGCATGGATCGAAATCCACCGCGAGGAATTGCGGGCCGACTGGGACCTGGCGGTCCAAGGGGAAGCCGTATTCCGTATCGAACCGCTGCGTTGAGGCCGAAGACCATGCATCCCGATGTCATCACCGTGGACGTTCTCGAAGGGTATGCCCTGCTTCTGACCTTTGCCAACGGCGAGAAGCGGATCTTCTCGGTCGAGCCCTATCTTGACCGCGGCATCTTCCGCGAATTACGCGATCCCGCCTATTTCCGGTCGGTCCGGGCGATTTCCGGCTTCGTTTCCTGGCCGCACGAGCAGGATTTCAGTCCCGACACCCTGTACCTCAAGAGCGTTCCTGCCACTTTGCCCAAGGCCCTTCCGTGACCGCCGACCTGCCCGCCATTCCCCCCATTTCCGATCTTGGCGACGCCACCCCCATGATGGCCCAGTACCTGGCCATCAAGCGGGCCCATCCCGATTGCCTGCTGTTCTACCGCATGGGCGATTTCTACGAGCTGTTCTTCGACGACGCGGTCAAGGCGTCCGCCGCGCTGGACATCGCGCTGACCAAGCGGGGCAAGCATGCCGGCGAGGACATCGCCATGTGCGGCGTGCCGGTCCGCGCCTACGAGGCCTATCTCGCCAAACTGGTGCGCTCGGGCTTCAAGGTGGCCATCGGCGAGCAGATGGAAGACCCGGCCGAGGCCAAGAAGCGCGGCTCCAAATCGGTGGTGGCCCGGGACGTGGTCCGCGTCATCACGGCGGGCACCCTCACCGAGGACACCCTGCTCGACGCGCGGTCCCATAATTACCTGGCGGCGGTGGCCGAGGCGCAAGGAACGCTGGGCCTCGCCTGGGTCGACGTGTCGACCGGCGATTTCGCCATGCAGGCCATCGCGCCGAAGACCCTGGCCGCCGCCCTGGCCCGCCTGTCGCCCGGCGAGTTGCTGGTCCCCGACCGCCTGCTGGGCAATGCCGACTTCACCGACGTGTGGGCCGAGTGGAAGAGCGTGCTGTCGCCGCTGCCCACCGCCCGCTTCGATTCCGAGAACTCCCGGCGGCGGCTGGAGGCCCTTTACGGCGTCGGCGCCCTGGACGGCTTCGGCGCCTTCACCCGGTCCGAGCTGGCGGCTGGCGGCGCCCTGGTCGATTACGTCGAGCTGACCCAGAAGGGCAAGCTGCCCCGCCTGTCTTCCCCGAAGCGCCTGGCCGAGGGCGCGGTGATGGAGATCGACGCGGCCACAAGGCGCAACCTGGAACTGGCCGAAACCCTGTCGGGCGAGCGCCGGGGCTCGCTGCTCGCCACCATCGACCGCACCGTGACGGGAGCGGGGGCGCGGCTGCTGGCCGCCCAGCTGGCGGCGCCGCTGACCGATCCCCCGGCCATCGAATGGCGCCTCGACATGGTGGGCTTCTTCGTCGAGCACGAGGGGGTGCGCGCCCAATTGCGCGAGACGCTGAAGCGCTGCCCCGACGTGGAGCGCGCCCTGTCGCGGCTGTCGCTCGGGCGCGGCGGCCCCCGCGACCTCGCCAATGTCCGGGACGCCCTGGCCGAGATTCCCGCCTTGCGCATGCTGGTCACCCAGCCGCAGCTGGACACGCCGCCCGGCATCAATCAATGCGCCCGCGACCTGGGCGAGCATTCCGCCCTGGTGGACCGGCTGACCCGCGCCCTTTCTCCCGACCTGCCGCTCAACGCGCGGGACGGCGGCTTCATCGCGCCGGGCTACCACGAGGGACTGGACGAGCTGAAATCCTTGAAGACCGAGAGCAAGGGCGCGCTGATGCGCCTTCAGGTCCGCTATGCCGAGGAAACCGGCGTCGCGGCGCTCAAGATCAGCCACAACAACATCATCGGCTATCACATCGAGGTCTCATCCAAGCAGGCCGACAAGCTGGGCGAGGGCTATATCCACCGCCAGACCATGGCGACCACCGCCCGCTACACCACCACCGAACTGATCGAGCTGGCCGGCCGGATCACCGGCGCCGCCGACCGCGCCCTGGCGCTGGAGATGGAGCTGCTGGCCGAGCTGATCGGCGAGGTGACGGCCAGCGCGCCGGGGATCGCCCTGGCGGCGTCCGCCCTGGCCGGCCTCGACTGTGCCGCGGCCCTGGGCGAGATGGCGTCGACGGCGCGCTGGTCGCGGCCCAGGATCGACGGCGGCACCGCCTTCGACATCAAGGGCGGCCGCCATCCGGTGGTGGAGGCGGCGCTGGAGGCCGCCCAATCGGGACCCTTCGTCGCCAACGACTGCGATCTGGCCGATACCCAGCGGCTGTGGCTGGTCACCGGTCCCAACATGGCGGGCAAGAGCACCTTCCTGCGCCAGAACGCGGTGATCGCCATCCTGGCCCAGATGGGCTCGTTTGTACCGGCCGAGTCGGTTCACATGGGCGTGGTCGACCGCCTGTTCTCGCGCGTCGGCGCCGCCGACGACCTGGCGCGCGGCCGTTCCACCTTCATGGTCGAGATGGTGGAAACCGCCGCCATCCTCAATCAGGCCGGGCCGCGCGCCCTGGTGATCCTCGACGAGATCGGGCGCGGCACCGCCACCTTCGACGGGTTGTCCATCGCCTGGGCGGTGGTCGAGCACCTGCACGAGGTCAATTGCTGCCGCGCTTTGTTCGCCACCCATTACCACGAGCTGACCCGGCTGACCTCGCGGCTGTCGGCCTTGTCCTGCCATATGATGCGGGTCAAGGAATGGCAGGGCGACGTGGTCTTCCTGCACGAGGTGGGGGCCGGCGCCGCCGACCGCTCCTACGGCATCCACGTGGCGCGCCTGGCCGGCCTGCCGCCGGCCGTGCTGACCCGCGCCGAGGAGGTGCTGGGCACCCTGGAGAAGTCGGATCAGGCTTCGGGGATAGCGCGCCTCGCCGACGACCTGCCGCTGTTCGCGGCGCTGGCCCGGCCCAGGCCCGCCCCGGCCGCCCTGCCGCAATCGTCACCGGTGGAAGAGGCCCTGAAGGCGGTCAATCCCGATGACCTGACGGCGCGCCAGGCGCTGGACCTGCTCTACGAGATGAAGCGGCTGCTGTAGGGGCGCCCGCGCTCCGAATGGGGATGGAGCGCGGGCGTCCCGCCCGCGCTGTTACGTCCGCAGGCCCGCCTGCCGCAGCGAGCGGTCGATCCATGCCTTGCTGAGCTTCTCCCAGACCGAGTTCTGGCCCAGGCGTTCGGCCAGACTGACGAAGTCGACCTTGTCCAGGGGCTGGTCCTGGTCGAAGCAGGTGAACACCACTTTCTCCTCGCCGGTGACCGGGTCCTTGTGCTTTTGCAGGCACTGGGCGCAGACCTCCTTCAGCATGCATTGCATGGGCGAGTTGATGGAGCCGATGCCCTGATGCTCGCGCTTGAGGAAGGGGGCGAGGCGGTCGTGGCGGGCCTTGGCCACCGCCGCCATCATGCGGTCCGAGCCGATGGCGATGATGCGGTCCACGTCGGTGATGGGGATGGCCTGCCCGCCCAGCCTTCCCTCGCCATAGGCCACCATGGCCTCGACGATGTTGCCGACGAAGGCGCGGTCCTGGGGCCGGTCGGGGGCGAAGGACTCGCCGCCGTCCACGCACCACACCACCACATCGGCGGCGGCCTCGATATCGGGCACCTTGAAGCGGTCGCGGGCGTTCTTGTAGCCGGCGAAATACAGCACCTTGGAGCCGGCGCTTCGGAAGGCGGCGCCGATGGAGAACAGCACGGCGTTGCCCAGGCCGCCGCCGGCCAGCAGCACGGTTTCCGAGCCGCAGACATGGGTGGGGGCGCCGGTCGGCCCCATCAGCACCACCGGCTCGCCGGGGGTGAGATGGGCGCACAGGTCGGAAGAGCCGCCCATCTCGAGGACGATCAGCCCGACCAGCCCCTTCTCGGTGTCCACCCAGGCGCCGGTGAGCGCCAGGCCCTCCATGGCCAGCGAGGTGTCGCCCACCTTGCGGGCCAGCATCTCGAAGTTCTGCAGGCGGAAGAACTGGCCGGGGCGGAAGGCCCGGGCCGCCGCCGGAGCCCTGACCACCACCTCGATGATGGTCGGCGTCAGGCGGTTGACCGCATGGACCTGGGCGCGCAGCCGGTCGTTGAGAGTGGCGAACAGCCGGGAGGCCGGCACAGGATTGGCCGCACGCCGTTCCATGGTCCGGGTCACCACCGGGTGGCCCTGCTTGGCCGAGGCCATGGCAGACACCACGTTGCCGGCATAGGAGGGATGCAGGTCGCCGAAAAAGCTGACGGTACGGTCGTGGCCGTCGATGTGCATCAGCACATGGACGGCGCCGGGCTTGGTGCGGCGATCGGGGGAGACAAGCCGCCCCTCCTCGTCCACCGCCTGGAAGTACTTGCCGTCCAGGTGGATGCCCTTGGCCTCGCGCGCCGGGGTAGTGTTGGGCACCGTGCCCGCCGCCACCAGCACGGCGCGGGCCGGCAGGCGGTGGGGCTGGCCGTCGCGGTCCTTGAGCTGGATGCCGTTGGCCGAACCGAAATCGTCGGTTTCCACCGCCACGGGGGTCATGTTCTCGAGGAAGCGGATGCCCTCCTCCAGCGCCTTGGAGATTTCCTCGTGGTTGCGGTAGGCCGGGCTGTCGGTCAGGCTGCGGCGATAGGCCACGGTGGCCCCGCCCCACGACTGCAGCAATTCCAGGATGCGCGGCGCACGGCCCTCCGTTGCGGCGGCGCGGCGCTCGGCGCGGATGGAATCGGCATGGGCGATGAACTCGTCGGCGATCTCGTGATCCTCTTCCGACCAGTGGCTGCGCACCGCGTGTTCACCCCGCTCGGCCACCAGCTGCTCGTGGCGGGACAGGAACTTCTCCACCTGGATGGGGTAATAGGCCAGGGCCTCGGTGCAGGTGTCGATGGCGGTAAGCCCGCCGCCGATCACCACCACCGGCAGGCGCAGTTGCAGGCTGGCCAGGGTGCCGGGCCGGGCGGCGCCGGTCAGTTGCAGCGCCATCAGGAAGTCCGAGGCCTGCCGCACGCCGCGGGCCAGGCCTCCCGGCATGTCGAGGATGGTCGGCTTGCCCGCCCCCGTGGCCAGGGCCACATGGTCGAAGCCCATCTCGAACGCCTCGTCGAGCGTCAGGTTGCCGCCGAAGCGCACGCCACCGAACAGGGCGAATTCGCTGCGGCGCTCCAGCAGCAGGCGGATGACGTCGAGGAAGTTCTTGTCCCAGCGCACGGTGATGCCGTACTCGGCGACGCCGCCGAAGCCGCCCATGACCCGCTCGCCCAGGGGCTGCCACAGGGCGCGGATGTCGCGGACGGGACGGAACGGCACCCGCTTGCCATAGGGGTCGACGCCCGACAGGTCGGCGGCCAGCGGCTCGATCTTCAAGCCGTCCACCGCCACCACGGCGTGGCCGTCCTGCATCAGGTGATGGGACAGCGTGTAGCCGGCCGGCCCCATGCCCACCACCAGCACCTTGCGCCCCGAATCGGGTTTGGGCAGCGGGCGGCGGATATTGGCGGGATTCCAGCGGGTCAGCAGGGAATAGATCTCGAAGCCCCAGGGCAGTTCCAGCACGTCCTTCAGCGTGCGGGTCTCGGCCTCGGGCACGTTGACCGGGTCGCGGTTCTGGTTCTGGTAGATGCAGGCGGTCATGCAATCGTTGCAGATACGGTGTCCGGTACCCGCCGCCATGGGGTTGTCCACGACGATGATGGCCAGGGCGGCCAGGGCATGGCCGGCGGCCTTGGCCTCGTGCATCTCGGAGATCTTCTCCTCGAGCGGGCAGCCCTCCATGACGACGCCCAGGGCATTTTTCTGGGTCTCGCCGGTCTTCCTGTCCTTCATGCCCTTGGAACAGGAATCGCGGCCCTGGTGGTGGCAGAGGATGCAGTAGTTGATCTCGTCCAGCGCCCCGGCCAGATCGGTGCCGGCATCGGTCAGGTTGAAGCCCTCGCGGCGGCGCAGGCGGGAGGATTCGAATTCCAGGACCGGCACGCCGCACAGTTCGCCCCGCACCGCCGGCACCTCGTGCAGGGGGTCGTGCTTGGCCGGCACCTTGAACAGGATGCCTTCGGGGTGATAGGCGCTTTCGTTGGCGGCCACCTTGGCGGCGGCCAGACGGGCGGCCAGGGCCAGTGCCCCGGCATGGGCGGCCGGGTCGTCCATCCAGGCCAGGACCCGTTTGGCGAAGCCGGTTTCCGAGAACGGCTCGCCCACCTTGAGCGCGTATTCCATCTCCAGCGCGTGGGCGTCCAGGGTGGCGGCCTCGTCGGGCTTGACCTCCTTCAGGGCGCGGCGCTGCACGAACAGGCGCTTGGCCTGATAGAGCGGCGCCAGGGCATCCTGGCGGGCCGAGAGGTCGGCCAGGGCGGCGCGGATGGCGAACAGTTCGGCCAGGAAATCGTCCAGATGGGGGGCCAACTCGACCAGCAGCGCCGCCTCGTCCTTGGGCGCCAGCGCCGCCGGTTCGGCCCGGGCGGCCTTCAGCCGGGCGGCCAGGGCGGCATCGGCGGCGGCAAGCGCGCCCAGGAAGGCGGCGTCAACCCGCTCCAGGCCGGAGCGCTGGTACAGGTCGTTGAAGGAAAGGCCATGCCCAAGGGCCGGATGCGTCATGTCCACACTCATGGTTTGAAAAGCCTCAGGATCAGCGGAAACCCCCACCCGTCAACCTGATATGGCATTGTGTAGAATTATTCACAACGACAAAATTTTTGTGGAGAATGCGTGTAACACCTCGTTAACGCCGTCGGCGCTACCTTTATACATGGGGACTGGGTTGCAGGACGGACAGGATGGACCATCCCGTGGAAAAACCGGCGACCGCTGAGGACCAGGAGGCCCTGTTCCAGGCCATCATCCTGAAGATGCCCGGCGTGGCCGACCCGGCCAGGTTGGAGCAGTTGACCATGCTCGCCCTCGACCTGATGCTGCGCCGCCCCTACGACAAGGATCTGCGCGACGCGCTCCGGCGCCGGGTCGCCGAAGTCATCGCCGGGGTCAAGCCTGGCCACACCCCCGAGGTCCACCGCAACGAGATGCGCTTCGCGGCGCGCGGCTGCGTCGAGGTGCTGCGCGCCGCCAAGGAGCAGCGCCTGCCGCGCTCGGTCACCGACAACTGGGCCCAGAGCAAGGACGGCAAATTCCACCCCCGCCACCACGCCTCGGAGGAGGAAGGCAGCCGCGGCCCGCTGATCGCCGGGGCGGCGCTGCTGGTCCTCACCCTGGTCGTCGGCGGCTACATCTTCTGGAGCCGCTCGCAGGAGCCGGTCGAGAACACCGGCTCGGAAACCGACCGCTTCGTCGCCCAGATGGTCGAATCCAGCCAGGGCAACGCCCCGCCGTCCCATATCTTCGGCGGCGCCATTCGCGTCACCTCCATGAACGGCGTGCCGGTGGTGATCGCCGAGCGCGTCCCGCCGCGCATCTGTTCGGCCTCGGGCATGAAGCTGGTCAAGAAGGGATTGCTCAGCGTCAACGGCGTCACCCCGTCGCGCGTCTCCTCGGCCATCATCACCGAATTATGCAACAAGGAGGGCGGCGGCGATGCCACGCTCATGTGGGCGCCCAAACAGTAGGGCGGCTCTCCTCGTCCTGCTGCTTTCCTTGTCATGGACCGTCGCCGCCATGGCCGGAACCGCCCTGTCCGGCCATGCCGAGCAGGGCGGGCTGATGATCGGCCGCACTGAAGCCGGGGCCAAGGTCAGCCTGGACGGCCGCTCCGTGCCGGTGGACGGCCAGGGACGCTTCCTGCTGGGCTTCGTCCGCGATTCCGCCCCCACCGCCGAATTGCGGGTGACCCTTCCCGACGGAGCCGAGGAAAGCCGCGCCCTGGCGGTGTCGCGCCGCGACTGGCCGGTGCAGCGCATCGAGGGACTGCCGCGCGACAAGACCGAGCCCGACGCCGCCTCGCTGGCCCGGCTGAAGGCGGAAACCGAGATGGTCCGCGCCATCCGCGGCCGCGTCACCCTGGACTCCGCCGTTCTCGACGGCAACGGAGTACTGCGGCCCGCCCAGGGAACGGTGTCGGGCGTGTTCGGCAGCCAGCGGGTCTATAACGGCATCGGCGGCGCCCCCCATTCCGGCCTGGACATCGCCGCCCCCACCGGCGCGCCGGTGGCCGCCACCGCCGACGGCACCGTGGTGCTGGCGGCGCCCGACCTGTTCCTTACCGGGCGTACCGTGATGATCGATCACGGGCTGGGGCTGATCTCCAGCTATGCCCATCTGTCGCGCATCGACGTGGCCGCCGGGGCGAAGGTGCGCAAGGGCGACCCGGTCGGCGCCATCGGCGCCACCGGACTGGCCACCGGCGCCCACCTGCACTGGGGCATGTCCTGGCTGGACGTCCGCCTCGACCCCGAGGCGGTGGAGAACACCCTATGCGGAATATACGTAGGTATAATAAATGGAATAAGGAGGTAGATTTATTACTCCTTGGTATGATATACACTCCCTGCGGATAGGCTCTGTGGGGACGCCATGCATACGCGCTTAGCCGCCATCGGTGACAATCACACCCTTGGCGACGACATTCTGGACCAGATAGAGGGCGAGGCTCTGGTGATCCTGGAGCATCCCGACCATTACATGGCGGTGACCATCGCCACGGCGCGCTCCTCCCTGGAGATCATCGAGCGCCTGCGCCGCCGCGCCAAGGCCGCGTGACTCTTCCCAGCCTCCCGGACATGGCGTAATAATCCCGGCTTCCGTCACGCCGTCCCGAGGTTTCCATGAAGTCGCTGTGGTCCGATACCGATGCCGAGTCCTTCGTCGCCCGCTACGCGCCTGAAGGCGTCAACCGTGATCTGGCCCTTCGCGTCTACACCACCCGGCTGCTGGGCGGCGATCCCCGGCTGGTGCTGCACGGCGGCGGCAACACTTCGTGCAAGACCACAATCAAGGACCTGCTGGGCGACGATGTCGAGGTGCTGTGCGTCAAGGGCTCGGGCTGGGACATGGGCGACATCGAACCCGCCGGCCTGCCCGCCGTGCGCCTCGCTCCGCTGCTGAAGCTGCGCAAGCTGGACAGGCTGTCCGACGAGGACATGGTGGATTACCAGCGCGGCAATCTGATGAACTCGGCCTCGCCCAACCCCTCGGTGGAGACGCTGCTGCACGGCTTCCTGCCGCACAAGTTCATCGACCACACCCATTCCACCGCCGTGCTGTCCCTGGTGGACCAGCCCGACGGCGAGGCCCTGGCCCGCGAGGTCTATGGGTCCCGCATGGGCTATGTCCCCTATATCATGCCGGGCTTCGCCCTGGCCAAGAAGGCCGCCGAGGTTTACGAGCAGGACCCGAGCGTGGACGGCCTGATCCTGGTCAAGCACGGCATCTTCACCTTCGGCCCCGACGCCCGCCAAGCCTATGACCTGATGATCGAGATGGTCACCCTGGCCGAGCAGCGCCTGGAGAAGGGCCGCAAGACCCTGGTTCCCGCCAAGACCCTGCCCAAGGCCCCCGCCCCCCTGGCCGAGGTGGCGCCCATCCTGCGCGGCCTGCTGGCCAATGGCCCCAAGCGCCGCATTCTCGATTTCCGCACCAGCGCGTCCATCCGCGCCTATGTGGACGGCGCCGAGGTTACCCGCTATTCCCAGCAGGGCGTGGTGACGCCGGACCACACCATCCGCACCAAGAACTGGCCGGTGGTGCTGCCCGCCCCCGAAGCCGGCCGGCTGGCGGAATGGGCCGAGGCCGCCCAGGCGGCCATCGCCGCCTTCGAGGCCCGCTACCACGCCTATTTCAGCCGCAACAACCAGCGCCTGGGCGGCATCAAGACCGAGCTGGATTCCAAGCCCTGCGTCGCCCTGGTGCCCGGCCTCGGCCTGTTCGGCATCGGCGCCAGCGCCAAGGATGCCGCCATCGCCGCCGACATCGCCGTCAACACGGTGGAAAGCATCACCGACGCCGAGGCCATCGGCCGCTTCGAGCCGGTGGGCGAGGCCGATCTGTTCGACCTGGAATACTGGTCGCTGGAACAGGCCAAGCTGGGCAAGGGAGCCGAGAAGCCCCTGGCCCGCCAGGTGGTGGTGGTCACCGGTGGCGGGTCCGGCATCGGCGCCGCCACCGCTAAGGCCTTCGCGCGTGAAGGCGCCGAGGTCGCCGTGCTCGACCGTGATTCCGAGGCCGCCCTCAAGGCCGCCAAGGCCTGCGGCGGCAAGGCCCTGGGCCTGGCCTGCGACGTCACCGACCCGGCAAGCGTACGGGCCGCCTTCGACCGCGTCGCCGAGCGCTTCGGCGGCGTCGATGTGGTGGTCAGCAATGCCGGTGCCGCCTGGCAGGGGGCGGTGGGCGAGGTCGACGATTCCACCCTGCGCGCCTCGTTCGAACTGAACTTCTTCGGCCATCAGAGCGTGGCGCAGAACGCCGTCCGCGTCTTCAAGGCCCAGGGCACCGGCGGTGCCCTGCTGTTCAACGCCTCGAAGCAGGCGGTCAATCCGGGCAAGAATTTCGGCCCTTACGGATTGCCAAAGGCGGCAACCCTGTTCCTGATGAAGCAATACGCGCTGGATTACGGCAAGGACGGCATCCGCTCCAACGCGGTCAACGCCGACCGTATCCGCTCGGGGCTGCTCACCGACGACATGATCAAGAGCCGCTCCTCGGCACGCGGCCTGACGGAACAGGACTACATGGGCGGCAATCTGCTGGGCCGGGAAGTCACCGCCGAGGACGTGGCCGACGCCTTCCTGTGGCTGGCCAAGGCCGCCAAGGTCACCGCCTGCACCGTCACCGTCGACGGCGGCAACATCGAGGCGAGCCTGCGGTAGGACCTCTGGGGGGCGGCAGAGCCGGGGGCGGGCTTGGCGCCCGCCCCGTCCCCGTCAACCGGACTCACTTCCAGCCGGCTTCCTTCTCGCACGCCTTCATCTCGTTGGGATGGGTCTTTTCCCAGGCGCTGATGGACAGGGTCTCGCTGTCGTCCATCTTGTTGTTCATGCAGGTGCAGTAGGTCTTGACCACCTCGGCCGATACCTTGGCGTCGGCGTTGTCCTTGATGCACTTGGCCACCCACTTGGCGTCGTCGGACGCGGCGAAGGCCGTGCCGGACGCCATGAGCGACAGGCCGACGCAGGCCATGGCGACGAATGCTTTCATGCTCCCCTCCCTTCCTTTGCCTCCCCCCTCCGGGGGAACTGGAAGAAAGGCATATGGGGATGCCCTCATCCTTTGCGAAGAGGGGATCAGCACACCGGACAGCGAGTCATGGGCAGATCGCGCCTGATCCAGCCCGGCCCGGCACCCGAACCGGCCATGCCCTCGGACACGTCGAGGATGCGGGTGAAGCCGGCATCGGCCAGGGCCTTGGCGGTCGCCGCCGAACGGTTGCCGGTGCGGCAGATCAGGGCGATGGGGGCGTTGCGGTCGCCCTGGGCGGCGGCCAGCAGGTCGCGCACGAAGCCGGCCCCGCCTTCGGGATGGCGCATGGGAATCAGCCGGGCGCCCTCGGCCACCCCGGTCTGCTTCCATTCCTCGGGCTGGCGGATATCGACCAGCACCACTTCGCCGGCCTTGGCGGCCCGCAGCGCCTCGGGCGCCGAAAGAATCTTGATCTCCGCCGCCAGGGCGGTTCCGGCCAGAATCATCCAGGCCAGGGCCGCCAATATCAGGGTACGCATCACATTCGCCTCTCATTGATTAAGGCGTATCTAATACACCTTCCGCCGGGCTGCCATCAAGGCCAAGGCCTCGTCGCGGGTCCGCACCCCCAGTTCGAGGAGCAGCGGCGGTTCCAGGCCACAGGCGGCCAGACTGGCGCGGTCGGCCAGCACGGCGGCGGCCTCGCCCTGGGCGATCACCCGCCCCCCCTGGAACAGCGCCACCCGGTCGGCGAATTCGTAGGCCAGGTCCACCTCGTGGGTGGTGAACACCAGGGTGGTTCCCGCCCGGGCCAGCCGGTCCAGGGCGGCCAGCAGGCGTTTGCCGCCCTGATGGTCCAGGCCGGCCAGCGGCTCGTCCAGCAGCAGCACCTCGGGCTCCATGGCCAGGGCGCCGGCGATGGCGACGCGCTTCTTCTGCCCGAAGGACAGCATGTGGGTGGCACGGTCGGCCAGATCAAGGATGCCCAGGGCGTCGAGCGCCGCGTCCACCCGCCGGCGGGTCTCGGCCTCGCCGAGGCCGAGATTGAGCGGCCCGAACGACACGTCTTCGGCCACATTGGCGGCGAACAACTGGTCGTCGGGCTCCTGCAGCACCAGCCCGACCCTTTTCCGCCAGCCGGTCAGCGCCGCCCGCGAATAGCCCATGGCGGTCCCATCCAGCAGGACGCTGCCGGCGGCCGGCTTCAGGGTGCCGTTGAGATGCAGCAGCAGGGTGGTCTTGCCCGCCCCGTTGGGACCCAGCACGGCGAGACGCCGCCCGCGCTCCACCGCGAGGTCGAGACCGGACAGGGCGGGAACGCCGCCGGGATAAGCATAGGACAGGCCCCGGGCCTCGACAATCACCCCAGCCACAGGCTCACCCCCGCCAGGGCCGACTGGCCGCCCAGGATCAGCGCCAGCACCGGCCGGGACGCCGGCCGCGCCGTCGAGATCATCGGCAGCGAACCGTCGAAGCCCCGCGCCGCCAGCCCCACCTCCAGGCGGCGGGCGCGGTCCATGGCGCGCGGCAGCAGCTGGGCGATCAGCAGGCCCAGGGAACGCACCTGCCGCCTCGGCCCGAACCAGCCGAGGCGGGCCTCCTGGGCGGTGCGGATGGCGGCGGCCTGATCCAGCAGCAGGAACAGGAAATGCCAGGTCAGCAGCATGATCTCGGCGATCTCCGCCGGCAGGCCCAGGCGGCGCAGACCGCGCACCAGATCGGGAGCCGGGGTGGTGGCGGCCAGCAGCAGCAGGGCGGAAACGGCGGCGGCGGCGCGCAGCACCACCAGGGCGGCGCGCCGCCCCTGATCGGCGGCCAGATGCAGCCCCTGGGCATCCACGTCCACGGCCAGGGCGGCGGCACCGGTCAGCACGAAGCCCAGCGGCACCGCGTTGAGGCGCAGCCAGTCGCCGGGGGGAATCCGCGCCCCGCCCAGGGCCAGCCCCCAGGCGGCCCCCAGCACCAGCGCCCCGCCCGGCCACGGCGGCAGCACCAGGGCGAGGGCCAGCAGGCCGAGGGCGAGCGCCGCCTTTTCCATGGGCGCCCGCTTTCGCCAGCGACCGGCCTGGGACAGGCGGTCAATGGTCAGGCTCATTTACCGGAACGACCGTGCCTGCGTCCGAGGACATAGCCCAGCAGACCGGCCCCGAAGGCGGCCTGCAGGGCGAACAGCAGGCCCTCCATTTCCTTGGAGGGCTGCCAGAACGGCGCGGTCCACTTCTCGTAGCCGGGATTGCTGGACTCCACCACCTGGCTGGCGGCGTCGTCGGTGCCGCCGAACTGGCCGGCGGGATCGAGGATCAGCGGGGCGGCGATGATCAGCGCCGCCAGCCCCAGCAGCAGCGAATTGGTGCGGGCGGTCATGCCTTGGCTCCTTCCACGCGGATGCGGCGGCCCTTGAGGGCGTTCATCACCACCACGGTGACCAGTCCCTCGGCCACCGCCAGCGGCAGCTGGGTGACGGCGAAGATGCCGGCGAACTTGGCGAAGGCGCCGCCGAAGCCGCTCTCGGCGTCGGGGAAGGCCAGAGCCAGCTGGACCGAGGTGGTGACGTAGGTGGCGAGGTCGCCCAGGAAGGCGGCCAGGAACACCGCCACGGCGAAGGGGACGCCCAGCCGGCCGGCCAGCCGCCACACGCCATAGGCCACCCATGGCCCGGCGATGGCCATGGAGAACACGTTGGCCCCCATGGTCGACAGGCCGCCATGGGCCAGCAGCAGCCCCTGGAACAGCAGGACGATGGTGCCGATCACCGCCATGATGCCGGGACCGAACTGGACGGCGCCCAACGCCGTGCCGGTGGGATGCGAGCACGAGCCGGTGACGCTGGGCAGCTTCAGGGCCGACAGCACGAAGGTGAAGCCGGCCGATGCGGCGATGTCGAGCCGCGCCTCCGGCCGTTCCGCCAGGATGCGCTTCAGGCCTCGCGCCCCCAGCACCACGAAGGGGGCGGAGATGCAGGTCCAGGCAATCGCGTGCCCGGCGGGAAGGAACCCTTCCATGATATGCATGATGAACAGACTCCGTTCGTCGAGAGACTTGAACCTGTCGCCGCGAAACGGAAAACTGACCCGACGGCACACCCCGGCCGAACGGGCTCGCAAGCGACTCTCGATGATGGCAGGTCTCCTGACTCGCGGGTCGTGGGGTCCGGCATAGCCTTCCCAGCCCATATCGGGCCAGTGGCGTCTCTAAAGGCCGGAACCTCTCCGCTTACAGTTGCGGGGGCAGTCATGGAATTGACCCTCTTTTCGAGGGCCGCACCGCGTTCCCATTTTCACCCCGCGCCCTCACCGGACCCGGGGAACCATCACCGGGCACTATAATTTCGCCATGATCGGGATGCAAACCATTCCCGGCCTGCTAAGCTGGGCCAGGACAGAACGGAGGGGTAGCCTTGTCCCACACCATTGCCTTGGTCGACGACGACCGCAACATCCTGACCTCGGTCTCCATGGCGCTGGAAGCCGAGGGCTTCAAGGTGCGCACCTACACCGACGGGGCCGAGGCGCTGCGCGGCCTGACCAGCCAGCCGGCCGACCTCGCCGTGCTCGACATCAAGATGCCGCGCATGGACGGCATGGAACTGCTGCAGCGCCTGCGCAAGCAATCGGCCATCCCGGTGATCTTCCTCACCTCCAAGGACGACGAGATCGACGAGTTGCTGGGCCTGCGCATGGGGGCCGACGACTACATCAAGAAGCCGTTCTCGCAGAAACTGCTGATCGAGCGCATCCGCGCCCTGATCCGCCGCCTGGAGGCCAACGCCGCCGGGCCGGACGAAGAGGGCGGCGAGACCCTGGTGCGCGGCCTGCTGGTGCTGGACCCCGGCCGCCACGTCTGTACCTGGAAGGGCAAGGCCGTCGATCTCACCGTCACCGAATTCCTGCTGCTGAAGTCGCTGGCCATGCGTCCCGGCCATGTCAAGAACCGCGACCAGCTGATCGACGCCGCCTATGGCGAGTCCATCTACGTGGACGACCGCACCATCGACAGCCACGTCAAGCGGCTGCGCAAGAAGTTCCGCGAGGTGGATGACGAATTCGCCCAGATCGAGACCCTGTACGGCGTCGGCTACCGTTATCGGGACGAGTGAGGCGCTATCGTGACGAGTGAGCCCGCCCCCGCCCGGCGGCGCCGCACCCGCTGGCGCCTGCTGGCCTCGCCGCTGACCCGGCGCATCCTGGCGGTCAACCTGCTGGCCCCCATCGTGCTGGTGGTGGGAGTGTTCTACCTGGACCGCTACAAGCAAGGGCTGATCCGCGCCGAGTTGGACGGGCTGGGCACCCAGGCCGAGATGGTGGCCGGCGCCATCGGCGAGGGCGCGGTGTTCGAGGAAGAGATGGGCTTCTTCGAGATCAATCCCGACATGGCGCAGCAGATGGTCCGCCGCCTGTCCGAGCCGGCCAAATTCCGCGCCCGGCTGTTCGGGGCGGTGGGCGAGCTGGCCGCCGATTCCCGCGTGGTGGGCGGCGCCAAGGGCTCGATCTATATCGAGGAACTGCCGTCGCCGACGCCGCCCCACTGGACCGACCGGCTGGCGCGGCAATGGGACCGCTGGGCGCGCTGGATGCCCAGGGACGAATCCCTGCCGCTCTACCGCGACCGGAGCAACGCCCGCGCCGACGATTTCGAGGAAGTGATGAGCGCCATGGCCGGGCGGCTGGCCTGGACGGTGCGCTCGCGCCAGAACGGCGCCCTGGTCCTGTCGGTGGCGGTGCCGGTGCAGCGCTACAAGCAGGTGGTGGGCGCCCTGCTGATCACCGCCGACGGGGCCACCATCGCCCGCTCGCTGTTCCAGGTGCGCATCGCCATCCTGGAGGCCTTCGCCGTGTCGCTGGCGCTGACCATCGGCGTCTCGCTCTACATGGCCGGCACCATCGCCCGGCCGGTCCGCCGGCTGGCCCTGGCCGCCGAGCGGGTGCGCCACGGCCAGGGCCGCGCCCACGCCATCCCCGATCTGTCGGCCCGCCGGGACGAGATCGGCGAACTGTCCGTGGCCCTGAAGGAGATGACCGAGGCCCTGTGGCGGCGCATGGACGCCATCGAGGCCTTCGCCGCCGACGTGGCCCACGAGATCAAGAACCCGCTGACCTCGCTGCGCTCCGCCGTCGAGACGGCGGCACGGATCGACGACCCGGACAAGCGCGCCCGCCTGATGGCCATCGTCCTGGACGACGTCGGGCGCCTGGACCGGCTGATCAGCGACATCTCCGACGCGTCGCGCATCGACGCCGAGATGAGCCGGGCCGAGACCGCGCCGCTGGCGCTCGCCGCCATGCTCGACACCATGGGCGAGATCTATGGCGGCACCTGCGAGGAGCGCGGCCTGCGCTTCCAGATGGAACGGCCGGCCGGGGACGCCCTGATGATCCAGGGCATCGAATCAAGGCTGGTCCAGGTGCTGCGCAACCTGATCGCCAACGCCATGTCGTTCAGCCCCGAAGGCGGCCTGATCCGTCTGGCCGCCCGGCGCGAGGGGGCGCGCATCCTGCTTGCCGTCGAGGACCAGGGGCCGGGCATTCCGCCCAACAAGCTGGATGCCATCTTCGAGCGCTTCTACTCGGAACGGCCCGAGGGCGAGAAGTTCGGCACCCATTCCGGCCTGGGCCTGTCCATCTCGCGCCAGATCGTCGAGGCCCATGGCGGCGTCATCACCGCCGAGAATCGCGAGGAAGGCGGAGCGCGCTTCACGGTGGCCCTGCCCTCGTCGGCATAGAGCCTCCGAGCCCCGGCGAGGGATGACGGGAAAGGTCGGATGGAACGCCCGCCGGTATCAGCGCCACAATCCTCGGCAATGACCTACAGCAGCGAGCCCTGCCGCCCGTCGGGCGTCGTCGGCTTGCGGTGCGGCTTGGGCACGGGCGGGGCGGCGCTGCCCTCGACCCGGACGCCGACCTTGCCGTCGGCGAATTCGACGCCCAAGCCGGCCCCCGGCGTGGTCGCCGCGACGGAGGTGACCGGCGCGCCGTGCTCGTCCCGCACCACGGCGAAGCCGCGCTCCAAGACCTTGCGATAGGAAAAGCTTTCCAGCAGCTGGCCGGCATGGGCCACTCGCCGGATCTTCTCGTCGAGCAGGCGGGGCATGGCCTGGGTCAGGCGGGCGGCCGACTGCTCCAGCTGCAGCGCCCGGCGCTCATTGGCGGCGCGTTCGGCCGCACCCGCCGTCTTCATGGCGTGGTCGAGCCGGGTGGCGAGCGCCGCCAGCCTGTGCCCGGCCTCGGCCAGTTGCTCGCGCGGGTGGCGGAGCCGCGCGCCCAGGCGGTCCAGCTCGGCCCGGCGGCGCTCCAGCAGCAGGCGCGGCGCGTTGTTCAGGCGCTCGGCCCGCTCGTCCAGGCGGCGGGCGCAATCCTCCATCACCCGGCGGGGATGGGGCAGCGCCCGGAAGGTGTGGGAGAGGCGGGTGCGCCGCTCCTCCAGCCCGCGCTGCATGGCGCCGATCATGCGCGCCCCCATGTCGGCCACCGTGGCGACCAGCTCGGCGCGCACCGGCACCGCCTTCTCGGCCGCCGCCGTGGGGGTGGGGGCGCGCAGGTCGGAGGCGAAATCGATCAGGGTGGTGTCGGTCTCGTGCCCGACCGCCGAGATCAGCGGAATCCCGGACTCGGCGGCGGCCCTCACCACGATTTCCTCGTTGAAGGCCATCAGGTCTTCGAGCGAACCGCCGCCCCTGGCCACGATCAGCACGTCGGGGCGCGGCACCGCGCCGCCCGGCTCCAGGGCGTTGAAACCCCGGATAGCGGCGGCCACCTGGGCGGCCGCGCCCTCGCCCTGGACGGCCACCGGCCACAGCAGCACGCGGCGGGGGAAGCGCTCGGCCAGCCGGTGGAGGATGTCGCGGATCACCGCGCCGGTGGGCGAGGTCACCACGCCGATGACGTCCGGCAGGAAGGGGATGGGACGCTTCCTCGCCGTATCGAACAGCCCCTCGGCCATCAGCCGCTTCTTGCGGTCCTCCAGCATCTTGAGCAGGGCGCCCTGGCCGGCCAGCTCCATGCGCTCGACCACCATCTGGTATTTGGAGCGGCCGGGATAGGTGGTCAGCCGCCCGGTCGCCACCACCTCCATGCCGTCCTCCGGCCCGATGGCCAGCTTGGACGCGGACCCGCGCCAGCACACGGAATCCAGCACGGCCTCGGCGTCCTTCAGCGCGAAATAGAGATGCCCCGAGGAATGGCGCTTGAAGCCGGAAATCTCGCCCCGGACGCGGACGAAGGAAAAGGCGTCCTCCACCGTGCGGCGCAGGCCGGCAGACAGTTCGGAGACCGAGTATTCGGGGACGTTGGTGGGGGCGGGACGGGCGTCGTCGTTCATGGCCGGATGGTGGCGCAAGAGCCGGTGATTTGCAAACGCGGACGGAAATGATAAACGACCCCTGTCATCACTCCGGGAGGCGACAATGCGGGTTCTGGTGGTCGGTTCGGGCGGGCGCGAGCATGCGCTGTGCTGGAAGCTCAAGTCTTCGCCCCTGCTCACCAAGCTGTGGTGCGCGCCGGGCAATGCCGGCATCGCCGATGCCGCCGAATGCGTCGCCATCGGGGCGGAGAACGTGGACGAACTGCTGGCCTTCGCCCAGGCCAACGCCGTCGACCTGGTGGTGGTGGGGCCGGAGGCGCCGCTGGTCCTCGGCCTGGCCGACAAGTGCCGCGCCGCCGGCATCAAGGTGTTCGGCCCCTCGGCCGCGGCGGCCGAGCTGGAGGGCTCCAAGGGCTTCATGAAGGATGTCGCCGCCAAGGCCGGCATTCCCACCGCCTGGTACGGCCGCTTCACCGACATGGACAAGGCCAAGGCCTTCATCCGCGCCAAGGGCGCCCCCATCGTGGTCAAGACCGACGGGCTGGCCGCCGGCAAGGGCGTGGTGGTGGCCATGACCCTGGACGAGGCCCTGGGCGCCGTCGACATGATGATGGGCGACAAGGTGTTCGGCGCGGCCGGCGACGAACTGGTGATCGAGGAATTCCTCGATGGCGAGGAATGCTCGTTCTTCGCCCTGTGCGACGGCAAGACCGCGCTCCCCCTGGTGGCCGCCCAGGACTACAAGCGGGTGGGCGACGGCGACACCGGCCCCAACACCGGCGGCATGGGCGCCTATTCCCCCGCCCCGGTGGTCACCGATTCCATCCAGGCCGAAATCATGGAACGCTCGATCCTGCCCCTGGTCAAGACCATGGCCGAGATGGGCAAGCCCTATACCGGCGTGCTGTTCGCCGGCATCATGGTGACCAAGGATGGCCCCAAGCTGCTGGAATACAACGTCCGTTTCGGCGATCCCGAGTGTCAGGTGCTGATGGCGCGCCTCGAATCCGACCTGCTGCCGGTGCTGGCCGCCGGGGCGGAAGGGCGGTTGGCGGGCGTCGAGCTGACATGGTCCGACGACGTCGCCCTGGTGGTGGTGATGGCCGCCAGGGGCTATCCCGGTTCCTACGAGAAGAACACGGTGATCGGCGGACTGGACGGCGCGGCCAGGGTGGAGGGCGTCACCGTGCTGCATGCCGGCACGGGTACGAAGGACGGGCAGGTGGTCGCCACCGGTGGACGGGTGCTGGGCATCACGGCGCGGGGCAAGACCGTGGCCGAGGCGCGCGAGCGCGCCTACAAGGCGGTGGACGCCCTGGACTGGCCCGGCGGCTTCTGCCGCCGCGACATCGCCTGGCGGGCTTTGGCCCGAAATTAGACCTTGGGGGGGCCTTGCGCCCGCCCCCTCGGGTGGGTATGATTCCCATCTCCTCGCCATAAGACGAGATGAAGAGGGCCGGAAAAACCGGCTCCAGTGACAGGGGATTCACGGGAGACGGTCACCATGTCCTGCAGCAGAGTATTTGCGGGGTCGCGCAGCCGATGCTGATCGCTGCCGCCCTTTCCGCCCTTTTGGCCCTCGCCGTGCTCGGCGTGGCGGCCGGTGCGGAAATGTGGCGTCACCGATTGATCTATTTCTGCTGCATGATTGCCTCGCTGGTGCTGCTGGCCGGCGGCATCAAGCATCTGGGCCAGACGCCGGGCACCGGTCCGGCCATCGTGCTGCCCATCGGTCTGCCCTGGCTGGCCGCCCATTTCCGCCTCGACAACCTGTCGGCCCTGTTCATGGTGGTGGTCAACCTCGCCGCCGCCGCCACCTCGGCCTACGGCATCGGCTATTGCTCGCATCTGCCCGAGCCCCGGCGGGTGACGCCGTTCTATCCCCTGTTCCTGTTCGGCATGAACGCGGTGCTGATCGCCGACGACGCCTTCATGTTCCTGGTGGCCTGGGAGTTCATGTCGCTGGCCTCGTGGCTGCTGGTGCTGGCCGACCACAAGAACGCCGAGAACCGCCACGCCGCCTTCGTCTATCTGGTGATGGCCTGTTTCGGCACCTTCTGCCTGCTGACCTGCTTCGGCCTGATGGCCGGCGGCGAGGGGGCCTATTCCTTCCCCGCCATGCGCGCCGCCAAACTGGACGGCGTTTCCGGCTTCCTGGTGGTGCTGCTGGCCCTGCTGGGGGCGGGGTCCAAGGCCGGGCTGGTGCCGCTGCACGCCTGGCTGCCGCTGGCCCATCCGGCGGCGCCCAGCCATGTCTCGGCCCTGATGAGCGGCGTGATGACCAAGGTGGCGCTGTACGGCCTGATCCGCATCCTGTTCGACCTGCATGGCGAGGTGAACTGGGCCTGGGGCGCGGTGATGATGGTGATCGGCGGCATCACCGCCGTGATGGGGGTGCTCTACGCCATCCTGCAGGACGACCTGAAGAAGCTGCTGGCCTATTCCACGGTGGAGAACATCGGCGTGGTGATGATCGGCCTGGGCCTGGCCATCGCCTTCAAGGGTAGCGGCGAGAAGACCCTGGCCGCCCTGGCCCTGGTGGCCGGGCTCTACCACATCGTCAATCATTCCATCTTCAAGACCCTGTGGTTCCTGTCGGCCGGCGCGGTGATCACCGCCACCGGCGAGCGCGACCTGGGCAAGCTGGGCGGCCTCGCCAAGCGCATGCCGTGGAACGGCGTCGCCGCCCTGGTCGGCGCCCTGGCCATCGCCGCCCTGCCGCCACTCAACGGCTTCGTGTCGGAATGGCTGATCTTTCAGTCGCTGTTCAAGGGCCCCTCGCTGCCCCATTGGGCCATGAAGTTCGGCGTCCCGGTGGTCGGCGCCATGCTGGCCCTGGCCGCCGCCCTGGCCGCCGCCTGCTTCGTGCGCGCCTACGGCATCGCCTTCCTGGGAAGGCCCCGCTCCCAGGCGGCGGCCGAGGCCCATCAGGTTCCCGCCAGCATGCGTCTCACCGTCGCCTTCCTGGCGGTGATGTGCGTGGTGCTGGGCGCCATTCCGGTCACCGTCACCGACGCCCTGTCCCATGTGGTGACACCGCTGACCGGGGTCCAGTTCGCCGTCTCGGCCGATCTGGGCTGGCCATGGCTGTCGCCGGTCAGCTCGACGCGCGGCTCCTATTCCGGCACGGTGCTGGTGATGACCGGATTGGGGCTGTGCGCCGTCACCCTGATGCTGGCCCGCCTGCTGGGCACCTCACGCCTGCGCCGCGCCGATGCCTGGGACTGCGGCCACAAGGAGGACATCCCCCAAAGCCAGTACACCGGCCAGAGCTTCTCGCAGCCGCTGCGCCGGGTGTTCTGCGCCTCGATCTTCGCCGCCCGGGAAAGCGTCGACATGCCCGACCCCGGCGACAACCGCCCGGCGGAACTCAAGGTGCGGGTCATCGATCCGATCTGGGTGGGGCTCTACGCCACCATCGGCCGGGCGGTGGATTTCATCGCCGACCTGGTCAACCGCATCCAGTACCTGACGGTGCGGCGCTACCTGCTGATGATGTTCACCACCCTGGTGCTGATGCTGCTGGTGGTCGCGGTGAGGCAGAACCAATGAGCGCCATCGCCTGGCAATTGCTGCAGATCGTCCTGGTGGTGGCGGTGAGCCCGCTGATCACCGGCTGGGTGCGCCTGGTCAAGTCGCGCCTCAACGGCCGCATCGGGGCCTCGCCGTTCCAGCCCTACCGCGATATCTACCGCCTTTTGCAGAAGGAGGCGGTGGTCGCCCATTCCGCCTCGTGGATATTCCGCACCGCACCCTACGTCACCTTCGGCGCGGTGTGGCTGGCCGCCTGCATCGTGCCGGCCTTCACCACCAACCTGTTCCTGGCCCAGGCCGCCGACCTGATCGCCCTGGTGGCTCTGCTCGGCCTGGCACGCTTCTGGACGGCGCTGGCCGGCATGGACATCGGTACCAGCTTCGGCGGGCTGGGGGCGTCCCGCGAGATGATGATCGCCAGTCTCGCCGAGCCGGCCATGCTGATGGTCACCTTCTCGCTGTCGCTGATTTCCGGCACCACGGCGCCGGCCCAGATCATCGCCTTCATCCTGTCGGGCGGGGTGGGTATCGAGGTCTCGCTGGGTCTGGCCCTGGCCGCCCTGGTGATGGTGGCCATCGCCGAGAACGGCCGCATCCCCATCGACAACCCCGCCACCCACCTGGAACTGACCATGGTGCACGAGGCCATGGTGCTGGAATATTCCGGCCGCCATCTGGCCCTGATGGAAGGGGCCGGCATGGTGCGCCTGACCCTGTTCATGGCGCTGATCGGCGGGTTGTTCGCGCCCTGGGGCATGGCCCAGGCGGGCGACGGCGCCGTCGCCGTGCTGGTCGGGCTGGGGGCCTTCCTGGCCAAGTGCTTCATCCTGGCCACCGCCTTGGGCGTGTTCGAGACCTCCATCGCCAAGATGCGGGTGTTCCGCTACGCCGACTTCCTGGGCGGCGCCCTGCTGCTCGGCCTGCTGGCCACCATCTTCCTCTACGTCTCGGAGGCGGTGTGACGGACATGGCGAATGCCCAGATCTCCTACGACATCGCCCACCTGATCGGCGCCACGGTGCTGATGGCCGGCTTCCAGCTGCTCTACCAGCGCCGCCTGTTCGCGGTCTTGAACACCTTCGCCTTCCAGGCCCTGGCCCTGGCGGCCGCCGCCGCGTGGCAGGCCCACATCCAGCACGCGCCGCATCTCTACGTCACCGCCGCCATCGCCCTGGTGTTCAAGGCGATGATCGTCCCCATCGCGCTGCATTGGCTGGTGGAACAGCTGGGCATCCACAGGAACGTCGAGACCGCCATGTCCATCGGCTGGACCATGATGGCCGGGGTGGCGTTGGTGGCGCTGTCCATCCTGCTGGTGCTGCCCGTCACCGCCAACGCCACCGCCCTGACCCGCGAAAGCCTGGCGCTGGCCATGAGCGTGGTGCTGCTGGGCCTGTTGATGATGATCACAAGGCGCAACGCGGTGACCCAGGTGGTGGGCTTCATGGCGCTGGAAAACGGGCTGATCCTGGCCGCCGTCTCGGCCAAGGGCATGCCGCTGGTGGTGGAGATCTCGGTGGCGTTCTCGGTGCTGGTGGCCATGACCCTGTTCGGCATCTTCTTCTTCCGCATCCGCGAGCGTTTCGACACCCTGGACCTGGCCGATCTGGAAACCCACCGGGGGGACCGCCAATGATCGGCAACTTCACCCTGTTGCCCGGCTTCGAGAATCCGCTGCTGTGGATTCTGGGCGTGCCGCTGGGTTCGGCCGGATTCCTGGCGGTGCTCAAGGACTGGCGGGTGGCCGCCTGGGTCAACGTGCTGGCCTCGGTGGTGACCTTCGGCTCGTCGCTGCTGCTGATCACCGTGCGGCCCGAGCCGACCCGGCTGCTGTTCATCGACGATTTCAACGTCTATCTGGTGGTGCTGACCGCCTTCGTCGGCATGACCACCGCGGTGTTCTCGGCCGCCTATATCGCGCGGGAAAGCGAGGCGCAGCGCCTCTCCGACCTGCATCTGCGCTTCTATCACTCCATGTACCAGGCTTTCCTGTTCACCATGCTGCTGGCGCTGACCGCCAACAACACCGGCGTGATGTGGGTGGCGGTGGAGGCGGCGACGCTGACCACCGTGCTGATGGTCAGCCTGTACCGCACCCGCGAAGCCATCGAGGCGGCATGGAAGTACTTCATCCTGTGCTCGGTGGGCATCGGGCTGGCACTGTTCGGCACCACCCTGGTCTATCTCGCCGCCCAGCCGGTGATGGGCGACGGCGCCGACGCCATGGCCTGGACCCTGATGATCAAGCGGGCCCACGACTTCCAGCCCGACCTGCTCAATCTCGCCTTCGTCTTCGTGCTGGTGGGCTACGGCACCAAGGTGGGCCTCGCCCCCCTGCACGCCTGGCTGCCCGACGCCCACGCCGAAGGTCCCACCCCCATCTCGGCAGTGCTGTCGGGCCTGCTGCTCAACGTGGCGCTCTATGCCCTGCTGCGCTTCAAGATGGTCATCGCCGCCAACGGCAACACGCTGACCCCCGGACCGCTGCTGGTGGTGATGGGGCTGTCGTCCCTGTTCCTGTCGGCCTTCATGCTGTACCGGCGGGGCGACATCAAGCGGCTGTTCGCCTATTCCTCCATCGAGCACATGGGGGTGATCACCTTCGCCTTCGGCATGGGCGGCGCGCTGGCCAATTTCGCCGGCCTGATGCACATGACCATGCATTCGCTGACCAAGTCGGCCATCTTCTTCGCGGTCGGCATCATCAGCCAGAACCTGGGCACCAAGCGCATCGCCGCCATCCGCGGCCTGACCCAATCCCACCCGGTGCTGGGCTGGGGCTTCGTGCTGGCGGTGCTGGCCATCGCCGGCCTGCCCCCCATGGGGGTGTTCATGAGCGAGTTCCTGGTGCTCAGCTCCACCTTCGCCCGCCAGCCGCTGCTGGCCATTCCCCTGGCCATCGGGCTGCTGCTGGCCTTCGCCGCCCTGGTCGCCCGCCTGCAGAGCATGGCCTTCGGCGAGCCGCCGCCCCATTCCCACGCCCACGGCCGGGCCGGGCCGCTGTCCACCGCCCTGGCGCTGACGCCACTGTGGGTGCACATGCTGTTGGTGCTGGTGGCCGGGCTGTATCTCCCCAAGGAACTGGTGGCGTGGTTCCAGCACGTGGCGGGGTTCCTGGGATGATGGGCGACGTCACCTTGCTGGAATTCCTGTCGCTCGGCCGGCCGGTCGAGGGGCACCGGCCGTGGCCGCGCTTCCTCCTCGACCTCAAGGGCTGGCGCCAGCTGATCGACCGTCTGCGGGTGGCGGAATGGTCGGTGATGGCCGAATGGGCCGAGCGCGAGCACATCCATGTGGCGCTCAGGGACGAAACCGCCGGCGACATCGCCGTGGCGTCGCACCATTGCGCCGACCGCCGCTTCCTGGCGCTGGGCAACGTGCGGCCCGGGGTCATCCGCATCGAGCGGGCCATCCACGACGTCTGGGGCCTGACTCCGGTGGGGCTGGAGGACCGGCGCCACTGGCTGGATCACGGCCGCTGGCCGAGCCGCATGCCCCTGGCCGCCCAGCCCATGGGGCCGTCCGCCGAGCCCGATTCCTATCCCTTCCTGAAGGCCGAGGGCGAGGGGCTGCACCAGATTCCGGTGGGGCCGGTCCATGCCGGGGTGATCGAGCCCGGGCATTTCCGCTTCCACTGCCAGGGCGAGGCGGTGGTGCGCCTGGAGCAGCGCCTGGGCTACCAGCACAAGGGGATCGAGGGACTGCTGTCGGGCGCCCCCCTGGACAAGGCGGCGCGCATCGCAGGCAGAGTCTCGGGCGATGCCACCGTGGCCTATTCCCTGGCTTTCGCCCGCGCCGTCGAGGCCGCCACAGGGTGCGAGCTGCCCCAGCGCGCCCATTGGCTGCGCGGCGTGATGGCCGAGATGGAGCGGGTGGCCAACCACGTCTTCGACATCGGCGCGGTATGCAACGACGCCGCCTTCGCGGTGATGCTGTCGCATATGGGCGTGCTGCGCGAAAAGATCCTGCGGGCCAACGACGCCCTGTTCGGCCACCGCCTCAACATGGACCGGGTGGTGCCGGGCGGCGTGGCCCGCGACCTCTCCGACGAGGGGGCCGAGGCGCTGAAGCACCTGCTGCACGGTTTCGTCCGCCTGTTCGACCAGGCCTACCAGCTTTATGAGAACACCCCGTCCCTGTCGGACCGCACGGTCAGCACCGGCATCGTCCAGACCTCGCTGATCCACCGCTTCGGGGCCGGCGGCTTCGTGGGAAGAGCCTCGGGGCGCGGCCACGACGCCCGGCAGGCGCCGGGCTACCCGCCCTACGACAAGCTGGACATGACCGTGCCGGTGCTGACCGAGGGCGACGTCAACGCCCGCGTCCTGGTGCGCTTCGCCGAAGCCAAGGAATCCCTGCACCTCATCAACCGCATGCTGCACGAGATGCCCGACGGCGCCTTCCGCGTGCCGGTGCCCGAGGTGGCGGGCGAGGGACTGGGCCTGGCCGAAAGCTTCCGCGGCGAGGTGGTGGTCTGGCTGCGCATGGGCGCCGACCATGTGGTCGAGCGTTGCCATACCCACGACCCCTCGTGGTTCCAGTGGCCGCTGCTGGAGGCCGCCATCGAGGGCAACATCGTCGCCGACTTCCCGCTGTGCAACAAGTCGTTCAACTGCTCGTACTCGGGGCATGATTTATGATCCCGCCCATCGCCAGGATCCTGGCCCGCCACCTGCTCAGGGGCCCCCACACCATGAAGGACGCGCCGCCGCCCGACCCGGACGGCGTGGCGGAACTGGCCGAGGCCCTGGGCCGGCGGGCGCGGGGGCGGCTGGGCCGCTCGCTGTCCATCCGCGAGGTTGACGCCGGCTCGTGCAATGGCTGCGAGCTGGAGATTCACGCCGTCAACCACCCCATCTACGACCTGGAGCGCTTCGGCATCCGCTTCGTCGCCAGCCCGCGCCATGCCGACGTGCTGCTGGTCACCGGGCCGGTGACGCGCAACATGGAGGAAGCCCTGCGCCGCACGGTGGAGGCGACGCCCGAGCCGCGCTGGATCGTCGCCATGGGCGATTGCGGCAAGGACGGCGGCTGCTTCGCCGGCTCCTATGCGGTGGTGGGGGGAGTCTCGGACGTGGTGCCGGTGGACCTGCACATCCCCGGCTGCCCGCCGTCGCCCCGCCAGATCCTGGCCGGGCTGCTGGCCCTGCTGGATACGGTGGACAGGGGATAATACGCAGCCTGCGCCGAGGGGACGAAACTCACCGACGGGCGAAGCCCGGAGGCAAGGCCAAGGGCCGCCGCCGCTTATGCGGCGAAAGCCAAGGGCTTGGGACAAGCCCGCCCGGCGATTGAGGGGCCTATATCAATGGCTTCCCGCCATGGGGCAGCCGCCGCAGCCCATGGGCGTGCCGCAACTGGGCGGCGGGACGGCCGCCGCGCGGCCCTTGCCCACGTTGGGAGCCATGATCGCCTTGCCCACCTCCTTGTCGCCGCATTCGGGACAGGTCAGCGCGCCGGCATCCTTCTTGGAATCGTAATCACCGCTGTTGTCGAACCACTCCTCGAAGTGATGATCATGGGAGCAGCGCAGGGTGTAGAGGATCATGTCGGGCTCTCGATGCAGGGAAACCGCCCCCTTTATAGGGGAGCGGTTTCCGCCAATGCAATGTTGATGGTCTAGAAGCTGTCGTCGCCGCCCATGTCGAAGCCGGAATCGAAGCCGCCATAACCCTGGTCGTCGGCCACGTTGGTGTCGTAGCCCACCGGCGGAGCGTCGGCCGGGGCATGGCCGCCGGTGTCCGAGGCCTGCTGGGCGCTGGGCGCGCCCCCGCCATGGCTGCCGCCGGCGAACATGCCGGAGATGCTGTTGGCCAGCAGCATGCCGCCGGCCACGCCCACCGCCGCCCCCGCCGCCGTGCGCAGGAAGCCGCCGCCGGCCGAGGGCTGGCCGCCCCAGGGCGAGGGCTGGCCGTATTGCTGGGGCTGCTGGGCGTATTGCTGCTGCTGGGCCTGCTGCTGCGGCGCCTGGGTCGACGGCACCGAACCGCGCCCGCCGCCCCAGGCCGAGCGGCCGAAGCCCGGCGCCGGCTGCTGCTGCGGCTGGGTCTGGTTGGCCAGCCGGGCCTCGAGGTCGCGGATGCGGGCCTCGTTCTCCTTGATGGCCATTTCCTGCACCACCACCGCCTCCACCAGATTGTAGGCGGAATCGGGCACGGAGCGCAGGCGGTCGAGGATCAGGGCCTCGGCCTCGCGGTCCTTGGGACCGCCGGACAGACGGGCCAGACGGTCGAACACGCTTTGGATCAGGTCACGTTCCTGGGGAGTCATGGGTCTTCATCCCGATTATGAAACTGGAGCCAAGAATGTAGGTGCGAATCGCGGCAAGTCCATGGCAGAAAATTATCATTACGAATCATTAAGTTGGCTTAAAGCCCTCCCGGCTTTGGGGAGAAATTCACCCGATCTTGCTTGACTCTCCCCCAGACCCCTCCTAGATGGTTGGCACTCGTCGCCGGAGAGTGCTAACAGCGCCCCGGCTGGATCGAACCGTCTTACGGAGGTTATTCCCAAAATGAAGTTCAGACCGCTCCATGATCGCGTGCTGGTGAAGCGCCTCGACGCCGAAGAGAAGACCGCCGGCGGCATCATCATCCCCGACACCGCCAAGGAAAAGCCCATGCAGGGCGAAGTCGTGGCCGTCGGCTCCGGCACCCGCGGCGATGACGGCAAGCTGGTCGCCCTCGACGTCAAGGCCGGCGACCGCGTGCTGTTCGGCAAGTGGTCCGGCACCGAGGTCAAGATCGACGGCGTCGATCTGCTGATCATGAAGGAATCCGACATTCTCGGCATTCTCGCCTAACCCACGAATTCTATAGAGGTTAAGACAAATGGCTGCCAAGGAAGTCAAGTTCTCCACCGACGCCCGCACCCGCATGCTGCGCGGCGTCGACATCCTCGCCGACGCGGTGAAGGTCACCCTGGGCCCCAAGGGCCGCAACGTGGTGATCGAGAAGTCGTTCGGCGCGCCGCGCATCACCAAGGACGGCGTCACCGTCGCCAAGGAGATCGAGCTGGCCGACAAGTTCGAGAACATGGGCGCCCAGATGGTGCGCGAAGTGGCCTCGAAGACCGCCGATCTGGCCGGTGACGGCACCACCACCGCCACCGTGCTGGCCCAGGCCATCGTCCGCGAGGGCGTCAAGGCCGTGGCCGCCGGCCTCAACCCCATGGACCTGAAGCGCGGCGTCGATCTCGCCGTGGCCGCCGTGGTCGCCGACGTCAAGTCGCGCTCGCGCAAGGTCGCCACCAACGCCGAGATCGCCCAGGTCGGCACCATCTCCGCCAACGGCGAGAAGGAAATCGGCGACATGATCGCCAAGGCCATGGAAAAGGTCGGCAACGAGGGTGTCATCACCGTCGAGGAGGCCAAGGGCCTGGACACCGAGCTGGACGTGGTCGAGGGCATGCAGTTCGACCGCGGCTACACCAGCCCGTACTTCGTGACCAACGCCGAGAAGATGACCTGCGAGCTGGACAACCCCTACATCCTGCTGCACGAGAAGAAGCTCAGCGGCCTGCAGCCCCTGCTGCCGGTGCTCGAGCAGGTGGTCCAGTCGGGCCGTCCGCTGGTGATCATCGCCGAGGACATCGAGGGCGAGGCTCTGGCCACCCTGGTGGTCAACAAGCTGCGCGGCGGCCTGAAGGTCGCGGCCGTGAAGGCTCCGGGCTTCGGCGATCGCCGCAAGGCCATGCTGGAAGACATCGCCATCCTGACCGGCGGCCAGGTGATCAGCGAAGACCTCGGCATCAAGCTGGAAAGCGTCAACCTGGAGATGCTGGGTACCGCCAAGCGCATCACCATCACCAAGGAAGACACCACCATCGTCGACGGCTCGGGCAAGAAGGGCGACATCGACGCCCGCTGCAAGCAGATCCGCGCGCAGATCGAGGAGACCACCTCGGACTACGACCGTGAGAAGCTGCAGGAGCGTCTGGCCAAGCTGGCCGGCGGCGTGGCCGTCATCAAGGTCGGCGGCGGCTCCGAGATCGAGGTGAAGGAGCGCAAGGATCGCGTCGACGACGCCCTGCACGCCACCCGCGCCGCGGTCGAGGAAGGCATCGTCCCGGGCGGCGGCGTCGCCCTGCTGCATGCCGTCAAGGCCCTGGAAGGCCTGAAGTCCGGCAACCCGGACCAGGAAGTGGGTATCGGCATCGTGCGCCGCGCCCTCCAGGCCCCGGTGCGTCAGATCGCCGAGAACGCCGGTCATGACGGCGCCGTCGTCGCCGGCAAGATCGGCGAGTCCAAGGACCTGTCCTTCGGCTTCGACGCCCAGAACGGCATCTACACCGACATGATCAAGGCCGGCATCATCGACCCGACCAAGGTCGTGCGTACCGCCCTGCAGGACGCGGCTTCCGTGGCCGGCCTGCTGATCACCACCGAAGCCATGATCGCCGAGCGTCCCAAGAAGGATGCCGGCGGCATGCCCGGCGGCGACATGGGCGGCATGGGCGGTATGGGCGGCATGGGTGGCATGGACTTCTAAAAGTCCAAGCCGACCGACGCTCATCGCGTTACAGGAAACCCCTCTCCCGGCAACGGGAGGGGGGTTTTTCTTATGGAGGCCACTCCCCCCTTGCACCCTCGCCCCCGGACCGCTACGGTTATCCACACAACGCTACCGTATTTTTCCGAGGCTTCACAGTGCTGGCTGGCAGACGGGTTCTTCTCATCATCTCGGGCGGCATTGCCGCCTACAAGTCGCTGGAGCTGATCCGCCGCCTGAAGGATCGGGGCTGCGCCGTGCGCTGCATCCTGACCCGGGGCGGGGCCAATTTCGTGACGCCGCTGGCCATCGCCGCCCTGTCGGGGGACAAGGTCTACCAGGAGACCTTCTCGCTGACCGACGAGGCCGAGATGGGCCATATCCGCCTGTCGCGCGAGGCCGATCTGGTGGTGGTGGCCCCGGCCACCGCCAACCTGCTGGCCAAGATGGCGGCCGGCATCGCCGACGATCTGGCCTCCACCGCCTTGCTGGCCACCGACAAGAAGGTGCTGGTGGCCCCGGCCATGAACACCATGATGTGGGAGCACCCAGCCACAAGGGCCAATCTGGCCCTGCTGGAATCGCGCGGCATCCTGCGCATCGGCCCCGGGGCCGGCGATCTGGCCTGCGGCGAGGTGGGGGCGGGGCGCATGGCCGAGGCGGCGGAAATCCTGGAGCGCATCGAGACGCTGCTCTGCGATGGCCCGCTGAAGGGCGTCAAGGCCGTGGTCACCAGCGGTCCGACCCATGAGGCCATCGACCCGGTGCGCTTCATCGCCAACCGTTCCTCGGGCAAGCAGGGTCACGCCATCGCCGCCGCCCTGGCCGCCCTGGGCGCCGAGGTCACCCTGGTCAGCGGCCCGGTGACCATCCCCGACCCGCCCGGCCTGCGCGTCATCAGGGTGGAAAGCGCCCTCCAGATGCTGGGCGCGGTGCGGGGCGCGCTGCCCGCCGATGTGGTGGTCTGCGCGGCCGCCGTGGCCGACTGGAGTGTGGCCAACCGCGCCACCGAGAAGCGCAAGAAGAAGGTGGGCGACCCGCCCCCCACCATCGAGTTGACCCCCAATCCCGACATCCTGATGACGGTGTCCAAGGCGGAAGCGCCGGTCCGGCCCCGCCTAGTGGTGGGCTTCGCCGCCGAGACGGAAAGGCTGCTGGAGCACGCCGCCGACAAGTTGGCGCGCAAGGGCTGCGACTGGATCGTCGCTAACGATGTGTCCGAGGCCACCGGCACCTTCGGCGGCGATTCCAACACCGTCCACATCATCGACGGAGCGGGGACGGAATCCTGGCCCGCCATGGGCAAGGACGAGGTGGCCCGCAATCTGGCCGAACGCATCGCCAAAGCCTTGGGGAAGATGTGATGAGCAAGGATGTAACCGTCGCCATCAGACGCCTGGAGCATGCCGCCGACCTGCCCCTGCCCGCCTACGAGACGGCCCATGCCGCCGGCATGGACCTGATGGCCTGCATCCCGGCCGATATCGAGCTGGCGCCGGGCAGGCGCGCCCTGATCCCCACCGGCTTCGCCATCGCCCTGCCAGACGGTCACGAGGCGCAGGTGCGGCCGCGTTCCGGGCTGGCCGCCAAGCACGGAATCACCGTGCTCAACGCGCCGGGGACCATCGACGCCGATTACCGCGGCGAGATCGGCGTCATCCTGGTCAATCTGGGCGACACCGCCTTCGCCATCTCGCGCGGCATGCGCATCGCCCAGATGGTGATCGCCCCGGTCGCGCGCGCCGTCTGGCGCGAGGCCGGCACTCTGGACGACACCCAAAGGGGGACCGGGGGCTTCGGCTCCACGGGAACGGGGAAGAAGGAATAGGACATGCTTCGGCCGTCGAAGAAAATGCTGTTCGCCATCGAGGCGGTTCTCGACATCGCCTACCATGCCGGCGGCGAACCGGTGCAGAGCCGCGAGATCACGCGGCGCCAGGGCATTCCCCGCCGCTATCTCGAACAGACCCTGCAGCAACTGGTGCGTGCCGGACTCCTGGTCGGCGTGCGCGGTCCCCGGGGCGGCTACCGCCTGGCGCGGGAGCGCCGCCGCATCTCGGTGGGCGAGGTGGTGCGCGTGGTCCGCGCCCTGGAAACCGCCGAGGACCCCTACCAGGACATGCCCGCCTCGGAACTGGGCAAGCACGTCATCCGGCCCATGTGGGGCGACCTGACCGAGGAGATCATGTCCCGCCTGGACGCCATCTCCATCGATGAGCTGTGCATGCGCGCCTACAAGGGCGGCATCCCCAGCGAGGCGCATCAGAAGTTGGACTTCATCATCTAACCTTGGTACGATGTAGTTAAGCATCGTATTACAACATAGTTGTGGGGAATTCCAGATGACCGCTTCCGCCCCCGCCTTCCGCGGCAAGATTTACGACAGCATCATCGACACCATCGGCGCCACGCCGCTGGTCCGCTTCAAGCGCATGGCCGCCGAGGCCGGCTCCAAGGCCGACATCGTCGGCAAGCTGGAGTTCTTCAATCCCCTGGCCTCGGTCAAGGACCGCATCGGCTTCGCCATGATCGAGGCGGCCGAGGTGTCTGGCCAGTTGAAGCCGGGCGGCACCATCATCGAGCCGACCTCGGGCAATACCGGCATCGCGCTGGCCTTCGTCGCCGCCGCCAAGGGCTACAAGCTGATCCTGTGCATGCCGGAAAGCATGTCCCTGGAGCGCCGCAAGATGCTGCAGTTGCTGGGCGCCGAGATCGTGCTGACCCCGGCGTCCAAGGGCATGAGCGGCGCGGTGCGCCAGGCCGAGGAGCTGCTGGCCTCCACCCCGGGCGCCATCATGCCGCAGCAGTTCAAGAACGAAGCCAACCCGGCCATCCACGAGAAGACCACCGCCGAGGAAATCTGGAACGACACCGCCGGCAAGGTGGACATCATCGTGTCGGGCGTCGGCACCGGCGGCACCATTTCCGGCGTCGGCCACATCCTCAAGGCGCGCAAGCCGGGCCTGAAGATGGTGGCGGTCGAGCCCGAGGACAGCCCGGTGCTGTCGGGCGGCGCCCCCGGCCCGCACAAGATCCAGGGCATCGGCGCCGGCTTCGTGCCCGACATCCTGGACAAGGGCGTCATCGACGAGATCCTGCAGATCGGCAACGAAACGGCGCTGGCCACCGCCCGCAAGGCCGCCAGGCTGGAAGGCATTCCGGTGGGCATCTCGTCGGGCGCCGCCATCGCCGCCGCCCTGGAACTGGGCTCGCGCCCCGAGAACGCCGGCAAGCTGATCGTCGCCATCATCCCCAGCTTCGCCGAGCGCTATCTCTCCACCGCCCTGTTCGATCAGGTTTAAGAGCCACTCAATGGACTTCACCGAGGAGCAGATCCACCGCTACGCCCGCCACATCATCCTGCCGGAGGTGGGCGGCATCGGACAGGCGAAGCTCCTCGGGTCCTCCGCCCTGGTGATCGGGGCGGGCGGGCTGGGCTCGCCGGTGATCCTCTACCTGGCCGCCGCCGGGGTGGGGACCATCGGGGTGATCGACGACGACGACGTGGAGCTGTCCAACCTGCAGCGCCAGATCATCCACCGCACCTCGGGGGTGGGGACGGCCAAGGTGGCGAGCGCGGCCAACGCGGTGGCCGACATCAATCCCGACGTCAAGGTGGTGCCCATCCGGGCGCGCCTCGACAAGGACAACGCGCGGGAAATCTTCCGCGACTTCCAGGTGATCGCCGACGGCTCGGACAACTTCCCCACCCGCTTCCTGGTCAACGACGCGGCGCGCCTCGAGGGCAAGACCCTGGTGTCGGCGGCTATCCTGCGCTTCGACGGCCAGTTGTCCACCTACAGGCCCGGCGGCCCCTGCTATCGCTGCATCTACCGCGAGGCCCCGCCCGAAGGCCATGTGCCCACCTGTTCCAGCGCCGGGGTGCTGGGCGCCATCGCCGGCACCATGGGAGCCATGCAGGCCACCGAGGTGCTCAAGGAATTGCTGGGCATTGGCGAATCTCTGGCCGGCAAGCTGGTGATCTACGACGCCCTCGCGGTGGCGTTCCGCACCGTGCGGGTGCCGCGCGACCCCGGCTGTCCGCTGTGCGGCGACCATCCCACCATCACCGACCTGTCCGGCCACGGGAGCACCGCCAATGTCTGCGGCTGAGCGCAATTCCCCGGACAAGCTGTCCATCGTGGTGTTCTCGGGCGATTTCGACCGCATCCACTACGCCCTGGTGATGGCCGCCGCGGCGATCGCCTCCAACACCCCGGTGACCCTGTTCTTCACCATGTGGGCGGGGCGCGTCCTGGAAAAGTCCCTTCCCGACGGCCAGCCGGCCTGGACCCGTCTCAAATGCTCGGACGGGCGGGCCGCCAAATGGGTGGATGACGGCTTCAAGGCCAAGGGTGTCGGGCGCTTCGAGGAATTGCTCGAGGCCTGCGTGGCGCTGGGCGTCACCATCATGGTCTGCGAAATGGGCCTGAAGGCCCTGGGCATGGACCCCGACGGACTGCGCCCCGACATCCCCGTCGCCAAGGGCGGCGTGGTGACCTTCCTGGCCGACGCGTCCAGGACCGGCGGCATGCTGTTCATCTAGTTACCCGCTGTTACCATTTCCCCCCGCCGGCGACATCCGCCGGTTACGCGCCCCCTGTAGAACGGTGTCATTCCGATCCACCCGTTCACAGGTGACCCCATGAGCCGCATCACCCTTCTTTCCGCTTCCGTCGCCATCGCCCTGGGCCTTGCCGCCCTGGTGAACGTGGCCGGCGCCGCCGACCCGGCCCCCCAGGCCGCCGGCTTCGACCGCATGTCCCGCATGTGCGGCGACATGGACGCCCGCATGGCCGCCCATCTGGCCTATTCCGAGACAAAACTGAAGTTGACCGAGCCCCAGAAGGCCGAGTTCAAGCGCCTGGGCGAGGTCATCAAGGAAGCCGCCGCCCCCATGCGCAAGCTGTGCGACGACAAGACCGATCCGTCCAAGCCCGCCACCCTGCCCGAGCGCATGGACCGCATGCAGCGGCAGGCCGAGGCCCGGACCGAGGCCCTGCGCAAGCTGGTGCCGGCCATGAGCGCCTTCTACGCCACCCTCACCCTGGAGCAGCAGAAGGCCGCCGACGACCTGATGCCCGGCGGCAAGGGCGGCCTCGGGCGCGGCCATGGCGGCCACGGCCCGATGATGAAGATGATGCATCACTGAGCCGTCCCGACAAAAAAGCCCCCCGGAGCATGGCTCCGGGGGGCTTTGCCGTCAGTAGAGTCTTTAGAACATGGAGGCCAGGACGCGGTCCGGCGGCTGGTGGCCATCGGCGAAGGTCTTGATGTTGACCAGCACCTTCTCGCCCATGTCGATGCGGCCCTCGATGGTGGCCGAGCCCAGATGGGGCAGCAGCACCACGTTGTCCAGCGCCAGCAGCTTGGGGTTCACCGCCGGCTCGTGCTCGAACACGTCAAGGCCGGCGCCCGCCAGATCGCCGCGGATCAGCATGCGGGTCAGGGCGTTTTCGTCGACGATCTCGCCGCGCGCCGTGTTGACCACGTAGGCGTGCTTGGGCAGCAGTTCCAGGCGCCGGGCCGACAGCAGGTGGAAGGTCGCCGGGGTGTGCGGGCAATGGACGGTGACCACGTCCATGCGGGCCAGCATCTGGTCCAGGCTTTCCCAGTAGGTGGCTTCCAGCTCGCCCTCGATGTCGGGATGGACGCGCTTCCTGTTGTGGTAGTGGATGGACATGCCGAAAGCCTTGGCGCGGCGCGCCACCGCCTGGCCGATGCGGCCCATGCCGATGATGCCGAGGCGCTTGCCCCAGATGCGGTGGCCGAGCATGAAGGTCGGGCTCCAGCCCTTCCAGTCGCCGGACCGGATCAGGCGCTCGCCCTCGGCGATGCGGCGCGGCACCGACAGGATCAGCGCCATGGCCATGTCGGCGGTGTCCTCGGTCAGCACGCCGGGGGTATTGGTGACGATGATGCCCCGGCTCCGGGCGGTGGCCAGATCGATGTGATCGACGCCGGTGCCGAAATTGGCCACCAGCTTCAGGTTGGGGCCGGCCTGGGACAGGACGCCCGCGTCGATGCGGTCGGTGACGGTGGGCACCAGCACATCGGCGACCTTGACGGCCTCGATCAGTTCGGCCTTGGTCATGGGATGATCATCGACGTTCAAACGGGTGTCGAACAGTTCCATCATCCGGGTTTCGATGGCGTCGGGCAGCTTGCGGCTGACCACGACGACGGGCTTCTTGTGCGGCATTTGTTGACTCCTCCCGGAACGTTTCCCTATCGACCTAGCAACTCGGGGACCCCTTGTCCAGAGCCCATTTGGACCATCTTTAAAACGTAAACGCCGGCCCGCCTTGACCGGGTCGGGCGGGCGCATCCTATAATACGCCGCCGGAGGGATGATGGACTGCCGACGTTGGGGGGTATCCGCGATGCGTAAATGGGGGGCGAGCGTGCTGGCGGCCGGGCTGCTGTGCCTTGCGCCGGCCGCCCTGGCGGCCGAGGCCGGCGGCCTGCCGCTGCCCCGTTTCGTCTCGCTCCGCTCGGACGAGGTCAACCTGCGGGCTGGGCCGGGACAGCGCTATCCCATCGACTGGATCTATTCGCGCAAGGACCTGCCCGTCGAGGTGATCGCCGAGTTCGAGACCTGGCGCAAGATCCGCGACTGGCAGGGCACCGAGGGCTGGGTGCACCAGTCCATGCTGTCGGGACGGCGCATGATGGTGGTGATCGGCGGCCAGCGCACCCTGCGCACCGGCGATTCCGACGGGGCCGACACCCTGGCCCTGGTGGAGCCCGGCGTGCTGGGCCGCCTGCTGCAATGCCCGCGCAACCGCGATTTCTGCCGGGTGGAGATCAACCAGGTCCAGGGCTGGTTCAAGCGCGACGAGATCTGGGGCGTCTACAAGGGCGAGTGGATCGAATAGCGAAGGGGATGCGGGCGGGACGCCCGCGCTCCAAAGGAACAGTGAGCCGGAGCGCGGGCGTCCCGTCTTCAGTCGTCGTCGTACAGGCCGGCTTCGGCGGCCTTGTGGCAGGCCGGGCAGTTGGCCTTGCTCGTCACCTCGGGACGCTTCCACTCGCGCTCGGCGATGCGCTGGTGCTTGGCGGCGAAGCGCGGAAGCTCGGTGATGCGCTGCGGCGTGTCGTACTGCCCCACGCCGCGCAGCGCCTTGGACCCCGCCTTGCCGCCGCCGGTGTCGGCGGCGCCGGCCACCAGCACCTGGCGGATGCGCTCGGCCTTGTCGGCGGCCATGGCGGCGTTGTCGCCGAAATGGCCGGACAGCTGGCCCATCATGCGGGTCCACGAGCGGGCCGGCAGGAAAGCGGGCTGGAAGGCCATGTGGCACTCGCCGCAGGCCGCCAGGGTTTCGGGATCGGTCACCGGGCGGACCCGGTCGGCCCGGGCGGGAAGGGCGGCGAGGCAAAGGGCCGCCGCGAGAATGATCCGCTTCATCACTTGCTCTCCATATAGGCGATGTAGTCGCCCTTCTCGGTGGCCGAGCAGACCCGGCCCAGCACGGTCTGACAGTCGCGTTCGAAGCGCTCCTCCACCTTGGCGACGTCGGTGAAACGCTTGGGGTTGGCCGACACCGCCACCGGCTTGATGGCGCGGCCGGTCTTGGCGTGGCGGCCCTCGGCGGCGGGGTCGGCGGTGTGGCAGGTGGTGCACGAGGCATAGTCGGGGCTGGCGGCGTTCCTCGATTCGAACAGCGCCTTGCCACGCTCGGAGGAAAAGCCGGCGAAGCCCGGCCCGGCCTGCCGGGCGTAGCCGGCCTTGACGGCGTCGCGGGCGGCATCGGCGGCAAAGGCGGCGGGTGCCGCCAGAAGGACGACGGCCAGCAGGGCGGCGGCGGAGCCCTTCAGCATCTCGCGCACCCTTCGGCCCTGGAAGATCCAGGCGATGACGGCGGCATGGGCCAGGACCAGCCACAGCGAGGCCTCGGCCAGCCCCTCGTGCAGATCCTCGACGAAGGGGATGAAATCGGCGGCGATGCCGCTCACCCCGGCCACCGCCATGCCGGCCAGCAGCAGGACGGCCATCCAGGCGAACAGCGGGTTGCGGCCCGGCCGGATCCAGGTCAGGCGGGGCTTCGGCAGGGCCAGCGGCCCGCCGCCCGAACCGGCCAGCGCCAGCAGCAGGCGCAGAAGGATGGCGGCCACCACCCAATAGCCGGAGAACACATGCATGGCATAGGTGTCCTCGTCGGCGGTGACGTAGGCCACCAGGAAGCCCCCGGCCAGGGCGGCATGCCACAGCCGGAGCAGGCGGAATTCCCAGCGGGCGCTCATCGGTGGTGCTCCTGATGGAAGGGAAAGGACACCGGCTGCACCGTGGCGGCATAGGCATAGGCGCCGCCGGCAACAACCAGGGCGGCCATCAGGCCGTGAATGATCATGCGGGTCAGCATGGCGGAACTCCTTGTCCGTGACTTGATCTGGGCAGAGGATGGGGCATTGCTCCTGAACCGGGCGTGACCCGCCGGTTCATCCGCCGTTCATGCGGCGCGGACGATGATCTGGACATGAAAGCGATCCTGGCCGCCCTGCTGCTTCTCGTCTGCCTCCCCGCCCGGGCGGGGGAGGACCACGACCGCATCCGCCGGGCGGTGCAGGCCGGCGAGATCCTACCGCTCGCCCGCATCCTCGAGCAGGTGGACCGCGACTATCCCGGCGAGCTGATCGAGGCCGAACTGGAGAGCAAGCACGGCCGCCCGGTCTACGAGATCAAGCGCCTGACCCGCGACGGACGCCTGCTCAAGCTCTATTACGACGCCGCCGACGGCAGCCGGCTGAAGGTCAAGGAGAAGCGATGAGGGTTCTGGTGGTGGAGGACGAGCCGCAGTTGACCCTGGCGCTGGAACGCGCCCTGGAGGCGGCGGGCTTCGCGGTGGACACCGCCTATGACGGCGAGAACGGCTGGCACCTGGGCGACACCGAAAGCTACGACGCGGCCATCCTCGATCTCGGCCTGCCCAAGATCGACGGCATCACCGTGCTGGGCCGCTGGCGCGAGGCCGGGCGGACCATGCCGGTGATGGTGCTGACGGCCCGCGCCCGCTGGGCGGAGAAGTCCCAGGCCTTCAACGCCGGGGCCGACGACTACGTCACCAAACCCTTCGAGATGGAAGAGGTGGTGACCCGCATCCGCGCCCTGATCCGCCGCGCCGCCGGCCATGCCGCGCCCGAGATCGCCTGCGGCCCCTTGCGCATCGACACCAATGGCGGGCGGGTCAGCCGCGACGGCATGCCCATCGCGCTGACCGCCCAGGAATTCCGCATCCTCTCCTATCTCGCCCATCACCAGGGACGGGTGGTCAGCCGCTCGGAACTGGTGGAGCACGTCTACGACCGCGACGCTGATCCGGATTCCAACGTGCTGGACGTGCTGGTCGCCCGCATCCGCCGCAAGCTGGGGGTGGAGGCGATCCACACCCTGCGCGGCCAGGGCTGGCGCATGGAGGTCCCGGATGACGGCGCCTGACTCGCTGCGCCGCCGCCTGATCCTGGGCGCCGGGGCCTGGGTGTTGCTGGCCCTGGCGGCGGGCGGGCTGGTGCTCGGCCACGCCTTTGCCGACAGCGCCGAACAGGCCTTCTGCCGCCGGCTGGACACCCATCTGCGCGCCCTGCTGGCCCAGGTCGAGACGGCGGAGGACGGCCGGATCACCGTGGGCCGCCCGGTGGGCGAGCCGCGCTTCGAGCAGCCCTATTCCGGTTGGTACTGGCAGGTTTCCGACGATGCCGAGGTCAAGGCGCGTTCGCGCTCGCTGTGGGATTCCGCCCTGCCGGTGGTGGTGGCCGCCGAGCCCGGCGCCGTCCATGTGCGCAGGGAAACCGGGCCGCGCGGCCAGATTCTGGAGGTGATGGAGCGCGACCTGCTGTTGGGCGACGACAACCGCCGCCTGCATGTGGCGGTAGCCGCCGACCGCGCCGAGGTGGATGCCGAGATCGGGCGGTTCCGCCTGCTGCTCGCCCTGTCCCTGGGCGGGCTGGGGCTGGGGCTGCTGGCGGCGGTGGTGGTGCAGGTGGGCTACGGCCTGAAGCCGCTGCGGCGACTGGAAGGCGAACTGGACCAGCTGACCCGCGGCGCCCCCCGCCTGGGCGGCGCCTATCCCCGCGAGATCGCCCCCCTGGTCGAGGCCATGAACCGGGTGCTGGACCATGACGAACGGCTGATCCGCCATGCCCGCAACCACCTGGGCAATCTGGCCCATGCGCTGAAGACGCCGCTGGCGGTGCTGCGGGCGGAAAGCGGCGGCGCGCCCGCCACCGACACCCAGATCGAGCGCATCGCCCGCCTGATCGACCTGCATCTGGCCCGCGCCGGCTCGGATTCCTCGTCGGCCCGCGCCATGGGGCGGCGCATTCCCCTGGCGCCATTGCTGGCCGATCTGGCCGCCGCCTTGCGCAAGGTCCACGCCGGCCGCCGGCTGGACATCGCCGTCACCTGCCCGCCCGAGGCCGATTTCGCCGGCGAGGCCGACGACCTGGCCGAGATGGTCGGCAATTTGATGGACAACGCCTGCAAATGGGCGGGAACACGGGTGCAGGTCAGCGCCGGGCCGGGGCTGATCCGGGTCGAGGACGACGGACCGGGCCTGTCGCCCGAACAGGCCGAGGCGGCGGCCGGGCGCGGCATCCGCCTGGACGAAAGCGTGCCGGGCTCCGGCCTGGGGCTGGCCATCGTCGCCGACCTAGCGGCCCTGGGCGGCCTGTCGCTCTCCTTCGGCCGCTCGGAATGGGGCGGGCTGGCGGTCAGCCTGGCGGAGAAAATTCCACCATCTTGAGCCGGACGGGGCGGGTGGGACGCCCGCATTCCATTCAGGTGGCCGCCGTCCGCAGCAGGTTGAGGAAGGCACCGGCGGGAATGGGGCGCGAGAACAGGAAGCCCTGCATCTCGTCGCAGCCCTCGCGGGTCAGGAAGTCCTTCTGCGCCTCGGTCTCGACGCCCTCGGCGATCACGCCGAGGTCCAGCGAGCGGGCCAGCCCGACCACGGCGCGCACGATGGCCTCGCCACCCCGGCCGCGATGGAGCGAATCCACGAAGGAACGGTCGATCTTGATCATGTCGAAGGGGAAGTCGCGTAAATAAGCCAGGGACGAATAGCCGGTGCCGAAATCGTCCATGGACAGCCGCACGCCCATGCCCTTCAGCGCCCGCAGGATGGCGGCGGCCTCTTCGGGATCGTGCATGACCGTGCCCTCGGTCAGTTCCAGTTCCAGGCACAGATGCCCGCCGCCATGGGCCTGCAGGATGGTCTCCACCTCCCGGGCCAGCCCCTTGGCGCGGAACTGCCGGGGCGACAGGTTGACCGAAATGCGCAAGGAGCGCCCGGCGTCCACCGCCCAGGCATGGCCCAGCCGGCAGGCCTGCTCCAGCACCCAGCGCCCGATGGGGACGATCAGGCCGGTTTCCTCGGCCACGGGAATGAAGCGCGACGGCATCACCAGCCCCTCGCGCGGGTGGTCCCAGCGCAGCAGCGCCTCGGCCCCCACCACCCGGCCGCTGGCCAGATCCACCTGGGGCTGGAACAGCAGGCGCAGCTCCTCGCGGTCCAGGGCGTGGCGCAGGTCTCGCTCCAGGCCCAGGCGCTCGGTGGCGCGCTGGTTCATCTCGGGGGTGAAGAAGTGGAAGGTGCTGCGGCCGCTGTCCTTGGCCCGGTACATGGCGGCGTCGGCATGCATCAGCAGGGTGGCGGAATCGCCGCCGTCACGGGGATAGAGCGCGATGCCCACCGAACAGCCGACGCACAGCTCGTGCCCCTCGACCATCACCGGGCGCGACACCTCGGCGATCAGGCGGGTGACGATCTCGGCCACCACGTCCTCGGATTCGGGGGCGCACAGCAGCACCACGAATTCGTCGCCGCCGATGCGGGCCACGGTGTCGCCTTCCCGCACCGAGGCGGCGATGCGCCGCGCCACGGCGCGCACCAGCTCGTCGCCCACCCGATGGCCCAACGTGTCGTTGACCACCTTGAAATGGTCGAGGTCGATGAACACCAGGGCCAGCAGCGAGCCGTCGCGCCGCGCGTGGGTCAGGGCATGGGTCAGGCGGTCGGTGAGCAGCACCCGGTTGGCCAGCCCGGTCAGTTCGTCATGGGTGGCCTGATGGCTGAGGCGGGCCTCGTAGAGCTTCTGGGCGGTGACGTCCTGCAACGTCTCCACCGCGCCGGCATTGCTGCCGTCCAGCCCCTTGAGCGGCGCGGCGGTGAAGGCCAGCCAGCGCTCGCCGGCGCGGAAATGGGGGAAGTGGTCCAGCGCCTCCCACGCTCCCGGAATCAGGGCGGAGGGGTGGTATTTGCCGGAATAGAGCAGCGAGATGGCGTTCTCGTCGTTGCCGTCGGCCACCAGATCGGCCATCACCGGGCGGGCGAAGGGGTAGAAGGCCCGCCACTGGTCGCTGGTCCCCAGCATTTCCGGGGCGGGAACGCCGATGATCGCCTCGCAGGCCCGGTTCCAGTGGGTAACCTTGTGGGTCTCGTCGATGACGAACAGCGGCACCGGGCAGCCATCGACGATCTCGGCCAGCCGGTGCTCGCTTTCCCGCCGCGCCTGCTCGGCCCGCTTCTCCTGGGTGATGTCGCGCAGCGTCTCCACCGCGCCGACCACCCGGCCGGCGCAATCGTGCAGCGCCGTGGCGGTGAAGGACAGCCATTTGCCGCCATCGGGGAAATGGGGGAAGAAATCCTCGGCCTCCCAGGCGCCGTCCACCACCGCCGAGCGCCGGTACTTGCCGGCGTAGTAATGCTCGACCTCGCGCTCCATGGTGCCGTCGATGATCAGATCGGCCATCACCGGCCGGGGGGCGGCGTAGAACGGTACCCAGGCCCGGCTGGTCCCCACCACGTCGGCCGCCGGAATGCCGGTCACCACCTCCAGCGCGCGGTTCCAGTGGGTGACCCGGTGCCCGGCGTCGATCACGAAGGTGGGAACCGGGGTGCCGGCCACCACCTCCACCAGCCATGCATGGGCATCCTCGAGAACCAGGGGGGCGGCGGCGCCGGCCTTGCCCATGCGCCCGCTCACGGCCGCCCCGCGGAGCAGGCAACCGTCATGACCGGAACCTTCGGGCAAGTATTGGGCGCGCTGACCAATTCACACTCCTATCGAGATTGTGACGATCTGTGATGGCGAATGTCCGGGCCGTATTAATATGATGACGGGTTATCGTTACAAGAAGAATCAGCATCGGATTCAGGGAGATTTTCTAAAGTATTAGAGTCGGCGGTTTGGCATGGCCCGCTTAATTGCGTATTTAAGTATTTAAATACTTATTTTTATCTTCCCCTTTTCCCGCCGGTGGTATCACCAGTTCCATCCTGGAAAATGCCTATGGAATGAGCGTGACAGACCCGCAGCCTTGTTTATCATGGGGACAGTCCGCCTTCCGTCGAGAGCCCGCCGGTGAACGTCCACACACCGCCTCCTCCCCCGCAAACCCGTGACATCGGGACCTTCCGCGGCCTGTCGTTCAAGCAGGCGGTGGCGACGCTGCTGATCGCCCTCGGCCTGGGCGCCGCGTCGGGAATCTGGGACCTGTCGGCCGATTACCAGCGGATGCGCCGCGAGGTGGCCGAGGCCAGCCGGGCCGACCTCGCCCTGGTGCGCGGCATGGCGGTGGAAGCCGCCTACATGCTGAGCCACGACCTGGCCGGCGAGGTGGTGGGCGGCCTGGCCCTGGACCCCCTGGTCGCCGAGGTCCGGCTCACCGACAATTTCGGCGACGTGCTGGGGCAGATCCGCCGTCCGCCGGGCACCACCGCCTTTCCCGGCCTGGCCCAGCGCCTGTTCGGCGACACGGCCCAGCATTCGCTGCTGCTCCAGACCCGGATGAAGGAAACCTCCGGCGACGTGGGCAAGCTGGAACTGCACCTCGACCCGGCCCTGCTGCTCAACCGCTACCTGGACCACGTCACCGCCAGCGCCGCCTCGGGGGCGGCGCGCACCGTGATCCTCTGCCTGCTGGTGGTGGCGGTGTTCTACGGCCTGATCACCAAGCCGCTGCTGAAGATCGGCCATGCCATCGCCACGGTCGACCCCGCCCGGCCTGGCGCCTCGCTGATCGAACTGCCGCGCCGCCACGAGGGCGACGAACTGGGGCTGCTGGTGTCCAACGTCAACGCCCTGCTGGCCGAATCCCAGCGCGGCCTGGACGGCCGCGACGCCGCGGAAGGGGCGCTGGCCGCCCTGGCCCGCGATCTGGAACTGCGGGTTCAGGAGCGTACCCGCGAACTGGAACAGCAGAAGGAAGGCGTCGAACGGGCCAACACCGAGCTGGAAAAGGCCAACCGCTTCATTTCCGACGGCATCCGCTACGCCAGCCGCATCCAGACGGCGCTGCTGCCCGACACGGCGGCGCTGGACGGGGCGGTGGATGCGTTCACCGTGGGCTGGCGCCCCTTCGACATCGTCGGCGGCGACTATTACTGGACGGGAACCTTCGGCGACAAGACCGTGGTGGCGGTGATGGACTGCACCGGCCACGGTGTGCCCGGCGCCTTCATGACTGCCGTGGTGTCGTCGATCCTGGCCCGCATCCTCCACCACCACGGCCATGACGACCCGGCGGTGATCCTGGCTCTTCTCAACTTTTTGGTGAAGTCGGCGCTGCGCCAGGACCGGGCCGACGCCCCCGCCGACGACGGGCTGGACGCCGCCATCTGCGTCTTCGACAAGAGCCGCGGCGTCGCCACCTTCGCCGGCGCCAACCTGCCGCTGATGGTGTGGAGCGGCGGCCACATCAAAGTGATCCGCGGCGACCGGCGCAGCCTGGGCTATCGCGACAGCCCGCCCGACGCCACCTTCGCCTGCCACGAGGTACCCATCGTCCCCGGCGCCGTGTTCTACCTCTACACCGACGGACTGATCGACCATATGGGTGGCCCCAACGGCCGGCTGTTCGGCCGCAAGCGGCTGCAGGAAGCCCTGGGCGGCCTCGCCCATCTGCCGCTGGAGGAACAGAAGGAGAGGTTGTTCGCCACCCTCGACGCCTGGCGCGGCGAGCAGCCCTGCCGCGACGACATGACCTTCATCGCCATCCGGCCGCTGGCTCCCTGACCGGCGCCCCCTCCGTCCTCCGTCCTCCGCGATGGAAATGCTTGCGCCGGCGCCCCGCCGCCACCACAGTTCTGGAAACCAGAGCCGCCGATCTGACCCGGGAAGGCTGCCATGACGTCACGGCTTCTCATCGCTGTCGCCCTGATCCTGGCCGCGCTGCCGGGCGCCCCGGCTCCGGCCCAACCCGCCGACGGCGGCGGCCCCATGCAGCGCAAGGCCACCGAGGCCTCGGCCGACCGGCTGCTGGATGATTCCCTGCTCGGCAACCCGGAACGGCGCGCCCGCGCCGCCGCCCGGCTGGCCGAGCCCGAACCCGAGACCCAGGATAACGACGTCCTCGCCGGTTTCTTCTTCGCGCGCGGCATGGCCGCCGCCGAACTGGGGCGGCAGGTGGATGCGCTGAAGGCGCTGCGCAAGGCGGAGAGCCTGGTGGCGCCGGAGGCCGAGCTCCGGGCCGACATCTTCTACAATCTGGCCCAGACGCAGATGAATCTGGGCCGTCTCGCGCCGGCCATCGCGGCATTGCGCGAGGCCAACAAATCCACCCCCCAGAACAATCTGGCGCTACGCAACCTGGCGCTGATCGCCGAGCAATACGCCAGGCTGGGCAACGCCGAGGGGGCGGCCTCGGCCCGCGACGAATGCCTGGCCATGTCGCGCCGCGCCGCCAACGACCGTTCCAACCGCAATCCCAACATCGCCACCTGGCGCGAGACCAACGAGCTGCGCTGCCAGATCGCCGTCCTGCAGGCCCAGGGCAAGCTGGCCGAGGCGGAACCCCTGCACCGCCGCACCATCGCCGTCTACGAGAACGCCCCCAACACGCGGGGGACCTATATCGTCGGCAACCGCCATACGCAGCTGTCCGAGAACCTGCGCCAGCAGGGCCGGCTGGCCGAAGCGGAGAACGAGGCCCGCACCGCGCTCAACATCTATCAAAGCACGGTGGGCGCCAAGTCGCAGCGCACCGGGATCGGACTGGTCACCCTGGGCCGCGTCATCGCCGAGCAGGGCCGCCTCAAGGAAGGCGAATCCCTGGCCCGCAAGGGGCTCGAGATCATCCAGACCGCCGGGGTGGCGGGCACCGGAGCCCCGCGCGGCGTCCTGGCCGATATCCTGGCTGCCCAGTCCCGCTGGACCGAGGCCCGGGCCGAATTCGACCTGATGCGCCAGGGTTACGCCGATGACCCCGACGGGCTGGAGGCCTTCGTCCGCAAGAATCCCAACTACGCCCTGGCCATGCTCAAGACCGGCAGCGTCGAGGATTCCCTGGGTCTGTTCACCCGCGCCTGGGAGGATTTTTCCCGGCGGCTGGGCGACGAGCATTACACCACCGCCCAGGCCCGGGGCTTCATGGCCGCCGCGCTGGCGGCGCTGGGCCGCGACGACGAAGCCGCCGGGCATTTCGCCACGGCGATCCCGGTGCTGGTCGAGGGCCTCGACGACGAGGACGAGGAAACCGGCAACCTGGCCCGCGACCGGAAGCTGCGCCTGATCCTCGAGGCCGACATGGCGCTGCTGCTCAAGGCGGGCGGCGCCCAGGGGGTGGCGGAGAGCTTCCGCCTCGCCGACGCGGCGCGCGGCCGATCGGTACAGCGTGCCCTGTCCGCCTCGGCGGTGCGCGCCGCCGCCGCCGACCCCGCCCTGGCCGGGCTGGCGCGGCGGGCCCAGGACGCGGAAAAGCAGATCTCGGCGCTGAACGGCCTGCTGGCCAATGCCATCAGCGCCCGGGCCGAGGAATTGGACGCCGACGCCATCGCCGACCTGAAGATGCGCCTCAAGGCCCTGAAGGCCGGACGGAGCGCCGATCTCAAGGAGATCGCCGGCCGCTTTCCCGAATACGGCCGCCTGGCCAATCCCCGGCCCAGCACCGTGGCCGACATCCAGGCCCATCTGCGTCCCGGCGAAGCCATGCTGGCCTTCTACAGCGCCGACGACCGGCTGCACGCCTGGGCGGTCCCGGCGACTGGCGAGCCCCTGGCGGTCACCGCCCCCCTGGACCGCGTGGCGCTGGAAAGCCGGATCAAGGGGCTGCGCCGGGCCCTCGACCTGTCCATCAACGACATCGACGAGATTCCCGATTTCGACCTGGACAGCGCCTGGCGGCTGTATGCCGCAATCCTCGCCCCGATCGAGCCGGCCTGGGCCCAGGCCGGCACCGTCTTCACCGTGCCCCACGGGCCGCTGGGGCAATTGCCGCTGGCCCTGCTGCCCACCGCCCCGCCGTCCAAGGCCGGCAAGGGCGCCGGCGGTGGACCGCTCTTCGCCCGGTATCGCGACGTGCCCTGGCTGGCCCGCAAGGTGGCGGTCGCCCAACTGCCTTCGGCCGGCGCGCTGGCCACCCTGCGCGCCCTGCCCGAGCGCAGCCTGCCGCGCCACACCTTCGTCGCCTTCGGCGATCCCCTGTTCGCCCGGGATCAGGCCGACGAGCCGGCGGCCCCGCCCCCCGCTGCCACCCAGCGCGGCATCAAGCGCCGGGCCGCCCCCAAGACCGGACCGGGCTTCACCGCCGAACTGGCCCGGCTGCCGCGTCTGCCCGATACCGCCGAGGAGGTGTCGAGCATCGCCCTCGTGCTGGGCGCCGACCCCGACCGGGATATCTTCCTGCAGGCCCGCGCCAGCGAGGCCAGGGTGCGCAGCCTCGACCTCTCCCAGTGGCGCATCGTCATGTTCGCCACCCACGGGCTGATTCCCGGCGACCTGGCCGGCCTGGACCAGCCGGCCCTGGCGCTGTCCTCACCCGAGGTGAGCGGCGACGGCTCGGCCGGCGTGCTGACCATGGAGCGGATCATGGGGTTGAAGCTGGACGCCGACTGGGTGGTGCTGTCGGCCTGCAACACCGCCGCCGGCGAGGGGGCGGGCGCCGAGGCGGTCTCCGGCCTGGGCCGCGCCTTCTTCTATGCCGGCACCCGCGCCTTGCTGGTCAGCAACTGGCCGGTCGAAACCACCTCGGCCCGCCTGCTGACCACCGATCTGTTCCGCCGCCAGGCCGCCGACCCCGCCCTGTCGCGCGCCCAGGCCCTGCGCCAGACCATGCTCGCCCTGATGGACGACCCCGGCCCCCTGGACCAGGCGGGCAAGGAGCAGTTCACCTATGCCCACCCCACCTTCTGGGCGCCGTTCTCCCTGGTGGGCGACGGCGGCGGCGGGCGCTGACCAAACGGAAGAAACGGCGGCGCGCTCAGGCACGGCCTCACATTCCAATCAACCATATGGTATATACAAATCTATTGGATGAAAGGCTCCGCCATGGCTATCGACCGATCGCTCACCAATGTGGAGCGGACCTTCCAGTGGGACGACGTCATCGTCTCCAAGACCGATCTGACGGGAAAGATCACCTACGCCAACGACGTGTTCCTGGGCATCAGCGGCTATACCGAGGAAGAGCTTCTCGGCGCGCCCCACTCCATCTTGCGTCACCCGGCCATGCCGCGCTGCGTCTTCAAGTTCCTGTGGGACCGCATCGCCGACGGCCACGAGGTCTTCGCCTACGTGCTGAACCGGGCCAGGAACGGCGACCATTACTGGGTGTTCGCCCATGTGACGCCCTGCTACGACCAGACCGGCAGGATGGTCGGCTATCATTCCAACCGCCGCGTCCCCAAGCCCGAGGCGGTGGCCACCGTCAAGCCGCTCTACGAGACCCTGCTGGGCATCGAGAACCGCGCCGCCGACCGCAAGCAGGGCATGGAGCAGAGCTTCGCCGCCCTGGTCAGGACCATCGGCGATCTCGGCTTCGACAGCTATGACCGCCTGATCATGACCATCAGCCGGTAGGAGAGAAGATCATGTCCAATCCGTCGCTGCGGAACCGGACCAACACCGCCGCATTCCTGGTGGGCGGGGGAGTGGCCGTCATCGTGCTGGTGGCCGCCGCCGCCATCTGGCGCCTGTTCGGAGCCGAAGGCGGGACCGGCTTCGCCGCCGGGGCGCTGGCGGCCCTGGGACTGGCCGGCCTGTTCCTGCTGGTGGTGTCGCTGATCGCCTTCCGCGAGGCGGGCGCCGTGCTGGGGCTGATCGAGCGCGGCGCCGCGGTGGCCGATCAGGCCGCCCAGGGCGATCTCAATATCCGGGTGCTGCGCATCGGCCGCAAGGACGAGCTGGGCCGCATGCTGAACGGCCTCAACCACGTCCTCGATCTCACCGAGGAATTCGCCAAAGATACCGGCGCCGCCATGAAGCGGGCCGGCGCCAAGGAATACTTCCGCTATATCCCCGTGCAGGGATTGCGCGGCGATTACCGTGTCTACGCCGAAATGATCAACAAGGTGCTGGGCGACATGGAGGCCCGCGACCAGGAAACCCAGGCCTTCGAGAAGAACGTCCACGCCATGGTCTCGCAGGTGTCCAGCGCCACCATGGGCATCGGCCGCACCGCCCAGACCATGGCCAGCCGCTCGGAAAGCGCCGGCGGCCGCTCCATCACCGTGGGCGAAGCGGCATCGACCACCACCCAGCTGGCCTCGGCGGTGTCCGAATCCACCCGCCAATTGGCCCTGGCCATCAACGAGATCGCCCAGCAGGTCACCCAGTCGGCCTCGGTGGCCCAGAATGCGGTGAACGATATCGGCGAGACGGTGGAGCGCATGAACGGCCTGGCCGAATCGGTCAGCCAGATCGGCGTGGTGGTGCAGTTGATCAACGACATCGCCGCCCAGACCAACCTTCTCGCCCTCAACGCCACCATCGAGGCGGCGCGGGCCGGCGAGGCCGGGAAAGGCTTCGCCGTGGTCGCCAACGAGGTCAAGAACCTGGCCAACCAGACAGCCAGGGCCACCGACGACATCTCGCGACAGGTGGGCGCGGTGCAGGACGCGGCGCGGGCCGCCGCCAGCGGCGTCGAAGGCGTGGTCGCCACCATCCGCACCATCGACGGCATCGCCTCGGCCATCGCCGGGGCGGTGCAGGAGCAGGAGGCGGTGACCCGCGACATCTCGGCCCATATCGACGAGGTGGCCGGCAAGGCCTCGGAAGTCTCGGCGAACGTCGCCCACCTGTCGCAATCCACCGCCCAGGCCTGCGGCGGCACGGTACGCGTCATCTGGAGCGCCCGGACGCTCTCCAAGGTGGTCGAGGCGCTGAACGCCGAGGTCAACCAGTACGTCAGCAAGGTGCGGTGACCGCCCTGCCGGGGACGGGGGTGCGATGCCGCCGGGAAACCGCCGTCCTATTCCATCCCCACCAATGAGCGGGCGAAGGCGTCCGCCTCGAAGGGCCGCAGATCCTCGACCTTTTCGCCCACGCCGATGGCGTGGACCGGCAGGCCGAATTTCTCGGCCAGGGCGACCAGCACGCCGCCCCGGGCCGTACCGTCCAGCTTGGTCAGCACCAGGCCGGAGACGGCGACCATGTCCTTGAAGATTTCCACCTGGGAATGGGCGTTCTGGCCCACCGTGGCGTCGAGGACCAGGAGAACGTCGTGGGGAGCGGTCTCGTCCACCTTCTTGATGGAGCGCACCAGCTTGGCCAGTTCGGCCATCAGGTCGGCCTTGTTCTGGAGACGGCCGGCGGTGTCGATGAACAGCAGGTCGTCGCCCCTGGCCCGCGACTGCTCGACGGCGTCATAGGCCAGCCCGGCGGCGTCGGCTCCGGTTTCCCGCGCAATGACCGGACAGTTGGTGCGTTCGCCCCACACCTTCAACTGCTCGACGGCGGCGGCGCGGAAGGTGTCGCCGGCCGCCAGGGTGACGTTGAGGCCGGCATCCTTGTAGGTCTTGGCCATCTTGCCGATGGTGGTGGTCTTGCCCGAGCCGTTGACGCCCACCACCAGCACCACATGCGGCTTGCGGGCCGGATCGATCGCCAGCGGCCGGGCGACGGGGCCGAGGATGCGGGTGATTTCCTCGGCCAGGGTCGCCTTGATCTCGTCGGAGGTGACGTCCTGGCCGAAGCGGGTCTTGGCCAGATGCTTGGTGACGCGGGCGGCGGTGGCGACGCCGAGATCGGCGGTGATCAGCAGCTCTTCCAGTTCCTCCAGCGCCTCGTCGTCCAGCTTGCGCTTGGTGAACAGGTCGCCTAGCCCGGAGGTCAGCTTGGAGGATGACTTGGCGAGGCCGGATTTCAGGCGGCCGAACCACGAGGCGCTTTCCTCGGCGGGAGTGGGGGCGGGGTCGGGAGCCGGAGCGGGGGCCGCGTCCTTCTTCTTACCGAACCCGAAGATGCTCATGCCAAGTCCCCCACCAGTTCATCCCCGTCTACCGAGGTGATGCGCACGTTCAATATCGTCCCCGGCTCCGCCGCGCAACCCGCCACCGCGACTGGCAGGTAATGGGCGGAATGGCCCTTGCCGTCCTTTTCGACCAGCACGCTTTCCATCCCGCCGATCCGGGTCCGCAGGAAGGCCGCCATGGCCTGGGCGCCCTTGGCCCTGAGACGGGCGGCGCGCTCCTTGACCACGTCGCCCTTGACCTTGGGCATGCGCGCCGCCGGGGTGCCCGGCCGCGCCGAGAAGGGGAAGACATGCAGGTGGGTCAGCCCCGCCTCGTCCACCAGATCGAGGGATTTCCGGAACATCGCCTCGTCCTCGGTGGGGAAGCCGGCGATGATGTCGGCGCCCAGCACCGAATCGGGACGAAACGCGCGGATACGGGTGGCAAGGGCGATGACGTCGTCCCGCAGGTGGCGGCGCTTCATGCGCTTTAAGATGGTGTCGTCGCCGGCCTGGACCGACAGGTGGAAATGGGGCAGCAGCCGTGCCTCGGCGGCGATGGCGGCCAGCAGCTCCTCGTCCACCTCGACGGGATCGAGGGACGACAGGCGCAGGCGGGGCAATTCGGGGACAGCCGCCAGCAGGCGGCGGACCAACTGGCCCAGGCTGGGCTTGCCCGGCAGGTCGGCGCCATAGGCGGTGACGTCGACGCCGGTCAGAACCACCTCGTTGAAACCGCCGGCCACCAGCTCCCTGATCTGCTCGACGATGCGGCCCATGGGCACCGAGCGGTTGGGACCGCGCCCGAAGGGAATGATGCAGAAGGTGCAGCGGTGGTCGCAGCCCTGCTGCACCTCGACGAAGGCGCGCGCCCGGCCCTCGAAGCCCGACACCAGGTGTGAGGCGACTTCCCGCACCTCCATGATGTCGCCGACCACGATGCGCTGGGTGGGCGGCGCGGCGAAGATGTCGGGCCGCATCTTCTCGGCATTGCCGAGAATCTGGTCGATCTCCGGCATGGCGCCGAAGGTCTCGGGGTTGGCCTGGGCGGCGCAGCCGGTAACCACGATGCGGGCGTCGGGACGTTCGCGCCTTATCTTGCGGATAGCCTGGCGCGCCTGGCGTTCGGCCTCGGCGGTGACGGCGCAAGTGTTGACGATCACCGTCTCGACCCCGCTTTCCGTCGCCCGGGCGTGCTCCTTCATCACTTCCGACTCATAGGCGTTGAGCCGGCAGCCGAAGGTCAGGACCTCTGGAGCTTTAGTGGTCATGGAAGCAGGCTGGAATCCAGCACCCCGGTAAAGGCCACGGCTACCGGGCCGGTCATCAGGACGTGGTTGTCCTTCAGCCACTCGATGGTCAGCATGCCGCCGTCCAGGATGATCTCGGCCTTGCGGGGGCTAAGGCCGCGCCGCGCCGCCGCCACCAATGTGGCACAGGCGCCGGTGCCGCAGGCCATGGTGATGCCGGCGCCGCGCTCCCACACACGCATGCGGATGCGGCCCATTCCGGCGTCGGGGGGGGTGAGGACCTGGGCCACCTCGATATTGGCGCGCTCGGGGAACAGGGCGTGATGCTCGAGGCCACGGCCCAGGGCGGCGAGGTCGACGGAACCGGCGTCGTCGACGAAGAACACGGCGTGGGGATTGCCCATGCCGACCCCGACGGGATCGGAGAGCGGGCCGGCGGAAATGCCCAGGTGCAGGGTGTCCATCGCCTCGGCCAGGGGTATCTCGCGCCAGTCGAGCCGCGCCGGGCCCATATCCACCGCCACCAGATGGGGGCCGCGGGATTCGGCGTCCAGCAGGCCGGCCTTGGTCTGGAGTACCACCTTGTCCGCACCGGTCTCTTGCATCAGCAGCCAGGCGACGCAGCGCGACGCGTTGCCGCAGGCCGCCACCTCGGAGCCGTCGGCGTTGTAGATCAGCATGTGGGCGTCGGCGCAAGGATCGGTGGCGGGCGCCATCACCACCAGTTGGTCGCAGCCCACCCCGGTGCCGCGCGACGCGATGGCGCGCACCCGCTCCGGCGTCAGATCAAGGGCGCGCGCGCGGGCGTCGAGGACGACAAAGTCGTTCCCCAGGCCGTGCATCTTCAGGAAGGGCCAGGCTGTCTCGCTCATGATGGCGTTATATGGGGCGGCAGGCGCCCGAGTCCAGCCTTGCGCAAGGTTCCGGACCACATGGCTGGTTGTCGGGGACGGTCCGGCCCCCTATCCTGATCCCATGATCGAATCCATGAACACCGCCATTCTGATCGTCTCGGGGCTGGTCGCGCTCAGCATCTTCTCGAGTCTGCTCAGTTTCCGCATCGGCGCGCCGCTGCTGCTGGTGTTCCTGTGCGTCGGGCTGGTGGCGGGCGAGAACGGCCTGGGCCGCATCAAGTTCGACAATGTCCATGCCGCCTACATGATCGGCAGCGTCGCCCTGGCCATCATCTTGTTCGATTCCGGCTTCCACACCAGCCTCAAGACCTTCCGCGCCGCCCTGTGGCCGGCCACGGCGCTGGCCACCGGCGGCGTGGTGGTCACCACCGCCGTGGTGGCCGTCCCCGTGCATTTCCTGCTGGACTTCGGCTGGCTGGAATCGGCGCTGATGGGCGCCATCCTCAGCTCCACCGACGCGGCGGCGGTGTTCTTCCTGCTGCGGGTCGGCGGCATCCACGTGCGCGACCGCGTGCGCGCCACCCTGGAGGTGGAATCGGGCAGCAACGATCCCATGGCCATCTTCCTGACCCTGGCGCTGGTCGGCCTGCTGGTCTCCAAGGGGCCGGTCTCGCCGGTGGCCATCGGCATGGAGTTCGTCACCAAGTTCGGCATCGGCGCGGCGGCCGGCATGTTCGGCGGCGGGCTGATCGTGCTGGCGGTCAACAAGATGGGCTTCGAACGCGGATTGCAGCCCCTGGCGGCGCTCAGCCTCGCCATGGCGCTGTTCGCCGCCACCGAGGAGATGCACGGCAGCGGCTTCCTTGCCGTCTACGTCGCCGGGCTGGTGGCGGGCAATGCCCGCATCAACGCGCCCGAGACCATGCGCCGTTTCCAGGACGGGCTGACCTGGCTGGCCCAGATCGTCATGTTCCTGACGCTGGGCCTTTTGGCGACGCCGGCGGAATTCCCCGCCTTCGCCTGGCAGTCCCTGGCCGTCGCGGCGGTGCTGATCTTCGTGGCCCGGCCCCTGGCGGCGTGGATCTGCCTGCTGCCCTACGGTTTCAGCCGCAACGAGACGGCCTTCGTCGCCTGGGTCGGCCTGCGCGGCTCGGTCTCGGTGCTGCTGGCCATCCTGCCCATGCTGGTGGGCCTGCCCCAGGGGCGCGACTATTTCATCGTCGCCTTCCTGGTGGTGCTGGTCAGCCTCAGCCTGCAGGGCTGGACCATCGGCGCCGTCGCCCGCTTCCTCGGCCAGATCGTGCCCAAGCGCATCGGCCCGGTGGAGCGCCTGGAACTGGAAATCCCCGGCGCGCGGCACGAGCTGGTGTCCTACCGCATCGTCGCCGATTCCCTGGTGGCGCGCGGCCAGCGTCTGCCGCGCTGGGCCGAGCCGTCCCTGGTGGTCCGCGACCGGAAATCCTATTCCGCCCATGCCGCCAAGGGTCTGAAGCCCGGCGACACCGTCTTCCTGTTCGCCCGGCCCGAGCGGGTACCGCACCTGGATCGCCTGTTCGCCTCGGCCGCCCCCGCCGCCGAGGCCGATTCGCGCTTCTTCGGCGATTTCGCCCTGGAGCCCGGCGCCCACATGAAGGACCTGGCCCTGCTCTACGGCCTGCCGGTCGAGCCCGCCGATCATGAGATGACCGCCGCCGACTGGCTGGTGCGCGAACTGGGCCACGACCCGGGCATCGGCGACCGGGTGCCGCTGGGCGAGGTGGAACTGATCGTGCGGGGGTTGAGCTGGAACGACCACATCTCGGAAATCGGCCTGGCGGTGGAACCCACCCGCATCGACGCCCCCCGGCTGCCGGTGTTCCAGACCGGAACCGAGTTGAAGGCGATGCTGAAACGCTGGATGAGGAAACGCGCATGACCCTGGTGAAAACCCATCGGCAGCTGATCGACGAGGCCAACGCCCTGATCACCACCATTCCCACGGCGGAGGCCATCGCCCTGCATGGCCGAGATGACATGGTGTTCGTGGATATCCGTGACGTGCGCGAGCTGGAGCGCGAAGGCATGATTCCCGGCGCCTTCCACGCGCCGCGCGGCATGCTGGAATTCTGGGTCGACCCCACCAGCCCCTATTACAAGGAGGTCTTCGGCCAGGCCAAGCGCTTCGTCTTCTACTGCCAGTCGGCGTGGCGCTCGGCCCTGGCGACGCGGGCGGTACAGGACATGGGCCTCGCCCCCGTCGCCCATGTGGAAGGCGGCTTCAAGGCCTGGAAGGACTCGGGCGGGCCGGTGGGGCCCAAGCCCGAACACAGGAAGGGGTGATCCCCCCTTCCCTCACCCGCCGCAGGTGCCGCAGCAGGTGTCGCTGTCGTAGGTCAGCCGCGCCACCAGGTGGCGTTGGCCGTCGCGGGCCGGGAAGAACTGCAGGAACACCATGGTCAAGCCCTTGGGCAGTGCCGACTTGAGGCCGGTCATGCGGGCCGAGCGCGAGGTATTGTACTGGTAGTCCTCGGATTCGTCGCACAGGCTGAAGGCGGCAGGCAGCAGGTCGGCGCAGCGGGCCAGCGGCATCTCCCGCGACACCACCACGCTGCCGGTGGCCAGAATCTCGATCACCGCCTGATCGCCGGCGACGCGGACCTGCACCACGTTGGCATGGGCGACGACGGCGTGTTCCAGCAGGGTCAGCATTTCGGCCTGGGGTTCGGGGGCGATCATGTTCATGGCGGGGGCTCCGTGGGCAGGGTGGCCCACCAAAACAGCATTGCCGCCCCGGCCACATTGAGCCCGGTCAAGCATCCCCCCTTCCGGGAGTGCGGCGGGCGTGGTTATATATTCCCATGGAGGAGCGCAGATGACAGGCGAGGTCACCGTTCGCGTCCTGATCGAGGGCCGGGTCCAGGGAGTCTGGTTCCGGGGCTGGACGGTCGAGCAGGCCCAGGCCCGCAAGCTGTCGGGCTGGGTGCGCAACCTGGTGGACGGGCGGGTCGAGGCGCTGTTCCACGGTCCCTCCCATCTGGTCCGCGACATGGTCGAAGCCTGCCACCGGGGGCCGCCCGCCGCCCTGGTCACCCGGGTGGAGAGCGAAAGCTCGTCCGAAGCGCCGCCGTCGGGCTTCCACCAGCGCCCCACCGCCTGATCATGAAACTCTCTCTTTCCCGCCGCCAAATCCTAGCTGGAGCCGCCGCCATGACCATCGCCAAAGCCGCCGATGCCGCCCCCAAGGGAGGGCGCCAGTTCCCCAAGGATTTCTTCTGGGGGGCGTCGACCGCCGCCTACCAGATCGAGGGCGCCTATGACACCGATGGGCGCGGCATGACCATCTGGGACAAGTTCACCGCCGACGGCAAGATCATGGACGGGTCCAGCGCCAAGGTGGCCTGCGACCACTACCACCGCTACCCCGAGGACATCGCCCTGATGAAGGCGGCGGGATTCGGCGCCTACCGCTTCTCCCTGGCCTGGCCGCGCATCGTCCCGGCGGGGACCGGCGCCATCAACGAGAAGGGCCTCGATTTCTACGACCGGCTGGTGGACAAGATCCTCGAGGCCGGCATCAAGCCCATGGCCTGCCTCTACCACTGGGACCTGCCGCAGCCGCTGGAGGACAAGGGCGGCTGGCAGGGGCGCGACATCGTCGGCCCCTTCGCCGAATACGCCCGCATCGCGACGGCGCGCCTGGGCGACCGGGTCAAGGACTGGTACATGCTGAACGAGCCGAACGTGGTCGCCATCATCGGCTACGGCATCGGTGAGCACGCGCCGGGATACAAGCTGGGCGAGGACGGCATCCTCAAGGCCCTGCACCACCAGAATCTGGCCCAGGGCACGGCGCTGCGCGCCATCCGGGCCGAGCATTCCGACGCGGTGCTGGGTACGGTGATCAACCTGCAGCCCTGCCGCTCCCAGGACGACGACCCCAGGAACCGCGCCGCCGCCATCCGCTGGGACGCGGTGTGGAACCGGGTGCCGCTGGACGGCGTCATGCGCGGCGCCATTCCCGACGTGCTGGCCGAGAAGATGGCCCCCATCGTCAAGCCGGGCGACATGGAGACCATCAAGTTCCCCATCGACATGCTGGGCATCAACTATTACTCCCGCATGACCATGAAGCACGAGGAGGGCCACCCCTTCGACGTGTTCTGGGGCGACGCCCATTGCGATCGCTGGACCGCCATGGCCTGGCCGGTGCAGCCCGACGGGCTCTACGATCTGCTGCGCGAGTTCAAGGAGCTGTACGGCAATCCGGCGGTGTTCATCGCCGAGAACGGCGCCGCCTATGACGACGTGGTCGCCCCCGACGGCCAGGTCCACGATGCCGAGCGCGTCGCCTTCATCCGGGACCACGTGGCCGAGGTGGCGCGCGCCGTCAAGGACGGCTGCAACGTCAAGGGCTACCTGGTGTGGTCACTCCTGGACAATTTCGAGTGGGCCTACGGCCTGTCCAAGCGCTTCGGCATCATCCGGGTGGATTACGACACCCTGAAGCGCACCCCCAAGGACAGCTACAAATGGTTCGCCGAGGTGATCAGGACCGGCCGGGTGGAATAACCGGGACCGTCAGCCCTTCCGCCCCTGGGCGGAGGGGGTTCCCTCACCGGCGCGGAGGCCGGCGGAGCGTAAGTCGGCTCCCTCCGCTCCGCCGGCCGTCAGGCGACGGCCTTCTTGTCCCGCAGGAAGGTGGCGAGCCGGCCGTCCTCGTGGCGGATATGCTCCTTCAACCAGCCGGCGACGAACTGGAACATCCGCCCGGTGGCGCCGTCCTTGCCGGCCTCCACCTCGCGCTTCAGGCCTTCGAACCTGTCGAGGAACTCGCGGTGGCGGCGGCGGTGCTCGTCCAGGCTCGGAAAGGCGTTCCGGGTCATGATGTCTTCTTCTTCCCGGAAGTGGGGTTCGAAGGACTTGCCGACCTGGGTCATGATGCCCTTGATGGCGGCATCGCCGTTGCCGCTCATCATCTCGCCGTAGAAGCGGTTGATCTGGTCGAACATCTCCTGGTGATGGCGGTCGATGGAGGCCACGCCGGTATTGAGGGCATTCTCCCATTCCAGCAGCCGCATGTCCGACTTGTCGGCGCGGACCTGATGCAGGAAGCGGCCGACCTCGGCCCGCAGGAATTCGGCCTGCTTGGACAGGTCGGTGGCCGATTCGCTGATCTGCTCGGCGGCGTGGCCGGTTTCACGGGCCGCCTGTTCCACCGAGTCGATGTTGCTGGACACTTCCGTGGTGCCGGCGGCGGCCTGCTCGACGTTGCGGGCGATCTCGGCGGTGGCGGCGGTCTGTTCCTGCACCGCCGAGGCGACCGAGGCGCTGATCTCGCCCATTTCCGAGATGACCTTGGAAATGGTGTCGATGGCCCGGACCGCGTTGCCGGTCCCTTCCTGCACCGCCTTGATCTGGCTGGCGATCTCGTCGGTGGCCTTGGCGGTCTGGTTGGCGAGGTTCTTGACCTCGTTGGCGACCACGGCGAAACCCTTACCGGCGTCACCGGCCCGCGCCGCCTCGATGGTGGCGTTCAAGGCCAGCAGGTTGGTCTGGGCGGCGATGTCGTTGATCAGCACCACCACCTCGCCGATGCGGCCCACATTGTCCGACAGGGAGCGGACCTGGGTCGTGGTGCTTTCCGCCTCCTGCTCGGCGCGGGAGGCCACGGATTGCGAGCGCTCCACCTGCTTGGCGATCTCCGAGATGGAGGCGGCCAGTTCCTCGGTGGCGGCGGCCACCGTCTCTACGTTGGCCGAGGCCTGCTGCGCCGCCGAGGCGACGTTGGTGGCCTGGGCGCTGGTCTCGTGGGCGGTGCCGGCCATCTGGCTCGACGCCCCCTGCAGCTGGGTGGCAGCCGAGGTCACCGTCTGCACCACCTTGCCGACGCTTTCCTCGAAGGTGTCGGCCATGTGATGCAGCGCCGCCTTGCGGTCGGCCTCGGCCTTCACCTTGTTCGCCTCCTGCTCGGCCTGCAGCCTGTCCATCTTCAGGGTGTTTTCCTTGAAGATCTCCATGGCCGTGGCCATGGCGCCGATCTCGTCGGTGCGCTCGCGCGCCGGGATGTCGACGGTCTTGTTGCCCTTGGACAGCTCGGTCATGGCCCCGGTCATGGCCGACAGCGGCGTGACGATGGAGCGGGCGATCAGCACCGACAGCAACCCGGCCAGACCAAGGGCGAGGGCGGCGCCGATCCAGGTGGTGGTGGTGCTGCGCGCCATCTCCTCCTTGATCTCGTCGGTTTCGTGATGCATGGCCTGGTCCTGGGAGGCGACGGTCTGGTCGGCCAGATCGGCAAACTGGATGGCCAGGCCCACCAGATTCTTGAACACCAGGGTGTCGAGACTGCGGGTCGCCGTCGAGGCGGCGGTGAAGGCGTCGCGATAGGCCTTGGCGTTATTGAGGGCATCGCCGGCCAGACGCTTGCGTTCGGGATTGCGCAGCCGCTTCGACAGATTCTCGGCTTCCGCGACGAAGCGGGCGATATTGGCCTCGACCTCCGTGTTCAGCTCCTCCGTGGGAGTGGCCAGGAACTTGGTGGCGTTGAGGCGGGCCAGCATCAGGGCTTCCTCGGCGATGCCGGTCTGCGCCGCCGCCTCGAAATCACCATCCTCCATGGCGCCGTGGGCGATCTCGCTCAGGTCCTTGCGGGCGGTGGCGCCGACCACGTTGAGGCGGTTGTTGACCAGGTCGTCGCGGGAGGTGCGCAGCGCCGCGACCTTGTCGAAATCGGCCATATAGGCGGCGAACAGCTCCTGCATCCTGGTCAGGCTGGCCTTGCGTCCCGCGTCGGCGGTGGCGGCGACGGCCTCGGGCAGGGTCTTGGCGACCACGCCCTGCATGGCGCGGACCTGCTCCAGGAGCTTGGGGTCGGCATTGTTGGCGAAGACGACGACGTTGCGGCGGATTTCGGTGAAGGCCGCCTTGATCCGCAGCACCCGCAGGGCGTTGTCGGAGACATGGGCATAGTCGGCCAGATGGCCGCCGGTATTGCCCAATGTGATGATCGACTGCCCGGCCAACGCCGCCAGCAGCAGGACGACCAGTCCGAAGCCCGCATAGATGCGGCCAGAAACGTTGAGATTGAACATTGGCGCTTCCCCCCAAGAAGCCGACGGCCGCGCCGAGGCGCATGTGCGCACCCAAGGCACACAGTCCTTTAGAATGGGAGGGATAGGAAGAAAGCGTAATGATACAAACTTCCTACATACCAAGGTATCGAGCAGGCATTAACGTATATGGCATATACCCCTTTAAGTCCGGCCCGCGCCGCCCCATGTCGATGACAGTGGGGAGAGAGTGGGAGGGGCGCCATGCGTCGTCTGTTGTTGCTGTTGCCGGCGGTGTTGCTGCTGTCGGCGGGGTTGCTGCCGTCGGCGGGTCCGGCCTTCGCCCAGTGCCGCCCGGCCCCCAGGGCCGACCTGACGGGCTGCGACTTTTCCGGGGCCATGCTGGAGAACGTCGATTTGCGCGGCGCCCGGCTGGACGGCGCCCGCTTCGCCAAGGCCAACCTGAAATGGGCCAATCTGAGCGGAGCCAGCCTGAAGGGGGCGGTGTTCGCCGGCGCGGACCTGTTCCACGCCATCTTCGACGAAGCCGACATGACGGGGGCCGATCTCAGCGACACCTATCTGTTCGGGGCCAACCTGATCGCCACCAGGCTGGTGGGCGCCGAGTTCAAGGGCGCCTTCCTCAAGGACGTGCTGATGGAGCGCGCCGACCTGTCGCAGGCCAAGATGGCCGGGGTCTACATGCTGCGCGGCGTGTTCGAGGAGGCCAAACTGGCCGGGGCCGATCTGTCGGGCGCCGACATGACCGGCGCGGCGGCTGAAGGGGCCGATTTCACCGGCGCCAACCTCAAGGGAACGCGGCTGTCGGGGGCGTCCATGCGCTTCGCCCGCTTCGTGCGGGCCGATCTCGACGGCGCCGACTTCGCCAAGGCCGATCTGCTGCACACGGTGTTCGACGGCGCCCGCAACGTGCCGCCGGGGGTGACCGAGGCCCTGGCCACCCTGTTCACCGCCGAGGAGAGGCGGTAGGACGAAAAGCGGGCGGGACGCCCGCACTCCAAGGAAACAGCCTCTCCCCGGAGCGCGGGCGTCCCGCCCGCATGGATCACTCCGCCGCCGGCTTGGCCCGCTGCGTCTCGGCGTGATGAGCCTGGGCCGGCTCGGTATGGTAGATTTCGGCGCCCTCGGCCACGAACTTCTCGCTCATCTCGGCCATGCCGGCTTGGGCGTCGGCGAAGTCGCGCACTTCCTGGCTGATCTTCATGGAGCAGAATTTCGGGCCGCACATGGAGCAGAAATGGGCCAGCTTGGCGCCCTCGGCCGGCAGGTGCTGGTCGTGGAAGGCCAGGGCCTTTTCCGGGTCGAGCGACAGGTTGAACTGGTCCTTCCAGCGGAATTCGAAGCGGGCCTTGGACAGGGCGTTGTCGCGCACCTGGGCGCCGGGATGGCCCTTGGCCAGGTCGGCGGCATGGGCGGCCAGCTTGTAGGTGACCACGCCTTCGCGCACGTCCTGCTTGTCGGGCAGGCCCAGGTGTTCCTTGGGCGTCACGTAGCACAGCATGGCGGTGCCGAACCAGCCGATCATCGCCGCGCCGATGGCGCTGGTGATGTGGTCGTAGCCCGGCGCGATGTCGGTGACCAGCGGCCCGAGGGTGTAGAACGGCGCCTCACCGCACAGCTCGATCTGCTTTTCCACGTTCTTCTTGATCTTGTGCATGGGCACGTGGCCGGGCCCCTCGATAATCACCTGGCAATCGTGGGCCCAGGCCTTGTGGGTCAGCTCGCCCAAGGTCTCCAGCTCGCCGAACTGGGCGGCGTCGTTGGCGTCGGCGATGGAGCCGGGGCGCAACCCGTCGCCCAGCGAGAAGCCCACGTCATAGGCCTTCAGCAGCTCGCAGATGTCCTCGAAATGGGTGTAGAGGAAATTCTCCTTGTGGTGCGCCAGGCACCACTTGGCCATGATCGAACCGCCCCTGGACACGATGCCGGTGGTCCGCTTCGCCGTCAGCGGGATGTAGCGCAGCAGCACGCCGGCATGGATGGTGAAATAGTCCACGCCCTGCTCGGCCTGCTCGATCAGGGTGTCGCGGAAGATCTCCCAGGTCAGCTCCTCGGCCTTGCCGTCCACCTTCTCCAGGGCCTGATAGATCGGCACCGTGCCGATGGGAACCGGCGAGTTGCGGATGATCCATTCCCGCGTGGCGTGGATGTGCCGTCCGGTGGACAGGTCCATGACGGTGTCGGCACCCCAGCGGGTGGCCCACACCATCTTCTCCACCTCCTCCTCCACCGAGGAGGCCACGGCGGAATTGCCGATATTGGCGTTGATCTTGGTGAGGAAGTTGCGCCCGATGATCATCGGCTCGGCTTCCGGATGATTGACGTTGGCCGGCAGCACGGCGCGGCCACGCGCGATTTCCGCGCGCACGAAGTCCGGCGTGCACTGGTCGGGAATGTCGGCGCCGAAATCCTCGCCATCGCGGACGGCGGCGGCGTGCAGCTCGGCCCGCTTCATGTTCTCGCGGATGGCGACGTATTCCATCTCCGGCGTGATGATGCCGGCGCGGGCATAGGCCAGCTGGGTCGGCGCCTTGCCCGGCTTGGCGCGCAAGGGTCGCAGGCCCAGGGCGGCGCGGTCGAACACCGGCACGCCGATGGTCTCGCCCGGCTTCAGGCCGTCATCCTCGGGCCGGTGGGCGCGGCCCTCGTAATGCTCCACGTCGCCGCGCTCCAGGATCCACTGCTCGCGCAGCCGCGGCACGCCCTTGGCGATATCGACGGAAAGCGCCGGGTCGGTGTAGGGGCCGGAACAGTCGTAGACCCGCACCGGCGGCTCGCCGCAGCCCGGCGTCAGGTCGATCTCGCGCATGGCCACCCGGACGTCGGGACGCGATCCCTCGACGTAGATCTTGCGTGATCCCGGCAGGGGGCCGGTGGTGATCTTCAGGGCGGACTCGGACATCGTCGTGCTTCCTTCGCAGCTGGCGGCGGGCAGGGTCCGGACGGGAGGAGGCGGAAGCTTGGGAAGTTCCGATCCCTTCGCCGGAATGACCCGGATCAGGTTCCAAGGGTCGCCGGCGCCCATGGCCGGCCTCTCAGCCCCTCGAGCGGGGCTCCCCTTCGGAAAGATGGCAAAGATTGGGCTTTTCCCGGCCTGGGAGTCAAGCTTTACAAGACCTTATTTTGCAACGGGGTTCCGCCGATTCCGCGACCAGCAGGACATGCCCTTGGCCTGGGCCGAGCCGCAGAAGGCTTCCACCGCCTCGGGCGGGCCCACCGCCACCAGCCGGTACCAGCGGCCCTGGCCCTCCACCGTGTTGGCGACGACCTCGGGGCGGAGAGTCTTGAGGCGCAGGCGTTTCCAGTCCTGTTCCGCCGCCGCCTTGGTGCGGTACGAACCGATCTGCATGCGCAGCGGAGCCGGCTCGGCCGCGGGGGGCTCGGCCGCGGAAGGCGGCGGCTCGGCTGCCGCCACCGCGGCGGCGGGCGGCGGCGGCGCGGCCAGGCGGTCGAGTTCGGCCTTGGCGGGGATGAAGCCCGCCGCGGCCGCCTGGCCCAGCCGCTTCAGGCCCTCGGCGGGATCGGCGGGCAGGCCGGTCCCGCCCTTCATGTAGAGCATGCCCAGATTGTATTCGGCGCTGATCACCCCGGCATCGGCGGCCACCTGGTACCAGGCGGCGGCGATGTGGCCGTCGGCCTCCACCCCCAGTCCCTGGCGGTAGAGATGGCCCAGGTTGCGGGCCGCCTCGCCGTCGCCCAGTTCGGCGGCACGCTGCCACTGGCGGGCGGCCTCGGGGTGCATGTCCTCGTGGAACGCCGCCAGACCGCCGTAGAAATAGTGGTCGCGGACGGTCTGCATGGGCGGCGGCGCGTCGGAGCAGCCGGCGAGCAGGCCCAGGGCGAGCAGCGGAAGAAAATACCTGAGTTTTGCGCACGGGTTCACAGAAGGCCATCCGTTCAAGGGAGTAGTCTCAAATCCGGAGCCGTCTGCGGCCCCGATGCCGATCCTTGGGTGCTGTCATGCCACTAGACCTTACAGACTGGGCGACGCTGTTGGAAGTTCTGGACGGAGCCAGGGCCCCCTTCGCCCCCCTCGCCTCCCTGATCCGGCCGCCATGCCGTGCCGCCGCCATGCCGCCCCGGCCGCGCCGCCGGCGCGGCGTTACCTGGTCCCTGGTGCCGTGAGGCCCCGGTCCCAGTAGGGCTCGGGACCGAAGCTCGCCGCCAGATGATCCACGAAGGCCCGCACCTTGGGCGAGAGATGGCGGCCGTGGGGATAGACGGCGTTGAGCGACGAATCCAGCGGCACATAGGTTTCCAGCAGCGGCACCAGCTTTCCCGCCCGGATGTCGTCGCCGAGAAAGAAGCTGGGCAGCAGCGCGATGCCCAGGCCGGCCAGGGCCATGTCCCGCAGCACGTCGCCGTTGTCGGCGTGGAAGCGTCCCTTGACCTCCACCTGCATGGGCTTGCCGTCACCCTCGATGAAGCGCCATTCCGAATGGATCATGGTGCCGTGGGTCAGGCAGTCGTGGCCGGCCAGGTCCTCGGGGCGGGCGGGGGTGCCGCGCCGCTCCAGATAGGCGGGCGAAGCCGCCGCCAGCCGGCGGACCGGGGCGAGGCGGCGGACGATCAGCGACGAATCCGCCAGCCGGCCGATGCGCACCGCCACGTCCCAGCCTTCCTCCACCAGATCCACGTGGCGGTCGGTGAGGCCCATCTCCAGCTCGATCTCGGGATAGCGCTCCAGGAAGCCGGGCAGGCAGGCGGACAGGTGGCCGACGCCGAAGGACAGCGGCGCGCTGACCCTGAGCCGGCCGCGCGGCACCGCCTGCAGATGGCTGACCAGCAGGTTGGCCTCGTCGAAATCGGCCAGGATGCGCTGGCAGCGTTCGAGATAGGCCCGTCCCGCCTCGGTCGGCGACAGCGAGCGGGTGGTCCGGTGCAGAAGCCGCACCCCCAGATCGGCCTCCAGCGCCGAGACCTGACGGCTGATCATGGACTTGGAGAGGCTGAGCCGCCGCGCCGCCTCGGAGAAGCTGCCGGTTTCCGCCACCCGAACGAAGGCGAGGATCGTATCGAAACGGGGCGTCATCGATGCCTCCCAGGCAACAATATGTTTAAATCATCCTGCATTGTTGCGGGCCCGCCGGAAAGGGTATTCTTTTCCGGCTGGAGGGAAAGACCATGGATTTCACCACCCTGTTCCTGTCGCACGGCTCGCCCTTGATGGTGCTGGAGGACACTCCCACCCGCCGCTTCCTGATGGAGCTGGGCCGGAGGGTGCCCAGGCCGTCCGCCATCATCGCCGTCTCCGCCCATTGGCAGACCAGCCAGCCGGTGCTGGGCTTCGCCGCCTGGCCGGACAAGATCAACGACATCTTCGGCTTTCCCCCGGAACTGTATCAGCTGAGCTATGCGCCGCCCGGCGCGCCGCTGGTGGCGGCCCGGGCCGCCGACCGGCTGGGGGCCGCCTGCCGCCGTGATCCCGGCGCGGGCATCGACCATTCCATCTGGTCGGTGATGAGCCTGATGTGGCCCGAGGCCGACGTGCCGGTGGTGCCCATGTCGGTGCAGCCCCAGGCCGGGGCGGCGCATCACTACTTCCTGGGCCGCCGGCTGGCGCCCCTGGCGGCCGAGGGCGTGCTGGTGATCGGTTCGGGCGCCGCCACCCACAATCTCGAGGATTATTACCGCCGCCGCACCGAGGCGGCGGTGGAGCCCGAGGTGGCCGAGTTCACCGGCTGGCTGGCCGAAAAGGCGGAGCAGGGTGATGTGGCGGCGCTGCTGGACTATCGCGCCCGCGCCCCCCATGCCGAGCACAACCACCCCACCGAGGAGCATCTGCTGCCGCTGTTCGTCGCCCTGGGTGCCGCCGCCCGCGGCGAGGCGGTCCGCCTGCATAGCGGCGTGGATTCCGGCGTGCTGGCCATGGACGCCTACGGGTTCCGGTAGCCCCCGCCCCATGCTAGACTTGATCAAGGTTAAATGAGGGGTGGCCCATGGCCTATCTGCAGTGGACGGAAAACCTGAGCGTCGGCGTGCCGCGCATGGACGAGCATCACAAGAAGCTGGTGGACCTGATCAACCAGGTATTCGACGCCATGAGCGGCGATGCCGCCGCCGCCGTGGACAGCGTGCTGGCCGACCTGCTGGACTACACCCGCTATCACTTCGCCGAGGAGGAGAAGCTGCTGGCGGCCTGCTCCTATCCCGACCTGGAGGAGCATCAGGCGGTGCACCGCTCCATGGTCAAGGAGGTGCTGGACATGCGGAGCCGCCATCTGGACAACCCGGCCTCGGTGACCGCGTCGGAGACCCTGGACTTCCTGTCCAAGTGGCTGATGCGCCACATCATCGGCAAGGATCTGCGCTACCGCCCCTATGCCGAACCCGTCTCCGGCGGGGGAGCCGCCTGATCAGCCCGTCCCGTCCGGCTCGTAGAGCTGGCGGACGATGAACAGGGGCCGGCCCTTGACCTCGTCGAACACCCGGCCGAGATAGTCGCCGATGATGCCCAGCGTCAGCAGCTGGATGCCCCCCAGGAACAGCACCGACATCAGGATGGATTCGTAGCCGGGCAGGTCGACGCCCCAGATCATGGCGCGGATCAGCCGGAACACGATGTAGAGGAAAGCCAGCGACGAGATCATGGCGCCCACTCCGCCCCAGACGCGCAGGGGGAAGTTGGAGAACGAGGTCAGGCCGTCGAAGGCGAAACGCAGCAGCTTCCATGAATTGAACTTGGTGGTTCCCGCCGCCCGCTCGCCCTGGTGATAGACGATCTCGGCCTGGCGGTAGCCCACCCAGGCGAAGATGCCCTTCATGAAGCGCGAGCGCTCGGGCATGCGGTTGATGGTGTCCACCACCTTGCGGTCCATCAGGCGGAAATCGCCCACCTCGCGCGGCAGGCGTACGTCGGACAGGTGGTCGAACACCCAGTAGAAGCCCTTGGCGAACAGCTTTTCCGACAGGCCCTGGCCGGTGCGGGCGTCGCGCCGCGCGAACACCACCTCGAAGCCTTCCCGCCATTTGGCCAGCAGATCGGCGATGGCCTCGGGCGGGTGCTGCAGGTCGGCGTCCATGGGCACCACCGCCCGGCCGCGCGAGTGGAACAGCCCGGCGGACAACGCCTTCTCCTTGCCGAAATTGCGCGACAGGTCGACGATCCTGAGGCGCGCCTCGCCCTTCTGCGCCTCCAGCAGGCGGTCCAGGGTGTCGTCCCGCGACCCGTCGTTGACGCAGATCACCTCGAACGGAACCGCCAGCCCCTCCAGCACCGGCAGCAGCCGGCCGAACAGCAGGGCGACGTTCTCCCCCTCGTTGTAGCAGGGGATGACCACCGACAGGGTGGGCGGCGAAATCGGTTGCGAATCCGCGGTCATGACAATCCGTCCGGCAAGAGCGATGCCGCAAGCATCGCACCATGGCCCTTTCGGAGCAACGCAGCTTTGCGGGTTTTCCCTGCGCTGTGGACTTGCCCGCAACGCTGGTCCATGGCACGGTCAGGCCCGAACTTCCGACCGCTTGCGGGGCTTTCATCCGATGATCCGATCCGTGCTGTTTCCGCTGATGGTGGCCGTGGGGCTTCTGGCCGCCGCCGATGCCCGCGCCCACGCCGTCCTGGTGGAATCCTCGCCCCCCGCCGAGGCCGAGGTGGTGGGGAGCAAGGTGGAGTTCCGCCTGCGCTACAACAGCCGCATCGACGCCAAGCGCTCGCGCCTGTCGCTCAAGGGGGCGGGCGGGGCCAAGACCCTCGCCCCCCTGCAGGGCGCCAGCGAGGCCGAACTGATCGCCCGCGTCGAGGGGCTGGGGCCGGGCCGCTATACCCTGTTCTGGGACGTGCTGTCGGTGGACGGCCATGTCAGCCGCGGCCAGGTTCCCTTCATCACCATCACCCCCTAAGAGCGCGGCCATGCTGACCACCCTGCCTCCCGACATCCTGGCCTTCTTCGCCGTCATCCTGCGCGGGCTCCAGTTGACCGCCCAATCGGTGATCCTGGGCGGCGTGCTGTTCCTGTTCGGCTTCACCCGGCCGCTGGCCCCCAAGCTGGGCGGCCGGGTCCTGGCCATGGAGCGCACCGGCCTGACCTGGACCGCCAGGGGCGGCCTGGCCCTGGCCCTGGTGGCCGGGCTGTCCATCTTCGCCAACCTCTCCCAACTGGTGGCCGGGCTGAAGATCGAGCCCGGCGACGCCATGGGCGCCGATTTCGTCCAGTGGAACCTGATCATGGCGACCGCCGCCATGGCCCTGGCGGTGACGGCGCGCATGCAGGCCAACCCGGCCCAGGTGCCGTCCATGGCGCTGCTGGCGGCGGTGGTGCTGGGCGCCTCGGTGATGTCCAGCCACGCCTTCGCCCGGGTGGACGAGCGCGAGTACTACATCCTGGCCGACGCCCTGCATCAGGCCGGCGCCTCGCTCTGGATCGGCGGCATTCCCTTCATGCTGCTGGCGCTGACCCATGTGAAGGAATCCCGCGACCGCCTGCTGGTCGGCATGCGCTTCTCGCACCTGTTCACCGGGGCGGTGGGGCTGCTGCTGCTGGGCGCCGCCATGCTGGCCTGGGGCTACATCTCCACGCCGGGCGCCCTGATCGGCACCGCCTACGGCATCATGACCGGAGCCAAGATCATCTTGCTGTCGGTGCTGCTGTTGCTGGCGGCCATGAACCGCAAGTCCACCCGCTCGGAAGCCGCCGACAAGGGTCAGTTCCGCCTGCGCCGCTTCGCCGAGGTCGAGATCGGCATCGGCGTCACCGTGCTGATGATCGCCGCCTCCATGGCCTCGCAGCCGCCGGCCGCCGACCAGACCCAGCATCAGGCGACCATCATGGAGATCGTCGAGCGCATGGCGCCGGTGCGGGCGCCGCGCCTGGTCAGCCCGCCGTCGGAGACCCTCTCCATCGGCATCGAGAAGACCGCCGCCAGCGAGACCGCCGACAGGATGTGGTCGGAATTCAACCACAACTGGGCCGGCATCTTCGTGCTCGCCATGGGCCTGGGCGCCATGGCGCACCGCATGGGCGTCGGCCCGGCGCGGCACTGGCCGCTGCTGTTCCTGGTGATCGGCACCGCCATCATCATCCGCTCGGACCCGGAAAGCTGGCCCATCGGTCCGCACGGCTTCTTCGAGACCCTGGCCGACCCGGAAGTCTTCCAGCACCGGGTGGTGGGGCTGCTGCTGTTTCCTTTCGGCCTGTTCGAATGGGCGGTGCGCACCGGCCGCCTCAAGAGCGAGCGCGCCGCCCTGATCTTCCCCATCCTGTGCGCGGTGGGGGCCGGGCTGCTGCTGGTGCACAACCACACCCTGACCGACGTCAAGGAGCGCTTCCTGATCGAGTTCAGCCACATCCCCATGGGCCTGTTCGGCGTCATGGCCGGCTGGCTGCGCTGGCTGGAAATCCGCGGCGACGGAAGGGCCCGGCGGGTCGCCGGCCTGCTGTGGCCGGTATGCTTCTCCATGGTCGGCGTGCTGCTGATGTTCTACCGGGAACTGCCCTGACGGCGGACGGGAGGCGGGATTAATGCGTAACCGCACCAAGATCCTGCTGCTCGCCCTGCTGACCCTGGCGCTGACCGCCCTGGTGGTCGGCGCGGTGGGGTACTGGTACTACAAGCCCACCACCGTCACCATCGCCGTCGGCCCCGAGGCCTCGCCCGAGCACCGCTTCGCCCGCAAGCTGGCCGAGGTGCTGACCAACAACCGCGCCTCGATCCGCCTGCAAGTGCTGGCCAGCGACGCCGCCATCCACAATCTGCCGCGCTTCGCCCAGCACGAGGCCGACCTGGTGGTGGTGCGCACCGACGAACGCCGCATCCCCCCCAGCGCCCGGGCCATCGCCATCCTGGAGGAGGAGGTGCTGCTGCTGATCACCCCGCCCCGGAGCAAGTTCAAGTCGCTGGCCGACATGGAGCGCCGCCGCGCCGTGGTGGTGGGGCGCGACGGCCGCAACGAGACCTTCGTCCGCCGTCTGCTGGAACAGTACAAGCACGATCCCAAGCTGATCAATCTGCGCACCGTGCCACCCAGCGCGGCGCTGGACCAGCTGCTCGGCCCCGGCGGGGCCGCCGACGTGGTGGTGGTGCTCGAACCGCTGTCGCGCCTGTCCGGCGCCGACGATTTCCAGGATCTGGCGCACAGGCTGAAGGGCTTCACCGTCCACGCCATCCGCGACGCCAAGGCCCTGGAGCGCAAGATGCCCGGCCTCTATGCCGAGACCCTGGAGGCGGGGCTGCTGGTCGGCTCGCCGCGCATTCCCGACGAGGAGCTGGAGACGGTGGCGCTGCAGCGCATCCTGGTGGCCCGCGCCAAGATGCCGGAAGCCCAGGTGGTCGACCTGATGCGCGCCCTGTTCGAAAGCGGCCGCCAGCTGGCCGTCGAGGAAAGCTTCGCCACCCGGATCGAGCCGCCCGCCACCGAGAAGGGCGGGCTGATCGCCATCCATCCCGGCGCCGACCAGTACGTGGCCAGCGACGTGAAGACCTTCTTCGACCGCTATTCCGACCTGCTTTACGTAGGGCTGTCGGCGGCCGGCATCCTGGGCTCGGGCGCCGCCGCCCTCTACGGCACGGTGTTCCGCCGCGCCCCCATCCACGCCGGGCGGCGCGCCCAGGCGCTGATGGGATTGCGCGACCGGGCCCGCGCCGGCCGGGACGGGACGGAACTGGACGCGGTGGAGAGCGAGCTGGAGGCGGTGCTCGACGAGGTGCTGGGCGGACTGGCCGACGGCAGCATCTCGCCGCGCGGGCTGGACGCCTTCCGCCTGGCCTACGATTCGGCGCGCGAGGCGCTGACCATGGCCCGGCGGGGAGGCGGCGCGCCTCACCCCACCACGTAGCTGAGGCGGACCACGCCGTTGATGTAGGTCTTGGCCCCCAGCAGGGTCATGCGGCCGCACCGCTCGCTGGGCTCGAACAGCGGGCGGCCCCGGCCCAGCAGCACCGGCATGACGAACAGGTCGAAATGGTCGATGGCGCCGAGATCGAGGAAGGCGCGCAGCGCCTTGGCCCCGCCCGCCACCCAGACGTCGCCGGCGGCCGAGGCTTTCAGTTCGGCCACCAGCTGGGCGAGGTCGCCCACCCAGGGCTCGACGTTGTCGGGGGCGGTGTCCATGGAGCGCGAGGTGACCACGATGCAGCGCTTGTCGTTGTGGGGCCAGTGCCCCATGGCGTGCAGGTGCTCGTAGGTGGTGCGGCCCATCACCACCGTGCCGATATGGGCCATGAACTCGTCGAAGCCGTAATCGATGGCATCGAACGGCTTGAGCCAGGCGATGGAGCCGTCGCCATCGGCGATGTAGCCGTCCAGGCTGGCGGCGATATAGGCGCGAAAGCCGGCGTCCATTCCCTATTCGGCCGCCTTCCTGGGCAGGTAGCTGGAGACGTCCACCGCATCCACCTGTTCGGGGCGCAGGTACTTCTCGGCGTATTCCTTCCAGACGCCGGAGGTCAGGAACAGTTCCCACAATTCGTGATCGATGTGCTGGTCCTTGACCATGAACGACATGATCTTGAGGGATTCCGACAGGGTCTTGGGCTTCTTGTAGGGGCGGTCGGCGGCGGTCAGCGCCTCGAAGATGTCGGCCACCGCCATCATGCGGGCGGGCAGCGACATCTCGTCGCGCTTCAGGCCCTTGGGATAGCCGCCGCCGTCCATCTTCTCGTGGTGGCCGCCGGCCCATTCGGCCACCCGCGACAGGTTCTTGGGGAACGGCAGGGCCTTCAGCATGAAGATGGTCTGGACGATGTGGTCGTTGATCTTGAAGCGGTCTTCCGCCGTCAGGGTACCGCGCCCGATGGCCAGATTGTACAGCTCGCCCAGATTGTAGCGGTGCTCCAGCGGCTTCATCTTGAAGCCCTCGGAATCGTAGCGGCTGACGTCCACGTTGATCTCGTGGGGGACGATGTGCCAGTCCTTGTCGGCCAGCATCTTCTCCGCCACCGGCGGCTTGGGCTCGTCGCCGGTGCGCCGCCGGGTCTCGTCGAGGGACAGGCCCATGGTGTCGTCCAGGGTGCGGACCCAGCTGCGCTCGGCGATGGCCTTCAGCCGTTCGACCTTGTCGGGGGCCATGAACTCGCCGCCCACGTTGCATTCGGCGACGAAGGCGAAGTCGGCATCCAGCTGGGCCAGTTCGGCATCCATGCGGGCCTTCAGGATGTCGGCCTTCTCCTCGCCGGCCACCAGCCCTTCCAGATAGGCGATGACCGCGTCGCGCTTGGCCACCTCGAAGCGCATCCTGACCTCGTGGATACGGTTGTAGATGGTCTCCAGCTTGGTGGCCTTGTCGACGATGTATTCCGGGGTGGTGACCTTGCCGCAATCGTGCAGGCCGCCGGCCACTTCCAGCTCGTACCACTCGTCCTCGGTCAGCGAGAAATCGGCGAAGGGGCCTTCGGTGGCGTCGCAGGCCGCCTGGGCCAGCATGAAGGTGATGGCCGGCACCCGGTGACAGTGGCCGCCGGTATAGGGGCTCTTGGCGTCGATGGAGCCGGCGATCACCTGGATGAAGCTCTTGAACAGATTCTTCTGGGCCTCGATCAGGCGCTGGTTGTCCAGCGCCACCGCCGCCTGGGAGGCCAGGGCCTCGATCAGCGGCGTGATGTCGGGGCCGAATTCCACGATGCGGTTGCGGCCGTCGCGGGCGTTGATCAGCTGGATGACGCCGATCACCTCGCCCTCGTAGTTCTTCAATGGCACGGTGAGGAACGACTTGGAACGGTAGCCGGTCTTGGCGTCGAAGGCCTTGGTGCCGGTGAAGTCGTACTTGTCCACGTCGTAGGCGTCGGCGATGTTGACCGTCTGGGCGGTCAGGGCGCAGGAACTGGACACGTTCTTGTGGTTGGGCTCGCCCTGGTCGTCGTGGAGGCGCAGCGGCGGGAACGGGATGGGCTTTCCCGTAGTGCCGCCCATGGCGATGTTCAGCGTGTCGTTCAGCATGATCTCGAAGCGAAGCCCGTCCTTGGCCTCGGTCATCAGGTAGAGCGTGCCGCCATCGGCGTTGCACATGCTCTTGGCGCCCAGGAGAATCTTCTCCATCAGGCGATTGTGGTTGCGTTCGGCCGACAGCGCGATGCCCAGCTCGATCAGCGTCCGGTAACGCTCTTCCTTCTTATGGACCGAAGCCATGGACAGCCATCCCCCTCAGGGAAGATCAAGCGATAACCCCGACCAGCCTACGCCGAAACGGCCATGGCGTGAAGTCGGGTGAGGACACTACATCTTATCACATTTGTGTCTGAAACTTATCTGGGGCATGTCGGCCTTGACGGCAAGGCGGGATCGTACTCCCCTGTGCGCCGGACCACAGGAGAGCCCCCATGCCCTACGAATCCCTGCGCGACTTCGTCACCCGCCTGGAAAAGGCCGGCCGGCTGAAGCGGGTGAGCGCGCCGGTATCGCCCCATCTGGAGATGACCGAGATCCAGACCCGCCTGCTGGCCGAGGGCGGCCCGGCGGTGCTGTTCGAGAACGTGGTGCGGCCCGACGGCTCCCGCTACGGCATGCCGGTGCTGGTCAACCTGTTCGGCACGGTGGAGCGGGTGGCCTGGGGCATGGACCGCGAGCCGGCCCAATTGCGGGAAGTGGGCGAGACCCTGGCCTTCCTGAAACAGCCCGAGCCGCCCGGCGGCTGGCGGGAAGCTCTGGAGATGCTGCCGCTGGCCCGGACGGTGATGGCCATGCGGCCCAAGACGGTGGGCTCGGCGCCCTGCCAGCAAGTGGTGCTGAAGGGCGGCGACGTCGACCTGTCGCAACTGCCCATCCAGGGCTGCTGGCCGGGCGAGCCGGCGCCGCTGATCACCTGGCCGCTGGTGGTGACCCAGGGGCCAAATCCCGCCGACGACAAGCGCGACAATTTCAACCTGGGCATCTACCGCATGCAGGTGACGGGCAGGAACACCACCCTGATGCGCTGGCTGAAGCACCGGGGCGGCGCCCAGCACTTCCAGCGCTGGGCCAAGGAGAAGACGGAGCCCATGCCGGCGGCGATCGTGATCGGCGCCGATCCCGGCACCATCATCGCCGCGGTGACCCCGGTGCCCGAGACCCTGTCCGAGTACCAGTTCGCCGGTCTGCTGCGCGGCAGGAAGCTGGAGCTGGTGGAGTGCAAGACGGTGCCGCTGAAGGTGCCGGCCGAGGCCGAGATCGTGCTGGAAGGCCACGTCATGCTCGACGAGAGCGGCCCGGAAGGCCCCTACGGCGACCACACCGGCTATTACAACTCGGTGGAGGACTTCCCGGTCTTCCGCGTCTCGGCCATCACCATGCGCAAGGACCCCATCTACCTCTCCACCTTCACCGGACGGCCGCCGGATGAACCCAGCGTGCTGGGCGAGGCGCTGAACGAGGTGTTCATCCCGCTGCTGGCGCAGCAATTCCCGGAAATCGTCGATTTCTGGCTGCCGCCCGAGGGCTGCTCCTACCGCATCGCCGTGGTGTCCATCAAGAAGGCCTATCCCGGCCACGCCAAGCGGGTGATGTTCGGCATCTGGAGCTTCCTCAAGCAGTTCATGTACACCAAGTTCGTCATCGTGGTGGACGACGACATCGACGCGCGCAACTGGAAGGACGTCATGTGGGCCATCTCGACCCGCATGGACCCGGCCCGCGACATCACGGTGGTGGAGGGCACCCCGATCGACTACCTGGACTTCGCCAGCCCGGAATCGGGCCTAGGGGGCAAGCTGGGCCTGGACGCCACCAACAAGTGGCCGCCGGAAACCCACCGGGAATGGGGCGTCAAGCTGCGCATGGACCAGGAGGTGGTGGACCGGGTCAGCCAGCGCTGGGCGGAGTACGGCCTGCCCGGAAGTGGGGTGCCCATATGGCGCAAGCCCTAACAACTCGCCACATTATATAGTTGCATGTGACGTGACTGCGATCGCCGTTCGAGGCATCATCCTCCCCAAGGAATGGGCCTGGGGGAGAATGATCCATGCGCACGCGATTGTTGCTGACCGCTGTTGTCCTTGCCGGGCTGGGCCTGCCGCTGGCGGGCGGTCCGGCCATGGCCGGCTGTAGCGTCGCCGATATCCGTCCCGACATCTCCAGCCGTTGGAAGGACGGCAGGGGCAACCTGCGCTGGCCGGTCCACGAGTGGAGCACCGAGATCTCCACCACGGTGGTGCTGCCGCCCGGCATGGTGATCGACCGCTTCGGCTGCGAGACGGGAACCCGGTTCAATCCGCAGGGCACCGCCTTCTCGACCCGGGCCCTGCCCTACGACTGCGTCAGCGCCGCCTATTTCAGCTACCGGGTGGTCAAGCCGCTGGTGGCCTGGTCGGGCAGGACTCCGGCCTGGTTCGACCAGAAGGGCGGCGCCCTTCAGTTCCGCACCACCGCCACCGCCGCCCAGTTGCTGGCTGAAGGGGCGATCGAGGTGGCGGAGGCCGGGCGTCCGTCCTGCGGCTGAGGCATCAGCGCCGGGCGGCGAAGAAATCCCGCAGGAGGAGGGCGGCGCGGCTCTCCTCCAGCCCACCATAGATTTCGGGGCGGTGGTGGCAGGTGGAATGGTCGAAGACCTTGGCGCCGTGCTCGACGCCGCCGCCCTTGGGATCGTAGGCGCCGAAATACAGCCGCCGCACGCGGGCCAGGGAGATGGCCGCCGCGCACATGGGGCAGGGTTCCAGGGTCACGTAGAGGTCGCAATCCTCCAGCCGCCGGTCGCCGGGGGCGGTGGCGGCGCGGATGGCCAGCATCTCGGCGTGGGCGGTGGGATCGCCCAGTTCCTCGACCCGGTTGCCGGCCCGGGCGATCACCCGGCCGTCCCGGACGATCACCGCACCCACCGGCACCTCGCCGCGGGTGCCGGCGGCCGCTGCCTCGGCCAGGGCCTGGGCCATGAAGCCGGCCATCAGCGCTTGGCCGTCACCAGATCGGTCTTGGCGATGCGGCGGAGCGATACCTCCAGCCGGGCGTCGGCCTTGGCGATCTCGGTCAGGGCGTCGCGGGTGAAGTCGATATGGGCCTCGGCAGCGGCCTTGGCGGCGTCGGGATCGCCGGCCATCACCGTCAGGTAGACGGCGCGGTGCTGCTCCAGCAGCAATTCCCGCACCCCCTGGCGCTGATAGAGCTTGGCGCGGTTGTAGAACACGTCCTTGCGCAGCATGTCCGACAGCGAGCGCATGATGTGCAGCATGACCAGATTGTGCGACGCCTCGTAGACCGCCAGATGGAAATCGGCGTCGGATTCGGCCTCGTCGCTGGAATCGTCTTGCTGGTGGGCGGCTTCCATCTTCTCGAAGCATTCGCGGATCAGGTCGCGGTCCACGTCGGTGCCGCGCAGCGCCGCGAAATAGGCGGCCGAGCCCTCGACGAAGCGGCGGAACTCCAGATAGTCGAAGGTGGTCTCCGGCCGCGACGCCAGGGCGGAATACAGGGGCTCGGTGAAGCCCTCGCCCAGCAGGGGGGCCACGAAGGTCGCCCCGCCGCGCCCCGATTTCAGCAGGCCGCGCTTTTCCAGCTTCTCCAGCGCCTCGCGCAGGGAGGGGCGCGAGACGTCGAAGCGCTGGGCCAGCTCGCGCTCGGCCAGCAGGCGTTCTCCTGGCCGCAGGCTTCCTTCGAGGATAAGCTGTTCCAGGTGGTCGGCGATGGTGTCGGCCAGCTTGGCCGGCCTGATCGGTTCCGTCATGTGCTGCCCTCTATATGCTGGTTTTGTCTACCCCCACCTTCCGCTCGTGTAAAGACGCCTCTGATTAATGGTAAGCTCAAAGCGCCTGTTTACAAGAGTGGTAAAAAGATTTATCCAACGCTTCATCAATGATCAATGTGGTGAACCATGATCCCCTCCGCCTCGGGCAACCCCCCTTTCCGCAAGCTGCTGGTCGCCAATCGCGGCGAGATCGCCATCCGCATCTGCCGCGCCGCCACCGAACTGGGGCTGGGCACCGTGGCGGTCTATTCCACCGAGGACCGCTTCGCGCTCCACCGCTTCAAGGCGGATGAAAGCTACCTGATCGGCAAGGGAAAGGGCCCCATCGAGGCCTATCTCGCCATCGACGAGATGATCCGGGTGGGCAAGGAAGCCGGCTGCGACGCCGTGCATCCCGGCTACGGCTTCCTGTCGGAAAATCCCGATTTCGCCGATGCGGTGCGGGCGGCGGGCATGGCCTTCGTCGGCCCCGGCTCCGACGTCATGCGCCTGCTGGGCAACAAGGTGGCGGCGCGCGAGCTGGCGCAGAAGGCCGGAGTGCCGGTGATGCCGGCCACCGGTCCGCTGCCCGCCGATCTGGCCGAATGCAAGCGCCAAGCCCAGGCGGTGGGCTATCCCCTGATGCTCAAGGCCAGCTGGGGCGGCGGCGGGCGCGGCATGCGGGTGATCGAGGCCGAGAGCGAACTGGAGGAAATGCTGGCGGTGGCGCGGCGCGAGGCCAAGGCCGCCTTCGGCAACGACGAGGTCTACCTGGAAAAGCTGGTGCGCCGGGCGCGCCATGTCGAGGTGCAGATCCTGGGCGATTCCCAGGGCAATCTGGTCCATCTCTACGAGCGCGACTGCTCGGTACAGCGCCGCAACCAGAAGGTGGTCGAACGCGCCCCGGCCCCCTATCTCGACGGCCAGCGGCGGGCCGAGCTGTGCGAGACGGCGGTGCGCCTGGCCCGCGCCGCCGCCTACGAGAACGCCGGCACCGTCGAGTTCCTGATGGACATGGAGACGGGGGCCTTCTACTTCATCGAGGTCAATCCCCGCGTCCAGGTGGAGCACACGGTGACCGAGGTGGTCACCGGCATCGACATCGTCAAGGCGCAGATCAGGATCGCCGGCGGCGCGCCCATCGGCGCCCCGGGTTCCGACGTGCCCCGGCAGGCCGACATTCCCTTGAACGGCCACGCCATCCAGTGCCGCATCACCACCGAGGACCCGGCCAACAACTTCATTCCCGATTACGGCCGCATCACCGCCTATCGCGGCGCCAACGGCTTCGGCATCCGGCTGGACGGCGGCACCGCCTTTTCCGGGGCGCTGATCACCCGGCACTACGATTCCCTGCTGGAGAAGGTCACCGCCTGGGCGCCCACCCCGGAAGAGGCCATCGCCCGCATGGACCGGGCGCTGCGCGAGTTCCGCATCCGGGGCGTCGCCACCAACCTGACCTTCCTGGAAGCGGTGATCGAGCATCCCAAGTTCGTGGGCTGCGCCTACACCACCCGCTTCATCGACGAGACGCCGGAACTGTTCGCCCGCCAGGACCGCAAGGACCGCGCCACCAGGGTGCTGTCCTTCGTCGGCGACGTGATGGTCAACGGCAACCCGGACGTAATGGGCCTGAAGCGCCCCTTGCTGGGCCACCGCCCCGATTTGCCGCCCGTCCCCGCGGCCGAGCCCCCCGCCGGCTCGAAGCAGTTGCTGGACCGGCTGGGGCCTGAGGGCCTGGCCCGGTGGATGCGGGACAGCAAAAGGGTGCTGGTCACCGACACCACCATGCGCGACGCCCACCAGTCGCTGTTCGCCACCCGCATGCGCAGCCACGACATGCTGGCGGCGGCGCCGGCCTATGCCCGGCTGCTGCCCGGCCTGTTCTCGGTGGAATGCTGGGGCGGCGCCACCTTCGACGTGGCCATGCGCTTCCTGCGGGAAGACCCGTGGGAGCGTCTTAGAGCCCTGCGAAACGCCATGCCCAACCTGCTGCTGCAGATGCTGCTGCGCTCGGCCAACGCGGTGGGCTACACCAACTACCCCGACAACGTGGTCAGGCATTTCGTCGCCCAGGCGGCGGAAAACGGCGTCGACGTGTTCCGCGTCTTTGACTCGCTCAACTGGGTCGACAACATGCATGTGGCCATCGAGGCGGTGCGCGAGAGCGGCAAGGTCTGCGAGGCGGCCATCTGCTATACCGGCGACATCTTTGACGCCGCCCGGCCCAAATATGACCTCAAGTACTACGTGACCATGGCCAAGGCGCTGGAGAAGGCCGGCGCCCATGTTCTGGGCATCAAGGACATGGCCGGCCTGGCCCGGCCGCGCGCCATCGCGGCGCTGGTCAAGGCCCTGAAGCAGGAGGTGGGCCTGCCCATCGCCTTCCACACCCACGACACCTCGGGCCTGTCGGCGGCCAGCGTGCTGGCGGCGGTGGACGCCGGGGTGGACGCGGTGGACGCCGCCATGGATTCCATGAGCGGGCTGACCAGCCAGCCGCCGCTGGGCTCCATCTGCGCCGCCCTGGCCGGTCACGACCGCGACCCCGGCCTGGACCAGGGGGCGCTGAACGGCCTGTCGCGCTATTGGGAAGGGGTGCGGACCCTTTACGCCCCCTTCGAGGCGGAGATCCGCTCGGGCACCGCCGAGGTCTACGGGCACGAAATGCCGGGCGGCCAGTACACCAACCTGCGCGCCCAGGCCCGGAGCCTGGGCGTCGAGCAGCATTGGGACTGGGTGGCCAAGGCCTATGCCGACGTGAACGCCATGTTCGGCGACGTGGTCAAGGTGACGCCGACCAGCAAGGTGGTGGGCGACATGGCCCTGATGATGGTGACCAGCAACCTCTCGCCCGACGACGTGCTGGACCCCGACAAGGAGATCGCCTTCCCCGAATCGGTGGTGTCGTTCTTCAGGGGCGATCTCGGCCAGCCGGTGGGCGGTTTCCCGGCGGCCTTGCAAAGGAAGGTTCTGGGAGCGGCCAAGCCCATCACGGTGCGGCCCGGCGCGGTGCTGCCGCCCGCCGACCTTGCCGCCACCCGGGAGGAGGCCGAGAAGAAGGCCGGGCGCAAGCTGTCCGAGGCGGAACTGGCCTCGTACCTGATGTATCCCAAGGTGTTCGCCGATTTCGCCGCCCACCAGCGCCAGTACGGCGACGTCTCGGCGCTGCCCACCGAGGTGTTCTTCTGGGGCATGCAGCCCGGCCAGGAGATCAGCATCGACCTGGAGAAGGGCAAGAGCCTGATCGTCCGCTACCTCGCCACCGCCGAGCCGGAAGAGGACGGCTCGCGCAAGGTGTTCTTCGAGCTGAACGGCCAGCCGCGCACCGTCAGGGTGTTCGACCGCAAGGTAGCCCCCGCCAGGGCGGCGCGGCCCAAGGCGGAACCCGGCAACGCCGACCATGTGGGCGCCCCCATGCCCGGCCTGGTGGTCAGCGTCGCCATCCATGCCGGGCAGATGGTGGAAAAGGGCGACCTGCTGGTCTCCATCGAGGCCATGAAGATGGAAACGGCGGTGCGGGCCGAACGGGCCGGCACCATCGCCTCGGTGGCGGTCACCCCCGGCACCCAGGTGGAGGCCAAGGACCTGCTGGTGATCCTGGGGGGATAAGGGGACGCCCGCATCCCGCTTGCGTGGCCGAAGCTTCTGTGGCACTCCGCTCCGGAAGGGCGAATCCGTCGGGAACGGAGGAGCGATGCGCGGGGGGAATGATGTGAGCGGCGATGCCGAGCGGTCCTACAGGCTGACCGTCCACGCCCTGGCCGGGCTGGCCCTGGTGCTGCTCGCCTATCCCCTGGCCCGCATCTTCTGGGATTACGAGATCGACAACACCGAGGGCTGGAACGCCTATCTCCAGCTGCGCGCCGCCGCCGGATTGCCGCTCTACGACACCGGCTCGCCCTATTTCTTCAACAACTACCCGCCGCTGTCGTTCTATCTGGTGGGCGCCCTGTCGCACCTGACCGGCGACGTCAACATGGCCGGGCGGCTGGCCTCCTTCGCGTCGGTGATCGCGCTTTGCCTGGCGGTGCGCTCCATCGTCCGCTCGGCGGGGGGATCAAGGCTCGACGGCTGGTTCGGCGCCGTCACCTGCGCCCTGTTCTTCGCCGCCCTGGTCACCGATTACGTGGGCAAGAACAATCCGCAATTGCTGGGCCAGGCCTTGGTCCTGTGGGGGCTGGCCGTCCATCTGGGCGGAACGGCGGGGGCGCGCCGCGCCGCCCTGGCCGCCCTGCTGTTCTCGGCCGGGGTGCTGGTCAAGCACAACCTGATCTGCCTGCCGCTGCTGGTCGGCCTGGACGTGCTGCTGCGCGGCCCGGCCCGCGCCCGGCTGGGCTTCTTCCTCACCGGCCTCGCCCTGGCCGGCCTGAGCGGCGGGCTGCTGTGGCTGTCCTCGAACGGCGCCTTCTTCACCCAACTGCTGGCGTCCCGCACCTGGGAGGTCAGCCGGTCGTTCCTGTTCACCGTCGAAATCCTCGGCCAGTTCCAGGCGCCCATGGCCCTGGTGGGAATCGGGTTGATCGCGGCGCGCAGCACCCGGCCGGCCGGCCTGATCCTCGCCTATCTCGGGGCGGCGCTGGCCTTCGGCATTTTCTTCTCGGGCGGGGCGGGAACCGACGTCAACGTCTTCTTCGACGTCTACGTGGCCCTGGCGGCGGGCGCCGGGCTGGTGCTGCGCCTTGCCCCCTTTCCCCGGGCGCGGCCAGCGATGGCGTTGCTGGTCAATGCCGGCGTGCTGTTCTACGCGCCGCTCAGCCTGGGGCGCATCGGCGTCGACCTGGCGGGCGAGGCGCAAGACCACATGGCCCTGTTCCGCGACGAGGTCGCCTATGTGAGGTCCATTCCCGGCACCGCGCTGTGCCAATCGCACCTGCTGTGCCTCAGGGCGGGGAAGCCAGCCTTCTACGACCCCATCAACATGCTGCAGGCCATGACCATGGGCCGCCTGCCCGCCGATACCCTGACCGGCATGCTGCGCCGCCACGAGATCGCCGTGGTGCAGATCCTCGATCCGCCCAGGCATCCCGAGGACGCCAATCCGGGGGCCCAGGAGATGCCGGCCCGCTGGAAGGATTTCCAGGACGAGGTGTTCCAGGTGCTGCGCGAGGAATACGTGATCGACCGGGTCAGCCTGTCGGGCCGCTTCTATCGCCCGAAGGGGGATACGTCACCCCGGTGAGGACCAGACCCGCCGCCGGGGCGGTGGGGCCGCCCTTGGTGCGGTCGCGGGCGGCGAGCGCCCGGCCCATGTCGTCGGGGCTCCACTTGCCCTCGCCCACCAGCTTCAGGGTGCCGACCATGTTGCGCACCTGATGGTGCAGGAACGAGCGGGCCTCCGCCACGATGCGGATTTCCTCGCCCACCCGGGTGACGTCCAGCACGTCCAGGGTCTTCATGGGGCTCTTGGCCTGGCATTCCGAGGCGCGGAAGGTGGTGAAGTCGTGGTGGCCGAGCAGCCGCCTCGCCCCCTCGGCCATGGAATCCGCATCCAGCGCCACCGGCACCCACCACGCCCGGTCCTGTTCCAGCGCCAGCGGGGCGCGGCGGTTGACGATGCGGTAGAGATAGGCCCGCCCAATCGCCGAGAAGCGGGCGTGGAAGTCGTCTCCGACCTTCTCGGCGGCCACCACCGCCACCGGCTTGGGTTTCATGTGGTAGTTGAGCGCGTCCCTGACCGTATCGGCGGGATAATCGCGGGGCAGGTCCACATGGGCCACCTGTCCCGTGGCGTGCACTCCGGCATCGGTGCGTCCCGCCGCATTGATGGTGCAGGGGGTGCCGCACAGCTTCTCGACGGCCTTTTCCAGCACGCCCTGGACCGACAGGCCCTTGTCCTGGCGCTGCCAGCCGTTGAAGGGGGTGCCGTCGTACTCGACGAGCAGGCGGTAGCGGGGCATTACCGGGCGCTCTGGGCCAGCACCGTGCCCTTGGGGATGGCATGGCCGCGCAGCATCTCGGAAACGGTCATGGCCGCCTTGCCGGCCCGCTGGACCTTGAGGGGACGCAGGGCGAACTTGCCGCAGGCGACGGTCAGCTGGCCGTCGAGCACGGTGCCCGGCGGGCCCGCGCCGGGGACCACCGCCGCCTCGATGACCTTGACGCGCTCGCCTCCCATCTCGAACCACACGCCGGGCCAGGGGTTCAGCGCGCGAACCTTGCGGTCCAGCTCCACCGCCGGACGGCTCCAGTCGAGAAGGCCCTCCTCCTTGGCCAGCTTGTGGGCGTAGGTCACCCCCTCTGCCGGCTGGGGGGTGGCGGGCAGAGGTTCCTCGGCCTCCAGCCGGCCCACCGCATCGACGATCATCCGCGCCCCCATGGCGGCCAGCATGTCGTGCAGCCAGGACGCCGTGGTGTCGGGCAGCAGCAGGATGCTTTCCTTGAGCAGCATGGCCCCGGTGTCCAGTCCGGCATCCATCTGCATGATGGTGACCCCGGTCTCATGGTCGCCGGCCAGGATGGCCCGCTGGATGGGCGCCGCGCCGCGCCAGCGCGGCAGCAGCGAGGCGTGGACGTTGAGGCAGCCGAGGCGCGGCGCGTCCAACACCGCCTGGGGCAGGATCAGGCCATAGGCCGCCACCACCGCCACGTCGGCGTCCAGGGCGGCGAACTCGGAGCAAGCCTCGGGGGATTTCAGGCTTTTGGGGGTACGGACGGGAATGCCGCGCTGGTGGGCGAAGGCGTGGACCGGGGTCGGCTGTTCCTTGTGGCCGCGCCCGGCGGGCCGGGGCGGCTGGGAATAGGTGCAGACCACCTGGTGCCCGGCCTCGATCAGCGAGTCCAGGATGGGGACCGAGAAGTCCGGCGTCCCCATGAACACCAGTTTCATTCCGCGTCCTTCCGGGCCTTGAGCAGCTTGCGCAGGATCATGTTACGCTTCAGCGACGACAGGTGGTCGATGAACAAGATGCCGTCCAGGTGGTCCATCTCGTGCTGCACCACGGTGGCCAGCAGGCCGTCGGCGTGGATTTCCTTTTTCTCGCCGGTCTCGTCGAGATAGCGGACCTTGACCGCCGCCGGGCGCACCACGTTGGAATAGTGCTCGGGCACCGACAGGCAGCCTTCCTCGTAGGTGTTGTCCTCGTCCGACGCCCAGACGATCTCGGGATTGACCATGCGGATGGGGTCGCGGTCCTCTTCCTTGCGGCCGATATCCATGACGATCACCCGTTCCAGCACGCCGATCTGCGGCGCCGCCAGCCCGATGCCCGGGGCGTGGTACATGGTCTCCAGCATGTCGGCCAGCAGGGCGCGGATACGGTCGTCCACGGCGGCGACGGGCTTGGACTTGGACTTCAGCACCGGATCGGGCGCGGTCAGGATGGGCAGCACGGCCATGGCGGAACCTTCGATGGACTCTCTACCGTCCGACATAGGCCCGGTCGCGGGCGAGGTCAAGCGTGCTTCCCCATCGGCGGCCGGCGGCGTAAAAGGAAGTCATGACCGATTCCGCATCCCGCCCCCGTTTCCGCCTGTTCGTCCCGGCCCCGCTGGCGGCGGGCGTCGCCGTGGCGCTGACCCGCGACCAGACCCATTACCTCGCCGCGGTGATGCGGGCCGAACCGGGCGAGATGGTGTTGCTGTTCAACGGTGCCGACGGCGAGTGGCTGGCCCGCATCGCCGCGTTGGCCAAGGCCGGCGCCGCCCTGGTGCCGGAGCGCCGGACCCGGCCCCAGACGCCCGAGCCCGACCTCTGGCTGCTGGCCGCGCCCTTGAAGAAGGACCGCACCGATCTGGTGGTGGAAAAGGCGGCCGAACTGGGCGTTTCCCGCCTTTGGCCGGTGTTCACCCGGCGCACCAATGCCGGGCGGGTCAATATCGAGCGGCTGCGCGCCCACCTGACGGAAGCCGCCGAGCAGTGCGAACGCCTGACTGTCCCCGACCTGGCCGAGCCCGCCGCCCTGGACAAGGTACTGGCCGGCTGGCCGGCGGAACGGGTGCTGCTGTTCCTCGACGAGGGCGGCGGCGGCCCGCCCCTGACCCAGGTGCTGACCGGATTGCCGCCCGGCCCGCTCGCCCTGCTGGTCGGGCCGGAGGGCGGCTTCGACGACGGGGAGCGCCGGTTGATCACCGCCCAGCCCTTCGCCCGCGCCGTGGGGTTGGGGCCGCGCATCCTGCGGGCCGAGACCGCAGCCATTGCCGCCCTGGCTGTGGTGCAGGCTATCAGGGGCGATTGGGGGAGTACGCCCAGGACGCCTTGCTGATCCACGCGTCCAGTTCGGCGGCGGGGCGCGGCGGGCTGAAGTAATAGCCTTGGACCTGGCCGCAGCCGGCTTGGGCCAGGAAGTCCAGCTGTTCGGCGGTTTCCACCCCTTCGGCCACCACGTCCAGGTTAAGGGCGCGGGCGAGGTCGAGGATGGCGCGGACGATGGCCGCGTCCTCGGCATCGCCGGGCAGGTCCATGACGAAGGAGCGGTCAATCTTCACCGCGTTGATGGGGAAGCGCTTGAGATAGGCCAGGCTGGAATAGCCGGTGCCGAAATCGTCGACCGAGACGCGCAGGCCCAGGGCGCGCAGCCGCTGCAGGATGACGATGGCCCGGCCGGGATCGTCCATCACCGCGCCCTCGGTCAGCTCGATTTCCAGCGCGCTGCCCGGCACTTTGTTGCGCTGCAGGATGGCCTCGATCCGCTGCGGCAGCTTCTCGTCGTGGAACTGCCGGGCCGACAGGTTGATGGCCACCTTGACGTCGGCGCCGCCCTTGCGCCACTTGGCCAGCTTGCGGCAGGCCTCCTCGATCACCCAATAGCTGAGCGGGATGATCAGCCCGGTCTCCTCGGCCAGGGGGATGAATTCCATGGGGGGAATCCGCCCCTGCTCGGGATGGTTCCAGCGCAGCAGCGCCTCCAGCCCGGCCAGCCCGCCGGTCTCCACCAGCACCTTGGGCTGGTAGTGCAACTCCAGCTGGTTGGAATCGATGGCCTGGCGCAACTGCGCCTCCAGCTCCAGACGGCGCACCGCGTGCTCGTTCATGGAGCGGTCGAAGAAGCGGAAGCAGCGCCGCCCCCCCGCCTTGGCCTGGTACATGGCGGTGTCGGCGTTCTTCAGCAGGGTGGCGGCGTCCTCGCCGTCCTGGGGAAAGACGGCGATGCCGATGCTGGTGCCCGAATGCACCGCCTTGCCGGCCAGCCGCAGGGGACGGGCCAGGGCGGCGATGATCTTCTCCGCCACCAGGGCCACCTCGGTGGTGTCGCTGAAGCTGGAGAGCACCACCACGAACTCGTCGCCGCCCAGGCGCGAGACGGTGTCGCTCCGGCGCACCGTCTGGCCGACGCGGCGGGCCACCTCGACCAGCAGCTTGTCGCCCTCGTGATGGCCCAGGCTGTCGTTGATCACCTTGAAGCGGTCGAGGTCGAGGAACAGCACCGCCACCTGGGTCTGGACCCGGCGCGAAACCTCCAGCGCGTGGTCCAGGCGGTCGGCCAGCAGGAAACGGTTGGGCAGGCCGGTCAGGGCGTCGTGATAGGCCTGATGGCGGATCTGGTCGTCCTTGCGCCGCAGCTCGGTGACGTCGGAGAACACCGCCACATAGCGCGACGGCTTGCCGTCCGGCCCGGCCACCGCGCTGATGGTCAGCCATTCCAGATAGGCCTCGCCATCCTTGCGCCGGTTCCACAATTCGCCCCGCCATTCCCCCTTCTTCAGCAGATCGTCCCACATGGCGCGATAGAAGTTCCGATCCTGGCGGTGGGATTTCAGCACGGCGGGGGTCTTGCCGATCACCTCGCAGCCGGCATAGCCGGTGATCCGGGTGAAGGCGGGATTGACCGACAGGATGATGCCGTTGGTGTCGGTGACGACGATGCCCTCGTGGGTGGAATCGAACACGCCGGCGGCCAGCCGCATCTGTGCCTCGGCCTGGTGGCGCTCGGTGATGTCGCGCCAGGTGCAGTAGATGGAGGGCCGGCCCTGCAGCAGGGTGGCCGACAGGGTCACCTCGGCGGGAAAGACGCTGCCGTCGTGGCGCCGGTGCGCCCATTCGAAGCGGTGCAAGCCGTTGGCCATGGCCAGGCCCATCATCCGCTCGGCCTTGGCGAACGAGGATTCGCCGTCGGGCTGGGCGTCCGGCGACAGCTCGGACGGATGGACGTTCTTCAGCGAATCGGCGTCCGGGTATCCCAGGATGTTCACCGCCGCCTGATTACACTCGACGAACCGGTTGTCCTGGATGATCCAGGTGGGGTCGGGCGACATCATGAACAGGTTGCGGAAGCGCTCCTCGCTCTCGGTCAGCCGCCGCTTCGAATCCTCCGCCTCGGAGACGTCGCGCAGCACCGCGATGAAGTAGCTTTCCCCATCCATCTGAAAGACCGAGGCGCCGATTTCCAGGTCGAAGCGGCTGCCGTCCCGCCGCAGGCCCTTGGCGGTGTAGACCGGGGCGACATCCGCGCCGGCGGCGCGGCGGCGGATGATCTCGCCAACCCTGGAATGCTCCTCCGGGGCCAGGGTCTCGATGATGGGGTGGCCCGCCATGTCGTCGGCGACGTCATAGCCGAACAGGCGGGCATAGGCAGGATTGGCGGCAACCACGACGCCGTCGCGATGGGCGCAGACCGCATCGACCGCGTTGTCGAACAGTGCCTTGATGGTCTGCCTTACGTCCATGGGAACCGGCACCCCCTCACCAGCCTTCCATTCCTTTCGTCTACGGATAAGGCCGGGCGGCTGATCCGTCTAGTCCATTCGTCGGCATGACTCTTGGAATCCGGGGGCGGCTGGTGCCATGATGCCGCCCCCCCTTTCCTTGGAACCGACGCCCATGCCGCCCCGCGCCAATCCCTTGAAGCTCAATCCGCTGCAACTGAAGACCCTGGTGCTGTTCCAGGAACTGGCCCGCCATCCCGAGACCTCGACCCGCATGGACGGCGGCGAAGTCTTCCTGTCGGCCCTGCCCCATCCCCACGGCAACCACTTCCACGTCGGCCGCAAGGTGGTGATGAGCAAGGACGCCAGCGGCCTCGCCAACGGCGCGGTGTGGGTGGCGCTGGAGAGGAAGGGCCTGATCCGCGCCAGCTTCCCCATGGCGGTGACCCTGACCCCCGCCGGCCTGGACTACGAGACCGGCATCACCGACGAGATCCTCCACGGCTCGGACCACTAAAGGCGCCATGCCCTACACCGTCCGCGAAATCTTCCACTCGTTGCAGGGTGAGGGCGTGCAGGCCGGCCGGCCGGCGGTCTTCCTGCGCTTTTCCGGCTGCAATCTGTGGAGCGGGCGGGAGGAGGATCGCGCCGCCGCCGCCTGCCGCTTCTGCGACACCGATTTCGTCGGCGGCGAGAAGTATCCCGACGCGCAAGCCCTGGCCGGGGCGGTGCGGAACGTGGGCGGCGCCACCCGCACCGTGGTGGTGACCGGCGGCGAGCCGGGGCTGCAACTGGACGCGGCCCTGGTGGCGGCGCTGCACGGTCTCGGCTTCGAGGTGGCGGTGGAGACCAACGGCACGGTGGACCTGCCCCCCGGCATCGACTGGGTGTGCGTCAGCCCCAAGGCCGGCACCACCCTGAAGGTGACCCGGGGCGACGAGCTGAAGCTGGTGTTCCCGCAGGCCGGCGCCGCGCCCGAGACGTTCGAGCATCTGGACTTCACCCATTTCCTGGTGCAGCCCATGGACGGGCCGGAGCGCGACGCCAATACCCGCGCCGCCATCGCCCATTGCTTGACTCGGCCGCGCTGGCGGCTCAGCCTGCAGACCCACAAGATCGTCGGAATACCCTGATGTCCACCTTCCGCGTCCGCCGCCGCATCGAGATCGATGCCGGCCACCGCATCATGACCCACGGCTCCAAGTGCCGGAACCTGCACGGCCACCGCTACGTGATCGAGGTGGAGTGCGAGGCCGCCCACCTGCATCCCAGCGGCGAGCAGACCGACATGGTGGTGGATTTCGGTTTCCTCAAGCACGAGATGATGCGTCTCATCGACGCGCCTTGCGATCACGGCTTCATCGCGGCCTCCGCCGATGCCGAGCTGCTGGCCCTGTTCGCGCCCCAGGGTGCCCAGGACTGGACCGAATCCATCCTGGCCGAGGTGCGGGAAAACGGCGCGGCGCTGACCACCCGGACCCGCATGGGCACCAAGCTCTATGTGGTGCCGTTCCAGCCCACCGCCGAATGCCTGGCCAAACACTGGTTCGAGGTGCTGAAGGAGCCGGTGCGCGAACGTTCCGATTCCACCGCCCGGCTGGTGGCGGTCCGCGTGTGGGAAACCCCCAACTGCATGGCGGAATACGCGCCGGGTTGATTGGGGGGGGGCCATGAACCTCAAGCAGTTGGAATACTTCGTCCGCGTCGCCGAGCTGGGCAGCTTCAGCAAGGCGGCCATGGTGCTCGAGATCGCCCAGCCGGCCCTGTCGCGGCAGGTGCGCCTGCTGGAGACCGACCTGCGGATCACCCTGCTCAACCGCACCGGGCGCGGCGTGGCGCTGACCGAGGCCGGGCAGCGGCTGTTCGACCACGCGGTGGGCATCCTGCAATCGGTGGCCCGCGCCACCGAGGACCTGGAATCGGCGCGCGGCGAGCCGGCGGGCCGCATCGTCGTCGGCCTGCCGCCCAGCATCGGGCGGCGCCTGATCCTGCCCCTGGTGGAGGGCTTCCGCGCCACCCTGCCCAAGGCGCGCCTCGCCGTGGTCGAAGGGCTGTCCACCCATGTCAGCGAGTGGATCGCCACCGGGCGCGTCGACCTCGGCCTCGTCCACAACCCCGAGCCCAACCCGGCCATCGAGCTGTCGCGCCTGCTGGACGAGCCGCTGGGCCTGGTCGGCCCGGCCGGCGATGCACCCGCCACGCTGCGCTGGGCCGAGCTGGGGGCCTATCCCCTGATCCTGCCCGAGCGCAGCCACGCCATGCGCAAGCTGCTGGAGACCCAGGCGGCCTTCGCCGAGGCGCGGCTCAAGGTGGTGATGGAGGTGTCGTCCATCCCCTCGATCCTCGATCTGGTGGCCGCCGGCTACGGCCATGCGGTGCTGACCGAGACGGCGCTGGCCGCCTGGCGCCGCGCCGGAACGTTCAGCCTGAGCCGGCTGGTGGAGCCGTCCGTGGCCAGCACCTTGTTCATGGCGGTCTCGGCCCACAAGCCCATCACGCCGCTGGGACGCCGCGCCATGGCCCTGTTGCAGGATTTGGTAAAAACAGAAATGGGCTGAAACTATTCAAGCTATGCCGATCCGCTATAGCTGAAAGTGGCCCCGGGGGGCTTGGTGGACCGGCAGGATTTTGTCACCATGGCAAGGTCGAACGCTGGGAGGCCCGACAGATGCAGACCCCGATCCCTTGCCTGTTCATGCGCGGCGGCACCTCGCGCGGGCCGTTCTTCCTGGAGAGCGACCTGCCGGCCGACATCGCGCTCAGAGACAGGGTGCTGCTGGCGGTGATGGGCTCGCCCCATGCCCGGCAGATCGACGGGCTGGGCGGCTGCCATCCGCTGACCTCCAAGGTGGGCATCGTGCGGCCCGGCACCCTGCCGGGCGTCGATCTCGACTTCCTGTTCGCCCAGTTGCAGCCCGACAGGGAGACGGTGGACACCACCCCCAATTGCGGCAACATGCTGGCCGCCGTCCTGCCCTTCGCCCTGGAGCGCGGCATCGTCACGGCACAGGGCGACGCCACCACGCTGCGCGTGCTCACGCTCAACACCGGCATGCAGTGCGACATCACCGTCCAGACCCCGGGCGGAAAGGTGGAGTACGCGGGAAGCGCCCGCATCGACGGGGTGCCCGGCACCGCGTCGCCCATCGCCATCAACTTCCTCGACACCGCCGGTTCGGTGTGCTCCGGCCTGCTGCCCACCGGCCGGGTCAGGGACGTCATCGACGGCCTCGAGGTGACCTGCATCGACAACGGCATGCCCATGGTGCTGTTCCGCGCCGCCGACCTGGGCCGCACCGGCGCCGAGAGCGTCGAGGCCTTGAATGCCGACGCGGAGCTGAAGGCCCGCCTCGAGTCCCTGCGCCTCAAGGCCGGGCATCTGATGGGCCTGGGCGACGTGGGACCGAAGAATTATCCCAAGATGTGCCTGATCGCCCCGCCCAGCGCCGGCGGGGCGGTGGGAACCCGCTGCTTCATTCCCCATGTCTGTCATGACGCCATCGGCGTGCTGGCCGCCGTCACCGTGGCCACCGCCTGCGTGCTGACCGGCTCGGTGGCCGAGGGCCTGGCGGTGGTGCCGGCGGGCCGCGTCAAGACCGTCGCCGTCGAGCACCCCACCGGCGAATTCGGCGTCGAGCTGGAACTCGATCCCGCCGATCCCGGCAAGGTGGTCCGCGCCGCCCTGTTGCGCACCGCGCGCCTGTTGATGAAGGGCGAGGTGATGATCCCCGCCGCGATCTGGGAAGGAAAAAGCGCATGATCATCGACATTCATGGTCACTACACCACGGCGCCCCAGGCGCTGGAGGCGTGGCGCAACCGCCAGATCGCCGGGCTGAAGGACCCGTCCCAGACTCCCAGGGTCTCGGACCTGAACATCAGCGACGACGAACTGCGCGAGTCCATCGAGGTCAACCAGCTGGCCAAGATGAAGGAGCGCGGCTCCGACCTGACCATCTTCTCGCCCAGGGCCAGCTTCATGGCCCACCATATCGGCGACGTCCAGACCAGCTCCACCTGGGCCGCCATCTGCAACGAGCTGTGCGCCCGCGTCGCCGGCCTGTTCCCCGACCATTTCATCGGCGCGGCCATGCTGCCGCAATCGCCGGGCGCCGATCCCAGGACCTGCCTCCCCGAGATCGAGAAGTGCGTCAAGGAATACGGCTTCGTCGCCATCAACCTCAATCCCGACCCGTCCGGCGGCCATTGGACGTCGCCGCCACTGTCGGACCGCCATTGGTACCCCATCTACGAGGCCATGGTGGAATACGAGCTGCCGGCCATGGTCCACGTCTCGACCTCGTGCAATTCCTGCTTCCACACCACCGGCGCGCACTACCTCAACGCCGACACCACCGCCTTCATGCAGTGCCTGACCTCGGACCTGTTCAAGGATTTCCCCACCCTGAAATTCGTCATCCCCCATGGCGGCGGGGCGGTGCCCTACCATTGGGGCCGCTTCCGCGGTCTGGCCCAGGAACTGAAGAAGCCGCACCTGCGCGACCATCTGCTCAACAACATCTTCTTCGACACCTGCGTCTACCACCAGCCGGGCATCGACCTGCTGACCAAGGTGATCCCGGTGGACAATATCCTGTTCGCCTCCGAGATGATCGGCGCGGTCAGGGGCATCGATCCCGAGACCGGGCACCATTACGACGACACCAAGCGCTACATCGAGGCGACGCTGAATCTGAGCCCGGAAGACCGTTTCAAGGTCTACGAGGGCAACGCGCGGCACGTCTATCCCCGCCTCGACCGGGCGCTCAAGGCGAAGGGACTCTGACCATGAACAATCTCGGCATCGTGAAGCGCAATATCGTCCGCGCCGACAAGGTGGCGGTCGAAAGGCTGTCGAAGTTCGGCGTCGCCACCATCCACGAGGCCATGGGCCGGGTCGGCCTGATGAAGCCCACCATGCGGCCCATCTACACCGGCGCCCATCTGTGCGGCACGGCGGTGACCGTGCTGCTGCATCCCGGCGACAACTGGATGATGCATGTGGCGGCCGAGCAGGTTCAGCCCGGCGACGTGGTGGTGGCCGCCATCACCGCCGACTGCACCGACGGTTTCTTCGGCGACCTGCTGGCCACCTCGTTCCGGGCGCGGGGCGCGGTGGGGCTGGTGATCGACGCCGGAGTGAGGGATGTGAAAGATCTCACCGCCATGGGCTTTCCGGTGTTCTCCACGGCGATCAGCGCCAAGGGCACCATCAAGGCGACGCTGGGTTCGGTCAACATTCCGGTGATCTGCGCCGGGGCGCTGGTCAATCCCGGCGACGTGGTGGTGGCCGACGACGACGGCGTGGTGGTGGTCCCGGCGGCCATCGCGCAACAGGCCGCCGACGCCGCCCAGGCGCGGGAAGACAACGAGACGGCCAAGCGCCGGCGCCTCGCCGCCGGCGAACTGGGGCTCGACATGTACAAGATGCGCGAGGCCCTGGAAAAGGCGGGGCTGAAGTATGTCGACTGATCTCTCCATCGGCCTGATCGGCTATGGCGAGGTGGGCCGCATCCTGGCGGAGGATCTCCGCGTCCAGGGTGTGCGGGTGGCCGCCTGCGACATCAAGCTGGGCGGACCGGCCGGGGGCGATCTGCTCGGGCACGCCGCCCGCTTCGGGGTGGAGTTGGTGTCCGGCCATGCCGCCCTGGCGGCCCGGTCCGGTCTGGTGATCTCGGCGGTGACCGCGTCGCAGGCGGTGCCGGTGGCCGAGGCCTGCACGCCGGGGCTGCGCGAAGGCACCTGGTTCCTGGACTTCAACTCGGCCTCGCCCGGGGCCAAGGCCCGGGCCGCCGCCTTAGTCAACGGGGCCGGCGGGCGCTTCGTCGAAGGCGCGGTGATGACCTCGGTGCCGCCCTACCGCATCAAGGTGCCACTGCTGCTGGGCGGCCCCCATGCCGCCGCGCTGGAGCCCTTGCTGAACCGCCTGGGCTTCGCCGCCAGGGTGGCCTCCGACCGCCTCGGCATCGCCTCGGCCACCAAGATGTGCCGCTCGGTGATGATCAAGGGCCTGGAGGCCATGGTGATCGAGAGCTTCACCGCCGCCAGGGCCCACGGCGTCGAGGACGCGGTGATCGCCTCGCTGGAGGAGACCTTTCCCGGCCTGGAGTGGGAGAAGCTGGGCGCCTATTTCTTCCAGCGGGTGATCCAGCATGGGCGGCGGCGCGCCGAGGAGGTCCGCGAGGCGGCCGAGACGGTGCGCGAGGCCGGCCTCGACCCCTTCTCGGCCGCCGGCACCGCCCTGCGCCAGGCCTGGGTGGCCGATCTGGCCGATGACGGCGTGTTCGGTTCCAAATCCTCCGCCGGGTTCGCCAGGTCGGGCGACTGGCGGGTCGAGGCCGACCGCATCCTGGCCGCCCTCAAGCACAAGGAGCAGCCATGACCTTCGAGAAGACTCCCGGCTGGCTCGACTGGTACGCCGACCCGTCCAAGCCCGCCTTCACCCCGCCGCCGGGCAGTGTCGACGCCCATTGCCACGTCTTCGGCCCCGGCCGCCTGTTCCCCTTCGCCCCCGAGCGCAAGTACACCCCCTGCGACGCCTCCAGGGACCAGCTGTTCAGCTTGCGCGACCATCTCGGCTTCGCCCGCAACGTCATCGTCCAGGCAACCTGCCACGGCGCCGACAACCGCGCCATGGTGGACGCACTGAAGGCGTCGGGCGGCCGGGCGCGCGGAATCGCCACGGTGAAGCGCTCCATCAGCGACGGCGAGCTGCGCGGCCTGCACGAAGCCGGGGTGCGCGGCGTGCGCTTCAACTTCGTGCGCCGTCTGGTGGATTTCACCCCCAAGGACGAACTGATGGAGATCGCGTCGCGCATCGCGCCGCTGGGCTGGCACGTGGTGATCTATTTCGAGGCGGCGGACCTGCCCGAGCTCGTGGATTTCTTCACCGCCCTGCCCACCACCGTGGTGGTCGACCACATGGGCCGCCCCGACGTCGCCAAGCCGGTGGACGGGCCGGAATTCGGCCTGTTCCTGAAGTTCATGCGCGAGCACGCCAATGTGTGGAGCAAGGTCAGCTGCCCCGAGCGCCTGTCGGTCAGCGGCCCCAAGGCCCTGGACGGCCAGCGCGCCGCCTATGACGACGTGGTGCCCTTCGCCAGGACCATCGTCGAGACCTTCCCCGACCGGGTGCTGTGGGGCACCGACTGGCCCCATCCCAACCTGAAGGACCACATGCCCGACGACGGGCTGCTGGTCGACTTCATCCCCCGCATCGCCCCCACGCCCGAGCTGCAGCGCAAGCTGCTGGTGGACAATCCCATGCGGCTGTACTGGCCGGAAGAAAGGACCCCGACGTCATGAACAAGCCCGTCAACATCGCCCTGGTCGGCGCCGGCGCCTTCGGCGTCAAGCATCTGGACGCGCTGAAGCTGATCGACGGCGTCCGCGTGGTCTCGGTGGTCAGCCGGGCCGAGGACAAGCCCGAGGAGATCGCCGCCAAGTACGGCATTCCCCATGTCGCCCATGATCTGGCCGACGCCCTGGCCCGCCCCGACGTCGACGCCGCCATCCTGTGCACGCCCACCCAAATCCATGCCGCCCAGGCCATGGCCTGCCTGAAGGCCGGCCGGCATGTGATGGTGGAAATCCCCATGGCCGACACTCTGGCCGACGCGGAATCCCTGGTGGCGCTGCAAAGGCAGAGCGGCAAGGTGGCCATGTGCGGCCATACAAGGCGCTTCAACCCCAGCCACCAGTGGATCCACAACAAGATCGCGGCGGGCGCATTCAATATCTCGCAGATGGACGTGCAGACCTATTTCTTCCGCCGCTCCAACATCAACGCCCTGGGCCAGCCGCGGTGCTGGACCGACCATCTGCTGTGGCACCACGCCGCCCATACCGTCGATCTGTTCGCCTACCAGACCGGCGGCGAGATCGTCGCCGCCAACGCGGTGCAGGGGCCGATCCATCCCGAGCTCGGCATCGCCATGGACATGTCCATCCAGCTGAAATCCAGCACCGGGGCCATCTGCACCCTGTCGCTATCGTTCAACAACGACGGACCGCTGGGCACCTTCTTCCGCTACATCGGCGACAGCGGCACCTATATCGCCCGCTACGACGACCTGTTCGACGGCAAGGACCAGCCCATCGACGTCACCACGGTGGACGTCTCCATGAACGGCATCGAGTTGCAGGACCGCGAATTCATCGCCGCCATCCGCGAGGGGCGCGAGCCCAACGCCTCGGTGGCCAGGGTGCTGCCCTGCTACCGCACCCTCGCCAAGCTCGAACAGCAGTTGAAGTAGACCCCCATGGAACAGCGCCGAATCGGCCCCTTCAACGTTTCGGCCCTGGCCCTGGGCTGCATGAACCTCAGCCACGCCTACGGCACGCCGCCGGGACGCGGCGAGGCGGAGGCGGTGCTGCGCCGCGCCCTGGATTGCGGCGTGGACTTCTTCGACACCGCCGCCCTCTACGGCTTCGGCGCCAACGAATCCCTGGTCGGCCCGGTGCTGAAGCCCCATCGCCACCGCATCACCCTGGCGTCCAAATGCGGCATGACCGGGGTGGACGGCCGGAAGGTGATCGACGGCCGCCCCGAGACCATCAAGCGCACCTGCGAGGACAGCCTCGCCCGCCTGGGCGCCGAGGTGATCGACCTCTACTACCTGCACCGCTGGGACAAGGCGGTGCCCATCGAGGACAGCGTCGGCGCCCTGGCCGAGTTGGTGGAAGAGGGCAAGATCAGGGCCGTCGGCCTGTCCGAGGTCTCGGCCGCCACCCTGCGCCGCGCCCATGCCGTGCACCCCATCGCGGCGGTGCAAAGCGAATATTCCCTGTGGACCCGCAATCCCGAGATCGCGGTGCTCGACGCCTGCCGCGCGCTGGGGGTGGCCTTCGTGGCCTTCAGCCCGCTGGCCCGGGGCTTCCTCACCGGGCGGCTGACCGACCCGGCCACCCAGTTGGAGGCCAAGGACATCCGCCGCCAGATGCCGCGCTTCGACCCCGAGCCCTATGCCCGCAACCTCGGGCTGCTGGACGGCTACAAGGCCATCGCGGCCGAGGCCGGCTGCACCCCGGCCCAGCTGGCCCTGGCCTGGGTCCTGGCCCGGGGCTCCAACGTCATCGCCCTGTTCGGCACCAAATCCCGCGACCACCTGGACGAGAATCTGGGGGCCGACGGGCTCACCCTTCCACCGGAGACGATCTCCCGGCTGGACCTGCTGATCAACCGGAACACCGTGTGGGGAGCCCGCTACAACGCGGCCATCCAGACCGAGATCGACACGGAAGAATTCTCTTGAGGAGGCACCACGTGGCAAGCAAATCCAAGCGGGTCATACCCGGCACCACCATCTTCGACGGCGACATGGCCCGCAAGGGCTACGCGCTGAACAAGATGTGCTACTCGTTCAATTCCGAGGAAAACCGCCAGGCCTTCCTCGCCGACCGCGAAGGCTATTGCGCCCGGTTCGGCCTCAACGCCGAGCAGACCAAGGCGGTTCTCGACCTCAGCGTGCTGGCCATGCTGGCGGCGGGCGGCAACGCCTATTTCATCGCCAAGCTGGGCGGCATCTACAAGCTGGACATGCAGGACGTCGGCGCGCAGCAGACCGGCATGACCAAGGCGGAATTCCAGGCGAAACTCGTCGAAGCGGGAAAGAACTGACATGGCCAAGATCGTCGGCGGCATCTCCGTCACCCACGTGCCCTATATCGGGCGCGCCATCGCCAACAACCTGCAGCAGGACCCCTACTGGAAGCCGTTCTTCGACGGTTTTCCGCCGGTCCATGCCTGGCTGGACAAGGTCAAGCCGGACGTGGCGGTGGTGGTCTACAACGACCACGGCCTGAACTTCTTCCTCGACAAGATGCCCACCTTCGCCATCGGCGCGGTGGAGGAATACCACAACGCCGACGAGGGCTGGGGCATTCCCACCGTAGCGCCGTTCAAGGGCGATCTCGACCTGTCGTGGCACCTGATCGACAACCTGATCGAGGACGGGTTCGACCTGGTCACCTGCCAGGAGATGCTGGTCGACCACGCCTTCACCCTGCCGCTGGAGCTGCTGTGGCCGAAGCGCAACGCCGGCTTGCGCACCGTGCCCATCTGCCAGAACACCGTGCAGTTCCCGCTGCCGACCCCGAAGCGCTGCCTCGCCTTCGGCCGGGCCATCGGCAAGGCCATCGAGAGCTGGGATTCCGACGCCCGCGTGGTGGTGCTGGGCACCGGCGGCCTGTCGCACCAGCTGGACGGCGAGCGGGCCGGCTTCATCAACAAGAAATTCGACCTGGAATTCCTCGACAAGCTGGTCAGCGATCCCGACTGGGTCACCCAATACTCGATCCCCGATCTGGTGGAACTGACCGGCACCCAGGGCGTCGAGCTGATCAACTGGCTGACCGCCCGCGGCGCCCTGGGCGACACGGTCAAGGCCATCCACACCAACTACCACATCCCCATCTCCAACACCGCCGCCGGCCTGATCGCCATGGAGACGGTGTAGGCGTAATGCGGGGTATGGGAGGACGAACATGAGAGTCCAAGTCGCCATCATCGGGGCCGGCCCGTCCGGCCTCATCCTCGGCCAGTTGCTGGCCAAGGCGGGCATCGACGCCGTCATTCTCGAGGCCCATACCCCCGACTACGTCCTGGGCCGCATCCGGGCCGGGGTGCTGGAGCAGGTCTGCATCGACCTGCTGGACGAGGCCGGGGTGGGGGAGCGCATGCACCGCGAGGGGTTGCCCCACCACGGCATCGAACTGCTGATCGGGGGGCTGCGCCACCGCATCGACCTCCACGGCCTGACCGGCGGCAAGCAGGTGATGATCTACGGCCAGACCGAGCTGACCCGCGACCTGATGGACGCCCGCGCCAAGGCCGGCCTCGCCACCGTCTACGAGGCCAAGGAGGTGGCGGTATCGGGCTTCGACACCGACCATCCCCGCGTCTCCTACCTCAAGGACGGGGTGCGGCACGAGATCGCCTGCGACTTCATCGCCGGCTGCGACGGCTTCCACGGAGTGTGCCGCGCCTCGGTGCCCAAGGAATCCCTGCGCACGTTCGAGCGGGTCTATCCCTTCGGCTGGCTGGGTCTGCTGTCGGACACGCCCCCGGTCTGCGACGAGCTGATCTATGCCAAGAGCGAGCGGGGCTTCGCGCTGTGCTCCATGCGCTCGCACACAAGGTCGCGCTATTACGTCCAGGTGCCGCTGACCGAGAAGGTGGAGAACTGGTCCGACGACCGTTTCTGGGACGAACTGCGCGCCCGCCTCGACGCGCCGGCCGCCGCCGCCCTGGTCACCGGCCCGTCGCTGGAAAAGAGCATCGCGCCGCTCCGGAGCTTCGTGGCCGAGCCCATGCGCTTCGGCCGGATGTTCCTGGCCGGCGACGCCGCCCACATCGTGCCGCCGACCGGGGCCAAGGGCCTCAACCTGGCGGCATCGGACGTGCGGACCCTGGGCCATGCCCTGATCGCGTTCTACGGCGGCAGCACGGACGGTATCGAGCGCTATTCCGAACGCTGCCTGCGCCGGATCTGGAAGGCCGAGCGCTTCTCGTGGTGGATGACCAACCTGCTGCACCGCTTCCCCGACACGCCGCCCTTCGAGCAGCGGGCGCTGGAGGCCGAACTGGACTATGTGGTCCATTCCCTGGCCGGGCGGACCACCCTGGCCGAGAATTACGTGGGGCTGCCCTTCGAGGACTGATCCAGAAGCCTCTTGTCCCGCTCGAACCGGACGCGGACGTCGATGCCGCGCTTGATCAGCAGGGAATGCAGCACCAGGGTGACCATGACCCCCAGCCAGGCCCCGGCCACCGCGTCCGACAGGAAATGCACGGTGGTCAGCACCCGGCTTAAACCCACCAGCAGCGCCACGGCGATGAACGCCAGGTCGTAGCGCGGAAAGATCAGGGCCAGCGCCGTCATGGCGGCGAAAATGGCCTGGGTGTGGCCCGACGGGAAGGAATTGGTGAGATAGCCCCGGGTCAGCGGCACGAAATCGTAGATGCCGCTGTCGAACAGGGCGGCGGGCCGGGTGCGGCCGACCAGCATCTTGACGATGTTGCCGGCGATGCCCGACGCCGCCATGGACAGGAACAGGAAGCCCGGCACCCAGGCCATGCGCCGCAGCCGGGCGCGCTCTTCCAGCCCCGGCGCCGCCAGGGCCGACAGGATCAGGCCGAGCGCCAGCAATCCGGCCGGAACCATCCATACGCCACCCAGGCCCAGATGGGTGATGGTCTTCCAGAAGCCCTCGAACTCGCCGGTGACCTGGGCCTTGAGGAAGCGGGCCAGCGGCCGGTCGAGGATGACATAGCCGATCAGCACCAGCAGGGCGCAATAGACGGTGCCCCAGGTGCGGGGCCGCTGGACGGTGCGCGCCCATTGCCCGGCGGTGAAGCTGCGGAAACCGGCCAGTTCCTCCCAGACCAGGGCGACACGGTTCCCGCCCTTTTCCCACTGGCGGACGACGAGATCGAGCGGTCTCATGGCGCCTTGCCCTCCACGGCGTAGGCGGTCAGCGTCACCTTCTTGCCGCGCGAATAGTTGAAGCCCTTGATCATGCCCACCACCACCGGCTTGACGCCGATGCGGGCGGCGGCGGCGAAGAACTTCTCCTCCTCGCGGTCGGCCACCAGGGTCAGCGCCGCCGGGCCGTTGGTCAGGTGCTGGGCGGCGGCCTCGCCGCTGGTCAGCACCGTGTCGGTGCCCAGCAGGAACACCAGGCTGGGCTCGGCATAGCCGGCCACCACCACGGCGCCGCGATGGGGGCGTTGGGCGACCAGCTCGGCGGCCTGACGGCTGACGAACAGGTAGTCGAGGCCGGGCAGCACGCCCTCGAACACCACCTGGAAGCTGGTCACCGCCGTCAGCACCAGGGCGATGACCGCCGGACGCAGCCGCTCCCGGAACGCCAGCCAGCCGGCGGCCAGGGCGGTGCCGGCCACCAGCAGGGCCGAGGGGATGCTCATCACCGGCAGGGCCATGGCGAACTGGTGCGGCGCGATCACCACGGCGGCGGCCAGCACCAGCCCGATCAGGCACCAGACGGCGTACCAGACCTTGGCCGGCTTCGACAGCAGGTCGGGGGCGCGGCCCACCACCGCCACCGCCATCAGCAGCGCCAGGGCCGGGAAGGTGGGCAGCACGTAATGGGGCAGCTTGGTCGGCACGATCTCGAACATCACCCAGGCGGGGACCAGCCAGGCGAGACAGAAGCGGATCTCGGGGCGCAGCCGCACCTTCCAGGCCGCGGTGAGCGACGGCCACAGCAGCAGCGAGCCGGGCCACAGGATCACCGCCGCCAGGGCGAGATAGGTGCCGGGCCAGCCGCCGTGGCTTTCCTGGGCACCCAGCAGCTTGGGCAGCAGGTCGCCCTTGACCGCCTCGCCGACGAAGGCGCCGCCGGTGGCCTGGGAGATGGCCACGAACCACGGCGCGGCGATGGCGGCGGCGACGATCATCCCGGTGAAGGGGCGCAGGCCCACCAGCCACGCCCATTGCCGGTCGGCGAAGCCCAGCGCCAGGATGGTCAGGATGGCGACGGCGGGAATCACCGGCCCCTTGATCAGGATCGAGGCGCCGATGGCCACCCAGAACACCAGCGCCACCAGGGGGCCGGGCACCGCCGACCGGCCCCTGGACGCCAGGTAGAAACGGGCCAGCGCGCCCTGGGCCGCCACGGCCGTGGCCAGCATGATGGCGTCGGTCTTGGCCTGATGGGCCTCGGACACCAGGATCAGCGACGAGGCCAGCAGGGCGCCGCCCAGCAGCGCCACCTGGCGGCCGAACAGGTGCTGCCCGAAGGCGAAGGTCATCAGCACCGCCGCCCAGGCCGCCAGGGCCGAAGGCAGGCGATAGGGCCACATGGAGCGGCTGGCCTTGTCCGAGAACAGGCTGACCGAACCGGCCTGCAGCCAGTAGGCGCCCACCGGCTTCTTGGCGCGCATCTCCTGCTGGAACTGGATGCGGACGTAGTCGCCGGTCTCCAGCATCTGGCGGGTGGCCTGGACGAAGCGCGATTCGTCGCGGTCCATGGGCGGCAGCGCCACCAGACCCGGCAGATAGAGGAACAGCGAAAGCAGCGAAAGCAGGAGATAGGGGCGGATACCGCCGGTCAGTCGTTCCACGATGGGGCGATCCGTGCAGACTCGGGACGCGGCATCAACAGCATGAAGCGGGGCGGATGGTCAAGGGTGAGCTACGCCGCCGCCCGCCCCCCCGTCTCGAAGGGCCGCAGATTGTCGAGGAACTGCAGGGTGCAGGCCTCCCACGAGAAGGTCATGGCGTGGGCGCGGCACAGGGCGGGATCGATGGCCCGCGCCGCCAGCGCCGCCCTGCCCAGGTCGCCGTCCAGCGCGCCGGAGGGCGAACCGCCGATCACATCGTTGGGGCCGGGCACCGGATAGGCCGCCACCGGCAGGCCCGAGGCCAGGGCTTCGAGCAGCACCAGCCCGAAGGTGTCGGTGCGCGACGGAAAGACGAAGACGTCGGCGGCGGCGTAGTGGCGGGCCAGGTCCTCGGCCAGACGGGGGCCGGCGAAGTGGATTGCGGGGAAACGGCGTTTCATCTCGTCGAGTTGCGGCCCGTCGCCCACCACCGCCTTGGAGCCGGGCAGGTCAAGCGTCAGGAACGCCTCGATGTTCTTCTCCACCGCCACCCGCCCGACGTTGAGGAACACCGGCCGGGGCAGATGGGCGAAAGGGCCGTCCGCTCCCCTGGCTTCGGGGCGGGGGCGGAACAATCCGGTATCGACGCCCCGCGACCAGCGGCCGATGTTGCGGAAGCCGCGCCCGGCCAGTTCGTCCTCGATTCCCTGGGTCGCCACCATGACGCGGGACGAGGAATCGTGGAAGCGGCGCATCACCGCGTAGGACAGGGTCAGCGGCACGCCGAAGCGCGCCTTGATGTATTCCGGGAATCTGGTGTGGTAGGCGGTGGTGAAGGGCAGGCCGCGGCGCCGGCACCAGGCCCGCGCCGCCCAGCCCAGGGGACCTTCGGTGGCGATATGGATGGCGCAGGGCTGGGCGGCCTCGATCATCGCCGCCAGCTTGGCGCCGGGGCGCAGCGCCAGGCGGATTTCCGGATAGGTGGGGCAGGCAAGGGTGCGGAAGCTGTCGGGGGTGACCATCACCACCTCGTGGCCGCTCCGTTCCAGTTCTGTCCTCAGGGTGTCGAGGGTGCGGACGACGCCGTTGACCTGGGGGAGCCAGGCATCCGTGACGACGAGTATGCGCATGGGTTTCCTTCGTCCTCCAGCCAGCGGATGATTTCGAGCCGGCCGTCGAAGTCCTCGGCCAGCGCCGTGCAGCTTTCGACCCAGTCGCCGTCGTTGCAGTAGAGGATGCCGTTCACCTCCCGCTTCTCGGCGTGGTGGATGTGGCCGCAGACCACGCCGTCGGCGCCGTGGCGGCGCGCCTCGTCGGCCATGGCGTCTTCGAAGCTGGCCATGTACTGGACGGCGTTCTTGACCTTGTGCTTGAGGTAGGCCGACAGCGACCAGTAGGGAAAGCCGAGCGCGCGCCGCGCCACGTTGAGCCAGTGGTTGAGCGCCAGCGCCAGGGTGTAGGCGCCATCGCCCAGATGGGCCAGCCACCGGGCGTGCTTGACCACCCCGTCGAAGGCGTCGCCGTGCAGCACCAGCAGGCGTTTGCCGTCGGCGGTCTGGTGGATGACAGTCGTCACCACAGAGATGTCGCCGAACAGCAATCCGTGATAGTCCCGCGCGAATTCGTCGTGATTGCCGGGGACGAAGATCACGCGGGTGCCCTTGCGCGCCTTGCGCAGCAGCTTCTGCACCACGTCGTTGTGGCTTTGCGGCCAGTACCACGACCGCCGGAGCCGCCAGCCGTCGACGATGTCGCCCACCAGATACAGCGTCTCGCTCTCGGTGCTCTTCAGGAAGTCCAGCAGGTCGTCGGCCTTGCAGCCGCGGGTACCCAGATGAATGTCGGAAATCCAGATGGTCCTGTAACGCCGTGTGATATCGATATTGGCGTTCATCTTGCAGTAATCCGAGGTTGATGCCGCGCTGTACTGCCCGATTCAATAGCCAATTTCCTGTCGTTATCCATATGATTTATTGTTATTTCTGAATTATTTCATGATGCTGACATTTATCGGCAATAAATAATTCACCGTGCCTCGCCGTGTGGCGCGCTATACACTCGCCCCATGATCAGCGATCAAGACGCCATGGTGCCCCGCCGAGTCCTGGTGATTCACAATCCTGCCGCCGGCCAGCGCCGCGGCCGGCTTCTGGAGATGGTGGTGACGGGCATCACCGGATTGGGGGGGCGGGTCACCTGCCGCGAGACGCGGCAGAGTGGCGATGCCGAGGATTTCGCCGCCCAGGCCTCCGCCGACGATTTCGACGCGGTGATCGCGGCGGGAGGCGACGGCACGGTCAACGAGGTCCTCAACGGCCTGGGGGCGGGGAAAAGCGGGCTGGCCCTGGGGGTGATTCCGCTGGGCACCGCCAACGTCCTGGCCTGCGAGATCGGGCTCGACCCCGACGACGTGGAGCAGGTGGCGCGCACCGTCGCCTTCGGTCCGCTGCGGCGGATTCATGTGGGTCTGGTCAACCGGCGGCGTTTCCTGCTGATGGCCGGGGCCGGCCTCGACGCCCATGTGGTGGCGGGGGTGAGCACCGCGCTCAAGCGCCGGGCGGGCAAGCTGGCCTATGTGGTGGAAAGCCTGCGCCAGGCGGTGGGCTACGATTATCCCAAGCTGACCATCCGGGCCGACGGGGTGGAGTACGAGGGGCGCATGGTGGTGGCCTGCAAGGGCCGCTTCTACGGCGGCCCGTTCATCGCCGCCCCCGACGCCGACCTGTCCTCGCCGATGCTGGAATTGTGCATCCTGCCCAATCCGGGTCTGGCGGGCATGCTGCGCTATGGGCTGGCCCTGCCGCTGGGCAAGCTGCCCAGCCTGCCCGAGGTGCGGGTGGTATCGGCCCGCAACATCCTGATCACCGGGCCGCGCGGCGCCCCGGTCCAGGGAGACGGCGACATCGTCGCCCGCCTGCCCGCCGAAATCTCCATCGCCGACGAGACGGTGGAGCTTATCTGCCCTTAAAACGTGACGCCTTAAATGTGCATCCCGCTTTAGCTTTATTTGTTTTGCCCTCGCCGGGCGGGCGCCTCCGCGCCCTTGGCCGCTCGCTCAATGCTCGCATGAGCGCCGACGCTGCTACCGCCATACAAGGCTCAGCGCTCTAATCGTCCAGGTCGTCGCGCTCCATGGCGCGGCGGCGTTCCTCCGCCTGGGAATGCTGGGCGGCGAACTCGCCCGCCGTGTCCAGCACCAGGATGGCGCCGGCCAGGCGGCCCCAGGCCTCGGTCTGGCCGGGATTGCGCGGACGCAGCCCGGCCCGCAGGTCGACCAGCAGCCGCATCAGCGTGCGTCCCGGCATCAGGGCGATGGGCACGTCGGGCAGGGCGGCGATGCCGAAGGCCTCCTGCACCGCCTCCAGCCCGGCACGGATATAGTCCTGGTCGCCCCGGTCGAGCGGCAGGATGCGGTCGGGCGTCTTGCGCACCAGCCGTTCGCCGGCGAGGTCGGTGGGGGGAGGCGTGGCCATGATCTTCGGTGTCCGGGGATGATGCCGTCTGGTTCCATTCCAATATATGGTGCGGACCGCAAGGGGGAAAGACGGGGATGGAAGAACCTTTGGACCACGTCGCCGCCTACCATGAGCGCACCAAGCATCACAGCCGGCGCTACGCGCGCGGGCCGGGCTTCCTCGACTGGGAGACCCAGCCCGACCCGTTCCGCGCCTTCGCCGGGGCGCGGCGCATCGCCCTGCCCCTGGGCCTGGACGCCGAAACCCCGCCCTTCGGGGCGTTGGAGGGGCGCGTGCCGGCGCCGCTGGACCCGGACGGGCTGGGGCTGTTCCTGGAACTGGCGCTCGGCCTGTCGGCCTGGAAGGAGGTGGGCGAGGCCCGCTGGGCGTTGCGCAACAATCCCAGCAGCGGCAATCTCCACCCCACCGAGGGCTGGGTGGTCCTGCCGCCGCTGGACGGGATCGGCGCCGGTATCGGTAATGGGGGGCCGGGCCTTTATCACTACGCCCCCTTCCACCATGCCCTCGAGGAGCGTTGCCGCCTCGAGGCAATGCCCGCCGACCTGCCGGAGGGCGGTTTCCTGCTGGCCCTGTCGTCCATTCCCTGGCGGGAAGCGTGGAAGTACGGCGAGCGCGCCTTCCGCTACTGCCAGCACGATGCCGGCCACGCTTTGGCCGCCGCCTCTTACGCCGCCGCCTGCCTGGGCTGGCATCTCCGCGCCTTGACCGCGCCGGGGGACGAGGATCTGGCGGCGCTGCTCGGCCTTGACCGCCCCGATTCCTGCCGCCGCTTCGAGCCCGAGCATCCCGACCTGATCGCATGGGTGTCGCCCGTCCCCCTGGCCGCCGAGCCCGCGCTGCGTCCGGTGACGGGGGAATGGGCCGGCGAGGCCAATGGTTTGAGCCCGGACCATGTGGTGTGGGAGGTGATCGGCCAGGCCCTCGCCCTGTCGGAAAAACCCGCCACCCCGCCCGCCCCTGTGCCGCCCTCGCTGCCCATGCCGCCGCTGCCGGCCAGTCCGGAGCCCGTCGCCACCATCATCCGGCGGCGCCGCAGCGCCCAGGCCATGGACGGGGTGAGCGGCATGGGCAAGGACGCCTTCCTGCGCCTGCTGGCCGCCACCCTGCCCGACCGGGAGCGGGTGCCGTGGCGGTCCTGGCCCTGGGCCGCGCGGCTGTCGCTGATGCTGTTCGTCCACCGGGTGGAGGGGCTGGTTCCCGGTCTCTACGCCCTGGTCCGCGATCCCGATGCCCTGGAGCGGCTGCGCGGCGATTGCCATTCCCGCTTCGCCTGGGAGAAGGCGGCGGTGGAATTGCCGCTCTACCGTCTGGCCGATGGCGACCTCACCCGGGCGGCCGCCCAGGTGTCATGCACCCAGGATATCGCCGGGCGCGGCGCCTTTTCGCTGGGCATGCTGGCCGATTTCGGCCGCACCCTGGCGGAAGACGGGCAATGGGCCTATCGCCGCCTGTTCTGGGAGGCGGGGATGATCGGCCAGGCGCTCTACCTGGAGGCCACGGCGTGCGGCCTGTCGGGCACCGGCATCGGCTGCTACCACGACGACGAGGTCCACGCCCTGCTGGGGCTGCCGCCCGGCGGCGGGGCGTGGCAGTCGCTCTACCACTTCACGGTGGGCGGCGCGGTGGAGGACGCCCGCATCACCACCCGTCCGGCCTATGGGCATCTCAATCCGGCTGGCTCTCCATCCTGACCCAGTCGCCGCCGGCCAGTTGCGCCCGCATGCGGGCCGCGTCCTCGCAATCCGTCACGAAGGCCAGGATGGCGGCGCGGGCGTATTCGGCCGGGTCGCGCTTGAGCTGGCGGGCCACGGTGTGGAGGCGGGACGCCAGATCGGGATCGAGGTCGATGCGCATAGTCGCTGCGCTCCAGAGCTAAACCCCTTGATTCTTGCACCAAGGGAGGCGAAAACCCAGCCCCATGAGCACACTCTCCGACGCCATCGCCCTGCGGCGCACCTTCGCCATCATCTCCCACCCCGACGCCGGCAAGACCACGCTGACGGAAAAGCTGCTGATGTTCGGCGGCGCCATCCAGATGGCCGGCGCGGTGCGGGCCCGCGGCGAGCAGCGCCGTACCCGTTCGGACTGGATGGCCATCGAGAAGGAGCGCGGCATCTCGGTGTCGGCCTCGGTGATGAGCTTCGAGTATGCCGGCCTGTCCTTCAACCTGCTGGACACCCCCGGCCACGAGGACTTTTCCGAGGACACCTACCGCACGCTGACCGCCGTGGATTCGGCCGTCATGGTGCTGGACGCCGCCAAGGGCATCGAGACCCAGACCCTGAAGCTGTTCGAGGTCTGCCGTCTCAGGGACGTGCCGATCATCACCTTCGTCAACAAGGTCGACCGCGAGGGCCGCGAGACCTTCGACCTGCTGCACGAGGTGGAGAAGACCCTGGCGCTGGACGTCTGCCCCGTCACCTGGCCCATCGGCATGGGCCGCGACCTCAAGGGCGTCTACGACCTGGTCAACGACCGGGTCATCATGTTCGACCCCGGCCGCGGCGACCATATCGCCGAGATCAGCGTCGACGCCCCGCTGGATTCGCCCCGGCTGGACGAAGCGGTGGGCAAGGCCGCCGCCGACCGCCTGCGCGAGGAGGTGGAACTGGTCAGGGGCGGCTATCCCGAATTCGACCTGGAAAGCTTCCTGGCCGGCCACCTGACCCCGGTGTTCTTCGGCTCGGCGCTGAAGACCTTCGGCGTGGCGGAATTGCTGAAGGGTATCGGCCGGCTGGCGCCGCCGCCCATTTCGCGCAAGGCCGACACCCGCACCGTCGAGCCGGACGAGGCCAAGGTCACCGGCTTCGTCTTCAAGGTCCAGGCCAACATGGACCCCAACCACCGCGACCGCATCGCCTTCTTCCGCATCTGTTCGGGCCGCTTCCGGCGCGGCATGAAGATGAAGCACGTGCGCTCGGGCAAGGTGATGGCCCTGGTCAATCCGGTGTTCTTCCTGGCCCGCGACCGCGAGCTGGCGGAAGAGGCCTTTCCCGGCGACATCATGGGCATTCCCAACCATGGGCAGCTGCGCATCGGCGACACGCTGTCGGAATCCGAGGACATGAACTTCCTCGGCATCCCTACCTTCGCGCCGGAAGTGCTGCGCCGGGTGCGGCTCGACGATCCCATGAAGGCCAAGCAGCTGAAGAAGGCGCTGGAGGATCTGGCCGAGGAAGGCGTCTCCCAGGTGTTCAAGCCCCTGGACGGCTCCACCTGGATCGTCGGCGTGGTCGGGCCGCTGCAGTTCGACGTGCTGACCACCCGCATCGAATCCGAATACAACATCAAGGCCGGGTTCGAGGACGGCGGCTTCGTCACCGCCCGCTGGGTGGCCGCCGAATCCGAGGCCGAGATGAAGCGCTTCATGGACTCCAACAAGTCCAACATGGCCGAGGACCGCGACGGCGCCATGGTCTATCTGGCGCGCAATTCCTGGCAGCTCAACCGCGCCCAGCAGGATTTCGAGAAGGTCCGCTTCACCGCGACGCGCGAGCAGCACTGAGGGGGCGGATTCCCGATTGAGGCTCGGGGCGAAGGCCCCGATGGGCTACTTCATCATCCGCGAGAACCCTTCCGCCACCGGCAGGTAGGAGCGGCGCTTGCCCTTGGCTTCGCGCACCGCCGAGCCGGCATAGATCTGCTTGGCGGCCTCGACGATGATCACGCCGCCGAAGGTCTCGAACCAGCGCCGCCCGATCTGCTCCACCGCCGGGGCCGAGCGCAGCAGCATGCGCGACGTGGTGGGCGGCAGGAACAGCGCCGAGGCGCTGTGGATGGGGGTGAACATGTTGTCGCGCAGCAGCCGGTTCAACTGGCCCATGGTGTAGGGCCGGCCGTTGCCGAACGGGGTGCGCTCGAGGCGCGCCCAGATGCCGCGGCGGTTGGGAGCCACCACCGCCAGCCGCCCGCCATCGGCCAGGACCCGCCAGGCCTCGCGCATCATGGCGCGCACCTGCTCGGCGGATTCCAGGGCGTGGACCAGCAGCAGCCGGTCGATGGAACGGTCGGGCAGCGGCAGGTCGGTCTCGTCCACCAGGGTGGCGAGGCCCGGCCCTTCCGGCGGCCAGGGCAGCACCCCCTGGCTGGCCGGCATGGCGGCGATCACCCGCTCGGCCTCGTTGAGGAACACCCGCAGATAGGGGGTGGCGAAGCCCAGGCCCAGCACCCGCTGGCCGCCGACGTCGGGCCACAGGGCGCGCAGCTGCCGGCGGATCAATCGCTGGGCGCTCTGGCCCAGGCTGCCGCTGTAGAAGTCGCGCAGATCGACCACGTCGGTCCACATGGCGGGGTAGGACAAATCTCCGTTCATGGCTCGAGGATAGGCGTTTTGGCCGGTTGGTGCTACAACCGGAGTATCGAAAAGGCGGAACGCCCATGGCCAAGATCGTCGTCGAACAGATTCCGGTGCTGTCGGACAATTACATCTACCTGGTGCACGAGCCGGTGGGCGGAATCACCGCGGCCATCGACCCGGCGGTGCCCGAGCCGGTGCTGGAGCGTCTGGCCGAGCGGGGCTGGCGGCTCACCCACATCCTCAACACCCACCATCACGGCGACCACACCGGGGCCAATCTCGACCTCGTGCGGCGCACCGGCTGCGCCGTATTGGGCGCCGCCCGGGATTCCGAGCGCATTCCCGGAATTACCCAGGAGGTCTCGGAGGGCGAGACCTTCATGCTGGGCCATGCCGCCGTCACCGTACTGGAGGTGCCGGGCCACACCTCGGGCCACATCGCCTACTGGTTCGCCGACAGCCATGCGCTGTTCTGCGGCGACACCCTGTTCTCGCTGGGTTGCGGCCGGCTGTTCGAGGGGACGGCCGAGGAGATGTGGGCGTCCTTGAAGAAGCTGCGCGACCTGCCGCCCGACACCATCGCCTACCCGGCCCACGAATACACCGCCGCCAACGGCCGTTTCGCCCGGCTGGTGGAGCGCGACAACCCGGCGCTGAAGGCCCGCCTCGATCAGGTGGAGAGCCTGCGGGCCCACAACCGGCCGACCGTGCCGGTCACCCTGGCCGACGAGCGCGCCGCCAACCCCTTCCTGCGCGCCGACACCGCCGCGGTGGCCAAGGCGGTGGGCATGGAGCCGGGAACCGATCCGGCGCGCGTCTTCGCCGAGCTGCGGCGGCGCAAGGACGTGTTCTGACCGCCGGGTTTGGTATAAACTGTGGCGGGTGGAATGTTTCCGCCGGAGAGACGAATGGCTGGGTCCTGCGTTCTGTTCGTCGACGATGAGCCCCGGGTGCTGGAAGGCATCCGGCGCACCATGGCGGCCTATGCCGAACAGTGGGAAAGCCTGTTCGCCGGCAGCGCCCTCCAGGCCCTGGACATCCTGGCCGAGCGGCCGGTCCATGTGGTGGTCACCGATATCGCCATGCCGGTGATGGACGGCAAGGCGCTGATCACCGAAATGTACGAAGCCTTCCCCGACGTGGTCGTCCTGGTGCTGTCCGGGCATTGGACCCCCGCCGTGTCCCACCGTCAGGTCGGGCCGGCGGTGCGCTTCCTCGGCAAGCCCATCTCGCCGGAACAGCTGGTGGCCGCCATCCGCGACGCCCTGGGCGAGGCGGTGCTGCCCGAACTGGCGGCGCCGATTTCCAAGCCGACCCTGGCCACGCCGTCCAGCCGGGCCGGTCATGACCCCAGCTGGGTGGACATGGTCGAGGACGACGGCTGAGGCCCTATTTCTCCGGCCCGGCGAAGATGGTCCGGGTGCGCACCTCGCGGCTCGAGCCGTTGAGGACGAAGGTCACCGGCATACTCTTCGACGCCGCCTCTTCCGCCGGAACGGTGACGTAGAGCCGGAATTCACCCACGGAATCACGGGGCACCCGCAGCTCGGCGGCGGCCGCGTTGCTCTCGCCGCCGACCACCGAGAGGGTGGCACCGGGGGCGCCCTCCAGGCGCACGCTGAAGGCGCGGTCCTCGGCCTTCATGTTCAGCACCTTGTAGGCATAGCCGTTGCGGATGGAGCCGTCCGACATCTGGACGAACAGCGGCGAGCGCTCGTGCAGCACGTTGACGTCCACGTCGGGCCGCGTGCTCAGGCGGAACAGCATGACGCCCGCCACCGCCGCCATGATGCCGCCATAGATCAGGGTGCGCGGCCTGACGATGCGCAGGCCGCCGGGCCTGCCGCAGCTGCGTGATTCGATGTTGTGGGTGGAATCATAGGAGATCAGGCCGCGCGGCAGGCCGTAGCGGTCCATCACCTGGTTGCAGGCGTCGACGCACAGCGCGCAGCCGATGCAGGCCAGCTGGTTGCCCTGGCGGATGTCGATGCCGGTGGGACAGGCCTGGACGCAGGCGCGGCAATCGACGCAATGGCCGCGCCCCTCGAAGCTCTGGCCCTTGCGCGCCGCGCCGCCCGGTTCGCCCCGCCACGCCTCGTAGGTGACGATCAGCGAATGCTCGTCGAACATGGCCGACTGGAAGCGGGAATAGGGGCAGAGATAGACGCAGACCCGTTCCCGCGCATAGCCGGCCAGCAGGAAACAGAAGCCCCCCAGGATAGCGATGAAGGCATAGACCGGCAGGCTGGCCCGGCCGGTGACGATGTCTCGCAGCATCTCGAAGGCGTCGCCGAACCACAGGGTAAAGCCGATGCCGCAGGCCGCCGAAATCGCCAGCCAGGCCAGGTTGATCACCGCCTTCCTCGCCAGCTTGCCCGCCGAGAACGGCTGGCGTTCGAAGGCGATGCGCTGGCTGCGGTCGCCGATCACCAGCCGCTCCACCGCCACGAACAGGTCGGTATAGACCGTCTGCCAGCAGATGAAGCCGCACCAGACGCGTCCCGCCACCGCGCTCATCAGGAACAGCAGGATGGCCGAGATCAACAGGATGCCGGTCAGGTAGTAGATCTCCTGCGGCCAGATCTCGATGAACAGGAAATAGGCCCGCCGGCCCGGCATGTCGATCAGGATGGCCTGGTCGGGCGCCCCCGGCCCACGGTCCCAGCGCAGGAACGGCCCCAGATGCCACCACGCCAGGGTGGCCAGCATGGCCCACCACTTCCATGAACGGAAGGTGCCGCTCACCGCGCGGGGCTGGGCCTTGCCGGTTTCCATGTAGACCGGCACCTCGCCCTTGTGCAGCGGCAAGGCCGGTATGGCTGGCTTGGCGTCCATGGCGGGGCTCTCCGGAATTTATATTAGAACCGCACTATATTAAAACCATCCCGAAAAGTCTTGAGCCGATTTGCGCATGGAGGGGTTGCGGTTCGGGCCGAGAACTTGGGGGGCGACTTGGGTATCGGCCACAAAATATGGTTTGCCCCCGGACTCGCCTTTTGACAGAATCGCTCCTTCTCGGGGGACAAGGGTTCATGGACGTTCAAAGACTCGCCAAGGTGCTGGCGCTGGCCGCTTCGGACAACGACGCCGAGGCGCTGCACGCCTTGCGCACCGCCGGCCGGCTGCTGGACGCCGCCGGGCTGGACTTCATCGCCCTGGCCTCGCGGCTGGCCGAGAGCGGCCCGGTGGTCAGCGCCACCCGGATGGAGGACCTGGAAGACACCGTCTTCGATCTGCGCAACGAAGTCCGCCATCTGCGCTCCGAGAACGAGAAGCTGCGCCAGACCGGCCCCGGCCCGGCGGGTGGCCTGGCCTCCGCCGCCCAGGACGCCGCCCAGGCCATCCGCCTGAAGGCCGAGCTGGATGAATTGCGCGAGACCCTGGGGGCCGAGAAGCGCCGCGCCGATACCGCCCAGGCGGCCGAGCGGGCCCTGCACGCCGATCTCGCCCAGGCCATCGGGGCGGCCGAACGCCTGACCGTCCAGTTCGAGTCCCTGAAGGGCCGCGCCGACCGGCTGGAGGCCGAGAACCGCCGTCTCGGCCTGGTGGCCGCCGCCCTGAAGGGCGAGTTGGACGAGCGCATCGCCGACCGTACCCATCCCCTGCCGCCGGTGACGCCGCCGGCCCCGGCGGCGCGGGCCGAGCCGGTGTCGGTGGTCGCCTCCGCTCCGGCCCCCCGCCGCCCCAGCACGCCGCCGCCGGCCATGGCCCGGCGGGGAAAGCCGGCGGTTCCAGCCAACCAGTACGCCCTGTTCTAAATCCACCCCAGCAGACGCCACCACAGGAAGTCCAGCGGCAGCAGGACGACAAAGGTGATGACGGCCAGCCACAGGCACAGTTTCTGGGCCGGGCCCAGGCGCTCGCCGCCCAGTTGCATGGCCACCACCATGGGGGCCGACTGGTAGGGCAGGACGGGGTTGGAAAAGCCCAGCACCTGGCTCATCAGCACCGCCTCGATGGACAGGCCCGAGGCCTCGGCCATCTGGCCGGCCATGGGGGTCAGCACCGCCGGGGCGCCGGGCAGGGTGGTGACGATGCTGACCAGGGTGGACAGCACGGCCAGGGCGGCGAAGTTGGTGCCCGGCTGGCCGGGGGCCAGCGGCAGCACTTCCAGGATGGCGCGGGCGAGGCGCGCGCCCAGCCCCGACTGGTCCACCACCGCCCCCAGACCCATGATGCCGGCCACATAGAACATGGAGCCGAAATTGATCTGCTCGTTGAAGGCCTTGCGGTCCACCAGCCCGATGCCGGGCAGCAGCAGCAGGGCGCCGGCCGCCATGCTGACCCAGGCCGGGCTGACATGGTGGACGAAATCGGTGGCCCACAGCACCAGGGCGGCGGCCAGCAGCAGGGCCAACTGCCCCTCCTGCCGCTTCATGGGGCCGAGCGGGCGGGCGGCCGCCGCCTCGGGACGCGGCGTGTCGGGCCACAGCTTGACGATCAGCGGAATCATGATGGCGGTCTTGAGGAAGCCCAGGATGGGGAAGTGCAGCAGCAGATAGGCCCCGTAGCTGGGCGTGTAGTGCCACAGGGTCTCGGCGGCGCCCACCATCACCAGATTGGGCAGGTTGGCGGGCAGGATCGAGAAGGTGGGGACGTGGCAGCCGAAGGCGGCGGCCAGCACCACCCCCAGGCGGCCGTTGGAGCCGGGCGCGAAGCCGTAGCGCTCGGCCAGCCCCAGGGCGATGGGCATCAGCAGGATGGCGCGGCCCATGGAGGACGGCATCAGGAAGCCCATGGCGACCCCCACCAGGGTCACCCCGGTGATGACCCCCCAATAGCTGGAGCCGAAGGCGTGGCTCAGCCGCGCCCCCAGGCGCTCGCCCAGGCCGGTGGAGCGCACCGCCACCCCCATCACCAGCCCGCCGAACACCAGCCACAGCGCCGCCGACTGGAAGCCGCCGAACACCACCGGGGACGGCGCCGCCTTCAGCAGCATGGCCATGGTGAAGAAGAACACGGCGATGATGGGCTCGGGCATCACGGCGGTAGCCCACAGGCCGATGAACGCCACGGCAAGGCCCAGCACCTTGCCCTCGGTCCCCGGCAGCGGGTCGAGGATGACGATGGCCGTTCCGGCGGCCACGGCCATCCAGGCCAGGAGGCGGGGCAAGGGCATCCGGAGGAGAGACAGGCTCATCGTATCACCTCGTGTTTCATGTTACGTGATACGTTATTCCTGTTTGCGTCCGGAGTCCAGCTTGGGCAGAATTCGACGAGGTAAGAGGAGACCCGGCGGCATGAAGCTGCAGAAAACCAATCTGGCGGAACAGGCCTACACCGCGCTGCACGACATGCTGCTGGGCGGCGAACGCTTCATGCCCGGCGACAAGATCAGCGTCGAGGATCTGGCCCGCCAGCTCGGCGTCAGCCGCTCGCCGGTGTGGAACGCCGTCGCCCGGCTGGAAGCCGACGGCATCGTCGAGGTGCGGCCGCGCCAGGGAGTGTTCTTCGTCGGCTTCGACCGCGAGCGGCTGCTGGAGATCATGGCGGTCCGCGAGGTGCTGGAGGGCGCCGCCGCCCGTCTGGCCGCCGAAAAGGCCGGCCCGGCGCAGGTTGCGGGGCTGCGGGCCTCGGTAACCCTTCAGCGCGAGGCCATCGCGCGGGGCGCCCTGGAGGATTACGCCGCCGAGGCCGCCCGCTTCCATTCCCTGCTGGCGCAAGCCGGGGGCAACAAGGTGATGGTGAAGATCATCGAGCGCCTGTGGGCGCGGGCCAAGGCCATGTGCATCCGCCCCGGCGCCCGTCCGGCCCTGCTGGACGAACGGGTGGACGAGCATGCCCGCATGGTCGACGCCGTCGGCCGCCGCGACGGCGAGGCGGCCGAGGCGGAAATCCGCGCCCATATCCGCCGCATCGCCGACGGGCTCGCCACCCTATGACGTGACCGGAATGGTGAAGCGGAAGACGCTGCCGCCCTCGGGGGCGGGTTCGGCCCAGATTTCGCCGCCGCAGCCCTGGATGATCATCTTGCACACCGCCAGTCCGACGCCGGCTCCCGGATAGACGTCGCGGGTGTGCAGGCGGCGGAAAATCTGGAAGATGTCCTGGTCGGATTTCTCGATGCCGATGCCGTTGTCGGCCACGGAAAAGACCCACATGTCCTGGTGCTGCTCGACGGTGACCGCGATCCGGGGCGTCTGGCCGGGCTGCCGGAACTTGATGGCGTTGCCGATCAGGTTCTGGAAGACCTGCATCAGCTGGATCTCGGCGGCCATCACCACCGGCAGGTCGCCCACGGTGATTTCGGCGCCGCTGCCCGCGATGCTGTCGCGCAGATTGTCCATGGCCGCCCGGCAGGCCTGAGCCGCCGAGACCGGCGCCATCAGCGGCCCCTGGCCCGAGACGTTGGCGAAGACCAGCAGGCCGTTGATCAGTTCGTGCATGCGCTTGGCGGCGCCGACGATGAAGGCGACATATTCGTCGCCCTCCACGCCCAGGCGGCCGGTGAAGCGGCGGGCCAGCAGCTGGGTGAAGGAGGTGACGATCCGCAGGGGTTCCTGCAGGTCGTGGGAGGCGATGTGGGCGAAGCGCTGCAATTCGCCGTTGGCGTTGATCAGTTCCTGCAGCAGCCGCTGGGTCTCGGCCTCGTTGCGGCGGGCCAGATCGCGCTCGGCGGTACGCTGCCGCAGCAGCGCCGAGGCGGTGACCAGGGCGGCGGCCACCTCGTCCACCTCCTGGATGTTCTGGCGCGGCGTCTGGACGTCCGTGCCGGCCCCCAGGGCCAGGGCGGGGGCGATCAGCGAGCGCATCGACCGGCGGATGCGGCCACCGATCATCCACGCCAGGCCGAGACCGCCGATGGTCAGCGCCAGCGCCGAGGCGGAGACCAGCAGGATGGAGTTGCGCAGCTCGGCCAGCAGCACCTGCTTGGGCACGCCCACCGCCACCGACCATTGGGAAAGGCTGCCCCGGCTGAAGGCGCCGTAGACCGGAATGCCTTCCAGGGTGTTGTTTTCCGACAGGCCCTTTTGGGACTGCCGCATGCGCTCCACCAGGATGGGACTCCCCCCCTGGCCGATGAATTTCTCCGGCAGGTGGGTCCGGGCGACGATGATGCCGCGGGAGTCGAAGATGCCGGCGATCCAGCCGGGGGGAAGCTGCTGCTCGGTCAGCAGGTGGCCCAGGTTCTCGGGCAGGAGGGCCATGCTCAAGGTGTAGGCTACCTTGCCGTTCTTCCACACCGGCACATCCACGGTGATCAGGTAGCGCTTGCGCACGCCGCCGATGAACAGGTCGGAAATGGCCGGCTGGCCGGAGGCGAAGACCTTGGCGATCTGTTCCGGCGATCCATGGCGGGGCAGCGGCGCGCCGAACGGACGGGTAAGGTTGAGGACCTGCTGCGCCGAGGCGTCGCTGAGCACGATATTGTCCCCGCCCTGGTCGCGCAGGATCGCCCGGGCCTGTTCGTAGAAGCTGGCCAGATCGTCGTTGGCGAGATGGGGAGACGTGGCCAGGGTCTGCAGGGTCGCTACCCTCCGGGCGATTTCACGGTCGACGGCCAGGACCAGGGCATGGGCGGTCTGCACCATGTTCTGTTCCAGCAGACGGCGCTGGCGATTGTAGAAATCGTGGATCAGCAGGCCGACGGCCAGGATGCTGGGCAGCAGGCAGACGACGACCAGCAGCACCAGCCTGGAACGGATGCCCGGCAATCCTCCGGCGGGGGCCGGCGACGCCGCCAGCCTCTCTCCCTCCGGTGTGCTGTTGTCGAGCATCATGAAATCAATCCGTTATGACTATGGCGTCGGCATGGGTAAACATGACCCCGATGCCGCACGGCCGCAACCCCCGCCCCTCTCTACAACAGCAATTCCACCCTTGGCCCCTTGCCGGACGCTTCCACCAGGGGGCGGCAGCCGAACAGGCGGGCGGTCTCGACGCCGCCCTTGTCGGCCAGGAAATCGCGGGCCGCGTTGGTGCGGCGCTGGGCCAGGGCGGAGAGCAGGTTGCGGTCGGGCGGGCCCAGGGTTTCGGCGGCGCGCTCGAAACCGACCAGTTGCTCCAGCCGGGACAGCAGCGGCTTGTCGGCGGCGCGGCGCCGGGCGGCCACCGGCGGCCAGTCGCTGTCGTCGGCCTTGCCGCACAGGGTCAGCCGGAGGCCGGGGCGGCCCTTCATCAGCTCGGCGATGCCGGCCAGGGCCTTCTCGTGCTCGGCGCTCAGAACGTCGGCGCCGGGGGCGAAGGCCAGCGGCGGCAGGGCCAGATGGGCCTTGTCGTCGGCGTCCACCGCCATCTCGATCAGCATGGCCACCGGAAAGGCCAGCTTCAGGGTGGTCAGCACGGTGGATTTCAGCGCCCCGGCCACCGCCTGGGCCACCGCGTCGCTGACGTCCACGTCGGGATTGGCCGTATCGCCCCGGATGGGCAGGGACAGACGGATGCGGTCCTCGCCGTCGCGCAGCAGATCGAGCACCGTCTCGATGGGCATCTCGGCCTTCACCGCCACCGGGGCGTTGGGATCGGCGACGGCGATGAACAGGTTGGACAGCGCCACATCCAGGGCGCCCGACAGCCTGCCCTGGTCGGCGCCGACCCCCAGCGTGCCGTCGAAATGGCCCGATTGCAGGTGGACGCCCAGCGCCTCGGCCAGATAGGGCGACAATGGCGGCAATTCGAAGGCGGTGATCTTGCCGTCGATCCGCCCGGAAACCTTCTCGGCGAAGGGCCGCGCCGTGCCGGCGGCCACCACCAGGCCGCGCCCCACCCCGGCCTTGAGCTCGAACGGACTGTCGCGGTCGGGGGACTTGCTGTCCAGGCCGGTGATGGAAAGCTCCAGCGGCGTCACGTCCAGGCGCACCGTCTCCGCCAGGGTGCGGTCGCGCAGGTTGATCCGGCTGCCGCCGCCCACCACCAGCCGCCCGACCCGGATGCGGGGGGCGTCGCCGGGACCGGCCTTGGCCCCGCCATCGCCGAACTCGAACCCCACCAGTCCCTCGGGGGTGCGGTTGAGGCGGGCCAGCAGGCCATCGAGATGCACTTCGTCCAGCGAAACCTCGCCCTTGGCATCGCGCCTGGCCTGGCCGAGACGCAGGTGCCGCGCCGTGACGCGCCAGGAATAGCCTCCCTGGCCCTCCTTCCTGAGGGCGTTGAGGCCGCCGGCATCCAGACGGGCGACGGCAACGGCCCCATCACGCTCCATCCGCACCCCGTCGGCCTCGATCTTCTCCACCTCCGCCCAATCCACCTTGCGACCGGTATCGTGCACGCTCAGGCCGTCGAGGCGGGCCTTGGGCAGTTCGCCGGCCACCGCCTTGCCGAACTCCACCCAGCCCTGGGCCTCGGCGGCGCGCAGCGCGGTGCGGATGTCGCCGACCACCAGGCGCAGCGGCCCCAGGGCGAGGCGACCGTCCGCCTTGCCCGCCAGTTCGGCAATATCCAGGTCAAGGCGGCCGGACCAGTCCACGGACTCGGGAACCGCGTCGTGCCCGGCGGCCCTGATATGGGCGCCCGACAGCTTCAGCCCGCCCCGCCAGCCCAATCGCCGCCCGTCCCAGCCGAGGTGTCCGGCCTCCAGGAGCAGCTTGGCGGCGGCGCCTTCGCCGCCCTCGGCCTTGCCGGCCAGGACGGTGCCCTCGGCGCGGCCTTCCAGCCCCAGCCGGCTGCCGTCCCAGCTCAGCGCCTTGAGGTCGAGGGACAGCTTGCCGGCCGAACCGCCGCCGCCCGGCGCGGCGACCGCCAGGGCTTCGGCCACCAATCCGGCGGCCAGTTCCACCTTGGCGCCGTCCCAGACGAGGCGGCCCAGCTCCAGTTCCAGCCGCCCGACCTTGGCTGCCACCGGGGCGTCCATGGCCGGGGCGTCCAGGACGAGGCGGCCATTGACCTTGAGGTCCGGCCCCTTGCGGCGCAGCGCGCCCTCGGCTGTCACCGCGGCGTCGGCCTGCCCGGCCAACCCCGTCACCCCCGCCGGGGCGGCCAGCGCGGCGAAATCGGCCAGCGACAGGCGCTGGGCATGGGCGGCGACGGCGAAGGCCGGCTCGTCGGCGAAGGGGTGGGCGGTGCCCGACAGGGTGATGGCGGCGCCGTTCAGGCTGCCTTTCAGGCTGAACGAGACGGCGCGGCCGGGCTCCAGGCTGTTGAGGTTCTCCACCACCAGCCGCTCGATGGCGATGTCGGCGGCGAAGTCGCCGTCGGCAAGGCGCAGGCGGGATTTGGTCAGCTCCAGCCCGGCCATGTCGATGCTCCAGGCGGGGGCGGAGCGGTCAGAAGCGGCGGGGGCCGTCACCGCCAGGGGCAGGCCGTTGAGCACGAAGCCGCCATCCTGGCGCTTCAGGTCGATGTCGATGCCCTCGGCCGCCACCCGGTCCAGCACCAGACGGCGGTCGAGCAGCGGCTTCCAGCGGAACTTCAGGTCGAAATCGCCGATGCCCAGCGCATGGCCCAAAGCGGGCTGCGCCACCACCTTGCGCACGGTCAGCCGTCCGCCGAACAGCGAGATGTCGGTGTCGGCGATGCTGACCTCGACCATGCCTAAGCCGCGCAGGCCCTTGGCCAGCCCCCAGCGCAGCCCCGCCTCGGGCAACAGCTGCCAGGCCAGGGCGAGGACGAGGCCGACCAGCCCCGCCACCGCCGCCACCACGTGGCGCCGCCGGATTTCATGTCCCCAGAGTATTCCGCCGACCAGTTTCATGCCTCCCATGATCGGTCGGCGGCGGCAAAAGGCAAGGGGGCAATCACCCCTTCCACCAAGCCCCTCGTCAAAGGCGTTGATTTTTGCCATGGTGCGGGCCATGAGCGATTCGACCTTCTCCGCAAAGGATCTGGCCTGCGTGCGCGGTGGGCGCGTGGTGTTCGCCGGGCTTGGCTTCTCCCTGGCGACGGGCGGCGCCCTGGTGCTGCTGGGGCCCAACGGCTCGGGCAAGTCGTCGCTGCTGCGCGTGCTGGCCGGGCTGCTGAAGCCGGCCCACGGCCTGCTGGCCTGGGACGGCCAGCCGGTCGCCGAGGACCCCGAGGCCCATGCGGCGCGCACCCATTATCTCGGCCATCACGACGCGGTGAAGCCGGTGCTGTCGGTGGCCGAGAATCTGCGCTTCTGGGCCCATCTCCACGACCCCCACGCCGAACGGGCCGGGCGCGCCGTCGATGCGGCGCTGGCGCGCTTCGGGCTGGCCCGGCTGGCCACCATTCCCGGCAAGATGCTGTCGGCCGGGCAGAAGCGCCGCACCAACCTGGCCCGCCTGCTGGCGGCGCCCTCGCCGCTGTGGCTGCTGGACGAGCCGACCACCGCGCTGGACAGGGCCTCCATCAAGGTGCTGGAGGACGTGCTGGCCGAGCACCGGGCGGCGGGCGGCATGGTGGTGCTGTCCACCCATGCCGACATCAACATGCCGGGCGCCCGGGAGTTGCATCTGGACCGCTTCAGCGTGGCGGAGGAATTCGACGAGCCGGCGGCCTTGGCCGGCGGTTCGGAGGTGGCGCGTTGAGCGCGCGCGCCTTATGGCGCGGGAGCCAAGGGTCGGCGCAGACGACCCGCCCGGCGACTGAGGGGCAGGAAAATGAATAGATTCTTCGAGGTGGTGCGCCGCGACCTGCGTCTGGCGCTGCGCCAGGGCTCGGACAGCGTCATGGTGGTGACCTTCTTCGTGCTGACCGTGGTGCTGTTTCCCTTCGGCATCGGGCCGGAAGCCAACGTGCTCGAGCGCGTCTCGGCCGGCGTGCTGATGGTCACCGCCCTGCTGGCTTCCATGCTGTCGCTCGACCGGCTGTTCCAGGCCGATTACGAGGACGGCTCGCTGGAATTGCTGGTGCTGACCCCGGCGCCGCTGGGCATGGTGGTGGCGGCCAAGATGCTGGCCCACTGGCTGACCACCGGCTTGCCGCTGATGGCCGCCGCGCCGGTGCTGGCCGTGTTGCTGCACATGCACGAGGACGGTTTCCTCACCCTGCTGGCCGCCATGGCGCTGGGCACCCCGGTGCTGTCCCTGGTGGGCGGCATCGGCGCCGCCCTGGTGCTGGGGGCAAGGCGGGGCGGCGTGCTGCTGTCGCTGCTGATCCTGCCGCTCTACGTGCCGGTGCTGATCTTCGGGGTGGGGGCCATCGACGCCGCCGTCCAGGGCATGTCGGCCAAGCCGCATCTGCTGATCCTGGCCGCCATGCTGGCCGCCGCCCTGGTGCTCGCCCCCTGGGCCAGCGCCGCCGCGCTGCGGCAGGCGCTGGAATAGACGCGATCAGCCGTCCAGCCGCGCCATGTCCCTTTCCACCTGGCCGCGCGCCGGGGAATCGGCGGGCAGGACCAGCAGCAGGCGGTTCCAGCGGGCCTTGGCGCGGGGGGTATCGCCCTTCATGGCCGCCGACAGGCCGGTGAAGTACAGGGCGTCGGGCTGGTCGGGACTGATGGCCAGCACGGATTCCATCAGGCCGACGGCTTCCTCGGGCAGGGTGTCGCCCTCGGCCTCGTCCAGCAGCATGATGGCCAGTTCGACCCGCGACTGGGAATCGCCGGGCAGCAGGGTGACGGCGTTGCGGTAGGCGTCCTTGGCCTCGTCGGCAAGCCCCAGCGCCCGGTACGAGCGGCCCAGCATGGCCCAGCCCTTGCCGTCGGACGGGTCCTGCTTCAGCCGCTCGGCCAGGCGCTCCACCATGGCCTGGATGGTGGCGGTCCGTTCCTTCATCTCGGCGATCTGGGCGGCGCGGCCGGAATAGGGGCGGTCGGACAGTTCCGGGGCGCCGAGCGGCAGGTACAGCACCAGGGCGAGCAGCGGCAGCAGCAGGCCGATCAGGATGGGGGCGGTCTTCCCCGCCTTGGCGGGGGCGGCGGCCTTGGCTCCCTTGTCGCCTTCGACGGCGGCCAGCATGCGGCGCTGGATCTCGGTGCGCGCCGCCTCGGCCTGGGCGGCGGTCATCAGGCCGCGTTCCACGTCGCGGGCGATCTCGCCCAGCTGGTCCTTGTAGACCATCAGGTCATAGTCCGAACGGGCGGCGGCCCTGGCGGGGGCGGCCAGCAGCGGGCGCAGCAGCACCAGCAGCGACAGGGCCACCATGGCGGCGAAAACGATCCAGATCACCGCTCGCTCTCCTTCAGCAACGTGTCCAGCCTGCGCCGTTCCTCCGCCGACAGCGGCGGGGGCGGCGGCGCGGCCTGTTCCGCCGGGCGGCGGCGATAGAAGGCCAGCACCGCCCACAGGGCGCCGGCGAACAGTGCCAGCGGCCCCAGCCACAGGGCCAGGGTGCCGGCCCGGAACGGCGGCTTGAGCAGTACGTAATCGCCGTAGCGGTCGACCACGAACTTCCTCACCTGGTCGTCGGAATCGCCGGCGCTGATGCGCTCGCGCACGATGACCCGCAGATCCTTGGCCAGGTCGGCGTCGGAATCGTCGATGGACTGGTTCTGGCAGACCAGGCAGCGCAGATCCTTGCCCAACTCGCGGGCGCGGTGCTCCTGGGCCGGGTCCTTCAGCATCTCGTCGGGATTGACCGCGAGAGCCGGGGCGGCGAGTCCGAGCAGGAGGAGAAGGACGGGAAGCCGCCTCATGGCGCTTTCTCCAGCTGGCGGATGATGGGCAGCAGGGTCTTGCTCCAGATCTCGGGCGAGATGGGGCCCACATGCTTGTAGCGGATGACCCCGGCCTTATCGACGATGAAGCTTTCCGGGGCGCCGGTGACGCCGAAATCCACGGCGGTGCGGCCCGGCGGCGGGTCGATTCCCACCCGCTCGTAGGGGTCGCCGCTCTTCTTCAGCCAGGCGGCGCCGGCGACGGGATCGTCGCGCCAGTCGATGCCGTGGATGGGCGCGTCGCCGCGGCGCTTGATCTCCATCAGGGTCGGGTGCTCCTGGACGCAGGAGATGCACCACGAGCCGAAGATGTTGACCAGCGACACCCGGCCCTTGAGGTCCTTGGTGGCGAGGCCCGAGCCTTCGCCCCGGCCGGGCAGGGGGGCGAGGCTCATCTCCGGCACCGGGCGGTCGATCAGCACCGAGGGGATGTCGCGCGGGTTCAGGGTCAGCCCCTTCAGGAAGAACAGGGCCAGCACGGTGAACACCACCACCGGCAGGACATAGAGGATACGGCGCATGATCGTCTCCTCAGGCCTTGGCGGCGGCGCTGGCGGCCCGCGTCGGGGCACCGACCCGGTGGCGGCGGTCGGCCAGCGAGATCAGCCCGCCGATGATCAGCAGCAGGCTGCCGGCCCACAGCCAGGGAATGCAGGGATTGAAGTAGAGGCGGGTCACCCAGCCGCCCTTGGGATCGGGATCGCCGATCACCACGTAGAGGTCGCCGGTGAAGCCCGACCGGATGGAGGCCGTGGTGGTGGGGCGCGGCGGCTGGCGGTACATGCGCTTTTCCGGGGTCATCACGTCGATGGCCTTGCCATCCCTGGAAATCTCGAAGGTGGCCCGCGTGGCGGTATAGTTGGGGCCGGGAACCTGATCCACCGATTTCAAGGTCACGCCGAAGCCGCCCACCAGGATGGTCTCGCCCAGCTTCTGGCTCTGGATGTGCTCGGTGGTCCAGGCCGACGAGGCGGTCAGCCCGACGATGAACACCGCCAGGCCGAAATGGCCCAGCACCATGCCCCAGGCGGAATTGGGCAGCTTGGCGGCGCGCGCCAGCGCGCCGGCCGGCCGCGAGAACAGGCCGATGCGCTCGGTCAGGTCCCACAGGGTACCGAGTCCCAGCCAGACGGCCAGGGCGAAGCCGGCCCCCGTCCACCACGGGCCGGCGGACCCGCCCTGGAGGAACCACACCAGCATGGCGACGCCCAGCGCCAGGGCGGCGATGAACTTCAGGCGGCCCAGCACGCCGGCCAGATCGCCGCGCTTCCACGACATCATGGGCGCGGCGGCCATCACCAGCACCATGGGGGCCATGAGGGGCAGGAACACCGCGTTGAAGAACGGCGGCCCCACCGACACCTTGCCGAGGTTGAGCGCGTCGGCGATCAGCGGGTAGAGGGTGCCGAGCAGCACGGTGGCCGCCCCGGTGGCCATCAGCACGTTGTTGAGCAGCAGGGCGCCTTCGCGCGAGACGGGGGCGAACAGGCCGCCCATCTTCATGGCCGGCGCGCGCGCCGCGTAAAGGGTCAGCGAGCCGCCCACCGCCGCGCACAGCAGCAGCAGGATGAACACGCCGCGCGCCGGGTCGGTGGCGAAGGCGTGCACGCTGGTCAGCACGCCCGAGCGCACCAGGAAGGTGCCCAAGAGCGACAGGCCGAAGGCGACGATGGCCAGCAGGATGGTCCAGCTTTTCAGCGCGTCCCGCTTCTCCACCACGATGGCGGAATGCAGCAGGGCGGTGCCGGCCAGCCAGGGCATGAACGAGGCGTTCTCCACCGGGTCCCAGTACCACCAGCCGCCCCAGCCCAGCGTGTAATAGGCCCACCACGACCCCAGCACGATGCCGGCGGTGAGGAACACCCAGGCGGCCAGCGTCCAGGGCCGCACCCAGCGGGCCCAGGCCGCGTCAACGCGGCCTTCCAGCAGGGCGGCGATGGCGAACGAGAACGCCATGGAGAAGCCCACATAGCCCAGGTAGAGGAAGGGCGGATGGAAGGCCAGCCCCGGGTCCTGCAGCATGGGGTTGAGGCCCTGGCCGTTGACCGGCGGCGGCTCCAGCCGGGCGAAGGGGTTCGACGTCAGCAGGATGAAGGCCAGGAAGCCCACACTGATCATCGCCTGCACGGCCAGGGCGCGGGACTTGAGGCCCGGCGGGAGGTTGCGGCCGAACAGGGTCACGGCGAAGCCGAACAGGGCCAAGATGGTGATCCATAGCAGCAGCGAGCCCTCGTGGTTGCCCCACACGCCGGCCACCTTGTAGAGCATGGGCTTGTCGGTATGGCTGTTCTGGGCGACGTTCATCAGCGAGAAGTCGCTGGTGACATAGGCGTTGGTCAGCGCCCCGAAGGCCACGGCGATGAACAGGAACTGCAGCGTGGCGGCGGGGCCGGCCACGTTCATCCAGGCGGCGTTGCCGCGCCCGGCCCCCACCAGCGGCACCACCGCCTGCACCAATGCGACGCACAAAGCCAGCACCAGGGCGAAATGGCCAATCTCGGCGATCATGGGGTCAATCCTTATCCTTGGCCTTTTCCGTCCACCGTATCATGCGGGCGGGACGCCCGCGCTCCGGGGTGAAGCCATCGGCATGGAGCGCGGGCGTCCCGCCCGCAGGTCCGTCCGTCACTTCTGCTGCTTGCCGTCGTTCCACTGCCCGGATTTCTTCAGGGCGTCGGCCACTTCCTTGGGCATGTAGTTCTCGTCGTGCTTGGCCAGCACCTCGGTGGCCTTGAACTGGCCGCCCTTGTCCATGCGGCCCTCGACCACCACGCCCTGGCCCTCGCGGAACAGGTCGGGCAGCACGCCGGTATAGGTCACCGGAACGGCGTTGGTCACGTCGGTGACCTTGAAGGTCACGGTCTTGCCGTCCTTGACCAGCGAATCGTTCTCCACCAATCCGCCGATGCGCATGCGCCGCCCCTCGGGGATGCGCTGCTCGACGATGTCGGTGGGCGAGTAGAAATAGACCAGGCTGTCGGAAATGGCGGTCAGCACCAATGCCACGGCCCCCCCCAGGGCCAGCATGCCGAGAAGGACGAAATACAGCCTGCGTTGCTTGCGGGTCACTCTTGGCTCTCCGAATCCTTGCCCCGGCGGGCGCGCCGGGTCTGCTGCAGCACCTCGAGCTCGGCCTCGGCCTTGCGCGCCGAGGAGAGCGACAGCGCCAGCACGAGAACAAGCACGGCGATGCCGACGCCGTAGGCGGGCCACACATAGCCGCCATAGCCGCCCATATGGAGCATAGCCTGGAAGGATTCCATGACGTTGGTCACTCCCCTTGGGCCGCGGCGTGGATTTGCGCCATGCGGATGATGCGGACCTTCTGGGCGGCGATCTCGGCGCGGCCCCTGAGGATCAGGATGGAAATCCAGTAGGCCTTGAAGCCCACCGCCATCAGCAGCAGGGGAACCAGCATGGAGGAATCGATGGCCGGCCCGCCCATCTTCACCACGCTGGCCGGCTGGTGCAGCGTGTTCCACCAATCCACCGACCATTTGATCACCGGCACATTGACGGCGCCGACCAGGGCCAGGATGGCGGCGGCCTTGTGGCCGCGCTCGGGATCGTCGAAGGCGTTGACCAGGGCCATGTAGCCGAAATAGAGGAACAGCAGGATCAGCATGCTGGTCAGCCGCGCGTCCCAGGCCCACCAGGTGCCCCACATGGGCTTGCCCCACAGGCTTCCGGTCAGCAGGCACAGGAAGGTGAAGGCGGCGCCCACCGGCGCGGTGGCCTTGGCCAGCAGGTCGGCCAGCGGATGCTTCCAGATCAGCGCCATGGCCGAGAACACCGCCATGGCCACATAGCAGAACATGCCCATCCAGGCGGACGGCACGTGCACGTACATGATGCGGACGCTTTCGCCCTGCTGGTAATCGGCGGGCGAGCCGAGCAGGGCGAAGTAGAGGCCGGCCCCCAGGCAGAGAGCGGCGACGGCGTTCGACCAGGGCAGGATGACCTTGGCGAGGCGCAGGAAGCGGGCGGGATTGGCGAATCGATGCATGGCGCCTCTTCTTAGCGCCGTTCCATTCTCATTTCCAGCGGAGTCGAACGGGCGGACGGTGAACAAAAGTTCATGTCGCGCCCGGATGGGCAAGGGTTAACAGAATCCTAACCACGCCCGTGGTTGGAGTGGAGGGGAACCGTTTCGCAAGGGAGTCCGAGATGCCGAGACTGATCGCCCTGGCCCTGGCGGCGCTTTTCCTGGTGTCGGGGAGCCCCGGCCAGGGAGCCCGGGCCCAGCCGGTCACCGACCAGACCATGATGGTGGGCAAGGCGGTGACCGTGATGGAGCGGCTGCGGGCCGATCCCAATTTCAGCGCGCAGATGGCCAGCCTGCTGGGCCGGGCGCGCGCCGTGCTGGTGATTCCCGATCTGGTCAAGGGCGGCTTCATCCTGGGCGCCCAGTACGGTACCGGCGTGCTGCTGGCCCGCGACGGCGCGGGGCGCTGGAGCGGCCCGGCCTTCTACTCCATCGCGGCGGGCAGCATCGGCCTGCAGATCGGCCTGCAGGACGCCGAGGCGGTCTACGTCATCATGAACGAGGGCGGCCTCAAGGCGGTGGTGGAGAACCAGTTCAAGGCCGGCGCCGAGGCCGGCGTGGCGGTGGCGGTGATCGGCGCCGGCGCCGCGGCCAACACCACCACCAATGTGGGGGCCGACATCTACGCCTTCTCGCGCGCCGTCGGCCTGTATGGCGGCGCCACCCTGGACGGGGCGGGCATCCTGCCCCGCCATGCCTGGAACGCCGCCTATTACGGCGGCAATCCCAGCCCGGAGGACATCCTGTTCAGCCGCGCCGTGGATTCGCGCCAGGCCGACCGGCTGCGGGACATCCTGTCGCGCTGATGGCGTTCTGGCCGGCCACGGGAAAACGCTGTTTCACGGATCGGTCAGTCCAGGGTCTGCCGGTACTGCTTCATGGCCAGGGCGGCGCTGGCCGCCACGAAGACGATGATCGGCCACATCTCGGGCCAGCTTTCCGCCACGCCGTTGCCCTTGAGCAGGATGCCGCGCACCACGCGGAGGAAATGGGTCAGCGGAAAGATCTCGCCGATCCACTGGGCCCAGACCGGCATGCCGCGGAACGGGAACATGAAGCCCGACAGCAAGATGGACGGCAGGAAGAAGAAGAAGCTCATCTGCATGGCCTGCAGCTGGTTCCTGGCCATGGTCGAGAAGGTGAAACCCACCGTCAGGTTCGACGCGATGAACAGCAGCAGGGCCAGCGACAGCAGGGTCAGGCTGCCCATCAGCGGCACCCCGAACAGCCAGCGGCCCGAGGCGACGATCACCGCCACCTGGACATAGCCCACCCCGATATAGGGCAGGATCTTGCCGACCATCACCTCCATGGGCCGCACCGGCATGGCCAGCAGGTTTTCCATGGTGCCGCGTTCGCGTTCGCGCGTCACCGCCAGGGCGGTCATCATGACCATGGTCATGGTGAGGATCACCCCCATCAGGCCGGGGACGATGTTGTACTGGGTGATGCCTTCGGGTTGTAGCGCCGGTGCACCCGGAGGTCGACCGGGTCGGGCTGGCCCCGGAGGCGGGCCAGCGGACCGCTCAGCTCGGCGTCGAACACATTGCGCACCAGGGCGCCCGCCGCCGCCACGGCGTTGCTGGCCGAGGCCGGATCGGTGGCGTCGGCTTCCAGCAGCAGCGCCGGACGTTCGCCGCGCACCAGGGCGGCCTCGAAGCCCGCCGGCACCGTCACCACGAACTGGGCGTCGCCGGTGGCCAGCCACCGCTCGGCCTCGGCCTCGGAGCGCACCTCGCCGATCACGCGGAAATAGCCGGAATTGCCCAGGCCGGCCACCAGGGCACGGGCGAAGGGGCCGCTTTCCTGGACGTTGACCAGGGTGGGCAGCGCCTTGGGATCGGAGTTGATGGCGTAGCCGAACAGCACCAGTTGCAGCAGCGGCACCAGCACCATCATGGCGAAGGTCAGCCGGTCGCGGCGCATCTGGATGACCTCCTTGACCATCACTGCGTTGAGCCGCGACCACGAGAAGGAGCCGCTCATCGGAAATTGTCCTCCGCCCGCCCCATCAGGTGGATGAACACGTCCTCCAGGCTGGGTTCGGTCCGGCTCCACGCCAGGGCGGGATCATGGCGCCAGGGGGCGATGGCCGCCTCCAGCGCCGCCGCATTGGTGCCGCTCACATGCAGCGCGTTGCCGAACGGGGCGGCCATGGCGATGCCGGGGCGGCCTTCCATGCGCGGGGCCAGCCGGTCGGCGCCCTGGCCCTCCACCAGCCAGGTGACCAGACCCGAGCCCCGGATCACCTCGGCCACCGTGCCGCGCACCATCAGGCTTCCATAGGCGAGATAGCTGATCTCGTGGCAGCGCTCGGCCTCGTCCATGTAATGGGTGCTGACCAGCACGGTCATGCCGCCCGCCGCCAGCCGGTGGATATGGTCCCAGAAATCGCGCCGCGCCTTGGGATCGACCCCGGCGGTGGGCTCGTCGAGCAACAGCAGCTCGGGCTCGTGCAGCACGCAGGCGGCCAGGGCCAGACGCTGCTTCCAGCCCCCCGACAGGGTGCCGGCCAGTTGGCGCCGCCGCTCGATCAGGCCCAGTTCCTCCAGCGCCGCGTCGACCCGTCGACGGCGGCGGTCCAGGCCGTAGACGCGGGCGACGAAATCCAGGTTCTCGGCGATGGTCAGGTCCTCGTAGAACGAGAAGCGCTGGGTCATGTAGCCCACCCGCCGCTTGATCTCGGCCGCCCCTGTCCGGATGTCGAGGCCGAGGCAGGTGCCGCGCCCGGCATCGGGGGTCAGCAGGCCGCACAGCATGCGGATGGTGGTGGTCTTGCCCGAACCGTTGGGGCCGAGAAAGCCGAAGATGCGGCCCCGGGGCACCCGGATGGAGAAGTCGCGGACCACGGCGCGGCCGGAAAAGCGCTTTTCCAGCCCTTCGACATCGATGGCCGCCGCCACGTTCACTTTCCCGGCACCACGACGTCCACCGGCTGGCCGGGATTGAGGGCGAGCGCCGCCGCCCGCCCCCTGGCCTCGACGCGGAACACCAGCTTGTCGCGGCTTTCCACCGAATAGATCACCGGGGGGGTATATTCCGCCTGGGCGGCGATGAACGACACCTCCGCCTCGCCCGGCGGACAGCGGTCGCAGCCGTAGGCCACCGCATCCCCCACCCTCAGCGCCCCCAGCCGGGGTTCGGGGACGAAGAACACCAGCTTGACGTTGCCGGGCGGCAGCAGCGACACCACCGGCTGCCCGGCGGCGACGAACTCGCCCGGACGGTAATAGACCTTCTCCACCACCGCCCCGGCGGGCGCCGCGGGGGCAAGGTCGGCGAGGCGCTTGTCGGCCTTCAGCAGTTCCAGGCGCTTCTGGCCGACCACGGCCTCCTGCGCCGCGATCTCGTCGGGGCGGGCGCCCAGCAGGGCGGTGCGGTACTCGGCCTCCAGGCGGCGCACCTGGGCGCGGTCGCGCTCCACCGCCGCCCTGGCCTCGTCCAGCCGGGCGCGTGAAGCGTAATCGGCCCTGGCCAGGACGTCCTGGCGCTTCAGCGTCGCCTCGGACAGCCGCAACGCCGCCTGCGCCTCGGCCTTTCGCTCGGCGATGGCTTTCAACTCGTCGGGCCGCTTGCCCTTTCCCAGGTCGGCCAGTTGCGCCTCGGCCCGCTCGAGATCGGCGCGGACTTGGTCGCGGGCGGCGCGCTCGATCACCGCGTCGAGGGCGAACAGCGGGGCGCCGGCCGCCACCCGGTCGCCGTCCTTCACCGCCACATGGGCCAGGATGCCGGCCGAGGGCGAGCCGACCCGCACGTATTCGCCCTCCGCATAGCCCTGCAGGCGCAGCGGCTCGGCCACCGCGACGGCGGGCAACAGGCAGAGGAGACAGGCGACCAGGGGCTTCATTCCGCCAGGATCGGCGGGCGGTCCCGGAGAGTCAATCCGGCTTAAGCCGCCGCCTTTTCCCGGATGGCCGCCAGGGTGCGCTCCAGCCCCTTGCCCTCCGGATCGGCCAGGGCGGCGGCCCGGGCGTTGGCGACGGCGTCGAGCGCGAAGGCCAACGGCCAGATGCCGGTGGCGGCGGGGGCGATCACCGCGTCGCGGATGCGCTGGAAGTTCGACATGCCGCGGGTCCAAGTCCCGCCATAGCCCTTGATCAGGCGGGCGCATTCGGCCACCTCGACCCCCAGGGCGGGCGACAGCCGCGCCGCCGAGCCCACCGCCGCCAGCCAATCCTCGATTCCCGCCTGTTCCTGGACGAAACGGTGGGAATGGCGCCGCCAGGGCTTCAGGCCCGCCAGCAGGCGCATGGTGGCGAAGCCGAAAATGCCGTTGGCGTTGATCTGCCGCCCCCAGGCCGCCTTGCCGGCCCAGCCGCCCCGGTGGGCGGCGGCCAGGATGGGCCGCGCCACGAAGCCGGGCAGCAGGGCGCAGACCTCCTCCAGGCCGGGCTTGAGGAAATCCCTGACCACCACCGGCTGGCCGGGCCGGGCGGCGACCTCGGCGCGGATGCGGTCCAGGCGGGCGGGATCGGTCTTGAGGCGGGCCACCTGGATGACGTCCTCGAAGCTCATGCGCACCGCCAGATGCTTGGCGACGCGGGCCAATACCGCCTCGTCGCCGGTGATGGCGGCCAGGGCGTCGAGCCGCTCCACGTACAGCCGGCCATAGCGCGCGTCCTGGTAGGCCACCAGACGCTTCGCCCCCTCCTCGGCCACGGCGCGGGCGCCTGCCGGCAGGAAGGCCAGCCGCTCCATCAGGATTTCCGCCCCGGCCACCGGCGGATGAGGCCGCTTGTGGGAGACGGCGGACGGAGCGGGAATGTCGCCGCGCGCCGCCTGGAGCCCCAGGCGAAAACCGCGCAGGTTGCTCTCCACCGCCTTGCCGCCGGCCACGATCTGCTCCTCGAAGGTCTCGGGGGCGATGGGCAGCAGGCCGCTGCCCGCCACGGCGCCCAGCAGCACGGCGTTGACGATGCAGCCCGCCGATTTCGCCGCCTGCTCCATGTCGAACAGCAGGCGGCCGCCTGTGCCCGCCACGATGGCGGCCTGCAACTGCTCCTCGTCATAGCGGCCGTCGCCCATCTCCATCTTCTCGGCCACCGCATGGACACGGTGGGTCGAGGCGATCAGATGGGTGCGTTCCGGGTCGGACCAGCCGCGCGTCACGCTGCGCGCCGCCTCCATCAGCTCGGTGGCGACGATCAGGTCCACCTCGCCCAGCGACGGCGATAGGGCCAGGATCGGCTCGGCCCCGCCCAATTCGGCCAGGGGAGTGGGGAAGATCTCGACGTAATAGGTGGTGGCGCCGGTGCGCTGGGCCACGCCGGGCACCGAGGTGCTCTGCACCGCCAGACCCGAGGCGTTGGCCGCCTCGACGATCCAGTCGGTGAGCACGCCGCCGCCCTCGCCGCCCATAGCGGCGACGACGAGACAGAGGGGACGGGAAATCGGGCTCATGCCGCCCTCCCGGCAGAAAAGAACAAATTGACAACATTGTCGTTGGCGGCTAGGCTGGAGGCATCAACGCCACCCTTGCGCCTTGCACCGGGCCGCCCCTTTCGGGCGGCCTTTTTCATGGGAGATTCGCCATGCCCGACACCTACGACCCCGCCCAGCCCCGCGACGACCATGGCCGCTGGGCCAAGACAGCATCCGAGCACGGATATGTGGTCAAGGACATCGACGACAAGATGGAAAAGGTCATCGCCGGCAGAAAACAGGTGGGAGAGAGCAAGGAATGCGTCGCCCTGGTCAAGCACCTCGTCCCCGAAGTGGGACGTGCCGCCGACTGGCACGAAGGCCCGCCCATCCTGGGCTACGGCAATCCGCCGCTGGAGCGCGGCACACCCATCGCCACCTTCGAGAACTACCGCTACCCGAACCGGGCCAGCGGCAACCATGCGGCCATTTTCCTGGAATACGGCCTCCACGAGGGACGAACCGGAATGTGGGTGTTCGATCAAGCCAATAAGCTTGAACCGAAGCGACGACACATCCCATTCCGGAGCCAAGCCGAACGTTACTCGGTTATCAAGTGCAAGTGAATATGGCAGCATGACGATGGAGACACCGTCATGCTGCGCTTTCTGCTCATCTTCACCGCTATTCTTGCCACGCCGGCTTTCGGTACTGTGGTGGAATGTCCATTGGTGGACCCGGACAATCCGCAACATGTTCTTGTCGGAGCAGAGGGAGTTTCCGGAGCCCAATCGCACTCCACCATCCAAAGACGCGGCGACATTTGGCAGGAGACCGAAATTACTGAGCAGTGGCATGAACGGGATGTCAATCTGACCTGCTCCTATCGAGGTCCCCAGGGTGGTGGCCGCGCCATCATTCTCAAGGTCCCCGGCCTGATGCTCCGCTGTGACTACTTGGCCCAGGACGTACTGAAGCCCCAGCCCGCGGAGCCCGGTACCGGCGGCCCCACCGAAGTTCGCTTCCTGCGCGTCTGGTGCACGTCGCGGCCCTAGGGTCATGCCCGCGCCCTCCCCTGCATCCAGCCGATGACCCGGCGGCGCAGGCCGTCCAGCCAGAGGTCGAAGCGGGTGGGATTCTGGATCACCTCGGCCCGCCAGAAGGAGGGGCACAGCGCGGCGGCGTGGGCCACCTCGCCGCACAACCCGCAGCCGACGCAGGACGGGATCACCGAGGCGACGGGATCGTCGCGCAAGGGATCGGGGTTGGGCTTGATGGTCAGCGAGGGACAACCCGACAGGCGGATGCAGGCATGGTCGCCGGAACAGATGTCGTCGTCGACGCCGTAGCGCACCCGGATCACCCGTTCGCCCGCCTTGAGCCTGGCGGCGTCCTCGGCCTTGACCCTTCGCTGGCGGGCCAGCTGACACTCGCCGTCGGCGATGATGACGCGCAGGCCCTTGCCCGCCCCCCGGATGGCCTCCTTCAGCGTCTCGCGCATGGTGGCGACCGAGTAGGAGCGCACCGTCCTCAGCCATTTGACGCCCATGACCTTCAGCGTCTTCTCGATGTCCATGGGAGTCTCGTTGCGGTGCCCCTCGGCCAGGGTGGAAGGCATGAATTGCTGTCCGGTGGCCGAGGTGTAGCCGTTCTGCAGGATGACCAACACGCCGTCACCCTTGTTGAACAGCGAGCCGGCGACGCCCGAGATGATGCCGTTGTGCCAGAAGCCGCCATCGCCCATCACCGCCACCGGCCGCTTGCCGGTCACCGAGCTGATGGCCGCCGCCGAGGCGAGGCTCATGCCGAAGCCCAGGATGGAATTGCCCATGGAAAAGGGCGGCAGGGTGCCGAAGGAATGACAGCCGATATCGGCGGCCACATGGGTCTGGCCGATCTCCTGCTGCGCCAACTTGAGCGCGCTGAACACCGGGCGTTCGGGGCAGCCGGTGCAGAAACCGGGCGGGCGACCCGGCAGGGGGGCGTCCAGCAGGGTGGCCGCCGTCCTGGCCCGCGCCTCGGTGTCGGCGGCCAGTTGCCGGCCCGGCCCGGACTCGAGGAACCTGGCCAGCCCGGCCACCAGCACGTCGGCGGTGTACTCGCCGGCCTGGGGCAGGCAGTCCTTGCCGTGCAGCCTTGTCTGGATGTCGGCCTGACGCATCATCAGCGACAGACTCTGTTCCAGGTATTCCGGCGTGCCCTCCTCGACCATCAGCACGGCATTCTTGCCGGCGCAGAACTCCGCGACCTCCTCGGGCACCAGCGGCCAGGTGACGTTGAGGCAGTAGATGGGAATCTGCGAATTGCCCAGGGCGTCGGCGAGACCCAGCTTGGCCAAAGCGCGCATCAGGGAATTGTAGAGGCCGCCCTGGACGATGATGCCCACGTCGGACCGCGAACCGGGAAAGACCTCGTTGAGCTTGTGCTCGCGGATGAAGGCCCGCGCGGCGGGCAGGCGGCTTTCCACCTTGGCCACCTCGTGGGCGAAGGTGGAGGGCGGATGGGACAGGCGGCCGTAATCAAAGGCGGCGGGGGCCTGCAGCTTGGCTCCCGCCCTGTTGGCCTTGGTCTGGAAGCTGCCGGTGACGTGGCAGGCCTTGATGCGCAGCTCGACCATCACCGGCGTATTGCTGGCTTCCGACAGTTCGAAACCCTGCTCCACCATGTGGACGATGGAAGGCAGATGGGGGCGCGGGTCCAGCAGCCACAGGGAGGATTTCATGGCGAAGGCGTGGCTGCGCTCCTGGATGACGGAAGCCCCGTCGCCGTAATCCTCGCCGATGATGATCAGGGCGCCGCCGATCACCCCGGGCGAGGCCAGGTTGGACAGGGCGTCCGAGGCGACGTTGGTCCCCACCACCGACTTCCAGGTGACGGCGCCCCGCACCGGATAGGCCAGCGAGGCGGCCAGCAGGGCGGCGGCCCCGGCCTCGTTGGTGGCGGCCTCCACATGCACGCCCAACTCGGCCAGCAGGTCCTCGGCGTCGATCAGCACGTCCATCAGGTGGGAGACGGGCGCGCCTTGATAGCCGCCCACATAGGTGACGCCCGATTGCAGCAGCGCCTTGGTGACGGCCAGGATGCCCTCGCCGCGGAAGGTCTCGCCTTCGCCCAAGCGCAACAGACCGATTTCATGCTGGAACGACCGTTCGGCCATGCCGCCCTCCTGAAAGTCATTCCGATTACATGTAGGAACGATACATCAAAGAATCACCGCCCCTCGAACCTGGGCGGGCGCTTTTCCATGAAGGCCCGCACCCCCTCGGAATAATCATGGGTGCGCCCGGCCTCGGCCTGGAGGTCGCGCTCCAGGTCCAGCTGGGCGTCCAGCGTATTGGCCCCCGAGCGGGCCAGGGCCTTCTTCATCAGGGCGAGGCCCCGGGTGGGCTGCGCCGCCAGCTGCGCCGCCATGGCCAGCGCGGTGGGCAGCAATTGCTCGTCCTCGACGCATTGCCAGATCATGCCCCACTGGGCGGCCTGCTCGGCGGTCACCTTGTCGCCCAGCATCATCAGGGCGGTGGCCCGGGCCGTGCCCACCAGACGCGGCAGGGTCCAGGTACCACCCGAATCGGGGACCAGCCCCACCTTGCAGAAGCTCTGGACGAAGGCGGCGGAGCGGGCGGCCACCACGATATCGCAGGCCAGGGCCAGATTGGCGCCGGCCCCGGCGGCGATGCCGTTGACGGCGCAGATCACCGGCAGGGGCAGGGCCTTCAGGCTGCGGATCAGCGGGTTGTAGCGGGCGTCCAGGGATTCCCCCAGCTCGGGCGGCGGATCGCCGGGCTTGGACACCCGGTCGGAGAGGTCCTGGCCGGCGCAGAAGCCCCGCCCCGCCCCGGTGATCACCAGGCAGCGCGTCCCGTCCCCGGCCGCATGGGCGATGGCCGAGCGAAGCGCCCCGTGCATGGCGACGTTGAAGGCGTTGATGCGTTCGGGCCGGTTCAAGGTGATGGTGGTGACGTCGCCGGCGCGGGTGACGAGAACGGATTCGGTCATGGTGTTTCCTCTTGAGC
>NZ_AONQ01000002.1 GCF_000342045.1 Paramagnetospirillum caucaseum | reverse complement strand
CGCATCTTTGATAAATAGTTCACGGCAAACTGTTTATCAAGGAGACATCATGAGCACCATTCACGAATCACAAATCGCTAATCACCAAAAAGAAATTGAACGCGACCCAGATGATTACGCTCGCCCATGCCCACACTGTGGTGGCATTACATTTGTTATCACCCTCTCAAATCGTCTAAAGTGCTTTGAATGTGAAGAGTTTTTGATGGTCGATGATGTCATCTAACGCAAGTGCGGGGTGGCATCATACGTAGTTGATGGGCTACTTGCTCGGGTATTAGTGATTTCTCCCAGGAAATGGGGCAGATTCGTGGGGGAGAATGTGGGGGAAAGGGTGGGGGATTAGCATTTGTCGATATATGCGAACCCCTTGAAAAATCAAAAAAAACCGCTGGGTTGCCCCAGCGGCTTGAGTTTAGGGAGGAAACGTCCAAGAAAGCAGAAAGGGGTCCGGAGACTGGCCTTTGCTGCAGTGCAATATATAACGGCCGATTTGCTGCGGCGCAAGATAAAAGAGGCCGGTGAAATGGCGGAAAACCGCCAAAACGGCCATTTTCGCCCAATGAGGGCTGCAACACAGGTATGACCACTTCGCGGCAAGAATCGTGGAATTTCTGGCATGGGCTGTGCAAGAATACCGGCGGCCGACGGGGCCCGGAGAGGGTGTGATGACGCTTCGACGCATGGCATGGATGGCGGGACTGAGCGCGGCGATGGCCGTGACGGCGCTTTCCGCCCATGCGGTGCCCACCTTGGGGAACGAGGGGCTGTGCGCCGCCGAGACCGCCACCCAGGAGCGGCTTTACGGCATTCCGACCGCGCTGCTCCACTCCATCTCCATCGTCGAATCCGGGCGCTACAATTCCCAGCACAAGGCAGTTATTGCCTGGCCGTGGACGGTGATGGCCGAGGGGCAGGGGCGATATCTGCCCAGCAAGGCCGAAGCCATCGCCGAGGTCAAGCGCCTCAAGGCGCGGGGCGTGCAGAATATCGACGTGGGCTGCATGCAGGTCAATCTGCGCCACCATCCCACCGCCTTCGCCAATCTGGACGAGGCCTTCGATCCGGCGGCCAACGTGGCCTATGCCGCCCGCTTCCTCAAGGGCCTGTTCAGCGCCACCGGCCACTGGCCGACGGCGGCGTCCTATTACCACTCCCAGACCCCCCATCTGGCCGCCGCCTATCGCGAGCGGCTGATGAAGGTGTGGAACGCCCCGCCCGGCGGAGCCGGCACCCAGGTGGCCTCGGCGCGGGTCAAGCCGGTGCCGCCGGCTCCGCCGCTGCGCCAGGTGCCCGGCAACGCCCAGGTGGAGGAGATGCGCAAGGCTTGGCGGGAGAACGCCCAGGCGGCCCGCGACGAGGCCGGCCGCATCGCCGACGCCTACCGCAAGGCCCGGGTCGCCGAGTATCAGATGCGCCGGGTCAAATTCCAGGAAGCGCGCAATGCGCTGAACGCCACCACCCGTTACTGAGCGGGGTCGGCCGGCTCTTCCACCGGCTTGGCGGCGGCGGACTGGCTGCGGCCGCGCATGGCGCCGAACACCCCGAAGGCGATCATGAAGACGATGAAGCCGCCCAGGACGAACCACTTGCTCTCGCCCAGCCATTCCTCGAGCTTGCGGCCCATGAAATAGCCGCCCCAGGCGAAGGAATGGGCCCAGATGGTCGCCGCGATGAAGTTCAGCACCAGATACTTGACGCGCGGCACGCCGGCGATGCCGACGATGAAGGGCGCCACGTTGCGCACGCCGTAGATCCAGCGGAACGACAAGATGAAGATGGCCGGGCTGCGGTTGACCGTGTCGAAGGCCCAGTCGATGCGGCCCGAGAGGCTGGGCCAGCGCTTGAGCAGCGGCGCCCCGTACTTGCGGCCGATATAGTAGTAGAGCTGGTCGCCGAAGAAGCTTCCGGTCAGCGCCGCCAGGGCCAGCAGCTCGACGCTGATGTTGAAGCGGCCCTCCGAGGCCAGGACCCCGGTGACGATCACCACCGTCTCGCCCTCGACGAAGGTCCAGGCGGTGATGAGCGGATAGAGCAGGTATCCGTATTCGGTCAGGACGTGGACGACCAGCTCTTCCAAGGCACTCTCATAGATCGAAGGGATGATAACCGGCAGTAAAAATCCGGCAATACAGGTCTAGGGTCAACGTCGAAATCGTTTGGTTACGAAATCGTCATGGCTATTGGCCGGAGCGCGGCCGGATACGGTTGACGTGGCCCATCTTGCGTCCGGGGCGGGCCTCGGCCTTGCCGTAGAGATGCAGCCGCGCCGAGGGGTCCTTCAGGATGTCCAGCCAATGTTCCGCGTCGGCGCCGATCAGGTTCTTCATCTCGGCGTCGGAGTGGCGCTCGGGCGTCCCCAGGGGCAGGCCGCAGACGGCGCGGATGAACTGCTCGAACTGGTCGGTGACGCAGGCGTCCATGGTCCAGTGGCCGGAATTGTGCGGCCGGGGCGCCATCTCGTTGGCCAGCAATCCGTTGGGGGTGACGAACATCTCCACCGCCAGCAGCCCGACCACGCCAAGCGCCTCGGCGGCGCGGTGGGCGATGTCCATGGCCTGGCCGATCAGCGACGGCGCGATGGGGGCGGGGACGGTGGTGGTGTCGAGGATGTGGTCGCGGTGGACGTTCCACACGGGATCGAAGGCGGCCCATTCGCCGTCGTGGCCTCGCGCCACGATCACCGAGATTTCGCCCAGGAAATCGATGAAGCCCTCCAGCACGCCCTGGCCGGCCTGGTCCAGGCCCTTGCCCAGGGCGGCCCAGGCTTCCGCCGGGTCGGTGTCGGGGCCGATCCTGACCTGGCCCTTGCCGTCATAGCCCAGCCGGGCGGTCTTCAGCACGGCGGGCCGGCCGATCTCGCCGATGGCGGTCTTGAGTTCGTCCAGGCTGCCCACCGCCCGCCAGGGGGCGGTCTCGATGCCGATGGAATTGAAGAAGCGCTTCTCGTTGATGCGGTCCTGCGCCACTTCCAGCACGCTCCAGCACGGGCGCACCGGCACGTGCTCGGCCATGTGGCGCACGCTTTCCGCCGGAATGTTCTCGAATTCGAAGGTCACCACGTCCACCGAGCACACGAAGCGCTCGATGGCGTCCTGGTCGTCGTAGCGGGCGATGGTGGCGGCGTCGCTCACCTGGGCGGCGGGGGAATCGGTCTCGGGGGTGAAGATGTGGACGCGATAGCCCAGCCTTGCGGCCGCCAGGGCGGCCATGCGGCCCAACTGGCCGCCGCCGATGATGCCGATGGTGCTGCCGGGCGGCAGCGGGGACGATGCGGGATCGTGGCTCACGGGCGGATCAGGTCGGGAGAATCGGGGTCCACCGGGGCCTCGGCCACGGAATCGGTCTGGCGGGCCCGCCAGGCCTCCAGCGCCGCATCCACCTTAGGATCCATCAGGGCGATCACCGCCCCGGCCAGCAATCCGGCATTGGTGGCGCCGGCCTTGCCGATGGCCAGGGTGCCCACCGGGATGCCGCCGGGCATCTGGACGATGGACAGCAGCGAGTCCTGGCCCTTCAGCGCCTTGCTCTCCACCGGCACGCCGAATACCGGCAGCGTGGTCATGGCGGCGGTCATGCCCGGCAGGTGGGCGGCGCCGCCGGCCCCGGCGATGACCACCTTCAGCCCGCGGCCCTTGGCCGAAGCGGCGTAGTCGTAGAGGCGCTTGGGCGTGCGGTGGGCGGAAACCACCCTGGTCTCGAAGGGGATGCCGAGGTCGAGGAGCACCTGGGCGGCGTGGCGCATGGTTTCCCAGTCCGACTGGCTGCCCATGATGATGCCGACCTGGGGAGGCGCTGCTTTGCCCATGCTCTGTTCCTACCCTGCCTCGGGAAGAGAAAGGGCGGAATTATATGCAGACGCGCCCTGGACGCAAGGACGTATTGCCGAAAATCCGGACAGACTTTCCGCCCCTGTGCTACCATGCCTTGAAAGCGGACTTCCCGTCGGGGGGAAGAATGGCCAACCAGTTTCGCAGCGAGCCGGTTTACAACATCGGGCATGTCAATGAATACGCCCTGGACCGGGATTCCCATCCTTCCGGCCATCACCCCCATTCGCCCTATCCCCAGAACGAACCGCCCCACGTCCCCCACAGCGTCGCCGACGTGGCGTCCATCCTGGGCCTGCCCGACGCCGCCATCACCCCGGCGGTGCTGAAGGCGGTCACCGGCCTGTTGAGCGAGGCCGACCGCCTGCGCTGGATGGAATCCCAGAACCGGCGGCGCCAGGCCTATCTGGAAGGCTTGGCCGAGCGCGACCCGGTGGTGCCGGCGCTCAACCGCCGGGGCTTCATCCGCGAACTGGAGGCGCTGCTCAGCACCGGCCACGGCTCGGGCACCCTGGTGCTGCTGCATGTGGCGGGGATCGAGCATCTGCGCCAGATCCAGGGGTTGGCGGCGGGGGACGGGGCGCTGCGCCACGTCACCGCCCATCTGGTGGGCTCGCTCCGCACCTCGGACCCGGTGGGGCTGATGGGGGGAAGCGATTTCGCCCTGCTGCTGTCGGGCACCGAGCTGACCGACGCCCGCGACAAGGTGCGCGACGTCATGGAGCGCATCAACCAGCAGCCCTTCTACTGGCAGGGCGACGTCCACAGCTTCGCGCTGTTTTCCGGCTACCATGTGCTGCAGCCCGGCGAGAACGCCGAATCCGCCATCGCCGCCGCCGACAGGGCGCGGCGCGGATTGCCGGGTTAGGCGCGTCAGTTCAGTTGATGACTTCCGGCATCACCCAGCCCGATTGCAGGGCGATACGCACCGCCTGGGCGCGGTTGGCCGCGCCGATCTTGCGGTAGACGTTGCGCAGATGGACCTTGATGGTGATCTCCTGCAACGACAGGGCGATGGCGATTTCCTTGTTGGTGCGGCCCTCGACCAACTGGGCGAGGATCTCGCCCTCGCGCCGCGACAGGCGGTCGAAGGGCGGCGGCGCGCCGGCCGGCTTGGTGGAGACCGGGGCGATGGTCTGGTTGGTGGGGTCCTCGAAGAAGGTGCTGGACGGCAGGTACTTCTCGCCCGACAGCACCAGACGCAGCGCGTTGACCATGGCGGTGCCGCTGACCGTCTTGGGAATGAAGCCGGCGGCGCCGGCCTGCACGGCGGACACCACGTGGTCGCGGGTGGAATAGCCGGAAACGATCACCACCGGGGTTTCGGGGATGCGGGTCTTGATCTGTTGCAGGCCGGTAAGCCCGTCCATGCCCGGCATCATCAGGTCCAGCAGCACCAGACCGATTCCCGGGGTTTCATCGATGACCTTGATGGCCTCGCCCAGGGTGGCGGCGTCCAGAATCTCCACGCCCGGGTCGAGCTCCTGGAGAAAGGGTCTCAACCCATCGCGGACCAGCTTGTGGTCGTCTGCCACCAGGATTTGCATGAGCCCCGCTCCCAATATCAACAGCTCTTGATCAATAGCCCTTGCCCGCAAGGACCCCCAACCTACTCGAAAGTATAAACAAGCTTTTTTGAACAAACAATGGCATCCGAGACGATCCCGGAAAAAACACCTAGGTCGGCGGTTGCAGGAACACGGTGACCAGTTCCCCCAATTGTCCCAGGGCCACCGGTTTCTTCAGGACGGCGCAACGGTCGTCCTCGAGATTGGCGGCGACCCGTTCGGTGGCGCCCAGATGGCCGGTGACGATGACGATGGGCAGCAGCGGGTCGTAGTCGCGCAGCTTCTCCACCAGCTGCTCGCCATTGCCGGCCGGCATGCGCAAATCGGTGATGACCACGTCGGCCGGGTCCTCGGAGAACAGCTTCCAGGCCTCGATGCCGGTACCGGCGATGCTGACCCGGTAGCCCAGTTCCCGCAGGTAGCGGGCCAGGGTCTGGGCGGCGGTGGCTTCGTCGTCCACCACCAGGATGTGGGAATCCCCCGATCCGGCCTGGGCCAGGGCGGGCGACAGGGCGGGCAGGGGGAGCGGGCCGGCGGCGTCCAGGTCCAGCGGCAGGGAAATGGCGAAACTGGCGCCCGCCGGGCTGTCCCGCAGGCTGAGGCTGCCCTTCATGGCGGTGATCAGCCCGTGGCTGACCGACAGGCCGAGACCGGTGCCGCGCCCGGCCTCCTTGGTGGTGAAGAACGGCTCGAACAGATGGGTCTTCATGCTCTCGGGCAGGCCGGGGCCGTTGTCGGTGATGACGATCTCCACATGGTCGTCCCGGCGCGCCGCCCGGACGAAAATCTCGCCGGACCAGTCGGCGGGCATGGAATCCTTGGAATCGCGCAGTGCGTGATGGGCGTTGTTGAGCAGGTTCAGCATCACCTGCTCCAGCTGGACGCGCCGCCCGCGCACCGGCAGCGGGACGGGGGGCAGTTCGTGGTGGACCGCGATGCCGTCGGGGCGGAACTGGCCGTCCAGCACCTCGATGGCCGAGCGTACCGCCAGGGCGGCGTCGAACACCTGGATCGGCGTGGTGTCGCGGCGCGAGAAGATGCGGATGTCGTCGATGATCTCGGCGGTGCGCTCGCACTGTTCGGCGATCAGAGCGAATTGCTGGGTCTGGAACTCCTGGTTCGCCTTGTCCCGCTCGATCAGCATCAGGGCGCCCTCGGCGGCGAGGCGGATGATGTTCAGCGGCTGGGACAGTTCGTGCACCAGCCCGGCGGCCATCTCGCCCAGGGTGGCCAGCTTGGCGGTCTGCAGCAGGGTCTCCTGCACCCTGGTGCGCTCGCTGATGTCGCGCACCACCAGCAGGCGGGCCGGCAGGCCCCGGAACGAGATGGAGCAGGCCAGGACCTCGGCCTCGAACGCCGTCCCGTCCAGGCGGAGCAGGCGGTAGTGGTTGAGGATGTGACCGGGCGGCGGCGAGTCCAGGCGTTCCAGGGCGTCGCCCCGGCTGTCGGGATGGACGAGGTCCAGCACCGGGCGGCCGGTCAGCGGCGCCCAGGAACTGGCGCCGAAGGCATGGATGGCGGCATGGTTGGCGAACAGGATGGAGCCGTGGCCGTGGACGACGATGGCGTCGGGGGCCAGTTCCACCAGTGAGCGGTAGCGCTGTTCGCTTTCGGCCAGTTCCTTGGCGATCTGCTGGTGGCGGGCCCGCATGCGGAGCGTGGCGATGCCGTGCGACAGGTTGCGGGCCACGCCCATCAGCATGCCGACCACCTGGGCGTCGAACATGCCGGGCTGGGCGGAGTAGAACATCAGGGCGCCGATGCGCTGTTCACCCTCGCCCACCGGCAGGGCGACGCTGGAGCGGATGCCGTAAAGCTCGGCCTTTTCCCGCCAGGGGGCGAAGATCGGCTCGGACCGGGTGTCGGAGACCACGAAGGGCTGGCCGCTGCGGATGGCGATGCCGGTCGGCCCCTGGCCGAACTCGTCGTCGTTCCAGCTGATGGGGATGTCGCTCAGGTAATCGACGGCCTGGCCGGCACGGGCCATGACCGTCACCTTGCGTCCGGGCGGCGGTCCGGCATAGCCGATCCAGGCGAGGCGATGGTCGGCCTCGGCCCCGATCAGGCAAATCTGTTCCAGCAGTTCCAACTCGTCGGAAGCCTGCAGCAGCGCCTCGGTGGCGCGGACCAGCAGGTTGGCCGCCTGATCCATCCTCCGCCGGCCGGTATTGGTGTCGCTGCCCCGGGACATCGTGTCCTCCCCATGCCTGCCGATGATGATACGGTGCATGGGGGAGGGTGCAACCGGATTGTTCCCGCCCGGCCGTTGTGGCCCTTGAGCCGGGAGCATGCCCGTGCTTTCCTCTGGCCGCCGATCGTCAGCGAGGATTCCGTGCGCCATCTCATCGCCTTGTTGCTCACCCTGGCCTGTGGTTTCCCTGCTTGGGCGGCCGAACCGGCCCTCGACCTGCTGGACGCGCCGGTCTCCTACACCGCCGCCTTTTCGGTCAGTTCGCCGCGCGGCACCTATCACGGCCGGGTCTGGCACATGCCGGGCCTGGAGCGGCGCGAGGTCGCCACCACCGGCGGCGGCCAGGGGGTGCTGATCGACCGCAAAGCCGATACCGCCACTCTCCTGGGGCTGTCCGGCAAGTGGTATGTGGGGCTGTCGCTGCGGGCCGCCGCCGGCATGGTCGGCGGGTTGGAGGCCTGGCAGGCCACCTGCACCCGTCTGCGCGACGAGACCGTGGCCGGGCTCAAGGCCACCCGCTGGAAGACCCGGGCCGAGGGCCCCAAGGGCGGCTTCACCGGTGACATCTGGACCAGCCGCGAAGGCATCGTGGTCAAGGCGGTCGGCGTGCTGAACAGCACCGATGGCGACGATTCGCCGGTGGAGATGACGCTGTCGGAGGTCAGGGTCGGGCCGGTGGACCGCCAGGTGTTCGACCTGCCCAAGGGCTGGTTCGGCTTCGACCTGCGTCAGGTGCCGCCGGACAAGGTGATCCAGGCGGTGGAAAGCCTCAGGCCGCTGCTCGAGGGCCGCAAGGGGAAGTAGGGCGCTTCCCTACCAGGTCCGGACGCGGCCGGTGTCGATGTGGACGAAATCGGATTCGGGATAGACGCCGACGCCGCCGCCCTTCAGCGACAGGGCGGCCCTGCCCACGTGGCGGGTGGCGTGGCCGGGCAGCCGGATGTCCACCGCCTTGCCCAGGGTGTGCAGGGACTGGGTGGCGACGCCGCCGCTGTGCGAGGCCATGACGGCGTTGGTGACCGGCGAGCGATAGCCGCAGATGATGTGGATCGGCCCCTTGGCGCCGACCTTGCGCTGGACCGAATTCATCATGTCGAGCAGCTTGGGATCGATGGGGTGGACCTGATTGTTGCGGTGATCGCGCAGGAAGCGGCTGATCTGGGCGATGGACTTGGTCTGGTAGTGGCCCTCGGCCCAATACACGCTTTTCAGCGATTCGCCCGTATGGGTGTTGTAGAGGTGGATATGGCGCTCCGGCAGGCGGCGGATGGCGGCCTCGACCGGATTGCTGACCACCAGGGTGGCCGCGGCGCCCAGACCGAGCCCCAGGAAGCCACGCCGGCTCTTCGCCTTATCGAACATTCCCCCTCCGTCCCTGTGTCCGAGGCTCTCCCCCTCGGGCGGAAACCTTATTACCATTTTGGGGCGGGCGGGAGTCAACTACCCCTTGGTCCCGTTTCCGGGTAGGTGCGGGGTGGTCAGGAGGTGCCGGCGGTGCGGCCCGACAGGGGACGCGTGGCCGGGGCGCGGGCACGATCCAGCGCGGTCGTCAGCCGCCGGTCATGGCCATAGAGGTCGTCGCGGAAGTGGAGAATTCCGTTCTCGTCGGCCCAGGCGGTCCAATACATCATATAGACCGGAACGGTCCGTTCGAGCATCAGGGTGCGGGTGGACTTGTTGGCGGCGATGTTGTCGGCCAGCCTGCCCTGCCAGCGCGCGCCCAGCAGCAGTTCGCCCAGTTCCACCGGCCGTTCCAGCCGCACGCAGCCGTGGGACAGCGCCCGGTACGAGCGGCCGAAGACCTTCCGGTTGTTGGTGTCGTGCATGTAGATGTCGTCGGAATCGGTCAGGTTGAACTTCAACTGGCCCAGGGCGTTGTCCGGTCCCGGCGGCTGGCGCAGGCGGTAGGGGAACTTCTTGCCGATGGCGTTCCAATCGACGCCGTCCCCCGCCGATACCGGGCTGCCCTCGGGATAGTCGACGATCTGCAGGTTGCTGGTGGCCAGATAGTTGGGGTCCTTGCGCAACTTGGGCAGGATTTCCTTGTTGGCGATGCTGGTCGGCACCCGCCAGGCGGGGTTGAGCACCACCGAACTCATGGTGGTGTTCATGCTGGGCGTCGGATGCTTGATGTCGCCCACCACCACCCGCATGGTCATGGCGACGTTGCCGTCCTCGACCACTTCCATCTGCTGGGCGGCGATATTGACCGCGATGTGGTGGCGCCCGAACGAGCGGGGCATCCAGCGCCAGCGTTCCAGGTTGACGGCGATCTGCCGGGCGCGGGACTCGGCGGGGACGTTGAGATGGGCCAGCGTCCTGCCGCCCACCACGCCGTCGGGGTCGAGGCCGTGGCGGAGCTGGAAGCGCTTCACCCCCTCGACCAGCGGGCCGTCATAGGTGGCGCCCTCGGCCAGGTCCGCCGCGAGATCGCCCGAGGCGATCAGGCGGCGGCGCAGCACCGGCACGCGCTCGTCGGTCTCACCCGGCGCCAGCTTGTCGCCGGCCGGAAGGGTGGGCCAGCCGCCGGCGGCGGCGATGGCGCGGGCCTTTTCCAGCCCCTCGCGCAGGCGGGCATAGCCGACATAATGGGGAGTGGCCGTCTCGGTCTGCTCGGCCAGGGGCTTGCCCTCGGCCAGCGCCCTGAGGAAGCGGACGCCGTCGAAATCGCCCCGCGTCTCGGCGCCGAAGCCGCCCACGTTGCGGGCGGGCAGCACCGCGCCGATGGACAGGTCGCGGCCGAAGCGCAGCAGGGCGGCGCTGACCAGCACGTCGCCGTCCAGGTCGTTGCCGGCATTGGGCAGGGCGTAGGTGGCGGGGTCGAGACCCTGGGCCGCCGCCAGGGCGCGGGTGTCGCGCAGCAGGGTCTCGGCGGCGGCGCCGGTCCAGGCGGCCTGGCCCTGGCGCCCGCGATAGAAGTCGCGCAGCGCCTTGCCCTCGGGGGTGGGCTCGGCCAGCGGGGCGGCGGCGATGGCGGCATCGAGCCGGCGCTGGGTTTCTGCGGCGGATTGGGCCTGCACGGCCGGCTCCCAGCCGAGGACGGCCAGACCCATGGTCAGCGAGAAAAGCAGCGGGCGCGACGACAACACCGTAAGACCTCTGGCCCGCAAAGACGGGCGAACAAAACCGTTGGCGGAGGGGGCGCCCCTCCAGCATGACTCGATATCGATCCAATCGGCCCGGGTGTCAACGGGCAACAGCGGCGTTGTACGGAATTATTACAACTCGTCAACCTTGGGCCCAGGGCAGGCCCGAGGCTTTCCAGCCCGCCATCGCGCCGCGATGCTTGGCGGCGTCATGGGGGCCCTCGAACCCGTCGGTGACGTTCCAGGCGGCGGTATAGCCCAACTGGGTCAGCAATTCGGCGGCGGCGCGCGAACGCACCCCCGAGCGGCACAGGAGCAGCAGGGTGTCGTCCTTTCTCACGCCATGAGCTTCGACCTGGGCGGCGAAGGCGTCGTTGCGGGCCATGGTCGGGAAGACCTGCCACGAGACCAGCAGCACCTGCTTGCCCACCGGCGACAGATCGGGGACGCCGACGAACGACCATTCCGCCTGGGTGCGGACGTCGATGACCTTGGCGGAGGGGTCGGAAGCGAGGCGTTCCCAGGCTTCGGCGGGAGTGATTTCACCGGCGTAACCGGGGGTGGACGGCTGGGTCATGGAAGGCTCCGAAGAAGAAACTACATAAAAGCTAGTGCATAATAGAGTTAATGTACACAGAAAAATGTTGACCTTGGCGTGAAATGTGGGGTACACCGTAGTTCATCGAGATCGCACACATATTTACGTGTAAATCAGCAAGAGGGCCTGTCATGAAGGACGCCACCCACGCCGACCTCACCGCCATCGAGCCGCTGGTTCGCTCTTCGGATCTGGCGGAGTACCGGCGGGGCCTCCAGCGCCACCAGAGCGGCGAGTGGGATGCTGAGCGCTTCACCGCCTTCCGTCTGCGCCATGGCGTTTACGGCCAAAAGCAGGCCGGTGTCCAGATGGTCCGCATCAAGATCCCCGGCGGCATCGTGCCGACCCCCTGGCTGAAGACCCTGGCCCGCGTCAACCGCGAGTTCGCCAAGGGCCCGGCCCACATCACCACCCGCCAGGACTTCCAGCTGTACTACGTGCCGCTGGAGCGCAGCGCCGACATGCTGGACGTGCTCAATGCCGGCGGCATCACCACCCGCGAGGCCTGCGGCAACACGTTGCGCAACATGACGTCGTGCGCCCTGGCCGGCGCCTGCGGCCGCGAGCTGGTGGACGCCGGCAAGGTGGCCGAACAGCTGGCGCGGAGCTGGCTGCGTCATCCCCTGGTCCAGCATATGCCGCGCAAGATGAAGTTCACCGTGTCGGGCTGCGCCACCGATTGCGGCGCCTCGCCCATCCACGACCTGGGCTTCGTCGCCGTGGAAAAGGACGGCCGCAAGGGCTTCAAGGTCCTGGCCGGCGGCGGCCTGGGCGGCCAGCCGATCATGGCGGTGGAGGTCCTGTCCTTCGTGTCCGAGGAGGACCTGCCCACCGTCATCGAAGCCACCGCCCGCCTTCATCAGCGCTATTCCAACCGCCGCGACCGCGCCCTGGCCCGCCTGAAGTTCGTGCTGAAGCGCTTCGGGGCCGAGAAGTTCACCGCCCTCTTCCAGGAGGAGTTCGAGCGCCTGCGCAGCCTGCAGCAGCGTCCCTGGCAGCCGCTGTCCTGGCGGACGCCGGTGGAGGCCCCGGTGGCCCGCACCCCGGTCGGCGTGGTCCCCGGCCATGACGGCAAGGTCGCCCTGGTGGTCTATGTGCCGCTGGGCATCATCGACTCCGACCAGCTGGACGCTCTTTACGACATCGCCGTTTCGGCGGGCGTTAGCCGGCTGTCCACCACCCGCGACCAGAAGCTGGCCCTGCTGGACGTGGCCCAGGACAAGGTCGCCGAGGTGACCGCCAAGGTCCGCGCCCTGGGCTTCGACATCCCCGCCAGCGCCGAGGACGCGCCCGACGTGGTGTCGTGCCCCGGCACCACCACCTGCCGCATCGGCATCACCAATTCCCAGAGCTTCGGTCTTCAGGTGGAGAAGGAAGCGCAGTTTTCCCTGAAGTCGGGCGCCGCCGACGCCAGGGGCGTCTCGGTGCACGTGTCGGGCTGTCAGAATTCCTGCGGCCTGCACCATGTGGCCGATATCGGCCTGCACGGCATGGGCAAGAAGATCGATGGCAAGCCCGCCCCCCATTACCAGCTGCATTTCGGCGGCGACGCCTATGCCGGCCAAGTGGGGATCGAGGGGCCCATCGTTCCCGCCCGCCTCGCCAACCAGGCGGTGGCTCTGCTGCGCCGGGACATCCAGGCGGCCCGCGCCAAGGGTGAGAGCGCGCGGGCCTGGGCCGAGCGCCTGGGCAAGGACGGCATCAACGAGGTGCTCAAGCCGCTGGCGGCGGGCGAGGGCGACGACCTGTTCACCGATTGGGGCGACAGCGACGTCTTCGTCGGTCCGCCCAAGGCCAAGGGCGAATGCGCCGCGCCCCAGGTCAGCACCACCTATTACGCCGATCTGGCCGATGACGGCCTGATCAACCTGGACCGCTTCCTGTCGCGCGGCCGCTGGCCCGAGGCGCTGAAGGCCGGCGAGGAGGCCACCGTCTACGCCGTGCGCCTGCTGCTGGGCGGCCATGGGGTGGCGACCGAGGACGACCAGGATGCCGAGGCGGTGTTCGCCCTGTTCCGCGCCTCCCCGGCGGCGACCATCGAGGCGGTCAACGCCTTCGAATCGGTGCTGGCCGAGCGCACCTCGGCCCTGGTGACCGGCGAGGCCGACACCTACCGCGAGGCGGTGGCCTATTTCATCGACACCGTCGGCGTGCTGTTCGCCAGGCCCAAGGCGCCGGTGGTGGCCGAAATCGGCGATCTCTCCTCGATCCTGGCGGTGGTGGCCTGATGTCCCTGGACGTGGAGCATCTGATCCGCCGGTACGGCCATCTGGACGGCAAGGAGCTTCTTGCCGCCCTGATCAAGGGCGATCTGGCCGGGCGCGTCGCGGTGACCTCGTCCTTCGGGGCGGAATCGGCGGTGCTGCTCGATCTGGTCGCGGAGGTCGATCCGGCCACCCCGGTGATCTTCCTCGATACCAACGAGCTGTTCGACGAGACCATCGAGTACCGCTACCAGTTGGAGCGCCGCCTGGGCCTTTCCAACGTGGTGGTGGTCCGTCCCAATGAAGAGGAACTGCATCTGGCCGAGGAATTGTGGCGGGATGATCCCGACCGCTGCTGCGAACTGCGCAAGGTGCGCCCCCTGGCCCGCGCCGTCGCCGGCTACGAGGCCCTGGTGGACGGGCGCAAGCGGGCCCATGGCTTCGAGCGCGAGCACCTCGCCACCATCGAGAACGGTGGTGGCGTGGTGAAGGTCAGCCCTCTGGCCAATTGGAGTGCCGCGGCCATCGAGGCCTATTTCGTCAAGCGCAACCTGCCGCGCCATCCCCTGGTGGCGAGCAACTACCGCTCCATCGGCTGTTGGCCGTGTACCCGTCCGGTCGATCCCGGCCAGCCCGCCCGCGCCGGGCGCTGGGCCGGCAAGGGCAAGAGCGAATGCGGCATTCATACCCTGTCCCTGGGCCTCGACGGCGCCGGGATCTGAACGCGGAAAGACAAAAAGAGATGATCATGAACGATCTCGACGCCTTGGAGAGCCAATCCATCTACATCCTGCGCGAGGCCTTCAATCGCCTCGACAAGATCGCCATGCTGTGGTCGATCGGCAAGGATTCCAACGTCATGCTGTGGCTGGCCCGCAAGGCGTTCTTCGGCCATGTGCCGTTCCCCGTGCTGCATGTGGACACCAAGCACAAGATCCCCGAGATGATCGAGTTCCGCGACCGGGTCGCCAAGGAATGGAACCTGCCGCTGATCGTCGGCGAGAACACCGAGGCCCTGGCCGCCGGCATGGGGCCGCACAACGGCCGCGTCGAGTGCTGCACCGCGCTCAAGACCGAGGGCCTGAAGGCCCTTCTGGCGAGCCATGGCTTCACCGGCGTCATCGCCGGCATCCGCCGCGACGAGGAGGGCACGCGGGCCAAGGAACGCGTCTTCAGCCCGCGCAACCAGTCGGCCGAGTGGGATTTCAAGGACCAGCCGCCCGAGTTCTGGGACCAGTTCAAGACCGATTTCGCGCCGGGCACCCATCTGCGCATCCATCCGCTGCTGGCGTGGTCCGAACTGGACGTCTGGCGCTATATCGAGCGCGAGAACATCCCCATGGTCGACCTCTACTTCGCCAGGGACGGGCGGCGCTACCGCAGCTTGGGCTGCGCGCCCTGCACCGGTTCGGTGGCGTCCACCGCCTCGACGGTGGCCGAGATCATCGAGGAACTGGAGACCACCAAGATTTCCGAACGTTCGGGCCGCGCCCAGGACAAGGAATCCGAGGACGCCTTCGAGCGTCTGCGCGCCGGCGGCTATATGTGAGCGAGGGACCCAAGGATCATGAGCAACACCGCAACCGCCCGTAAGATCAGCCCCGAGGTTTCCGTGTCCCAGAACGCTTCCCCCATGAAGATCGTCGTGGTCGGCCACGTCGACCACGGCAAGTCCACCCTGGTGGGCCGCATCCTCAACGAGACCGGCGCCCTGCCCGAGGGCAAGGTCGAGTACCTGAAGGAAGTCTGCGACAAGCGCGGCATGCCCTTCGAATGGGCCTTCGTCATGGACGCCCTGCAGGCCGAGCGCGACCAGGGTATCACCATCGATACCGCCCAGATCCGCTTTCGCACCGAGGCCCGGCCCTACGTCATCATCGACGCCCCCGGCCACAAGGAATTCCTGAAGAACATGGTGTCGGGCGCCGCGTCGGCCGAGGCCGCCGTGCTGGTCATCGACGCCCACGAGGGCGTGCAGGAGCAGTCGCGCCGCCACGGCTATCTGCTGCATCTGCTCGGCCTGCGCCAGATCGCCGTGGCGGTCAACAAGATGGACCTGGTGGACTTCTCGCAAGACCGCTTCGAGGAGGTGAAGGCCGAGATCGTCGCCTATCTCAACTCCATCGGCGTCGAACCCACCTACGTCATCCCGGTGGCGGCCCGCTCGGGCGCCAACATCGCCTCTATCGCCGCCGAGACTCCCTGGTACACGGGCCCCAGCGTGCTCGGCGCGCTGGACCGCTTCGAGCCGGCCAAGCCGCTCACCGATCTGGCGCTCCGCCTGCCGGTGCAGGACGTCTACAAGTTCGACGAGCGCCGCATCATCGCCGGGCGCATCGAATCCGGCCGCCTCAAGGTGGGCGATACCCTGGTGTTCTCGCCGTCGGGCAAGATGGCCAAGATTGCCACCATCGAGACCTGGGGCAATTCCCTGGCCTCGGTGTCGGCCGGGGCCGGCCAGTCGGTGGGCATCACGCTGGACGAGCAGATCTTCGTCGAGCGCGGCAACGTCGCCAGCCTGGAGCATCACCTCCCCCACCAGTCCCACGACCTCAAGGCCCGCGTCTTCTGGCTGGGCCGGGGGCCGCTCAAGGTGGGCTCGCGCTACAAGCTGAAGCTGGCCACCGCCGAGCATGTGGTCGACGTGGTGGCCATCGAGCGGGTCATCGACGTGGAAGACCTGGCCAACCACCAGGGCAGCGAAGTGGCGCGCAACGCCGTGGCCGAGGTGGTGTTCCGGGCCAAGTCGCCCATCGCCCACGATTCGTTCGTCGACAATCCCCGCCTGGGCCGCTTCGTGCTGGTCGAGGGCTACGACATCGTCGGCGGCGGCGTCATCGCCGAGACCCCGTCCGAGGAGGCGCGCTCGCGCTCGTCCCACGTCACCGTGGTGCCCCACAAGGTGGATTCCGAGACGCGGGCCATCGCCAACGGCCATCGCGGCGGCGTGGTGTGGCTGACCGGCCTGTCGGGGGCCGGCAAGTCGACCATCGCCATGGAGGTGGAGCGCCAACTGTTCCTCAAGGGCTGGCAGGTCACCGTGCTGGACGGCGACAACGTGCGCACCGGCCTGTGCGGCGACCTCGGCTTCTCCGATCCCGACCGCGCCGAGAACATCCGCCGCGTCGGCGAGGTGGCCCATCTGTTCGCCGAGGCCGGCATGGTGGTGGTGACCTCGTTCATCTCGCCGTTCCGCGCCGACCGCGAGAAGGTGCGCGCCATCAACCCCGACGCCTTCCACGAGGTGTTCGTCGCCACCGGCCTGAACGAGTGCGAGCGCCGTGATCCCAAGGGCCTGTACAAGAAGGCCCGCGCCGGCGAGATCAGCTACTTCACCGGCATCGGTTCGGCCTACGAAGCGCCGGCCCTGCCGGAGCTGGCCCTGGCCACCGAGGGCAAGAGCGTCGATGAGAGCGTCGCCGACCTGCTGCGCTACATCGAGAACGCCTTCTCGCTGTCGGCCCGCGAACAGGCCAACGGCTGGGGGCTGTAGCCTCCGGGTTCCGTATGATGAAAAGGGCGTCGCCCCGCTGGCGGCGCCTTTTTTATTGCGGTGCCTGGGGCAGGGTGAAGCGGATGGTGCAGCCTTCGATCACCGAGGTGTCGATCCAGATGCGACCGCCCAGGCGCTCGACGATCTTGCGGCAGATGGCCAGGCCGATGCCGATGCCGGGAAATTCATCGGGGCCGTGCAGCCGCCGGAAGACCTGGAACACGTCGTCGGCATAGGAGGGCAGGATGCCGATGCCGTGATCGGTGACGGCCACGCCGACCACGCCGTCGGCGGCGTACGCCGTGATCTCGATGCGGGGCTGCGAACCGGTCCTGGTGAATTTCAGGCCGTTGTCGATCAGTCGGGTGAACAGGTCGGCCAGCATCCGGGCATTGCCCAGCACGCGGGGCAGCGGCCCGGCCTCGATGACGGCGCCGCTCTGTCCGATCTCGTCGCTCAATGCGGCCCGCGCCTGATGCAGGGCGTCGCCCAGGCCGGTGGGCTCGACGGGGGCGTCCTGCGGCGCCGTCTGGGCATAGGCCAGCAGGCCGCGGACCTGATCCTGCATGCGCTGTCCCGCCTTGGCGAGGTAGTCGAGCAGTTCATGGGTTTCGGCATCCAGCGTCCGGCCGACGCGGCGGTCCAGCAACTGGCTGAAGCTGACGATGCCGCGTACCGGCTCCTGCAAATCATGGGCGGTGATTTCGGTCATCCGCTCCAGGTCCCGATTGGTGCGGACCAGCTTGTCGATGGAGGCGGCCAGGGCCCGCTCGGCGGCCTTGCGGTCGGTAATGTTCTCCAGCGCCACCAGGACCCGGTCCAGCCGCTCCTCGTGGCCGGGCGGAACCCGCCAGTGGACCACCACCACCCGCGGGAAGCCGTCCAGGGTCCTGACTTCGCCTTCGACGGAAAGCTGGACCTCGCCGTTCCAGATGGCGACGATCTGGCGGGCGAAGGCCTGGCGCGAGGCGGGGGTGAAGGTCTTCTCCAGATTGCCGAGCAACGCCCGCCGGTCCGGGGCGTTATGCAGCGCCAGGGTGGCGGCATTGACGTTGATGACCTCCACCTGGGCGGCGCAGCGGTCGATGAAGTCGGGATGGATGTCGAGATAGTCCTCGATTCCGCCGTCGATCCGCCCGCGCAGCGATTCCACCTCGGCCTTGACCCTGGAGAAATCCTCCTCCCACAAGGAGACCGGGGAGTTGTCGAACAGGATGCGCAGATGTTCTTCCCGTGACTGGATGGCGCTGTAGCTCCGGTCGATGGTCAGGCGCATTTCGGTATAGGCCGCCGCCAGGTCCCGCAATTCATCATCGGGGCTGTCCAGCGGCATCTCCCAATCCGCCTTGTCCAGGTTCGTGTGGCGCACATGGGCCGCCATGCGGGCCAGGGGGCGGGCGACCAGCCTGTAGACCTGCCAGTAGAGGGTGGACAGGATGCCCGCCATCAGGACGATGTTGGCCAGGAACAGGATCCAGGCCCGCTGGAAGACCGGCTGCAGCATCCTGGTCCGGCTCATGGAGACGTCCAGACGGCCGATATTCAGCTCCCGGCCCGAATAGGCCCGGGAGAGGGGGTAGGATTTGCTTGCCTCGTCCACATCCTGGCGGCTGCCGCTTTCGGCCAGGACGGCCCCGGTCTCGTCGGTGACGCGGACCATCTGGACGTGGGGGAACTGGTGGATGCCGGCCACCAGCTGGGCCAGCCGCTCGTCGTCCTGAAGCCAGACGTTCTCCGTCAGGCTGGCCAGATAGCCGGCCTCGATCTCCTGGAAGCGCTCTTCCGCCCGCTGGGTGACGATGTGGTAGTCGGCGGTGACCAGTCCCGCCGCGATGATCACCGCCAGGGCAAGCCCCACCAGGCCCAGGCGGGTGATCAGCCGGTGGGCGACGCTGTCCTTGCGGGCAAGGGCGGCGGCAAAGGTCATTTCACCTCCGTCACCGAGGCGCCGAGGCCGCCGAATACCCGGCGGGCGATGGCTTCGTAGGAGCCGTCGGATTTCATCCGGCGCAACACGTCCCCGAGCGCCGGAGCCATGCCGGCATGGCGGCGGTTGAGGTAGATGAACATGGGAACCCTGGCCAGCGGCGGCTCGGCGCAGACCAGCGGGATGTTCATCTCGCGGGCCAGCCACAGGACCTGCCAGCGCTCGTGCAGGATCAGCTCGACGCGCCCGGCCTTGAGCAGGTTCAGCAATTGAACCGAATCCTTGACCGTTGTCAGTTCGCGCACCGGCGGCAGGTTGTGTTCAAAGATCTGCCAGCCGATCACGTAGGCGACCGAGAACGGTGCGGCCGCCGCCCAGCCGGCAGGAGGCTTGCCGCCGGGCGCGGTGCAGGCCACGAAGTCGTTGACGAACATCCGTTCGGGAACGGCGAGCAGGTTTGGGTAGTCCTTCTCCAGCCCGCCGACCCGTCCCGCCAGTCCGTCGATGATGCCGTCGTCGGCCAGCTTGATGACCCGCGACGAGGCGGGATTGACCTCCAGCTCCGCCGCCTTGCCCAGCCTGGCCAGCGCGTCGTGGATGAGAACCTGGTGAAAGCCGGTGCCCGCCGCATTGGTCCAGGGATCGATCATTCCGGTTGAGAAGCGCAGCGCGTCATCCGCCCGGCCGGATGCGGGCAGGGCCAGCAAGACCGCCGCCAGCCCCAGAACAAATCCTATCTTTCCGGCAGAATGCACCATGCGTCCCCCAACCTTCCGGTTGAACGACTATACCATGGGTCTTAGGTGCGTGTGCATTGACGAAGATTGATGACAAGGCCGTGATTCTGGGGGGCGGGCCGGGAAACGCCACAGCGGGTCGGGCACCCTCCGGCACCCGACCCTTTTGGGGGCGGTCAGGCCGCTTCCTTCTTGCCGGGGCCTTCGATCAGCCTCTTGGCCTTGGTCAACAGGCTGGTGGGGGCTTCGCCCGCGATCTCGATCCGGGGGGGGGGGTCATGGCCTCGGGGATCTCGCGCACCAGATCGATGGTGAGAAGGCCGTCGGCCAGATTGGCCCCGGTCACCCGGACGTGATCGGCCAGGGAGAAGCGGCGGGCAAAGCCGCGCGAGGCAATGCCCTTGTGCAGATAGCCGGTGGTCTCGCCCTGCTTTTCCGCCTTCTTGCCGGTGACGGTCAGGGTGTTGTCCTGGGTTTCGATCTCCAGTTCACCGGACGAAAAGCCGGCCACGGCCAGGGTAATGCGGTAATGGTCCTCCCCCGCCGCCTCGATGTCGTAGGGCGGATAGCCGTTGGTGTCGTCGAAGCGGGCCGCCGCCTCGGCCTGGCGGGCCAGGCGCTCGAAGCCGACGGCGGTGCGCAGCAGGGGGGCGAAGTCGTAGGTCAACATGGTTCCATCCTCCTTTGCGAAGCAATGTCACGCGTAAGTCGTCCTTTTGGACCGGTCCGGACCCTTCGAAAGGCATCCGGCGAAATTGATTTAGGATGGCTTCGCGCGGCTGCAAGGGTGGTTTGTTCACCGGCGATTTGCCATAGTCGCGCCGATTTATGGCGGGGAGGGGAGAGAATGGCGCGGGCGACCATCGTGATCACGGGGGCGGCGATTCTCTGCCTGCAACTGATCGCGTCCCGGGTGATGACGCCGTTCTTCGGGGTCAGCCTGCTGATCTGGACCGGCATCCTGTCGGTCACCCTGCTGTGTCTGGCGCTGGGTTACTATTACGGCGGCGTCTTCTGCCGGGGCCGCTCCGCCGAGGCGATCCGCGCCGCCTATTACCTCAGTCCGGCGCTGTCGGGCGCCTGGCTGGTGGCCGCCGTCCTGCTCTATCCCGTCAGCCTCGGCCCGCTGGCCCAGCTGAATCTGGTGGGCGGGGCGTTCCTCGCCTCGGTGCTGCTGCTGGCCGTGCCCCTGATCCTGCTGTCGGCGCTCAATCCGCTGCTGGTGGCCCTGGAGCGTCCCCTGCACGGCGCGGCCGATTCCGGGGCGGGCTGGGTGTTCTTCATCAGCACCATGGGCTCGGTGGCCGGGGTGCTGGTCGCCGCCTTCGGTCTGATCCCCTATCTTTCCGGCCGCCATTCCATCCTGGTGATCGCCGCCACGCTGTGCCTGCTGGCCGCCCTGGGCGGACGGCGGGGAATTGTCCTGGCCGTGGCCCTGGCCGGGCTGGCCGCCGCCCTGGCCCTCGGGCTGATCGATCCCGCCGGGCGAAGCGGGCGCACCGCCCGCGACGGCGAGGACCGGGCCTGGACCACCATCGCCGTCTATCCCTCGGCCTTCGGGGTGCTCAAGGTGGTGGAGGTGGGCGAGGGCGCCGGGATGCTGCGCATCCTGTTCAACGACGGGCTGGCCCAGAACGGCTTCGACGCCCAGGGCCGGCCGGCCCTGCAATTCACCCATTTCCTCGAGGCCGGCGCCGCCCATCTGGTGCCCGCGCCGCGCAAGGTGCTGGTCCTCGGCCTGGGCGCCGGGGTGATTCCCGCCGCCTTCGAGGCAAGGGGAGCGGCGGTGGAGGTGGTGGAGATCAACCGCCGCGCCTTTGATGCGGCGCGGGATCATTTCGGCTATCGCCCCGGCCCGGCCACCACCCTGGTCTTCGCCGACGCCCGCACCCAGGTGCGCGGCTGCGCCCCCGACCACGACATCGTCTTCGTCGATCTGTTCTCGGGCGACGGCATCCCCGAACACCTGCTGACCCGCGAATTCTTCGCCGACGTGCGGGGCTGTCTGGCGGAAGAGGGCGTGGTGGCCATCAACAGCTTCCTCGACGCCGGGCACATGGAGCCCACCCGCGCCATCCTCGCCACCCTGGCCGCGGTGTTCGGCCGGGTGGCCTTCGTCGAGCAGGACCGCCCGCCGTCCCGGTCCATCACCAACGGCTTCCTGTTCGCCGCCCGCCAGCCCGGCCGCCTCGACGCCCTGGCCGACCTGTGGATCGGGCCGGGGATCGTTTCCCCCCACATGGCGGTCCGGATGGCCGCCTCGCTCGAATCCCTGCGGATCATCGATGCTACCGCGCCGCTGGTGGCGGGGGTCAAGCCGCTCTCCGACGAGGACAATTCGCTGGCCGCCCTGGCCGCGCCCGCCCAGATGGCCTATCGCCGCGGGGCGGTGGCCACCATTCCCGATCCCATCCTGGTGGATTAGGGCCGGGGAAGGGGGCTTGACCAAAAGCAAGTTCATTCCCACGGTCCCCGTGGTCTACTCCGGGCCGTATTTTGGAAGGTAAACCATGTCCGACCGCATTCTCATCCTGGTGGCCCTGTCGCTGATCCTCGCCATGGTGGCCGGAACGGCGATCCAGATCCGCCGCCCGCAGCCCACTCCCATTCTGGTGAAGGAATCCATGCGCCGGCCGGACTATGCCATTCCGCTGGAAAATCCCATGACCACCGATATGGCCGGAGTGACCAAGCCGTTCCGCGAGCGCATCACCAAGCCCACCGTGATCAATTTCTGGGCCACCTGGTGCATTCCCTGCGTGCGCGAACTGCCGCTGTTCGCCAAGTTCAAGCCCATGGCCGAGGCGGTCGGCATCCAGGTGCTGACCGTCAACGTCGACAAGGAAGGCGCCCCGGTGGCGCAGAAGTTCCTGGACGACAACGGCATCAAGGACATGCCGGTGATTCTCGATCCCGACGGTTCGGTGGCCAAGGCGTTCAAGGTGCGCGGCATGCCCACCGCCCTGCTGGTCAACCCCAAGGGGGAAGAGGCGGCCCGCATGGAAGGCGAGGCCGACTGGTCGCAGCCGGGCGTGGTGGACGTGGTCGTCGAACTGCTGAAACTTCCGTCGTCGCCTGTCTTGGCCCGCTGAGCTTCAAGGGGATAGGAATGACCGCCATGTCGCGATCCTTCGGTCGTACGGACCTCGCCAACGGCGCTCATCGCGACGTGGCCGTCTGGCTGCTGGTCTGCTGCTTCATGGTGGCGGTGATGGTGCTGCTGGGCGGTCTGACCCGCCTGACCCATTCCGGCCTGTCCATGGTGGAATGGGAGCCTATCCGCGGCATCATTCCCCCCCTCAACGAGGCCGACTGGCAGCTGTTCTTCGAGAAGTACAGGCAGACCCCCGAATACCTCAAGGTCAACGCCGGCATGAGCCTGGCGGATTTCAAGGGCATCTTCTGGCTGGAATACATCCACCGGGTGTGGGGGCGGCTGATCGGCATCGTCTTCTTCGTGCCTTTCCTGTGGCTGGCCGTCTCGGGCCGTCTCGGACGGGCGATGATTCCCCGCCTGATCGGCGTGTTCCTGCTGGGCGCCGCCCAGGGCGGCATGGGCTGGTTCATGGTCAAGAGCGGCCTGGTGGACAACCCCGCCGTCTCCCATTACCGCCTGACCGCCCATCTGGCCCTGGCCTTCCTGATCCATGGCTGGATGTTCTGGCTGGCGCTCGACATCCTGGCCGACCACGGTTCCGCCCCCCGCCGCCTGCATGGCGAGGCCGGCCGCGCCCTGGGCTGGCTGACGGGCCTCACCCTCCTGGTGGTGGCGACCCTGCTGTTCGGCGGGCTGGTGGCCGGGCTCAAGGCCGGGCTGATCTACAATACCTGGCCGCTGATGGACGGCGCCCTCATTCCCGGCGATCTGGTTCCCGACGGCTTCCACAGCCTGTTCGAGGACATCAAGACCGTCCAGTTCGGTCACCGCACCCTGGCCGAGATCACCATCGTGGTGGCGCTGGTCGGGTGGTTCCGGGTCCGCGCCCGCCTGGGCGCCCAGACTCCCGCCGCCGTCCACGCGGTGGCGGTCATGGCCCTGATTCAGGTGGCGCTCGGCGTCGGCACCCTGATCCTGGTGGTGCCGGTGTGGCTGGCCTCCGCCCATCAGATGGGGGCCATGGCGTTGCTCACCCTGTGCCTGTGGGCCATCCACGACCTGCGCCGGCGCATCTGATTCCCGGTCCTGCCGGCCGGAATATTCCCGTGAAAAATGTAGAAATTCAAGACGATTGAGTCGTCCGGACTTTACCAAAGTCAAGGAGATGAACTTTCGGTAATGAGAGGTTCATGGTCCGGTCGTCCGGAGTTTTTTTCGGAAATGCCAAGGGAGTTCGATCGATGTCCAATTCAATCGAAGGCAAGGAGGAGGAGCAGATTCCGGCGATGCAGCGCATCCTGGACAATCCGTTCCTGCTTCTCTTTATCGGTGTCGTTGTGCCGACGGTTTCCTACACGATCTGGGGGATCATGGAAGTCGCCCAGCTGCCGATAGCCAAGTAAGGGAGGGATAATATAATGTCTATTACTCCTCCGGAGCAAAAAGTCTGGTACAATGAGCCCGTCGAGAAGACCGAGGTCATCTGGGTGCTCATCGCCCTGACCTGGGCGCTCATCATGTTCGCCATGATGCCGCTCTGGCACCTCAAGGGTACCCAGAACATGTCCAACGAAGCCTATCGCATCCAGCCGGATGTGTATCAGGCCCGCGTGGACGCTTTCGTCGAGAAGTACAAGGTGGGCGAAGAAGGCCACGCCAAGACCCCGGTGGTTCGCCCGCCGGCCGGTTCGGACGTGTACCTGCTGGCCCGTCTGTGGGAATGGTACCCGGTTCTCGAACTCGAGAAGGGCAAGTCCTACCGCCTGCACCTCTCGTCCATTGACTGGCAGCATGGTTTCTCCGTGCAGCCCGCCAATATCAATCTGCAGGTCCATCCCGGCATCGACGAGGTGGTGACCATCACCCCGACCGACGCCGGCGATTTCGGCATCATCTGCAACGAATATTGCGGTATCGGCCACCACACCATGCTCGGAAAAATCCGAGTCGTGGCGGGCAAGTAATCGAGGGGGAGCGCAAATGGTTGCCAAGCCCGTATTCAGAACCTGCGGCTTCACGGGTCTGAAGATCCATGACGAAGCAGAGAAGCTGATCAAGATCAACGCGGTCACCGCCATCGTGGTGCTGGCCGTCGGAGGTCTGTTCGGCCTTCTCGTCGCTTTGACCCGCTGGCCGACCGTGCACCTGCTGCCGGCCGACCTGTTCTACCTGGCGCTGACCGCGCACGGTATCGACATCCTGATCGTCTGGTGCATCTTCTTCGAAGTTGCCCTGATGTACTTCGCCTCGTCCATCCTGCTGCAGACCCGCATCGCTACGCCCAAGATGGGCTGGGTTTCGTACGCTCTGATGGTTCTGGGCGCCGCCATCACCAACTGGAAGGTCCTCGAGGGCAATTCCAGCGTGATGATGACCTCCTACGTGCCGATGCAGGCCGATCCGCTGTTCTACGTGGGTCTGATCCTGTTCGCCGTGGGTGCCCTGATCGCCTGCTTCATCTTCCTCGGCACCCTGGTCGTCGCCAAGGCCGAGAAGACCTATGAAGGGTCGATCCCGCTGGTCACCTTCGGTGCGCTGGTGGCCTGCATCATCGCCATCTACACCATCGCGTCCGGCGCCATCATCCTGATCCCGACCTTCCTGTGGTCGATCGGGCTGATCAGCCACATCGACCCGCTGATGTACAAGGTCGTGTGGTGGGGCATGGGTCACTCGTCGCAGCAGATCAACGTGGCCGCCCACATTGCCGTGTGGTACGCCATCGCCGCGATCCTGTTCGGCGCCAAGCCGCTGTCCGAGAAGGTCAGCCGCTGTGCCTACCTGACCTACATCTTCTTCCTGCAGATCGCCTCGGCCCACCATCTTCTGGTCGAGCCCGGTCTGTCCTCCGCCTACAAGATCTTCAACACCTCGTACGGCATGTACCTCGCCGTGCTGGGTTCGATGATCCACGGCCTGACCGTTCCGGGTTGCATCGAGGCGGCCCAGCGCCGTCGCGGTTTCAACAACGGCATGTTCGAATGGCTGCGTAAGGCCCCCTGGGGCAATCCGGTGTTCTCCGGCATGTTCCTGTCCCTGATCCTGTTCGGCTTCCTCGGCGGCATCTCCGGTGTCACCATGGGCGTGGAACAGATCAACATCATGATCCACAACACCATCTACGTTCCCGGCCACTTCCACGCGACCGTGGCGGCCGGTACGACGCTGGCGTTCATGGCGATCACGTACTTCCTGGTCCCGGTCCTGTTCCGTCGTGAACTGGTCATGCCGGGCCTGGCCAAGCTCCAGCCGTACCTGTTCGGCCTGGGCATGGGCGTGTTCTCGCTGTTCATGATGGGTGCCGGCACCCTGGGCGTGTCCCGCCGTCACTGGGACATGGCCTTCTCGGACGCTCCGCACGCCTTCGCTCACGCTCCCGCTGCCTTCCTTATGATGGGCATCGTGGGCGTGTCGGCGGTGATCGCGGTGATCGGCGGCGCTCTGTTCGTCCTGGTCATCGTCGGTTCGGTGCTGTTCGGCAAGCCGGTGGTCCACTCGGCCGCTCCGGCTCCGGCTCCCTCGCCGGTGGCTTCGTACGGCAATGCCGAGCACGTGGCCGTTCCGGGCACCTTCGCCCTGGCGCTGCTCTTCCTGACGATGTTTGTGCTCTACTACTTCGTCAACTGGAAGTATCTGGCCAGCACCTGGATCCTCAGCTGATCCAGGACCTGGGTAAAGGCGGGCGGGACCCTCGGGTCCCGCCCGTTTTCCCTCCAAGGCGGAATTTCTTGAAAGGGTGGGAGTGGTGATGACGGCGAACCTTAAAGTCCTGGCGTCGGTGTTCAAGCTGCGCATCGGCGTGTTCTGCGCCCTGGCGGCCATCGCCGGAGCCCTGGTAACCAAGGGTGCCGTTCCCGAGACCTCCCAGGTCGTGGCCGTGGCCGTGGCCGTGCTGCTGTCGGCCGCCGCGGCCGGCGCCTTCAATCACTACTGGGAGCGCGACATCGATCCCAAGATGAACCGCACCCGCAACCGTCCCTTCGTCACCGGCCAGTTCACCGCCGGTCCGCTGTGGCCTCTGGGGCTGCTGGCGCTGACCGTCGCCGCGGTGGCCCTGGCCGCCTTCGCCGCCAATGCCTGGGCGGCGCTCCATGTCTTTCTCGGCGCCTTCGTCTACGGCATCGTCTACACCGTCTGGCTGAAGCGCCGCACCGCCTGGAACATCGTGATCGGCGGGTTGTCGGGCAGCTTCGCCGTGCTGGCGGGCGCCGCCGTGGCGGTTCCGACGCTCAGCCCCGAATCCCTGATCCTGGCCCTGATCCTGTTCCTGTGGACGCCGCCCCATTTCTGGAGCCTGGCGACCGCGCTCAAGGACGATTACGCCGCCGCCGGCATTCCCATGCTGCCGGTGGTCAAGCCGGAATCCGAGACCAACTGGATCATCCTGGCCAATACCGTCGCCCTGGTGGCCTCGTCGCTGCTGCCCGCGCTGTTCGGCGCCGGCCCGCTCTATGTGGGCGCCGCCCTGGCGGGCGGGTTGTGGTTCCTCTACAAGAGCGTCCTCCTGGTGATGCGGCCCGGACGAAGCGCGGCCATGGGAAATTTCTTCGCTTCCCTGATCCAGCTGGTGCTGCTCTTGACCGCCGTCATGGTGGAGCCGCTGCTGGCCGGTTAGAACACCGCCATGATACGCGCAAGTGTCCTGATTCTGTTGGGGCTCCTCTCCGCGGGGAGCCTCACCGCCCATGCGGCGCCCACCGTTTCCGCCACCGCGGAGGAAGCGCTGAAGCGCTCGCGCGCCGCCGAGGGCAACGTGGTCGGGTCCCACCAATTGCTGGACCAGGACGGCCAGGCGGTGGACATCACCCAGTTCCGCGGCAAGCCGGTGGTGATCAGCATGATCTACACCGCCTGCGACCATACCTGCCCGGTCACCACCCAGAACGTGGCCAAGGCGGTGTCGGGGGCGCGCAAGGCCCTGGGCGACGACAGTTTCCAGGTGCTGTCCATCGGCTTCGACACGGTGCGCGACACCCCGGCCAATCTCAAGATGTACGCGCGCCAGCAGGGGATCGACCTCAAGAACTGGACCTTCCTGGCCGGCAACCACGCCACCATGGAGGCCCTGTCGGCCGAGCTGGGCTTCACCTGGTACGTGACCTCGCGCGGCTTCGACCATATCGCCCAGACCACCGTGCTGGACAAGGACGGCAGCATCTACCGCCAGGTCTACGGCGAGAATTTCGAGCTGCCGCTGCTGGTCGAGCCGCTGAAGGATCTGGTGCTGGGCCGTACCGCGGCGCTGACCTCGCTGCAATCCATCAGCGACCGGGTCCGCTTCTTCTGTACCGTCTACGACCCTCATTCCGATGCCTACCGCTTCGATTTCGGCATCTTCTTCAGCATCGGATCGGGTTTTCTCGCCGTGCTGACCATCATCTGGATGACCATCCGCATGTGGCGCGACAGCCGCAGGGCGCCGCGATGATTCCCGCCCGCACCCGCCGAGGGGGCAAGAAAATGGAAACGAAAAGGAAATTTCGCCTTGTCTAATCCAATCAAATCCGCCGTCAGAGCGGGCCTCTTCCGCTTCGAGAGCGGCTGGGACATGCTGGTGGGCCGCGAGTCCAACCCCATGTACTGCCTGGGCGCCATGTCCTGGTTCTTCTTCTGGGTGGTGGGCGCCACCGGGCTGTACCTGTTCGTGCCCTACGACACCAGCGCGGTGCGCGCCTGGAGTTCCATCGAGCACATCTCGCGCGAGCAATGGTACTGGGGCGGCCTGATCCGCTCGCTGCACCGCTACGGCTCGGACGCCATGGTGCTGACCATGATGCTCCACCTGCTGCGTGAGTGGGCGCTGGACCGCTATCACGGCGCCCGCTGGTTCGCCTGGTTCACTGGCGTGCCGCTGATCTGGATGGTGTTCAGCTCCGGCATCACCGGCTATTGGCTGGTGTGGGACGAACTGGCCCAGTACCTGGCCATCGGCACCGCCGAGTGGATGGACTTCCTGGGCATTTTCGGCCAGAGCATCGCGCGCAATTTCCTCAATCCCGGCGCGCTGACCGACCGTTTCTTCACCCTGCTGATCTTCATCCACATCGCCGTGCCGCTGTTCCTGCTGATGGCCATGTGGGTGCACATCCTGCGTATCAACCGCGCCAACACCAATCCGCCGCGGCCGCTGATCATCGGCACCTCCATCATGCTGGTGGCGCTGTCGCTGATCCATCCGGCCCAGAGCCATCCGCCGGCCGACCTGGGCAAGGCCATCGGCGACCTCAATCCCGACTGGTACTTCATGGCGCTGTATCCGCTGTACGACGCCAAGGGGCCGCTGGTGACCTGGGCGGTGTCCATCGGCGCCAGCATGTTCCTGTCGCTGATGCCGTGGATGGCCTTCCGCCGCAAGCGCCGTGCCGCCGCGGTGGTCACCTCGGACATCTGCAACGGCTGCGGCAACTGCGCCTCGGACTGCCCGTTCGGCGCCGTGGTCCTGCGCCCGCGCACCGATGGGCTGCATGCCAGCGCCAAGCTGGCGGTGGTCCAGCCCGATCTGTGCACCAGCTGCGGCATGTGCATGGCGTCGTGCAACAAGACCAATCCGTTCCTGCCCCATGCGGGCGAGACCCGCAACACCGCCATCGACATTCCCGACTTCACCTTCGACCTGATGGTGAAACGGGTTTCCGCCCGCACCCACGGCCTGGTGGGCAAGAACCGGGTTCTGGTGATCGGCTGCGAGCACGGGGCGGTGCTGGACCACCTCAAGGGTCCGTCGGTGGGCGTTCTGCCCCTGCATTGCACCGGCATGATGCCGCCCTCGCTGATCGACTACGTGTTCAACAAGGATCTGGCCGACGGCGTGCTGGTCACCGCCTGCCGTCCGGGCGAGTGCTTCTACCGCCTGGGGCCGGAATGGACCGAACTGCGCATGAACGGCGAGCGGGTGCCCAAGCTGCGCGGCGCCGTGCCGCGCGACCGGGTACGCCTGTTCTGGGCCGCCAGCACAGAGACCAAGGCCCTGATGTCGGAACTGGCCGGTTTCCGGGTGGCGCTGGAGGAGTTGCCGCCCATCGTGCGTCCCGAATCCACCAGAAGGAGGGTGGCGGAATGATCAAGCCCCGTTACATCGCCGGCCAGGCGGTGGCCTATGCCGCCTTCGCCGTGATGATCGCCTATTTCGCGTCCAATCCGGTCTACCGCCATCACAACCCGGACAACGCCCTGCTGAAGCTGTCGCTGACCCATGCCGGGCAGAAGGTCGGCGAATGCAAGGAGCGTTCGGCCGAGGAACTGGCCAAGCTGCCGCCCAACATGCGGGCCAAGCAGTCCTGCGGCCGCGAGCGCAACGCGGTGACGCTGGAAATGGACATCGACGGCGTCAAGGTGTTCTCGCAGGTCGCCAAGCCGGCCGGCCTGTCGGGTGACGGACGCTCGCGCTTCTACGATTCGCGCGAGATCAAGACCGGCCGCCACGTCATCACGGCGCGCATGCGCGACGGCAATGACCCCACCGTCTTCGACCAGGTGGCCGAGGTCACCGTCGAGCTTGTGCCCCGCCAGGTTTTCGTGGTCGATTTCGACGAAGAGAACGGCAAGTTCGAGTTCAAGTGACAAGAACCGTCACCCCGGCTTTCCGGCCGGGGTGACGCGGCTTGAGACGGATAGGGGCGGCATGGATCATTCCTGGAAGGTCGACGGGTTGTCGGCGGCACGCCGGGCCGAATTGCGCGGCTGGGCGCTGTTGGCCATCGGCTCGCTGGCCGTCGCCGGGCTGCTGGCCCTGGCGCTCGGCCTGTCGCGCACTCCCAAGGTGCAGGACTGGCTGCCCTGGGGGCCGCACTTCTTCTACCGCGCCCTGGTCACCCACGTCGTCCTGTCCTTCGAGGTGTGGTTCCTGGCCGCCCTGGGGGCGCTGTCGGCCATGGCGGCGCCGCCCTGTCCCAAGGGCGACGCGCTGGGCCGCGTCGCGTTGATCCTCGGTGTCCTGGGCGTCGTGCTGCTGCTGATTCCGGCCCTGGCCGACCAGGGCGAGCCCTCGCTCAACAACTATGTCCCGGTGGTCGGACATCCCTTGTTCTATATCGGCCTCGGCGTGCACGCCGCCGGCGTGGCCCTGGCCTGCCTGCGGCTGATGCCGGTGCTGCGCAGTCCCGTCGTGGCGCGGTTCGGCATCGCCTGCGCCGGTCTGGCCTATTTGGCCGCCCTGGCCTGCTTCCTGATCGCCTGGGCGCTGATCCCGGCGGGGACCGATGCCGACCTGTTCAACGAGCGGGTGTTCTGGGGCGGCGGCCATGTGCTGCAGCTGGTCAACACCATGATCCTGATGATCGCCTGGCAGGCGCTCGCCGAGCGTCATTTCGGCGCCGGGCCGGTCCCTGCCGGCCTGGGCCGTGCCTGCTTCGCCGCCCTGGCCCTGTTCGCGGCGGTCTCGCCGCTGATCTACCTCACCGGCGGCGACGTGCTGGGCCTCGAGCACCGCCAGGTGTTCACCCGCCTGCTGTGGGTGGGGCTGCCGCTGCCGCCTTTGGTGATGGGGATGGGATTGGCCTGGAAGCTGGTCCAGGGGCCGCGCGACTGGCGCTCGCCCGCCTTCCTCTCCCTGGCGCTGTCGCTGTTCGTCTTCGCCATCGGCGGCTTCGCCGGATTCTTCCTCGGCGTGGCCGACACCCGGACGCCGTCGCACTACCACGCGGTGATCGGTGGGGTGCAGTTGGGCCTGATGGGCGTGGTGCTGGTCAATCTACTGCCCGCTTTGGGGCGCAGCATCGGAACGGGCCGGGGCGTGCGCCTGCAGTTCCACCTCTACGGCTGGGGCCAGCTGGTCCATGCTCTGGGCTTCTTCCTGGCCGGCGCCGCCGGCGTGCCGCGCAAGACCACCGGAATCGACCAGGGGCTGAATACCCTGTGGAAAAAAGTATCCATGGGTGTGGTCGGCATGGGAACCGGCCTGGCGGTGCTGGGCGGAATCATCTTCGTGTGGATGGCGCTCTCCCGTCTGCTCAAGCGGGGCGAGGAGGACGGCAATGCTTAAGGGCTTCGCGCCGCTGGCCCTGCTGGCCGCCACCGCCATCCTGGCGCTGGGCTGGGTGATGGGCCGCACCGGCGGTTTGGACGTGCTGCCGGCGGAAACCTACAAGGCGGAGCCGAGCGAGTTCCACGGCCGCCATCTGGCTCTGCTGGCCGCCCATGGCACCGGCCAGAGCCTGGACGGCATTCCGGTGGTGCGGCCGCCCGCCGGCTCCGACATCCCCGTGCTGGCCAAGCGCTGGGAGTTCAGCCCGGCCCTGGAGCTGGAGCCGGGCAAGACCTACCGTCTGCACCTGCTGGCCGAGGATACGGTGCATTCGGCGGCCATCGGCGAGGCCGAGGTGCTGCTGACCCCCGGAGAAGTCCGGGTGGTCACCCTGACCACCCCGGCCTCGGGCCGGGTGCGTCTGCAATGCGCCGAGTATTGCGGCCTCAGCCATACCAAGATGATCGGCAGCATCGAGGTGGTCGCCGGGAAATAGGGGGGCGGTTCCTTGACGGCGCCGGCCTGGGGTGGGAAGATTTTCCGACGTCAGCCAGCCGGGAGGGGAGCATGGGCGCCGGAAAGACCAAGACCAGGACGGTGGGCCTGCGGCCCGATTTCGTCTGGGGCGTGTCCACCTCGGCCTTCCAGGTGGAGGGCGCCACCAGGGAGGATGGGCGCGGCCCCAGCATCTGGGATACCCGCTGCCGCCTGCAGGGCGGCGTGTGGACCGGCGCCAACGCCGACGTGGCCTGCGACCATTACCACCGCTGGCCCGAGGATGTGGGGCTGATCCGGGACCTGGGCGTCGACGCCTATCGCTTCTCCATCGCGTGGCCGCGCCTGCTGCCCAAGGGCAAGGGGCAGGTCAATGAGAAGGGCCTCGACTTCTACGACCGCCTCATCGACGGGGTGCTGGAGGCGGGGATCACCCCCTGGGTGTGCCTCTATCACTGGGACCTGCCCCAGGCCCTGGACGACCTGGGCGGCTGGACCAACCGCGACTGCGCCGGCTGGTTCGCCGATTACGCCGTGCTGGCGGCCAAACGCTACGGCGACCGGGTCAAGCACTTCGCCACCTTCAACGAATTCTCGGTGTTCACCATGTTCGGCTACGCCATCGACGTGGGCGGCGGCCGGGGGTGACCGACCGCGCCGCCCACATGAAGGCCATCCATCATGTCAACCTCGCCCACGGCATGGGCGTGGACGTGCTGCGCGACCATGTTCCGGGCGTCTCCATCGGCGCCATCCACAACCGCCAGATCGTCCGGCCCGAGGGCGGACTGGCCGAGAACCAGGCGGCGGCCGACCTGCTCGACGCCCACTGGAACGGGGTCTTCTGCGACCCGCAGCATCTGGGCCACTATCCCGAGATCATGGCCCGCGATGTCGAGCCCTATGTCCAGGCCGGCGATCTGGCGCGTATCTGCCGGCCCACCGACTGGATGGGGCTGAACCATTACGGCCCGATCTACGCCAAGGCCGACGCGGGCACCACCTGGGGCTACGGCTGGGGCGCTCCCCCTGAATCCGCCAACCACCCCGAGGTGGGCTGGCCCATTTTCCCCGAGGTGTTCAGGGACGAGTTGCTGACGCTCACCCGGCGCTACAAGCTGCCGGTCTACGTCACCGAGAACGGCTGCGGCGGCGGGGCGGGCAGCGATACCCCCGACGAGAACGGCGTGGTCGACGACACCCATCGCCTCGCCTATTTCCGCGAGTACCAGCAGGCCATGCTGGACGCGGTGGCCGGGGGGGCCGACGTGCGCGGCTATTTCGTCTGGGCGCTCTTGGACAATTTCGAGTGGGGCTCGGGCTACGGCCCGCGCTTCGGCCTCTACCACGTCGACTTCGATACCCAGAAGCGCACCCTGAAGAATTCCGGCAAGTGGTACCGGGAGATGATCAAGGGCCAGAGGACGTAATCGGGCTATCGCCCGAACCCGTCCGGGGCCAATGCCCCGGCCACCCTTTGATTTTATGAATCAGGGCGTTGGGCGCTAGGTAGGACACACTCTTTCCCCTCACCCCGACCTTCCTCCGGCCTCGCCGGGGGAGGGGGCGTGGACTGTGTATAAATGAATGGGGTTTGGGGCCCATGGCCCCGAGCGGGCGTGGGCGGCAGTCCACAATCTACCGCCGCTTGTCCCCGCGCTTGGTCAGGCCGTCGGAAAGCGCCCGGCGCTCGCCCCGGCGCAGCAGGTTGCCGAACAGGCGGCCGCCCCAGTTCATGCCGCGCTTGGGCTGGTCCCAGTCCTTACGGCTTTCGCGCACCAGGATGGTCCCGTCGGGCGAGGGGATCAGCGTCAGCTTGCGCTGGTGGTACTGCTCCAGTTCGGCGTGGAAACCGACGGTGAGAATAGTGGCGGCAGGGAGTTCGTCGAGCAGCATCTGCATCAGCTTGCGCTCGCCGTCGGGGTCGAGCGCGTCGGTGGCCTCCTGCAGGAACAGCCATTTGGGCCGGTGCAGCAGCAGCCGTGCGAAGCCCAGGCGCTGCTGCTCGCCGGCGGTCAGGTTCTGCTCCCAGATGGCGGTGTCGTCGACGCGCGGCATCAGGTGGCCGAGTCCGACCCGCTCCAGGGCGCCTTCCAACTGGTCGTCGGGGAAGCATTCCATGGCCGAGGGATAGGTCAGCACGCCGCGCAACGTGCCGATGGGCATGTAGGGCCGCTGGGGCATGAAGAAGATGTGGGCGTCGCAGGGCAGGTCCACCGTGCCGCGCCCCCACGGCCACAGCCCGGCCACCACCTTGAACAGCTTGACCGCCGCGCCGGGATCGCCGCCGATCAGCACATGCTCGCCGCCGATGATCTCGGCGCTGAAGCCCTCGATCACCACGGCGCCGTCGGAATTGGCGATGGTCAGGTCGTGGAAGCACAGCGTGGGGATGGCCGCCTTCTGGACGATGACGGTGTGGGCGTCGGGCCGCGACGAATCGTCCCTGAGCGCCTGCAGGGCGTCGTGCAGCGACATGACCCGCTCCACCGAGGCGCGCCACTCGGCCACCTTCTGCAGGTTGTCCACCGGCCAGGACAGCGCCTGGGACAATTGCTGGAAGGCCTGGGCAGTCTGCATCAGATGGCCCAGCGAGATGACGCCGGAGATGTAGCGCGGCGCGGCGATCAGGATGGGGAAGGCGGTGGAGAACACCGCGTAGCCCGAGGTGAACAGGAACAGGCGGATCAGCCCGGCGGTCTGGCGGTTCCAGGCGCCCTCGATGCCGCGGAACAGTTCGGAGAAGCGGCGGCGCTCGCCCACCTCGCCGTGCAGCAGGGCGATGGCCTCGGAATTCTCGCGCGCCCGGACCAGCCCGAAGCGGAAATTGGCCTCGGCGGTCTGTCGCCGGTCGGTGGCGCCGATCAGCGGGCGGCCCACCCACAGGGCCAGGGACGAGGCGCACGAGGCGTAGAACAGCGCCACCCACACCATGTGGCCGGGAACCGAGAACTCCACCCCGCCGAGGGACAGGGTCAGGTCGCCGGACAGGATCCACAGGATCTGCACGAAGCTGGCCAGCAGCAGGGCGCAGTAGAACAGCGAGTGGATCAGGTCGATGGCCGTCTCGGTGGTCAGCCGGATGTCCTCGGCGATGCGGCCGTCGGGATTGTCGTGGTCGCCGGGCATGTGCATCAGCTGGTAATGGTGGCCCATGGCCATCCAGTTGTCCTGCAGCCGCCGGGTCAGCCAGCGGCGCCAGCCCAGCTGGATGGCGCGCTTGACCCGCAGATGGGTGGCGGTGACCGTCATGGAGGCCAGCAGGATCAGGCCGATCTCGACGATCTGGCCGAAGAACTTGTCCATGGATTTCTGTTCGAGCGCGTCGAACAGTTCGGCGCTCCACAGATTGATCAGGATGGGGACGACCACCTGGGCGACGGTCAGGCCGAGCAGCAGGGCGACCAGACCCCGCACCTTCCACTTCTCGCCCGATTGCCAATAGGGGCCGGCCAGGCGGATGAACTGCCTGATGAAACCCGGCGACTGCCGATCCAGATCGCGGTCGCTATTGCCCACGTCGCTTGCCATCCCGCGCGTACTTCCCCTCTTGGCTCCACTTAACCCTGATTCGTCAGCGGAGTGAAGCCTCTACCGGCCTCATTGTCTCATTTCAACGTTTCACGGCGGTTAATTTCGCCGGGGTTGCAAGTTGGCCGCCGGGGCGCGATCCTGGGATCATGGCGAACTGGACCCGTGGATCTTGGCGATGTGTGGCGGCGCTGGCGCTGGCATTGGGTCTGGCCGGAGGGGCGGCGCGGGCCGAGCCGCCGGCCTTCCTGGCGGTGGATCTCGGCTCGGGCGCCGTGGTCGCCGAAAGCCGGGGCGGGGCGCCGTACCACCCGGCCTCGCTGACCAAGATGATGACCGCCTATGTGGCTTTCGGCGCCATCCGCTCCGGCAAGGTCTCGGCCGACGACGCCATCGTGGTCTCGGAACGGGCGGCGTCCCAGGGTGGCTCCGCCCTCGGCCTGGGCCGGGGCGAACGCATCACCCTGGGGGCGGCGTTGAAGGCGATGATCGTGCGCTCGGCCAACGACGCGGCGGTGGCTGTGGCCGAGCACGTGGCGGGCGGCGAGTCCGCCTTCGCCCAACGCATGACCGAGGAGGCGACTCGCCTGGGCATGACCTCGTCGTCGTTCCGCAACGCCAGCGGCATGACCGCCGCCGGGCACGTCAGTTCCCCGCGCGACATGGCGCTGCTGGCCATGGCCCTCGAGCGGGATTTTCCCGCCTTCCGGCCGCTGTTTTCCAGCCGCGACACCACCTGGAAGGGCCGGGTGCTGCCCACCGTCAACGGCTTCCTCGGCGCCTATGCCGGAGCCGAGGGCATGAAGACCGGCTTCACCTGCCCGGCCGGTTACAATCTGGTGGCCATCGCCCATCGGGGAAGCCGGCGGGCGGTGGCGGTGGTGATGGGGGCGGGGTCCTCGGCGGAGCGGCTGGGCGCCATCCGCCGCCTGATGGATCAGGCGCTGCAGCCCCAGCCCGCCGCCGGGCGGCCGCTGTCCGGGCTGGCCAATGGCGGCGGCACGCCTCCCGATCGCTCGGTCGAGGCCTGCGGCTTCGCCCGCGGGGGACGGTCGAGCGGCCCTGAGGCCGCCCTGGCCCAGCGCCGCTCCATGCCCGCCGGATGGGGGCTGGAGGTCGCCTTCGGCCGCGACCCGGGCAAGGTGCGGCGCGACCTGGACAAAGCCCACCGCGAGCTGCGGGGAAGGCTGGGCGGCGGTTCCGCCATGGTGCTGATCCGACCCCGCGACGGCCTGATGCGCTATCGCGGCCTGATCGTCGGCCTGGCCGAGCGCCGGGCCGTTGACACCTGCCTGGCGGAGCGGGCGCGGGTGGGCGAGGAACGCTGCCTGGTGATGACTCCGGCCATGCTGGCCGGAGCCCTGGACGACGAGCGCCGGTTCAAAATGATCTCGGCGCATTGACGGAAAACACGTATACTCTGGGTATAAGCAATTTTGGGGAGCCATCGCCCGCTGGGGCATGGGCGTCGGGTTCCGGCGGAAGGCGGGGCGGTTTGGACCGGATCGAAGGTTCGTGACGAAGTTTGACGGAGTAGTGTGCCCGCCCGATTATGGCGAGGCGGCTTCTGTGGTAGACTTCGGGGAATCGGCTAAGGAGGCCAAGATGAAGAGCAAACTGTTCGCTGCCTTGATTTTCGCGGTTGGGCTGCTGGTTTCGCAGGTCCCTGGCGGGGCTCTGGCCGCCGACCCGCCGGTTTCGCTGCTGATGCAGGTCAGCGGCACCGTCGAGCACAGCCGGGACGGCACTGCCTGGAAGCCGGTGACCCGCAACAAGTACCTGTTCGCCGGCGACATGATCCGCACCGGGGCCGACGGCACCGGCAAGCTGGTCGATCAGGCCACCAACATGGCCCAGACCATCGCCGGCGGCAGCCAGATCGAGGTGGCCGGCAACGCCCTGAAGGTGGTCAGCGGCAAGCTGTCCGCGCCGGAAGCCGCCTCGGGCGATCTGGTGGCCGGCCTGGGCAACCGCTTCGCCGAGGCCCAGCGCTATACCACGGTGCGCCGCGGCGTCGCCAAGGAAGGGGCCATCAAGCTGCGTCTGGTGCAGCAGGTCACCCTGTCCGCCACCTATCCGGAACTGGCCTGGCAGAGCTTCGGCAAGCAGCGCTCCTTCGTGCTGACCATCGACGGCACCGCCCATCAGGTAGCCGGCGCCGATGGCGATCTGGTCCGCTTCAAGGTTCCGGAACTGTCGCCCGGCAAGCACAATTTTACCGTGTCGGTGGTGGAAGGCGGCCAGAAGGTCGCCGAGGCCGACAAGGAAGGCGCCATCATGTGGCTGTCGGCGGCCGAGGACAAGGCTCTGGCCGACAATATCGGCAAGATCCGCGCCATCAATGCCAAGGACGACTTCTCGGTGGCCAACCTGCTGGACGAGAAGGGCGTGACCGTGGCGGCCATGGACCTCTACCGCAAGTATTTCGATGAGAACAAGGACGACAACGAGATGCGTCCGTTGCTGATCCGCGCCTACAACGAACTGAAGCTCGTCGAGCTGAAGAACAAGGAAGCGCTGGTCTACAACGACAAGCTCAACGCCAACTGACCACTACGGGGCGTCCTCTTCCGCGAGGAGGGCGCCCCTCTTGATTCCGGGGAGCGCCATGAGCGGATTGACCAAGCGATACGATATCCTCTTCACCCTCGTCCTGTTCCTGGCCGCCATCCCCGCTCAGCACTTCGAATGGTTCGCCCTGCTGGAGGACCAGACGTTGTCCTTCCGCCACCAGTTGCGGCTGGCCTATGGCGATACCAGGAAGCTGGCGCCGTCCCAGGACGTGGTCCTGGTCAATACCGACGAGACGTTCTTCAAGGCCTATAAGAGCTTCCCGCTCAGGCGCACCGATATCGGCGTCATCGTGACCAATCTGAAGACCCTGGGCGCCAAGGTCATCGCCGTCGACATGCTGATGGACTTCCCCTCCTCGTACAACGAGGACCCGGCCCTGGCCAAGGCGCTCTCCGAGGCGGGCAACACCTTGCTGGTGGCCCAGGGCGAGTTCCGGGACGGCAAGTTCGTCAAGATCAACTATCCCACCGCGCTGCTCGATCAGGCGTCGGCCAGCGCCTATACCAACATCCAGTCCAATTCCAAGCTGGTCACCACCCTGTCGCGCCTCAAGGTCTTCCCCGAGACGGTGGGCGAGAAGGGGGGCTGGCCCTTCGCGGTCAAGGCCGCCGCCATGTATCTGGGCGTCGAGCCCCGGCTGGAGGGGACCACCCTGGTGCTGGGCGCCCTGAAGGTGCCGCTCGACCACGAGCACAAGCTCTACATCGACTTCCCGCCCCTGCCCACCGGCACGCGCTTCCTCAGCCAGTCGGCGGGTCTCTCCGCCCTGGAATTCCTCGACATCTCGCAGCTGGACGAGCGCGAGCTGGCCGAGCTGGAATATTGGGTCAAGGACAAGATCGTCGTGGTGGGCGATACCTCCGAGGTGTCCCACGACTGGTTCGACACGCCGGTGGGCATGGTCTACGGGGTGGAGATCATCGCCGATTCCATCGGCTCCATCCTCAAGGGGGCGCCCTTGCGCGCCGCCGGCCCGGCCGCCGACGCCGTGGCGCTGATCCTGCTGCTGGCCGCCATGGTGCTGCTGTCGCTCTATCTGACCCGGCCGCTGCTGCGCGGCATGTTCGTGGTCGCCCTGGGACTGGGATTCATCCTGGCGGCCAGCGCGCTCTACGTGAATCTGGGCGTGGTGGTCTCCATGTCCTACGCCGTCCTGGCCCTGGTGCTCTCGTACCTGTTGGTGGAGTTCCGCCAGTACCTGATCGAACGCAACCAGAAGCAGCAGATCGCCAAGACCTTCGGCCAGTACATTCCGCCGGAACTGGTGGCCGAAATGAACCGGAGCGGCCAGCAGGTGACGGTGGGCGGCGAATCGCGCGAGATGACCGTGCTGTTCTCGGACGTGCGCGGCTTCACCACCATTTCCGAGGGCCTGGCGCCGCAGGAACTGACCATCCTGATGAACGCCTTCCTCAGCCCCATGACCCACGTGATCCACGATTACCGCGGCACCATCGACAAGTACATGGGCGACGCCATCATGGCCTTCTGGGGCGCGCCCCTGCACGATGCCGACCACGCCCGCCATGCCGTCCAGGCGGCGCTGGGCATGGTCAAGAAGATGGAGGAGTTGAAGGACGACTTCATCGCCCGGGGCTGGAAGCCCATCAAGGTGGGCATCGGGTTGAACACCGGCATCATGAACGTCGGCAACATGGGCTCGGACTTCCGCATGGCCTATACGGTGCTGGGCGACGCGGTCAACCTGGGCTCGCGCGTCGAAAGCCTGACCAAGCAGTACGGCGTCAACATGATGGTCACCGAATATACCCAGGCGGCGGTTCCCGGTCTGGTCAGCCGCGAGATCGATCTGGTGCGCGTCAAGGGCAAGGACACGCCGGTCCGCCTGTACGAACCGGTCGGCTTCGAGGGCGAGGTGGATTCCGAGACCGTGGCGCGGCTGTCGCAGCATCTGGCGGCGCTGGCCATGTTCCGCGAACAGAAGTGGGAGGCCGCCAAGGTGGCCTTCCAGGACCTGCACAATGCCGAGCCCGAACGGGTGATCTATACGATCTATCTCGCCCGCATCGAGCATTTCATGGAAGAGCCGCCGGGTGCCGATTGGGATGGCGTCTACACCCACAAGGAAAAGAGTTAGACTCGTCCGTCCGGAATTGGGGAATGGCCGGCGGCAGAAGGGAGAGGGTTCGATGATGGCATCGCGTGCCTTGACGTTGCTGGGTGGCGCCGCGCTGGCGGTGCTGATCGCGGCCTCGCCGGTTCTCGCCCAATCCGCCGACGACCTGATCGGCCAGGCCCGTCAGGCCATGCAGGCCGGCAAGGGCGAGGACGTGCGCCGTCTCGCCGACGAGATCACCAAGGCCCGCTCAGGCCTGCCCGCCTGGGTGGCGGAAAAGCAGCAGGCCGCCTCGGGCGTGCCGGCGCCCAAGCAGCGCGCCGCCATGCTGTGGAACCGGGCGCACCAGCAGGCCATCGCCTCGGCCGGCGGCGGCGACCTGCCCAAGGCCATCGACGAGGCGGCCCAGGCGCTGTCCATCGCCCGGGACAATCTGGGCGAGGGCCATCTGGCCACCATCATCAGCGCCACCGATCTGGCCGCTCTGCAGCAGCTGGCCGGGCGGATCGAGGAGTCCGAGGCCAATTACCAACTGGCGGCGAAACTGTCCCAGGCAGCGCTGGGCGACGGCCATCCGGAGACGGTCAAGGTGCAACAGGCCCTGGCCGGGCTTTACCTCTCCCAGGCCAAGTACGGCGAGGCCACCAAGGTCTATGACGCGGCGGCCAAGGCGTCCGCCGCCAAGCTGGGGGCGGCCCATCCCCAGACCATCTCCCTGCAACTGGCCCTGGCCCGCGCCCAGGTCAACGCGTCCAGGACCAAGGAGGCCGACAAGCTGCTGGACGGCACCTGCACCGCCAGCCGCAAGGTCTATGGCGAGGCCCATGGCGAATTCTCGCGCTGCCTGGCGCAGCAGGGAGCCTTCAAGCGGGCTCAGGGCGACTACGCCGCCGCCGCCACCCTGCTGGATCAGGCGGTGGCCATCCAGAAACTGGCCTTGGCCCCCACCGATCCCCTCAGCCTGACCACCCGTATCGAGGCCGGAGGGCTCTATCACCGCCAGGGCCGCCTGCCCGAATCGCAGGAGATGCTGGAATCCGCCGTGCGCGACGCCCAGGCCGCCAACGACCAGGCCAACCTGCTGTCGGCCAAGGGTGATCTCGCCGACGTGCTGGACGACCGCGGCGAGTACGAGCCGGCAGAGAAGATGGCCAAGGAGGTCCTGGACGCCCAGACCAAGGCGCTGGGCGCCGCCCACCCCAACACCGTGGCGGCGCTGTCGTCGCTGGCCTCCATCTACCGCAAGCAGGGCCGCCTGCTGGAGGCGGAAAAGACCTTCATGGAGGCGTGGGAACGCTACCGCAAGGTGCTGGGGCCGGAGCACCGCTCCACGGTCATCGCCGCCAACAACGTGGGCGAGATTCTCGAGAAGGAAGGCATCTACGAGCGGGCCGAGCCGTTCCTCAGGGGCGCCCTGGACGGCGGGCGCAAGGCATTCGGCGAGACCCATCCGGCGACCCTGACCACCATGAACAATCTGGCGCTGCTCTATGAAAGCCAGGGCGTGTTCGACAAGGCCGAACCGCTGTACCAAAGTGTCATCACGGTGTTCAGCAAGACCATCGGGCCGAAGCATCCCGACACCATCGCCAGCACCAACAACCTCGCCTATCTCTACATGCTGAAGGGCGAGTACGAGCGCGCCGGCACCATGTTCAGGACGGTGCATGAGGCCTGGGTCAAGGCCTACGGGCCGAAGCACCAGAACACCCTGAAGGCCTTGAACAACCTCGCCCGGGCGCTCCACCGCCAGGGCAAGCTGATCGATGCGGAAAAGGCCTTCGACACCGCCCTGGCCGGGCGGCGCTCGACGCTGGGCGAGAAGCACCTGGACACGCTCAGGTCCATGCACGATCTGGCGGCGCTCTACCGCAGCCAGAAGAAGCCGAAGGAGGCTTCGGCGCTGCTGGCCAAGACCCTGGCCGGCAACGAGACGGTGCTGGGCCCCAACCACCCCTATACCTTCGAGACGCGCAACACCCTGGCCGGGGTGCAGGAGGACATGGGCGACCTCAAGTCGGCCTTCGCCACCCGCCAGACCACTTTCAAGCGCCGCACCGAATTCCTCAACCGGGTGCTCTACGTCACCGGCGACAACGCCCGCGAGGGTTATGTCCGCCTGCACGCCCCCGAACTGGCCGCCTATGTGGCGCTGCTGGCCAGACTGGACGAGCCCACCGCCGGCAAGGCGCTGATGGAAATCAGCCTCAACCGCAAGGGCCTGCTGCTCAAGGTGGCGTCCGAGATCCAGCAGGTGACCCGGCTGTCGCGCGATCCCGAGTTGACCAAGCTGACCGAGGATCTGGCCGAGACGCGCAAGCGCCTTGCGGCGCTGACCCTGTCCGGTCCCACCGAGGAGACCAAGGACAACCACGTCGAGGTCGTCAACGGCCTGGAAGAGGCCATCAACGAGTTGCAGGGCCGGCTGGGCCGCTCGTCCACCCGCTTCCAGCAATCGGTGGCGGCCATCGCGCTGGACGATCTGGTCAAGGCGCTGCCCGCCGGTTCGGTGGTGGCGGACTTCTTCATCTACGGCGAGGAAGGCCAGCAGAAGCTGGTGGCCGCCACACTGCGCAAGGACGGCGACAAGCCGGTCTACGGGCTGGTGAAGTACGACAGCCTCAAGGCCATCGACGACGGTATCGTCAAGTACCGCACCGAGATCCAGAACGAAGAGATCGAGATGGACGACCTGCTGGATATCGGCCAGGAGGTCTACAAGCAGGTCTGGCAGCCGTTGGACCGCGCGCTCGGCGGGCGGATCAAGGTCTACGTCATTCCCGACGGCATGTTGAACATCCTGCCCATCAGCGCCCTGGTGGAATCCAACCGCAAGTACCTGATCGAGCGGGTGGACCTGCACGTGCTCAATTCCAGCCGCGATCTGCTGCCGTCGTCCATTCCGGCGGCCAAGGGCGGTTACCTGATCAATGCCGGCCCCGACTACAACACCGAGGAGGCGGTGGGCAAGGCGACCCTGGAAAAGGCGCGCTCGCGCTCGGCCGGCAACGACGTCCAGTCGGCGGTGCGCGGCATGAGCGGCATGCGCGGCCTGAAATTCGATCCGCTGCCCGGCGCCGAGAAGGAAGGCCAGCTGATCGTCAAGACGGTGGAAAGCCAGGGCAAGCCCACCACCATCTATTCCAAGGCCGCCGCCCAGGAGAAGGTTCTGCGCGAGGTGGGGCAGCCGCCCGAGGTGCTGCACATCGCCACCCACGGCTTCTTCCTCAAGGCCGACGACACGCTCCGGAAGCGCCTGCTGAAGCTGCAGCGCTCCTCGGACTTCCAGTTCCCGCCGCCCGGCGACAATCCGCTGCTGCGTGCCGGTCTGGCCTTCGCCGGCATCAATTCCAACGCCCAGGTGCTGGGTGACATCGATACCGACAACGACGGCGTGTTGACCGCGCTGGAGGTGCTGGGCCTCGACCTCACCGGCACGCAACTGGCCATCCTGTCGGCCTGCGAAACCGGCCTGGGCGAGGTGCACGAGGGCGAGGGCGTCTACGGTCTGCGCCGCTCGTTCCAGGAGGCGGGGGCCCGGTCGGTGGTCTCGTCCCTGTGGGAGGTCAGCGACGCCGGAACCCAGACTTTGATGGCGGCCCTTTACAAACGGCTTCTGGCGGGCAAGACTCCTCACGATGCCTTGCGGGAGGCTCAACTGGAAATGCTGCGCAACAGCCAGTGGAGCATGCCGTACATCTGGTCGGCATTCTTCATGGTTGGTGGTTGATGACCAAGGCGCGACGCCAGTCACAACCCAAACCGGAACGCGGTCCTGTGGGGGGAAGCCGCATGCGGGTGGTTGCTGTATCGTCGGGAATCAGCTGGGTCGAGGTGCCTGAGGCCGACCTCCGGGTCCTGTGCGGCTGTCCCGCCGACAGCGTCAAGCACCTGATCAAGCGCGGCCTGATCGTTCCCACCGAACGCGGCGGCGTCACCTTCGAGACCGGCCCCAACGCCATCCTGCTGTCCGACGTGCCGCTGCAGAACGGCGCCTTTTCCAACCTGTCGGAATTCCCCATCCTGCAGATGCTCTACCGCCAGGGCATGATCATTCCCGGCCATCCCAACTGTTCCGGCCGCAAGCCGCTGCTCCTGGGCCTCGCCCAGCAGGTTGAGGCGCAGATGGAATACGTCATGCGCGGCAATTACGGCCTGCTGTCCGAGGACGAGATGCTGGCCGCCGGGGTGCCAGCCGACATGGCCGCCGAGTGGATGCGCATGAAGCTGCGCTTCGCCTTCGGGTCCATCCGGCCGCCGCAGGACCTGCTCGACACCTGCATCATCGGCGACACGCCGGCCATCCTGCCCGGCGGGGTGACGGTGAAGCGCCTGGACGTCAACGTCTTTGAGTTCGCCTATGACGGCGAGACGACCACCGTCGATCTCAACCTGGCGGCCGGGCACACCTACGAGACGCCCTACCACCTGGGCTATCACGACCTGGAGCGCGAGTACTTCTCGGTGGTCCATTCGGGCGAGGGCGACGGCTGGGACCCCGAACGGGCCGCCATGTCCTCCATCCTGATGTTCCAGGGCAAGATCTACCTGATCGACGCCGGCCCCAACATCCACTGGGCGCTGCAGTCCCTGGGCATCGGCGTGCAGGAGGTAGAGGGCATCTTCCACACCCATTGCCACGACGACCATTTCTGCGGCCTGACCACCCTGTTCCGCGCCGACCACCGCATCAAGTACTACGCCCACCCTTCGGTGCGCGCCTCGGTGGCCAAGAAGCTGGCGGCCCTGACCGCCATCGGCGAGGATTCCTTCGGCGAATATTTCGAGATCTGCGATCTGCAACTGGGCGTGTGGAACGACATCGACGGGCTGGAGGTGCGGCCGATCTTCTCGCCCCACCCGGTGGAAACCACAGTGTTCCACTTCCGCACCCCGTGGGAGGACGGCTTCCGCTCCTACGCCCACATGGCCGACATCGTCTCGCTGGACGTGCTGGGGCAGATGGTCGACGACGACGAGACCCGCCACGGTATCAGCAGCGAGCTGATGGGGCAGGTGCGGGCCGATTATCTGGTGCCCGCCGACGTCAAGAAGCTCGATATCGGCGGCGGCCTGATCCATGGCTGCGCCGAGGATTTCCGCGAGGACCAGTCGGGCAAGATCATCCTATCCCACACCGCCCTGGCCCTGACCAAGGCGCAGAAGAGCATCGGCTCGGGCGCGCCGTTCGGCACGGTGGATGCCCTGATCCCCTCCTACCAGGAATACCGGCTGCGCGCCGCCCACGGCTATCTGGCCGAGTATTTCCTGGGCGTGCCGGAGCACCAGATCCGCATCTTGCTGAACCATCCGGTGGTGACCTTCAATCCCGAGACCATCCTGCTCAGGGAAGGCAGCTATTGCGAGGACGTCCACCTGATCCTCACCGGCCTGGTGGAGACTATCGAGCCCGATTCCGACCAGACCGCCACCCTATCGGCCGGCGCCATGATCGGCGAGTCCTACGCCCTGTCGGGCGATCCTTCCTTCGAGACCTACCGGGCGCTCAGCTTCGTGCGCGCCTTGAAGATTCCGTCCGGGCTGTACCGCAGTTTCGTCGAGCGCAACGAGATGAGCGAGCGCATCTCGCGCCTTGCCGATCTCAGGAATTTTTTCAACCACACCTGGCTGTTCGGGGAAAGTCTGTCCAACCTGACCGAGGTGCGCATCGCCGAGACCTGCCAGCCCTATTACCTCGCCACCGGCGAGGAGATCGACATGACCGGCCAGGATTTCGTCTTCATGGTGCGTGACGGGCGGCTCGACCGCTATTTCGACGATTCCGTGGTGGAGTATTGCGGCATCGGCGAGCCCCTGAACGAGTCCGAGGTGCTGTTCTCCCAGGCTGGGGAGGGGCGGCTGGTGGCCGCCATGCGCTCGGAATTGCTGCTGGTGCCGGGCTCCATGGTGCGCGACATCCCGGTGGCGCGCTGGAAGCTGCTGGAACTCTATCAGCGCCGCCAGCGGACCTTCTCCTCCCTACGGCAGGATGCGGGGGCCTTGTCTTGAGGCATATGCGGATCGTGCTGGCCGCCCTGCTGGTGGCCGGCTGTGCCTCCATGGTCGTTGGGCCGTCCTCCGAGGTCGGCATCGCCACCCAGCCGGCCGGCGCCCGCTGCGCGTTGAGCGGCGCCGACGGCTTTGCCGCCGAAATCACCACGCCGGCCGTCCTGCAACTGCCGCACAAGGCAGCGCCCATCACCGTCGCCTGCACGGCGCCGGGCTATCGCCGCACCGTCAACACCTTGAATGCTGGCGGCAGCGGCTGGCTGTGGGCCAATACCGCCTTCATCGCCTTCACCGGCGGCGCCGCGGTGCTCGGCATGGTGGTGGACGAGGCGGTGGGGGCCAGCACCAGCTACCGCAAGGATTTCAGCATGGAGCTGGACGCCGAGGCGGTCCGGCGCATCCGCGCCACGCAACGCAACGGCGGACCGGCCCTGGATCTCTCGGCGCCATAATCTGCATCTTGCCAGGCAATACCTTTGGGAGCATCCTTTCCGGCGAGCAGGGAAGGAAGGAGAGGCGCATGGCGACGTGGCAGGAGCACATGCGGGTCGGCATCGACGTGGTCGATGACGACCACCAGGAGCTGTTCGCCCTGGTCCAGGAATTCGAAACGGCCAGCAAGACCTCGTCGGGTCAGGTGGACGGCGCCGAGATCGGCCGCATCCTTGAGCGGCTGCAGGCCTATGTGAACGACCATTTCGAGCGCGAGGAGACGGCCCAGCTGGAGACCGGCTACGAGGGCTACGCCGAGAACAAGCGCCAGCACGATGAACTGCGCCATACCCTCGAAAAGTTCATCGACAAGCACCGCAAGGGCGAATGGGGCGACCTCAAGGCCGCCACCGAGCACATGCGCAGCTTCCTGGCCATCTGGCTGCAGGAGCACATCATGAAGACCGACCGCAAGATGCGCGGACGCATCCTGCCCTGGGTGCGGAAACGGGCGTAGCGCGCCGCCCCTACTGCACCTGGCACTCGATGAAGACGGTGACGCGCTTGATGCGTTCGCCCACGTCGGCCACCGACATCTGGGCCGAGGAGGCGGCCGTCTGGTAGGTGACGCCGTTGCTGTCCAGATAGCTGCGCGCCAGGTCGGCCTTGATGGCGAAATTGATGTTCTGGGGCAGGTCGCCGGTCTTGTCGGCGATCTTCATGGCGTTCAGCTTGGACGTCACGATGCCGACGATGTTGCCGCCCATGTCGATCAGCGGCCCGCCGGAATTGCCCTTCTGCACCGGGGCGGTGATCTGGTAGTGGCGTGGGTCGCCGCGCATGCCGTTCATGGCGCTGACCACCCCGGCGGTGATGTTGGGCTCGCGCGACAGCAGCGAGGAGAGGGGATAGCCGATCACCACCACCTCGTCCCCCGAGCGCAGCGGCCGGTCCTGGCGGAAGCGGGCGATCTCGGGCAGGCGCAAGGTGGTCTTGAGCAGGGCCATGTCGTTGGCGCTGTCCTTGGCCTTCAGCGAGGCCACCTGGGCGGGGCCGTCCTGGGGCTTGACGGTGATGGTCCGGCACTGCTCGACCACATGGGCGTTGGTCATCACCACTCCGTCCATGGACACCACGAATCCCGATCCCGACGACACCCTGCCGCCGGTGGAGCGGGGGGGCGCGGTGGCGGATTCCTGGGTGGACGGGGCGGAGGAGGGGGCACCCGGCGCCGGCGCGGCATTGGCCACCTGCTGTCCGGGAAGGCTGGGTTTCCACTGGGCCACCCGCTGGCGGGCGGTGTCCAGGTCGGCGGGCGGCAGGCGGGCGGCGACGGCGTCGCGCTCCTTCTCGTAGTTCTGCTTCAGGTTGGCCGGCGCCCGCTGGGCGCCCAGCGCCATCCAGACATACCCTTCGGGGGCGGATTTGGGCACGCCGTGGCCGTTGACGTACATGACGCCGAGATTGTGCTGCGACTGGGGGTGGCCCTGGTCGGCGGCCTTGCGGAACCACTGGGCGGCCTTGGCCATGTCCTTCTCGACGCCGCCCTGGCCCAGAAGATAGCCCAGCCCCAGGATGAACTGGGCGACGGGGCGGCCGGCATCACCGGCCAAGCGGGCGAATTCCAGCGCCTTGGCCTTGTCGGTGGGCATGGCGCGGCCGTCCCAGTTGAACTGGGCGAGGCGCTCGCGCGAGGCGGCCCAGCCCTTGTCGGCGGCGCGCTTGAAGTACTCGACGCCCTTGCCTTCGTCCTTGTTGATGCCAAGGCCGTTGAAATGGATCTCGCCCATGGCGTGCAGCGATTCCGGCTGGCCCTTGTCGGCGGCGCGGCCGAACCAGACCAGGGCCTGGGAGATGTCCTTGGGCACGGCGCGGCCGTTGAAATAGGCGCTGCCCAGCCAGTGCTGGGCGAGGGGATCGCCGGCGACGGCGGCGGCGTTGAGCAGCTTCAGCGCCTCGACGTCGTCCTTGGCGCCGCCCAACCCCTCGAACAGCATGTGACCGAGCCGGGCCTGGGCGGCGGGGTTGCCCTCGGCGGCCAGCGGCTTGAATTCCCGGATGGCGGCGGTCCAGTCGCGCTTCTGATAGGCCGCCAGGCCCTCGTCATAGCCGGCCCAGGCGGGCGCGGCCCCCAGGGCCAGCAGCAGGCCGAGGGCAAGCGGAGCGAGCGGGCGGACCCTCCTGGGGCGGGGAATCATGGGATTATTCGGCGGCCTCGGCCCGCAGGCGGCTGGCCAGGCGGCCCAGTTCGTCCACGGCGGCGCCCATCTCGGCTTCCAGCGACTGGGTGATGCCGTCGATGCTTTCCGACACGTTCTTGACCTCGCCGGCCACCACGGCGAAGCCCTTGCCGGCCTCGCCGGCGCGGGCCGCCTCGATCAGGGCGTTGAGCGCCAGGATGCGGGTGGTGCCGGTGACCTTCTTGATCTCCTCGACCTTGCGGGAGACCACGTCGGCAAGGGTGGCGGTCAGTTCGATGATGCGTTCCTGATCGGACATGATGTGGGTTCCCGCGAGAGTGTTTGATGCAGTGTAAGGGGGGACCGGGCGGCGGGCAATCGCTTGCGTGTGAATTCGTGCGGTTGGCCGCCGGCTGTGTCATTGTGCGCCGCATCACGGGGAAGGGAGCGACAGGCCGATGACCATCATGCGGTGCGAACTGGACGGCAAGCTGGCCGTCATCACCATGACCAACCAGGCCAAGCGCAACGTGCTGTCCGAGGCGATGATCGGCGGAATCATCGCGGGACTGGAACAGGCGTCGCGGGCCAGGGCGCGCACGGTTATCCTGCGGGCCGAGCCGGGCTGCACGGTGTGGTCGGCCGGCCACGACGTGTCGGAACTGCCCGCCGCCCACCGCGACCCGCTGGGCTGGGGCGATCCCCTGCGGGTGGTGATCCGCGCCATCGAGGAATTCCAGGCGCCGGTGATCGCCCTGATCGAGGGCGGCGTGTGGGGCGGGGCCTGCGAGATGGCCCTGGCCTGCGACATGGTGGTGGCCACGCCCAATTCCACCTTCGCCCTGACCCCGGCCAAGCTGGGGATTCCCTACAACATCTCCGGCCTGCTGACCTTCATGAACGTCACCGGCATCCATGTGGTGCGCGAGATGGCCTTCACCGCCCGGCCGGTTCCGGCGGAGCGCGCCCAGGCGCTGGGCATCGTCAACCATCTGGTCGAGCCCTCCGGGATCACCGAATTCTGCGTCGGCATAGCGCGCGACATCGAGAAGCTGGCGCCGCTGGCCATCGCGGTGATGAAGGAGGAGATGCGCGTCCTGGCCTCGGCCCACTCCATCACGCCGCGCATGTTCGAGCGGGTGCAGGGCTTGCGCCGCCGGGTCTACGACAGCCAGGACTACCAGGAAGGGGTGAAGGCCTTCCAGGAGAAGCGCCCGCCCAGCTTCACCGGGGAATAGAATGAAAAAAGCCGGCCATCCGAGGATGGCCGGCCTTTCGCTTTGGCTCCGGAGGAGGGATTCGAACCCCCGACCAGCCGGTTAACAGCCGGCTGCTCTACCGCTGAGCTACTCCGGATCAACGGCCTGCCAAGCGGTACGGCAAGCCGAGGAATTCTGTTTCCCACATCAAGTACCCGGACCTGGGGACGGTGGAGGCCGAGGCCGGAATTGAACCGACGTACGCGGATTTGCAGTCCGCTGCATAGCCACTCTGCCACCCGGCCCAACCGGCCCAGCCGGCGGGTGCCGACGTGAGGACGCTGCTTATACGCGCTGTTCGATATCGGGTCAAGCCGCTGTTTCACCCTTTTCGCAGCATTGTTTTCGATGGCCGCCGCGCCTATAAATTCCCCCCGTGGCTCTGCCCGATATCCAAGGGGGGCGGGCCCATCCGAGATATTGACCATCAATACGGGAGCCCGAGGGCCATGGATTACGCCGGCGCCAGATTCAATATGGTCGAGAACCAGATCCGCACCAACAAGGTGCACGACCTGCAGGTGGCGGGGGCCATTTCCTCGACGCCGCGCGAGGCGTTCCTGCCCAAATCCATGCGCGGCTTCGCCTATGTGGACGAGGACGTGGCCATCGGCGGCGGCCGCTTCCTGATCGAGCCGCTGGTGCTGGCCCGTCTGCTGGAAACCGCCTCGGTCCAGCCTGCCGACGTGGTGCTGTCCATCGGCGACGCCACCGGCTGGGCCAGTGCCGTGCTCGCCAAGCTGGCCAGCACCGTGGTGGCGCTGGAAAGCGACGCCGATCTCGCCGGCCGCGCCACCCAGGCGCTGTCCGACCAGGGAATCGACAACGTCGCCTATGTGGCTGGCGACCTGGCCGCCGGCTATCCCGCCCAGGCGCCCTACGACGTGATCGTCTATGTGGGCGCCGTGGGGGAAATCCCTGCCGGTCTGTGCCGCCAGCTCAGCGACGGCGGTCGTCTGGTGGCGGTGGTCGACCCTAGCGGCAAGGGAGCCGGCAAGCTGGTGCAGGTGGTCCGGGTCGGCGACACCTTCGGCCGGCGTCCGCTGTTCGACGGCGCCACGCCCTATCTGCCCGGCATGGCGCCCAAGCCCGGCTTCGTGTTCTGAGCCCCGGCTTGGTGTTCTGAGCCCCGGCTTGGTGTTCTGAGCCATTGCCTCCGCGATCCGGGGATGGCCCGTCCACCCCGGACGCAAGGGTAGGGGGCAGGAATTGTCCTTGATCTTCCCCGTCCAAGGTCTAATGTTCTCGAGCGAAAATTAGGTCGTTCCGGGATGGGGACCCGCATTGCTGAATACAGGTGTTGAATGAGGAAGGTAAGCTGTCGGCTGATCGGCGCGGCGTGCATGGTCGTGGCTGCGTCAACCCCCGTTGCCGCCGAGACGCTGGAGGAGGTGCTGGCGTCCACCTATTCCTCCAATCCCACGCTGCTGGCGCGCCGCGCCAAGCTGCGTTCCGCCGATGAAGGCGTTCCCCAGGCGCTGTCCAACTGGCGGCCGACCGTGTCCCTGACCGGGTCCGCCGGACGCGGTCAGTTCGACAACAACACCCTGTCCAAGTACACCATGACCCGGAGCCCCCGGACCCAGGCGCTGACCATCAGCCAGCCGCTGTTCCGCGGCGGGCGGACCGTGGCCGCCACCGCCCAGGCGGAAAACACCGTGCTGAGCGAGCGGGCCCAACTGGCCGCCACCGAGCAGACCATCCTGCTGGCCGCCGCTTCCGCCTATCTCAACGTCGTCCGCGACGAGGCGGTGCTGAAGCTGTCCATCAACAACGAGCAGGTGCTGCGCCGCCAGTACGAGGCGACGGAAGAGCGCTTCAAGGTGGGTGAACTGACCCGCACCGACGTCAGCCAGGCCGAGGCCCGTCTGGCCAAGGCCACCGCCGACCGTGTCGCCGCCGAGGGCAACCTGCAGAACTCGCGGGCCAATTACGTCAACAATGTCGGCCGCCCGCCCGAGGCGTTGAGCCCGCCGGCCACGCCGCCGGCCCTGCCCGCCAATCTGGAGGACGTCACCTCCATGGCGCTGGCCGCCAATCCCAGCGTGGTTTCCGCCGATTACACCCATGCCGCCGCCAAGGACGGCATCGATCTGGTGTGGGGCGAATTGCTGCCCACCGTGTCGCTGTCGGCCGACATCACCCGCGGCTTCCAGACCTCCACTCAGGAATCCTCGTACACCAACCGCGAGGTCCTGTTGAACGTCACCGTGCCGCTCTATGAATCGGGCAGCGTCTATTCCCGGGTGCGCGCCTCCAAGCACACCGCCGGCCAGCGCCGTATCGAGGCCGATCAGGCGCGGCGCGACGCCGTCGAGACCGGGACCAAGGCGTGGGAAAGCCTGCAGGCGGCCCGCGCCCAGGCCCGCTCCTATCAGGCGCAGATCAAGGCGTCCGAACTGGCCCTGGCCGGAGTGCGCGAGGAATCCAAGGTGGGATCGCGCACCATCCTCGACGTGCTGAACGCCGAGCAGGAGCTGTTCGACGCCCGCGTCAATCTGGTCAAGGCGAGCCGCGACGTGCTGGCCGCTTCCTATCAGGTCAAGTCGGCTTTGGGGCAAATGACCGCCCCCGGGCTCAATCTTCCTGTCGAGGTCTATGATCCGGCCAAGCACTATGACGATGTGCGCGGCCAATGGATCGGCAATGGCATCGACAAGGAGAAAGGATACGAGTAGAAATAGTGGGATCGGGGCTGCGGCCGAATGGCTGACCCGGGTTTCTCTTGGGGACTCGTGGAATTTTAACCATTTGTTACCAGCCGTAAGTCACTATTACGGCAGGTCCCTTTCTTGGGCGCAGGCAGACAGAATAGCCGTGACATGAGCGAAGACAAGGCCCAGCAAGAACCATCGATGGAGGATATCCTCGCCTCTATCCGACGCATTCTGTCGGAGGATGAGGCCGAGGATAAGCCCAAGGCTCCCGAGCCGGTCGCTCCCGAACCGGAGCCCGAGCCCATGCCTCCGCCGGAGCCTGAACCGGAGCCCGAGCCGGCACCCACCTTCGCCCAGGACGATATCGATTCCCTGTTCGATACGCCGGCGCCCGAACCGGAGCCCGAACCCGAACCGGAACCTGAGCCGGAACCCGAGGACGACATCCTCGAGTTGACCGACGACATGGTGATGGAAGAGCAGGCCGAGGAACCGGAACCCGCTTTCGACATCAACGATTTCAAGGCCGATCTCGGCGAGTTCGAGCCGGCCCCGGTGATGGCCGCCGCCAGCCGGGTGATGGACGATTACGAGCCGCCGCCGCGCCGCGCCGCGCCGCCGCCCGACGACGAAGGCCTGATGAGCCCGCCCAGCATCGATCACGGCGCCTCGCTGCTGACCAATCTGGCGCGCGAGATCGTGCGGCAGAAGTCGTTCGGCCTGGGCAACAGCGCCATCACCCTGGAAGATTTGGTGCGCGAGCTGCTGCGTCCGATCCTGTCGGAATGGCTGGACCAGAACCTGCCCTACATGATCGAGCGCATCGTCAAGAAAGAGATCGAGAGGATGGTAAACCGCACCGGAGAGTATTAATCTCCGCCGGTTCGAAGCCACAGGGGCGGCCCGGCGCGATCGGGCCGCCCTTTTCGTTTGTGTCCCCCCAATTGAAGTGACAAGTCCCATGGCCATGCTGGATAAGACCTATCGCCCCGCCGAGGTGGAGCCGAAGCATTACGAGCGCTGGGAGGGCCAGGGGGCCTTCGCCGCCCACACCGACTCCAATGCCGCGCCCTACACCATCATGATGCCGCCGCCCAACGTAACGGGCAGCCTGCATATGGGCCATGCGCTGACCTTCACCCTGCAGGACGTGCTGATCCGCTATCGCCGCATGACCGGCAAGGATGCCCTGTGGCAGCCGGGGACCGACCATGCCGGCATCGCCACCCAGATGGTGGTGGAGCGCCAGCTGGAGGCCGAGAAGGTTACCCGCCACGACCTGGGACGCGACGCCTTCATCAAGCGCGTCTGGGAGTGGAAGGCGGAATCGGGCGGCACCATTACCCGCCAGCTGCGTCGCCTGGGCGCCTCGCCCGATTGGGCCAAGGAACGCTTCACCATGGACGAGGGCCTGTCGGCCGCCGTCCGCCGCGTCTTCGTCACCCTGCACCGCCAGGGGCTGATCTACCGCGCCAAGCGCCTCGTCAACTGGGACCCCAAGCTGTACACCGCCATTTCCGATCTGGAGGTCGAGCAGCGCGAGGTGAAGGGTCATATGTGGCACTTCAAGTATCCCGTGGAAGGCCTTGAAGATACGTACATTACCGTGGCGACAACCCGGCCCGAGACCATGCTCGGCGACGCGGCGGTTGCCGTTCATCCTGAAGATGAGCGCTATACCGCCCTGGTGGGTAAGATGGTCCGTCTACCCATTTGTAATCGCTTGATTCCCATCGTTGCCGACGAGTATTCCGACCCCACCAAGGGCACCGGCGCGGTGAAGATCACCCCGGCCCACGATTTCAACGATTTTCAGGTGGGCGTGCGCCACGACCTGCCGCAGATCAACATCTTCGACCGCGACGCCCGCACCAATGGCGAGGTGCCGGAGGGCTATGGCGGCCTCGACCGTTACGACGCCCGCAAGAAGGTGGTGGCCGAGTTCGAGGAACTGGGCCTGCTCGACAAGATCGAGTCCCACACCCACATGGTGCCTTACGGCGACCGTTCGGGCGTGGTGATCGAGCCGTGGCTGACCGACCAGTGGTTCGTGGACGCCGCCACCCTGGCCAAGCCGGCCATCGAGGCGGTGGAATCGGGGCGGACCCGCTTCGTGCCCAAGCATTGGGAGAACACCTATTTCGAATGGATGCGCAACATCCAGCCGTGGTGCATCTCGCGACAGATCTGGTGGGGCCATCAGGTGCCGGCCTGGTATGGCCCCGATGGGACGTTCTTCGTCGAGGAGACGGAAGCAGAGGCCCAGGCCGCCGCGACCAGGCATTACGGCAAGGACGTGGTGCTGACTCGCGATTCCGACGTGCTCGACACCTGGTTCTCGTCGGCGCTGTGGCCGTTCTCGACGCTGGGCTGGCCGGAAAAGACCCCGGAGCTGGCCCGCTATTACCCCGGCGACGTGCTGGTCACCGGCTTCGACATCATTTTCTTCTGGGTCGCCCGCATGATGATGATGGGCATCCACTTCATGGGCGACGTGCCGTTCCGCGACATCTACATCCATGCCCTGGTCCGCGACGAGAAGGGCCAGAAGATGTCCAAGTCCAAGGGCAACATCATCGATCCCCTGGACCTGATCGAGAAGTATGGCTGCGACGCCCTGCGCTTCACCCTCGCGGCCCTGGCCGCCCAGGGCCGCGACGTCAAGCTGGCCGAGAGCCGGGTGGAGGGCTACCGCAACTTCGCCACCAAGCTGTGGAACGCGGCGCGCTTCTGCCAGATGAACGAGTGCCGGCCGGTGGCCGGTTTCGACCCCAAGGCGGTGAAGGAGACGGTCAACCGCTGGATCGTCGCCAAGACCGCCGAACTGGCCGCCAAGGTCGGCACCGCCATCGAGGGCTACCGCTACGACGCGGCGGCCGGCGGCGCCTACCAGTTCGTCTGGGGCACCTTCTGCGATTGGTACCTGGAATTCGCCAAGCCCATCTTCAACGGCAGTGACGAGGCGGCCAAGGCCGAGGCGCGGGCCACCGCCGCCTGGGTGCTGGACCAGATCCTGCACGTGCTGCATCCGCTGATGCCATTCATCACCGAGGAATTGTGGGGCCAGATCGCCGAGCGCGACGGCGACCTGATGCTGCGTTCCTGGCCCGCCTTGGACGGTTTGCACGCTCCCGAGGCCGAGGAGGAGATGGATTGGGTGGTGCGCATGATCTCCACGGTGCGCGGCGTGCGCTCCGAGATGAACGTGCCGCCCTCGGCCCAGGTGGATTTGCTGGTCTCCGGTCTGGCCGAGGCCAAGCGCGGCTGGGCCAGGACCCATGCCGACCTGATCACCCGTCTGGGACGGCTGACCGCCTTCGAGGCCCAGGCCACACCCGAGCGGGTGGCCCAGGCGTCGTCCCACGGGGCCGCCCAGATGGTGGTGGACGAAGCCACCCTGGTGATGCCCTTGGGCGGCGTCATCGACGTGGACAAGGAACGCGCCCGTCTGGACAAGGAGATCGCCCGCCTGGAAGGCGAGATCGCCAAGGTGGACAAGAAGCTCTCCAACGCCGACTTCATCGCCAAGGCCCGACCCGAAGTGGTCGACGAGCAGCACGAGCGCCGCGCCGACTGGGCCGGCGCCGTCGCCAAGCTGAAGGAGGCCCTGGAGCGGTTGTCCGGGGCGTAACCCGGCCCTCCCGCCACTCCTTATGTTCCCTGCGCCATGTCCCGGAGGGCTCCGCTCTTCGAGACATGGTCTCGCTTTACCGCTATGATTAAGGCGGGCTGTGCGGGAATTTGGGGATGCCTGATCTCGGTGAACGAATCACACGGGAACTGACCACACGGTATGTCGCCGTCCTGGTGGTGCTGGGGGCGCTCGCCCTGATGTCGTTCATGGCCCTGGCCCGCATGATCGGCGATGCCGAGGGCAGCGCCGAACTGGTCAACATGGCCGGCCGCCAGCGCATGCTGGTTCAAAGGGTGGCTTTCGCCGCCAACCGTCTGGTCATCGCCGAGGAGACGGAGCGCCCGGCCGTGCGCCGTCTGTTGGCCGAAGGCCTGGACCAGTTGGAGGATCGCCACGGCCGTCTGATGCGGGGGGGGCGGGTGCCGCCGCCGCCCGAAATCCTCGAGGTCTTCGCCGCCCCGCCCTGGCATCTCGACCGCGAACTGCGGGCCTTCATCGCCCGGGGCCGCGCCGTGCTGGCGGCGGAGGGCGGGCCGGCGGCCTCGGATTCCGGTCTGGCGGCCCTGTCGGCGGGGGCCGGCGGTTCGCTGCTGCGGTCCCTGGAGGAGGTGACGGCCCGCTTCCAACGGGACAGCGAGCGCCAGATGGAAGAACTGATGACCCTGCAGGGGGTGACGGTGCTCCTGGCCGTCGGCCTGCTGGTGCTGTCGGCGGTCGGGGTCTTCCGTCCCATGGTCGAGCGGCTGAAGACCGACATCGCCGAGCGTTCGGCGGCGGCGTCCCGCCTCAAGGAGAGCGAGGAGCGGCTGTGGCGCATCCTGGAGGAGAGCCCGGTCGGCGTCTCGGTATCGCGGCGGCGCGACGGCAAGGTGGTGTTCGCCAACACCCGCTTCACCGACATCATCGGCATGAGCAAGGAGGAGTTCCTCGGCTCCACGGCGCGCGAGCATTATGTGGACGACGCCCAGCGGCAGGTGGTGCTGGCCATCCTGCGCCGCGACGGCCACCTGGACGACGCCGAGGTGGAGTTCCGCCGCAAGAACGGCAGTCCGTTCTGGAGTCTCCTGACCATCCGCTCCGCTGATTTCGAGGGCGAGAAGGTCAATCTGGCCTGGATCTACGACATCACCGAGCGCAAGGCGGCGGAACAGCAGATCCTGCTGGCCTCCAAAGTGCTGGAGAACGTGACCGAGGCGGTGCTCATCACCGATGCCGAGAACCGCATCATCTTCGTCAATCCCGCCTTCACGACCATCACCGAGTATTCCAAGGAGGAGGTGCTGGGCCGGGACCCCAGCTTCCTGCGGTCGGGGCGGCACGAACCCGAGTTCTACACCAATCTGTGGCGGGTGCTGTCCGAGAGCGGGCATTGGGAAGGCGAGATATGGAACCGGCGCAAGTCGGGGGCCTTCTATGCCGAGTGGCTGTCCATCAACGCTCTGCGCGACGGTGGCGGCGGCATGACCCATTTCGTGGCGGTGTTCTCCGACATCACCCACCGCAAGGAAGACGAGGAGCGCATCTGGCGGCAGGCCAATTACGATGCGCTGACCGGCCTGCCCAACCGCTCGCTGTTCCTCGACCGCCTCAACCAGGCGGTGCGCCAGTCCCGGCGCGAGAAGAAGCGCTTCGCCCTGCTGTTCCTCGACCTGGACGGTTTCAAGGCGGTCAACGACACCCTGGGCCACGCCGCCGGCGACGTGCTGCTGCAGCAGACCGCCACCCGCCTGTCCGAATGCGTGCGCGCCACCGATACCCTGGCCCGGCTGGCCGGCGACGAGTTCGTGGTGATCCTCGACGGCGTGCACGGCAGCGACGATCCCGCCAAGGTGGCCGCCAAGATCCTGGCCGTGCTGGACAAGCCCTATGATCTGGAGGCCGGAACCGCCCAGGTGCACGGCTCCATCGGCATCGCGCTGTACCCCGACGACGCCGGCGACGGGCCGGCCCTGATCCGCCGGGCCGATGCCGCCATGTACGCGGTCAAGCGGGGAGGGAAGAACGACTTCCTGTTCGCCGGCGACCTGCCGCCCGAATCCTGACGTCAGGTCAGGCGCAGCACATAGGGGCGGTAGGAGCGGTCCTCGGCCGTGATGTGGTCCACCAGCCAGCGCTGCAGGAACCGCGCCGCCTCCCGGGTGAGGGCGCGGGTGGCGGTTTGGTCGGCTCTGGCGGTGGTCTCGAGGGCGGTGAAGCGCTCGTAAAGCCGCTGGGCCTCGACCAGCAGCCGTCCATGCGCGGCCTTGTGGCCGGCCAGCCCGGGATAGGCGGCGCGGTCCAGCAGGGTTTCCTCGGCCTGGAAGTGGATGCGGGTCCGCGCGATCAATTCGCCCATGATGCGGGCCAGACGCGGAAAGGGGGCGTGCCCGTCGGCGGCGACCAGGAAATCGTTGGTCAGTTTGAGCAACTGGCGGTGCTCGGCATCCATGGCCGGCACGCCCAGCTTCAACTCGTTGGACCACTCGATGACGGTCATGCCATGCGCTCCCGCCGTCCGTTCACCGCGAGAGTCTAGCACTTCCGCTTCAAGGGAGTCTTAACGCAGCCGGTCCAGCAAGCCCTCCAGCGCCTGATGGAACATGGCCTCGGTCAGGCGGCGGGTATTGGTGTTGTAGCGCGAGCAGTGATAGCTGTCGCCCAGCACCAGCCCGCCGGGCAGGTCGTGAAGCCTGCCGTGACCGAAGGGATGGGCGGCCTTGCGCAAGGACAGGGTGGACAGCACCTGGTCATGGGATTCGCGGCCCAGGCAGAAGATGCCGCGCAAATGGGGCATGGCCTCGATCTCGGCGGCCAGGAACGGGCGGCAGGCGGCGAATTCGGCGGGCAGCGGCTTGTTGGCCGGCGGCACGCAGCGCGCCGCGTTGGTGATGCGGCAGCCGGTCAGTTCCAGCCCGTCATCGGCCGCCGCCCGGTACTCGCCCTTCGCCAGCCCGTATTTGAGCAAGGTGGCGTAGAGCAGGTCGCCGGCGTAATCGCCGGTGAACGGCCGGCCGGTACGGTTGGCGCCCTTGAGGCCGGGGGCGAGGCCCACCACCAGCAGCCGGGCGTCCAGCCCTCCGAACGACGGTACCGGATCGTGATGCCAGCCGGGATACTGGGCGCGGTTGGCGTGGCGGAACTCGGCCAGACGCGGGCACAGGCCGCAATCGGGAGTGGGATGGGAGAGGGGCATGTCTTGGCCTTGCGCAAGGATGCGGGCGGGACATCCGCACGGGATCGATGTCAATCGGCGGGATAGGCGCGGTCGTCGCGGTGCTGTTGCTGCTGGGCGCGGGCGATCTGGCTTTCCAGGTCCTGCAGCTCGATGAACACATCGGCCTGGCGCCGCAATTCGTCGGCCACCATGGGCGGCTGCGAGCGGATGGTGCTGACCACCGAGACGCGGACGCCCTTGCGTTGCACCGCCTCCACCAGCCGGCGGAAATCGCCGTCGCCCGAGAACAGCACCACATGGTCCAGGTACTGGCACATCTCCATCACGTCGATGGCCAGTTCGATGTCCATGTTGCCTTTGATCTTGCGCCGGCCCATGGCGTCGGTGAATTCCTTGGTCGGCTTGGTGACCATGGTGTAGCCGTTGTAGTCCAGCCAGTCCACCAGCGGGCGGATGGGGGAATACTCCTGATCCTCCATCAGGGCGGTGTAGTAGAAGGCGCGAATCAGCCTTCCCTTGCCGGCGAACAGGTTCAACAGCTTCTTGTAGTCGATGTCGAAGCCCAGCGCGCGGGCGGCCGAATAAAGGTTCGAGCCGTCGATGAACAGGCCGAGTCGCTCGGCGGAATAAAACTGCATGGTGTACTCACTTGTCGAAATGGTTTGGCCCGCCGTCCTAAACCGGGAGGGGCGGGGAAGAATACCTTCAACGTAGGCGGCGGCAGGCCCCGCCGCAAGGGGACGATGGCATGGGGGCTTGCTTTCATGGGCCAAGCGACGATATAAGCTTTCTCTTTCCGAGATTGCCTAAAGACAAGGATCTTCGATGGCGCGCGTTACGGTTGAAGACTGTGTACTGAAGATTCCGAACCGCTTCGAGCTGGTGCTGATCGCCGGCCAGCGGGCCCGGGATATTTCCGCCGGAGCCAAGCTGACGGTGGAGCGCGACAACGACAAGAACCCGGTGGTGGCGCTGCGCGAGATCGCCGACGAGACCGTGCCGCTGGACGGCCTGCAGAACGCCCTGATCCAGAGCCTCCAGAAGCACGTCGAGGTGGACGAGCCGGAAGAGGACGAGATGGAAGGCTTCATCCCCGACCGCGACCTCGCCTTCGAGACCGTCGCCAACGAGGACGAGATGATCGAGGACGGCATGTCGATCAATGACACCGGCGCCGATTTCGACATCGATTCCGGCGACGAGTAAGCCTGTCGTTCCAAACCGCCCGTTCCCATCTGATGAAGGTGGGGGCGGGCGGTTTTGTTTATGCTTTTTCCTCTTTGCCGGGGACGGTTCCCCGGTACAAACTTGAGGCGAGGAAAGGTGAGGTGACGTGGCGATGATGCGCCAATTCGAACTGGTCGAGCGCGTCAAGTCCTACGATCCGGGAGCGGACGAGGACGCCATCAACCGCGCCTACGTCTTCGCCATGAAGATGCACGGCTCGCAGCTCCGCGCCTCGGGCGATCCCTATTTCTCGCACCCCATCGAGGTGGCGGGCATCCTGACCAAGTACCGGCTGGATTCGTCGTCCATCATCACCGCCTTGCTGCACGACACCATCGAGGACACCCCGGCAACGCTGGAGGATATCGAGAAGCTGTTCGGGCGCGAGATCGGCCGTCTGGTGGACGGCGTCACCAAGCTGAACCGCATCGAACTGCAGTCCGACCACGCCAAGCAGGCCGAGAACCTGCGCAAGCTGGTGCTGGCCATGAGCGAGGACATCCGCGTCCTGCTGGTGAAATTGGCCGACCGCATGCACAACATGCGCACCCTTCACTACATCAAGAACCCCGACAAGCGCCGCCGCATCGCCATGGAGACCATGGAGATCTATGCGCCGCTGGCCGAACGCATCGGCATGCAGGGCATCAAGATGGAGCTGGAGGACCTGGCCTTCGCCGAGCTGCATCCGGACGCGCGCGGCTCCATCGTCGCCCGCCTGTCCTTCCTGCGCGAGCAGGGCGGCGATCTGATCGGCCGCATCCTGGACGAGTTGCGCACCATTCTCGACGAATCGGGGATCACCGCCACCGTCTCGGGGCGCGAGAAGACGCCCTATTCCATCTGGCAGAAGATGCAGAGGAAGAATGTCGGGTTCGAGCAGCTGTCCGACATCATGGCCTTCCGCGTCGCCGTGGGGAACATGGAGGATTGCTACCGGGCGCTGGGGGTCATCCACTCCAAGTACCCCATGGTTCCCAACCGCTTCAAGGACTACATCTCGACGCCCAAGCCCAACGGCTACCGCAGCTTGCATACCGGCGTGTTCGGGCCGGAGCGCCACCGCATCGAGGTGCAGATCCGCACCTCCGAGATGCACGAGGTGGCCGAGTTGGGCGTCGCCGCCCACTGGAAGTACAAGGGGGGCGGCGACGGCGGCAACATGACCGACGGCCGCCAGTACCGCTGGCTGCGCGAACTGCTCGACATCCTGGAGCACGCCTCCAACCCCGAGGAATTCCTCGAGCACACCAAGCTGGAGATGTTCTCCGACCAGGTGTTCTGCTTCACCCCCAAGGGCGACCTGATCTCGCTGCCGCGCGGCGCCTGCCCGGTGGACTTCGCCTATGCCGTCCACTCCCAGGTGGGCGACACCTGCGTCGGCGCCAAGGTCAACGGCCGCATCATGCCGCTGCGCACCCAGCTGCAGAACGGCGATCAGGTCGACATCATCACCTCGAAGGCCCAGACGCCCAATCCCACCTGGGAACGCTTCGTCGTCACCGGCAAGGCCCGCGCCCGTATCCGCCGCTTCATCCGCACCCAGCAGCGCGCCCAGTACACCGAGTTGGGCCGCGCCATCCTGGTGCGCAGCTTCCGCCAGGAAGGCTACGAGTTCACGGAAAAGGCCCTGGACGGGGTGCTGCGCATCTTCAAGGCGCCGTCATCCGAGGATTTGCTGGCCCTGGTGGGCGAAGGCACGCTGACCGCCCGCGAGGTGGTCTCCACCGTCTTTCCCGAACTGAAGGCCCAGGCCAACCGCAACGACAACGTGGTGGCGCTGAAGGCGCGCGGCGACAAGCCCTCGACCAACAAGAAGGACAAGGCCGGCGCGGTGCCCATCAAGGGCCTGATCCCCGGCATGGCCATGCACTTCGCCGGCTGCTGCCACCCGCTGCCCGGCGACCGCATCGTCGGCATCGTCAGCACCGGCAAGGGCGTCACCATCCACACCATCGACTGCGAGAACCTGGAGCAGTTCGCCGACCAGCCGGAACGCTGGCTCGATCTCGCCTGGGACGAGGCGGACAGCAACGCCCATGTGGGACGCATCGATCTGGTGGTGACCAACGAACCCGGCGCCTTCGGGGCCATCTCCACGGTGATCGCCAAGAACATGGGCAACATCACCAATCTCAAGATCACCAACCGCACCACCGATTTCTTCGAGATGCTGATCGATATCGAGGTGAGGGACGTCAAGCACCTGACCAACGTCATCGCCGCGCTGCGCGCCACCCCGGCCATCAACTCGGTGGACCGGGCAAGGAATTAAGTGTTCATGGGCTGCCGCCCATACCCGCCTGGGGCCAAAGGCCCCAAACCCCATTCATGAAATAAAATGGGGTCCGGGGCATTGGCCCCGGATGGGTTCGGGCGATAGCCCAATTCAATCCAATGGAGTTCTTAGGCCATGACCCGCCTGCGCCTCGGCGTCAACATCGACCACGTCGCCACCATCCGCAACGCCCGCGGCGGGCGCCATCCCGACCCGGTACGGGCCGCCCACATGGCCGCCGCGGCGGGAGCGGACGGCATCACGGCGCATCTGCGCGAGGACCGGCGCCACATCTCCGACCGCGACATGGAGCGCCTCGCCAACGAGATCACCCTGCCGCTCAATTTCGAGATGGCGGCGACCGAGGAGATGGTGGCCATCGCGCTGCGTCACCGGCCCCACGCCGCCTGCATCGTGCCCGAGCGCCGCGAGGAGCGCACCACCGAGGGCGGCCTCGACGTGGTCGGCCAGTTCGATAGCCTGATGCCGCTGGTCGGGCGCCTGCTCGACGCCGGCATCCGCGTTTCCATGTTCATCGAGGCGAGCCCGAAGCAGCTGGACGCCGCCAAGGCCCTGGGGGCGCCGGTGGTCGAACTGCATACCGGCGCCTATTGCGACGCCGAGGGGGCAGGGCGTGACCGCGAATTCGCCCGCATCCAGGCGGCGGCGGCCCATGCCGAGGCCATCGGCCTGGAATGCCACGCCGGCCACGGCCTGTCCTACGACACCGTCAAGCCGGTGGCGGCCATCGCCTCCATCATGGAACTGAATATCGGCCACTTCCTGGTGGGCGAGGCCATTTTCGTCGGCCTCGACGCGTCCATCCGCCACATGCGCCAGCTGATGGACGAGGCCCGCCGGACGTAATGCCAAGCGGCGGGCGGGCGCCGTAAGGCGCGCGGCCCGTTGGGCCTATCCAACCCGCGATGAGTTTCACTCAACGCAGGTTGGTATAAGTTCTACTGCCGTCCGCGCTCGATCTCGATGCCGACCGAGGCGGCCTCGGCGTAGACGTCGAGCTTTTCCACCCGGATGCGGGCGGTTTCCACCCGCTCATCGGTCAGGCACAGCTCGGCGATCTTTTCCGCCAGGGTTTCGACCAGGTTGATGTGGCCCTCGGCCAGCATGACCTTGATGCCGTCGATCACGTCCTCGTAGGAGACCACGTTGGCGATGTCGTCGCTTAACGGGCCGGCCTGCTCCAGCACGCTCATGTCCACGTTGATGCGCACCCGCTGGGGGGCCAGCAATTCGTGGGCGTGAATGCCGATCAAACATTTCAGCACCAGATCGCGCACCAGGATGCGGTAGAGGCGGCGGACCGGCGCTTCGCCCGGCTGGGTCTCGGCTTGACTGCGGCTCACGAACACTTGGCTCTTTCCTCAGGCTGGGAAAGCAGGGTCATAGCGCTTCCGGCGAGCGGCGCGCAAGCAATTACCGAAGGGGCCCCAGGCGGCGGACGTCGGCGGCTTCGGGCAGGCGCTCCAGCAATTGGGCGATGGTGGCGCCCAGCACCGGATGAAGAACGGTTCCGGCGATCTCGGCCAGGGGGGCCAGGGCGAAGTGGCGCTCGTGCAGCCGGGCGTGGGGCAGGGTGAGAGTCTCGCTCTCCATCACCACATCTCCGTAGAGAAGGATGTCGAGGTCGATCAGGCGCGGCCCGTAGCGCACCGAGGCGACGCGGCCCAGTTCGTCCTCCAGGGCCTTGAGGTGGGCCAGCAGGTCCAGCGGCGGCAGCGCGGTGTCCAGCGCGGCGGCCATGTTGAGGAAGGCCGGCTGGTCGGTGACGTAGAGCGGCGCCGTCTCCCACAGATGGGAGCGGGCGGCGACGGTGCCCAGCGCGGCCAGGGATTCGAAGGCGGCGCGCAGGTTGGCGGGCCGGTCGCTCAGGTTGGTGCCGAGGCCGAGGTGAACCAGTGTCATGATGGAGCGTCAGGCGATGATGTCGGGAATCAACTGGTTTTCCAGCCGGGAAATCTCGTCCTTGAGATACAGCTTGCGTTTTTTCAGGCGCTGCAGGCGCAGCTGATCGAACGGCGCCTCGCCGGAAACGCGGGAAATCACGTCGTCCAGATCGCGGTGCTCGGTCTTCAATTCCGCCAGTTGACGGCGGACCTCTTCAAGATTGTCATCGATCATGGCGGGACGAGGTCAGGAATAAGTGGTTGGAGGGTAGCAGAACTCGGCCGGAAACGGTATGGGTAAGGTAGGATAAAGAGGAGGTTGGGGAATGGCGGCCAAGCGTATCGGAATTCTGACCAGCGGCGGCGATTGCGCCGGACTGAACGCGGCCTTGCGCGCGGTCGTCCACCGTGCCATCCGCAATTACGGCTGGCAGGTGTTCGGTATCCGTGACGGCAGCCTGGGACTGATGGACCGGCCGCTCAATTACGTCGAGTTCGACCTGAAGTCGGTGGGCGACGAGATGCTGCGCCTGGGCGGCACCATCCTTGGCACCATCAACAAGGGCGATCCCTTCGCCTATCCCATGCCCGACGGCAGCAAGAAGGACCGCTCCCAGGACTTCGTGGACGGCTACAAGGAATTGGGGATCGAGGCGCTGGTGGTGATCGGCGGCGACGGCTCCATGCGCATCCTCAACCAGCTGTGCCGCCAGGGCGGCATCCCCATGGTCGGCATCCCCAAGACCATCGACAACGACGTCGCCCATACCGACTATGCCATCGGCTTCGCCACGGCGCTCAACGTGGCGGGCGAGGCTATGGACCGGCTGGCCCCCACGGCGGCCAGCCATCACCGCGTGATGATCCTGGAAGTGATGGGCCGCGACGTCGGCCACATCGCCATCAACGCCGGCATCGCCGGCGGCGCCGACGTGGTGCTGATCCCCGAGATTCCCTACACCCTGGACGGTATCGCCAGGAAGATCGCCGAGGTGAAGGCCGAGGGGCGCAACCACGCCCTGATGGTGGTGGCCGAGGGCTGCAAGACCGAGACCGGACTTTCGGTGACCCAGGTGCAGAGCGGCGGCCAGGCCCGCTACGGCGGCATCGGCCAGTACCTAGCGGCGCGGCTGGCGGAGACGGTGGAGGCGGAAACCCGCGTCACCGTGCTGGGCCATGTACAGCGCGGCGGCATGCCGGCCATGCGCGACCGCATCATCGCCTCGGCCTTCGGCGTTCATGCCGTGGACCTGATCGCCCAGGGCAAGCTGGGCCGCATGGTGGCCTGGCAGCACGGCCAGGTGGTGGATGTGCCGATCTCGGACGTGGCCGGCATCACCCGGCCCATCGACCCCTATGGCACCCTGGCCCAGACGGCCCGCGGCCTGGGCATCTATATCGGCGAGATGTAGGGGTACCTGGCTGGCGGAGGGAGAAGATGCGGGTTTTGTGTATCCTGATCGTGCTGTTGTCGACATCAGCCTACAGTCAGACCATGGCGCCGCCTAAGATCATCACTGAGCGGAATGGGAACATCACCAACCACCGCGCCGAAGGGAGCCTTGCCGTCACTCATGACGTCGGGTGTATCGAGCTCAGCGAGGCGAACAATCAGCTGACGCCGCCCGATTTGTATCAGGGGGTGGCGAGTTGCTTGGCGCAAGACCGTTATGACCGTGCCGCCGCCTTATTCTCCCTGGCCGGAGTATACGGAAATTTCGATGCCGCGCGAGTGGCTGACAAAAGCGCGGGGCAGGCCAAGGCCGTGCTGATCATGACGACGTTTTCAGCGGTTTCCCAGGACAAGAAGAAACGTTTCCTGGACGAGGTCAAGGCGATATCCGGTAATCACGAGGTCTTGAGGAAAACGTGTGCCGATATCCGGGATGTTGGTAAGCCGGATTATTATCCGGCTTACATGATTCTGCATGGCATGGGGGCGTTCACCGAAAATCCCCACGACCAGGCGCTGGTCGTGGGGTTCGACGCGGCGAAAGTCTGGAACAGCCTGCAGACGTCCTACCTTCACTGTCCGGCATGACCAAGGCGATCGGGCTGACCCAGCCGGTCAATCTTCCCCCCAGCGCCTGATGGTTCCGCAATCCAGCCCGAACAGGTCGAGCATGCGGCCGACGTTGTGCTCGACCATGTCGTCCAGGCTTTCCGGCCTGGCGTAGAAGCCGGGGACGGGGGGGGCGATCACCGCGCCCATTTCCGACAGGTGCAGCATGGAACGCAGGTGGCCGGTGTGCAGCGGCGTCTCGCGCACCATGAGGACCAGCCGGCGGCGTTCCTTCAGCGCCACGTCGGCGGCCCGGGTCAGCAGCGAGGTGGTCACCCCGGTGGCGATCTCGCTCATGCTGCGGATCGAGCACGGCGCCACGATCATGCCCAGCGAGCGGAACGAGCCCGAGGCCGGTGCTCCACCGATATCCTCGGGCTTGTACCAGTGGCTGGCCAGGGCGCGGACCTGGGCGACCTTGAGGTCGCTTTCGTGGGACAGCGTCACCTCGGCGGCGCGGCTCATGACCAGATGGGATTCCACGCCCAGCTGTCCCAGCATTTCCAGGACGCGGATGCCGTAGACCACCCCCGATGCTCCACTAATTCCTACGATCAGGCGGGTCGGGGGGGCGTTCAAGGCGGATGGTCCTCTCTCTAGGTCCGGGATCGAGTAAGAACCTTAGTCCAGGAGGGGGGGAGAGGGCAATTTCCCTGCTGACAATCCCGTGACAGGAGGAATAAGATTCTCGAGTCACCCAACCCATAGGGAGGACCGTAATGAGCCTTCATGACCGTGCCGAGTCCTTGAAAGCCAAGCATGCCGCTCTGGAAAGCGCCATCGAGATGGAAACCAGACGCCCGCTGCCGGATAACACCCAGATCCACGATCTGAAACGCAAGAAACTGCTGATCAAGGACGAGCTGAGCCGCATCGGCTCCGGACCTCACTGAGGAAGGCGATCGAGGGGCCGGTTCATCCGGCCCCTTATTTCATTCGGCGGCCCGTTGCCGAATTTGCAAAATGCGGCAAATCCCCCCGGACAGCGGAAAAATGCGAACCTTGCGAATGGGCGAGGATCGTCCGATAACCTATTGTGAAACAATGTGAAAACATCGTTTCACCGGGGTGGGTCAAAATGGCTTGGCGCCCCTGCAATGCACCTTTGCAAAATTTGCCTGATTGCGGCATTCTCCCCCTCAGACGGAGGGGCGGAAAGCCCCCCATGGGAGTGGCAAAGCAGAGGACCTGTCCGATATGACCAACGCATACCAGCAAGCCTACGACAAGTCGCTGAAGGACCCGGAGGGGTTCTGGGGGGAAGCGGCCAAGGACATCCATTGGTACAAGACCTGGGACAAGGTCCTGGACGATTCCAACAAGCCGTTCTATCGCTGGTTCGTCGGCGCCGAGACCAACACCTGCTACAACGCCGTGGACCGCCATGTGGAGCAGGGCCGTGGGCCGCAGACCGCCATCATCTATGACAGCCCGGTCACCGGCACCAAGCGCAAGATCAGCTACGACGAGCTGAAGGACCAGGTGTCGCGTCTGGCCGGCGCCCTGGCCGCGCTGGGCGTCGCCAAGGGCGACCGCGTGCTGCTGTACATGCCCATGATCCCCGAGGCGGTGGTCGGCATGCTGGCGGTGGCCCGCCTGGGCGCCATCCATTCGGTGGTGTTCGGCGGCTTCGCCCCCACCGAGCTGGCCACCCGCATCAACGACGCCAAGCCGAAGGTGATCCTGTCGGCCTCCTGTGGCATCGAGGGCTCCAAGGTTCTGGCCTACAAGCCCATGCTGGACGAGGCCATCGCCATCTCCGAGCACAAGCCCGGCAACACCATCATGTTCCAGCGCCCGCAGGCGGCCGCCGTGATGGACAAGGCCGGTGACCTGGACTGGGTCGAGGTCTGCGCCAAGGCCAAGCCCGCCGATTGCGTGCCGGTGAAGGCCACCGATCCGCTGTACATCCTCTACACCTCGGGCACCACCGGCCAGCCCAAGGGCGTGGTCCGCGACAACGGCGGCCACATGGTCGCCCTGATGTGGTCCATGAAGTACGTCTACAACATCAAGCCGGGCGAGGTGTTCTGGTCGGCGTCGGACGTGGGTTGGGTGGTCGGCCACTCCTACATCTGCTACGGCCCGCTGCTCAACGGCTCGACCACCGTGGTCTACGAGGGCAAGCCGGTCGGCACCCCCGACGCCGGCGCCTTCTGGCGCATGATCAGCGAGTACAAGATGGCCTCGCTGTTCACCGCGCCCACCGCCTTCCGCGCCATCAAGCGCGAGGACCCCAACGGCGAGCTGATCAAGAAGTACGACCTGGGCAGCTTCCGCGCCCTGTTCCTGGCCGGCGAGCGTTCGGACCCCGACACCATCAACTGGGCCCGCGACCACCTCAAGGTTCCGGTGGTCGACCACTGGTGGCAGACCGAGACCGGCTGGGCCATCGCCGCCAACTGCCTGGGCCTGCATGAATTCCCCATCAAGCCCGGCTCGCCCACCAAGCCGGTCCCCGGCTGGGGCCTGGAAGTGCTGGACGAAGGCCATCAGCCCTGCGAGGCCGGCAAGGTCGGCTCGCTGGTGGTCCGCCTGCCGCTGCCCCCCGGCGCCCTGCTGACCCTGTGGAACGCCGACCAGCGCTGCATCGACAGCTACTATTCGGAATTCCCCGGCTGCTACAAGACCGCCGACGCCGGCATGATCGACGAGGACGGCTACGCCTACATCATGTCGCGCACCGACGACATCATCAACGTCGCCGGCCACCGCCTGTCCACCGGCGGCATGGAGGAAGTGCTGGCCAGCCATCCCGACGTGGCCGAATGCGCCGTCATCGGCGTGGCCGACCAGCTGAAGGGCCAGCTGCCGCTGGGCTTCATCTGCCTCAAGGCCGGCGTGACCAAGCCCCACGACCAGGTCATCGCCGAGGTGGTCAGGCTGGTGCGCGAGAAGATCGGCCCGGTGGCCGCCTTCAAGACCTGCACCGTGGTCAACCGCCTGCCCAAGACCCGCTCGGGCAAGATCCTGCGCGGCACCATGCAGAAGATCGCCGACAATCAGGACTTCAAGATGCCGGCGACCATCGACGATCCCGCCATCCTGGACGAGATCGAGGAATCGCTGGAAAGCGTCGGCTACGCCAAGGCCCGCAAGGAGCCGGTGGCTTAAGGCCACCTGATCCCGCGGACGGCAAGCGGCCCCCGGAGCGATCCGGGGGCCGTTGTCGTTTCACGCTTACCGGGGGCTCATATCAAATCCGAACGGTTCATTCGGATTTGGTATGCTTACTTTTCTGTCCCTCGCCGGGCGCAAACCTGCGGTTTGCTTGGCCGCGCCCGCAATGGGCGCCGGATACGGAATTCGAATTGATCATTCGGATTTGGTATACTCGCTTTTCTGTCCCTCGCCGGGTGCAAACCCGTGGTTTGCTTGGCCGCGCCCGCAATGGGCGCCGGATACCAAATCCGAATTGATCATTCGGATTTGGTATCACTCCCACCGCACGTCGGCGGCGAACAGGTAGCCGGCGCCGTAGACCGTCTTGATCAGGCGCGGTGATTTCGGGTCGGCCTCGATCTTCTTCCGGATGCGCGAGATGCGCACGTCGATGGCGCGGTCGAAGGCGAAGTCGTCTTTTTCCGGTTCGGCGCCCTGCAGCTGCTCGCGCGACAGCACCCGCTTGGGGGTCTTCAGCAGGGCGGTGAGCAGCACCGCCTCGGCGGCGGTCAGCGTTTCCTGCCGCCCGTCCGCATGGGTCAGGCTGAGATCGCCGGATTCGAACACCCACTCGCCGAACGCCGCCCTGGTGGTGGCCGGGCCGCCGCTGGCGGCCAGCTGCTCGCGCCGGCGGATGACCGAGTTGACGCGGGCCACCAGTTCGCGCGGCTCGAACGGCTTGACGATATAGTCGTCGGCCCCCAGTTCCAGGCCCAGCACCCGGTCGGAGACGCCGCCGCGCCCGGTCAGGATCACCACCCCGAACCGCACGTCCTCCCACAATTCCCGCACCAGGGTCAGCCCGTCCATGTCGGGCAGGCCGAGATCGACGATGCACAGATCGGGCGGCTCGCGGCGGATGGCCTGGCGGGCCAGGGCGCCGGTGGCCAGGGGAGTCACCCGATAGCCGTAGCCTTCCAGCACCTGCCGCAACAGGGCGCGGATGTCCGGCTCGTCGTCGATGACATAGATGCGCTTTTTGTTGCCGCCCACTCCCAGGCCCCTATGCCGCGTCCGAGGGCTCCGCCGTCCGGGCGATCGCCGAGGCCAGGTCGGACATCTCCCATGGCTTGCGCAATATGACCAGATCATCGGCCCCGGGGCTAGTGTCGAAGGAGAAGCCGCTGATCAGAATCACCCGGATGGCGGGACGTTCGGCGCGGATGCGCGCCGCCAGCTCGATGCCGCTGATGCCGGGCATGACGATGTCGGAGACCACCAGGGACAGGCCTTCGATCCGGCCGAACAGTTCGGCGGCCTCGTCGCCGCTTTCCGCCTCGACCACCGAGAAGCCCAAATCCACCAGTTGGCCGCGCAGCACGGCGCGCACATCCGCATCGTCCTCGGCGATCAGCGCCAGCTGGCCCTGCCAGAGGGCGGGGGAGGGCGTCGCCGCTTCCGCCTCGCCGTCCATGGCCACCGGTGCGGCGCGGGGCAGCAGGATGGTGACGGTGGAGCCGATCCCCACCCGGCTGTCCAGGGTGATGTAGCCCCTGGACTGCTTGACGAAGCCGTAGACCATGGACAGCCCAAGGCCCGAGCCCAGGCGCTTGGTGGTGAAGAACGGCTCGAACGCCCTGGTCATGGCCTCGGGCGCGAAGCCGGTTCCGTTGTCGGTGACGCGGATTTCCAGGTAGTCGTCGGGCTCCACCGGCTCGTCGAAGGTCAGATCGTCACTGACGCTGCGCAGACGCACGTCCATCTCCAGCCGTCCGCCGTCGGGCATGGCGTCGCGGGCGTTGAGCGCCAGGTTGATCAGGGCGTTCTCCAGCTGGTTGGAATCGGCGATGGCCCAGCACTCGCCGCCCTCGTCGGGAACGGTGATGGTGATGGAGGACGGCAGCGAGCGCGACAGCAGCACCGAGACCTCGCGCACCAGGGCGGAAACGTCCACCGGCTGCGGCTTCAAGGGCTGTTGGCGGGAAAAGGCCAGCAGGCGGGACGTGATGTCGGCGCCGCGCCGGCTGGCGCGGACCGCCGGCTCCAGATAGGAATCCAGCCCCTCGACCTCGCCGTAGCGGTCGCGCGCCGCCGCCAGATTGCCCAGAATCACCGACAGCAGGTTGTTGAAGTCGTGGGCCAGTCCGCCGGACAGCTGGCCCACCGCCTTCATGCGCTGGGCCTCCATCAGCCGGGCCTCGGTCTCCTTCTCCGCCGAGACGTCCAGCGCCAGCACGAACATGGCGGTCACCGCCCCGCTGGCGGCGCGCTGGGGAATCAGGGTGTTGCGGGTGGTGACCATGTGCCCGCCGGGATGGGGGAAGGAGTAGCTGAAGGTCACTTCCTCGCCGGCCCAGGTGCGCTCCATGTGCGGCTGGATGGCGTTGTGGGCGAAGCGGCCGATGGCCGATTTCAGGTCGCGGCCGATCAGGGGTCCTGCGTCCTGGCGCACCAGCTCGGCCCAGCCGCGGTTGACGAAGCGGATGATCTCGTCGCGGCCCAGATAGGCGATGGCCGCCGGAATGGCGTCGAGGATCAGGCGGCGGCGGGTCTCGGCCTCCTCCAGTTCGTTGGTGCGCTCCCGCACGCGGCTGTCCAGGGTCAGGATGTCGTCCTTGACCCGCCGCACCATGCCGTCCAGGGCCTCGGCCAGCAGGCCGATCTCGTCGTCGCGGCGGATGCCGCTCTGGGCGTCGAGATTGCCGGCCTGCACCTGCTCGGCGGTCTGGGCCAGGCGGTTGAGGGGGCGCATCAGCCAATCCACCGCCAGATAGCCCAGCGCGCCGGCCGCCACCATCAGGGCCAGGGCGATGGTCACCAGCCGGTTGCCCAGCACGGCGGACGAGCGCTTCAGCTCGTCCACATAGACCGACGAGGCGATGTACCAGTCGAAGCCCTTGAAATGCCGCACCCAGGAAATCTTCTCGTAGGCGTAGTTGCCGGGGTCGGACGGCTTATCCCACAGATAGGAGAGCGGACGATCGCTGTCGGCGGCCTCCACCAGTTCGTCGGCGATCAGCCGTCCGGTGGCCGGGTCCTTCAGCAGGCCGAAATCCTGGCCCTCGATGTTGGGATTGGGGTGGATGATCATCTTGCGGGCGGCGTCGAAGATGTAGACGTAGCCGGTGCGCGCGATGCGGATGTTGCGCAAGGCCTGGCGCAGGTCGTCCACCGCCTCGGCCTTGCGCCGCTCCACCTCGCGGTCGATGTCGTCGAGATAGGCCCCGGTGCCGATCACCAGGCCGCGATGGGGCAGGTCGATGAAATAGGACAGCTTCTCGCTGGCCCTGGTCTCGCCCAGGCGCTGCCAGGGATAGGTATGGAAGCCCTCGCCCCTGTCGCGCGCGATGGCGATGATGGTGGGCAGGATGGCGCGGCCGTCGCCATCCTGGAAGCGCGAGGCGTCGCGGCCCTGGAACTCGGGGTCGGGGTGCGAGCGGATCACCGATTGGTAGTCGGTCACCCAGATATAATCGTTGTTGCCGTATTTGAAGGCGCCGAGGCCGTCGAAGGCCAGGCGGCGGGCCTCGGCCTCGCCGATCTCGCCCCGCTCGGCGCGGGCCAGGGCGTGGTCCAGGTAGGAGGCGGCCAGCGACACCACGTTCCTCAACTGCGCCTTGTAGGCTTCCTCGGTCATGGCCCGGCGGTCTTCCAGGCTGCCGTCGATCTTGCCGGCCATGACGAAGACGTTGTCGAGGATGGTGCGGCTGGCGTTCAGCTCGATCTCGTAGGCCTTCTCCTCGATCAGGGGCACCGAGAAGACGTAGATGGCCGCCGCGAACAGCGCCACGGCGGCGAGAATGGCCGAGAACAGCCGGAAGAACAGGCGCGAGCGGATCATCTAATCCGGCCTGTCATCCCGACGGCCGGCGGGAGGAGGATCTCGTCCTGGTGCCACATGTCAGTTCCGGCAACGCCACGGCAAACGGGGATCCCTCGCTGGCGCTCGGGATGACAGGCCGAGTGTCACTTCAAAACACGGTTCACATCAACCGTCCTTATGCCCCCGCATGGCTGCCTCCCGGCTACAATTCGTAACGATTGGGGAAAAATTCGGACACGCTCCCTTGATAGATGGAGAGGCCAAGGAAACACCACCGGAGGGGATATGTCCGACTCAGCAACCTATGAACGGGTTCGCCAGAACCCGAAATTCCATGAACTGGTCAGGAAGCGCACCCGCCTGGCGGTCACCCTGTCGGTGATCGTGCTGGGCGCCTATTACGGCTTCATGATGATCGTCGCCTTCGCGCCGGACGTCCTGCGCACGCCGTTGTCCCAGGGCTCGACCCTGACGGTGGGCGTGCCGGTGGGCGCCGCCATCATCGTGGTGTCGTGGCTGCTGACCGGCCTTTACTCCCACTTCGCCAACGGCGCGTTCGAGGAACTGAACAAGGACGTGGTCCGCGAGGTGCTGGAATGAGCCGGATGATCATCGCCCCTCGCCGGGTGGGCGCCTCCGCGCCCTTGGCCGCTGCCTCAATGGCGGCTGTCGGCCGTACGGCCTCCCTCGCCGTGGCGGCCCTGCTGGTCGCCGCCCCCGCTTTGGCCGGTCCCGGCGATCTCGGCGGCTCCGAGAAGCAGCCGGTCAACCTCACCGCCATCATCATGTTCTTCGTCTTCGTCGCCAGCACGCTGGGCATCACCTGGTGGGCGTCCAAGCGGACCAAGTCGGCCAGCGACTTCTATACGGCGGGCGGCGGCATCACCGGCTTCCAGAACGGTCTGGCCATCGCCGGCGACTACATGTCGGCGGCCACCCTGCTGGGCCTGTCGTCCATGGTGTTCGCCACCGGCTTCGACGGCTTCATCTACACCATCAGCTTCTTCGTCGGCTGGCCGATCATCCTGTTCCTGCTGGCCGAGCGCCTGCGGAACCTGGGCAAGTACACCTTCGCCGACATCGCCTCCTACCGCCTCGACCAGACCAAGGTGCGCACCTTCGCCGCCATGGGGTCGCTGACCGTGGTGTGCTTCTACCTGATCGTCCAGATGGTCGGCGCCGGCCAGCTGATCAAGCTGCTGTTCGGCCTGGATTACGCCGTGGCGGTGATTCTGGTCGGCGTGCTGATGGTGGTCTACGTCACCTTCGGCGGCATGATCGCCACCACCTGGGTGCAGATCATCAAGGCGGTGCTGCTGCTGGGCGGCGGCACCCTGCTGGGCGTTCTGGCCCTTTCGAAGTTCGGCTTCAGCCTCGAATCCCTGGCCGCCAAGGCGGTGTCGTCCCACAAGGCGGGCACCAGGATCATGGGCCCCGGCACCCTGCTGGCCGATCCGGTCTCGGCGGTGTCGCTGTCGCTGGGCCTGGTGTTCGGCACCGCCGCGCTGCCGCACATCCTGATGCGCTTCTTCACCGTTCCCAACGCCAAGGAAGCGCGCAAGAGCGTGTTCTACGCCTCGGGCTTCATCGGCTTCTTCTTCCTGGTGGTCTGCGTCCTCGGCATGGCGGCGATCAGCATCGTCGGCACCGATCCGCAGTTCTTCGAGGGCGGCAAGGTCGGCGGCAAGCTGCTGGGCGGCGGCAACATGCCGGTGATGCATCTGGCCAAGGCGCTGGGCGGCGACATCTTCCTGGGCTTCCTGTCGGCGGTGGCCTTCGCCACCATCCTGGCGGTGGTGTCGGGTCTGGCCCTGGCCGGCGCCTCGGCCATCGCCCATGACATCTATGCCCGCGTCATCCGCAAGGGCCACGCCACCGAGGCCGAGGAGATGCGCGTCTCCAAGCTGGCCTCGCTGGTGCTGGGCGTGCTGGGCGTGGTTCTCGGCATCATGTTCGAGAAGCAGAACGTCGCCTTCCTGGTGGGGCTCACCTTCGGCATCGCGGCCTCGGCCAACTTCCCGGTGCTGTTCCTCTCCATGTACTGGAAGGGCCTGACCACCAAGGGCGCCCTGTGGGGCGGCATCGCCGGCCTCGTCTCGGCGGTGACTTGCGTTGTTCTGTCCAAGACGGTGTGGGTGGCGGTGCTGGGCAATGCGGCACCCATCTTCCCCTACGAACATCCGGCCCTGTTCTCCATGACCTTCGCCTTCCTGGTCACCATCGTGGTGTCCAGGCTGGACGGCAGCGAAACCGCCAAGGCGGAAAAGGCCCTGTTCGAGGACCAGTACGTCCGCGCCCAGACCGGAATCGGCGCGGCAAACGCTTCGAATCACTAGAGTTACCTCCCGCAAACTGCGAGACCCGCCGGCGTTCTTCTCCGGCGGGCTTTTTTTTGAGCATTGCCCGTTGACAAGGCAGGCGCGGGACCGGAAATATCGGCCCCGCGCGGGCGGTGGCGTTTGGCCCGGCATCCGGTTTTCTGGCTGGGGGGATAAGGTCATGCGCGTTTCCTTGACGGCTGTCGCGATGTCGCTGATTGCGGCCATCTCTTCCGCCCAGGCGGCGGAGGACAAGGTGCTGAACGTCTACAACTGGTCGGACTACATCGCGCCCGACACGCTGGAGAAGTTCACGGCCCAGACCGGCATCAAGGTCAATTACGACGTCTACGACAGCAACGAGGTGCTGCAGGCCAAGCTGCAGGCCGGCAAGTCGGGCTACGACGTGGTGTTCCCCTCGGCCTCGCCCTTCCTGGCCAACCAGATCAAGGCCGGCATCTACCGCAAGCTGGACCGTTCCAAGCTTCCCAATTACGGCAACCTGGACCCCCAGGTGATGGTGACGCTGAACCGCTCGGCCGATCCCGGCAACCTCTACGCCATCCCCTACGCCATCTCGCCCACCGGCTACGCCTACAACGTGGACAAGGTCGCCAAGGCGGCTCCCGGCATGGCGCTGGACAGCTGGGCGGCGCTGTTCGATCCCGCCCAGGCGGCTAGGTTGAAGGGCTGCGGCGTCAGCCTGCTGGACGCCCCCACCGAGGTGTTCCCCGCCGTCCTGGCCTATCAGGGCAAGAACGGCGCCTCGCTGGCCACCGAGGACCTGAAGGCCGCCGCCGCCGTGGTCACCTCGGTCCGCTCCAGCGTCAAGTATTTCCATTCGTCCAAGTTCATCAACGACCTGGCCAACGGCGACATCTGCATGGCGCACGGCTATGTGGGCGATCTGGTCCAGGCCCGCAACCGCGCCGCCGAGGCCGGCAAGGGCGTCAAGGTCCAGATCGTCATCCCCAAGGAAGGCGCCGTGATCAATATCGATTCCATGGTGATTCCGGCGGACGCGCCTCATCCTGACAACGCCCACAAGTTCATCGACTTCCTGATGAAGCCCGAGGTGGCGGCCGGCTTCACCAACCTGACCGGCTACGCCAACCCGATCCTCGATTCCAGGAACCTGATCAGGAAGGAGATCCAGGTGGACCCGGTGGTGTTCCCGCCCGAGGCGGTGGCCGCCAAGCTGTTCCAGGTTCCCCCCGCCGAAATGGCCAAGGAGCGCGAGCGCACCCGCCTGTGGACCTCGGTCAAGACGGGTCGCTGAGGACATGGTGCAGGCGGCGGTCAAACGGGAGGCGATTGCCCCCTGGAACGATCCCCGGGCGGTGCCGCTGATCCGCTTCGAGGGGGTTTCCAAACGCTTCGGCGACTTCACCGCCGTCGAGCATGTGGACCTTGCCATCCACAAGGGCGAGTTCTTCTCGCTGCTCGGCGCCTCGGGCTGCGGCAAGACCACGCTGTTGCGCATGCTGGCCGGGTTCGAGACGCCGACCGCCGGGCGCATCCTCATCGATGGCCAGGACGTCACCGCCGTGCCGCCCTATGAGCGGCCGGTCAACATGATGTTCCAGTCCTACGCCCTGTTCCCCCACATGAGCGTCGCCGACAACATCGCCTTCGGCCTGAAGCAGGACGGGCTGCCCAAGGACATGATCAAGGGCAAGGTGGCCGCCGCCCTGGATCTTGTCCAGATGGGCCGTTTCGCGGGGCGCAAGCCGCACCAGCTGTCGGGCGGCCAGCGCCAGCGCGTGGCGCTGGCCCGCTGCCTCGCCAAGGAGCCCAAGGTGCTGCTGCTGGACGAGCCGCTGGCGGCCCTGGACAAGAAGCTGCGGGAAGCCACCCAGCTGGAGCTGGTCAACATCCAGGACCGGGTGGGGATCACCTTCGTCATGGTCACCCACGACCAGGGCGAGGCCATGACCATGTCGAGCCGCATCGGCGTGATGAATGCCGGCCGCATCGAGCAGGTGGGCAGCCCGGTGGACATCTATGAATATCCCGGCACCCGCTTCGTCGCCGACTTCATCGGCGCCGCCAACATGTTCGAGGGGACGGCCAAGGGTGGGGCGGGGGCTGTCGCCTGTCCCGAACTGGATCACGATCTTTCCGTCCAGGGGGCGCCGCCGGTGGAGGCGGGGGCCGCCGTCACCGTGATGGTACGGCCCGAGAAGGTCCGCATCGGCCGCGACAGGCCGGAACCCGGCCTGAACTGGGCCGAGGGCGTGGTCAGCGACATCGCCTATCTCGGCGACGTCTCCATCTTCCACGTCCGCCTCGCCTCGGGCCGCAAGGTGCAGGCGCTGCGCACCAACCTGCATCACGGCGACGACAGCCTGCTGACCTGGGACGAACCAGTGTTCCTGGGCTGGCATCCCGCAGATTCCCTGGTGCTGACCCGATGAAAAGCCTGCTGGAGGGCCGGGCGGGGCGCTTCCTGGTGGGGCTGGCGCCCTATGCCTGGCTGGCGGTGTTTTTCCTGGTGCCCTTCCTGATCGTGCTGAAGATCAGCCTGTCCGAACCGCAGATGGGCATTCCGCCCTATATGCCGCTGGTCGATTGGGCCGAGGGCGCCTTCAAGGGCACCCTGGCCGGCTACCGGACCCTGCTGGGCGACGACCTTTACCTGTTCGCCTATCTCGGCTCGCTGCGCCTTGCCGCCATGGCGACGCTGGGCTGCCTGGCCCTGGGCTATCCCGCCGCCTACGCCATCGCCCGGGCGCCCCGGCACCGGCGCCACGCGCTGCTGATGCTGGTGGCGCTGCCGTTCTGGACCTCGTTCCTGATCCGCGTCTACGCCTGGATCGGCATCCTGAAGACCGAGGGGCTGCTCAACATGGCGCTGATGGGGCTCGGCATCATCTCCGAGCCGCTGCAGATCCTGGAGACCGACATCGCGGTGACCATCGGCATGGTCTATTCCTACCTGCCGTTCATGATCCTGCCGCTCTACGCCACCCTGGAAAAGATGGACCTGTCGCTGCTCGAAGCGGCCGCCGACCTGGGCTGCCGCCCGTTCCGGGCCTTCCTGTCCGTCACCCTGCCGCTGTCCATGCCCGGCATCATCGCCGGCTGCATGCTGGTGTTCATCCCGGCGGTGGGCGAGTTCGTCATTCCCGACCTGCTGGGCGGTCCCGATACCCTGGTGATCGGCAAGGTGCTGTGGGCCGAGTTCTTCGACAACCGCGACTGGCCGACGGCGTCGGCGGTGGCGGTGGCCATGCTGGTGCTCCTGGTGGTGCCGATCATGGCCTTCCAGCATTTCGAGGCCAAGCGGGCGGAGCGGGAAGGATGAACAATCGCGGCTTCGCCCTCTATACCGCCCTGGCGCTGGTCTATGCCTTCCTCTATCTGCCGATCATGCTGCTGGTGATCTATTCCTTCAACGCGTCCAAGCTGGTGACGGTGTGGGGCGGATTTTCCACCAGGTGGTACGGCGAGCTGCTGCAGGACGAGCAGGTGCTGGGTGCCGCCTGGCTGTCGCTGAGGATCGCCTTTCTCAATGCCTGCCTCGCCACCGGGCTGGGCACTCTGGCGGCGGTGGTGCTGGTGCGCTTCAAGCGCTTTTCCGGGCGCGCCCTGTTCACCGGCATGGTCTCGGCCCCCCTGGTGATGCCCGAGATCATCACCGGGCTGGCCCTGCTGCTGCTCTTCGTCGGCATGGAGCAGGTGCTGGGCTGGCCCGACGGGCGGTCCATGACCACCATCGTCATCGCCCATGTCACCTTCAGCCTGTCCTTCGTCACCGTGGTGGTGCGCTCGCGCCTCGCCCAGATGGACCGCTCGCTGGAGGAGGCGGCCATGGATCTGGGCGCCCGGCCGCTGACCGTGTTCCTGAGGATCACCCTGCCGATCATCGCCCCGGCCCTGGCGGCGGGCTGGCTGCTGGCCTTCACCCTGTCCATCGACGACGTGGTGATCTCCGCCTTCGTCTCCGGCCCCGGCGCCACGCCGCTGCCCATCGTCATCTTCTCCAAGGTGCGCCTGGGGGTCAGCCCCGAGATCAACGCCCTGGCCACCATCGTGGTGGCGCTGGTCGCCGTCGCCATCGCCGTGGCCGGCCGGGTGATGATGGGCAAGGAGAACCAGGACGGGTGAGTCTTTTCCTGATCCAGACGGCGCTGATCATCGGGTTGCCCTATGCCCTGTGGCGGCTGGGCGTGGTCGGCCGCCTGATGCCGTTGGCCGCCGTGCAGATGGCGGTGGGCATCGCGCTGGGGCCCAGCCTGCTGGGCTGGGCGTCGCCCGAATTGTCCATGCGGCTGTTCCCGCCGGCTTCGCTGGCCGCCCTCGACGGGCTGGTGCGCCTCGCCGTGGTGTTCTTCGCCTTTTCCATCGGCCTGCATTTCGACCTCGCCCGGATCAGGGGGCAGGGGCGCTGTTTCTCGGTCCTGGCGGTGTCCAGCGTCGTGGTGCCGACCCTGGCGGGGGCAGCGGGCGGCTGGTGGCTGTTCGAGGCGGCGCCGGGATCGGCGGGGTTCTTCGCCACCCGGCCGCTGTTCGCCGCCGCCATGGGCATCGCGGCGGGGGTGACCGCCCTGCCGGTGCTGGGCGCCGTGGTGCGCGAGATGGGCCTCGAGCAGCGCAGGGTCGGCGTCATGGCCCTGGGGGCGGCGGCCTTCAACGACGCCGCCCTGTGGGTGGCGGTGGCGCTGCTGCTGGCGGTGGCCCACGGCGGCGATCCCTGGGAGGCGGGGCAGGTGGCGCTGGGCGCCCTGCTGTTCGCCGGGGTGATGGTCGGGCTGGTGCGGCCGCTGCTGCCCCGCCTGTTCGCCCGCGCCGAGCGGACGGGCAAGGTGGGGGGAGGGGACGTGGTCCTGCTCACCGTCGGGCTGGCCCTGGCCTCGCTGGCCACCGAGGCCATCGGCCTGCACGCGGTGATCGGCGCCTTCGTGTTCGGGGCGGTGATGCCCCGTACGCTGGCCGAGGCCATCGTCGGCAGCTTCGAGACCTTCGTGCAGGTGGTGCTGCTGCCGTTCTTCTTCATCTCGGTGGGCCTGAAGACCCGCGTCGACCTGGGGGGAGGGGCGGCAGCCATCTTCTGGGTGATGAGCGCGGCGGCGGTGCTGGGCAAGCTGGCCTCGGCGCTGCCCGCCTGGATGGCGGGCTGCACCGGCCGCGAGGCGTGGACGCTGGGCGGCCTGCTGACCTGCAAGGGGCTGATGGAACTGGTGGTCCTGACCCTGCTGGCCGATGCCGGATTGCTGTCCGACACCGCCTTTGGCGCCATGGTGCTGATGGCCCTGTTCGCCACGGTCCTGACCAAGCCGCTGGCGGGGATGGCAAGCCCGAGGGGACGTTAGGCCCCCGGAGGAGTGCAGGAGGATTTCGACAGGGTGGCGACGTCCTGTTCGGCCTGCTCGCTGGTTGACTGTTCCAGAAACACGCTGCCGCCGCGGGCGGTGGTCTTGTCCGATGTGGCGAGGTCGGCAAGGGGGCCGAGCAGGAGGCTGGCGACCACCGACCTGGCGTTGGGGGCCGCCGAGATATAGACAGTCTTGCCCGCTTCGGCCGTGAAACTCAGTACTGAGGTGCCGGCGGTCATGGGATTGTCGAAGGCGATCTTGTGCTGTCCCGCCCGGATATCCCTGACCATGACTTCGCCGGGAACCATGTAGCAGATGGCGCCGTCATCGAGGAGAACCGCGAAATCCGACCGCACGATCTGCGGTATGCCGGTTTGATAGACGACCAGACGCGACAGCCCTTCCCGAACCTGGGTCTTGGGCATCTCGAATTTTGTTCCGGTTGTCGCGCAGCCAGTCAACCCCGCCGCCATAAGCAGGCAAGCAATCCGTCGCATACCATTCCCCCCCCACTTTGATCGATGGCTTCAAATACCAGGTGCAGCCTGATGATGAGTGCATCCATTAGCTGGAAGAGTAAAACGGCGCGTGCCGACAGTCAATGCTTCCTATGGGCGTATATTTATGGGAGTTGATGCCTTTTGGTGACCTAGAACTCCTGCTTCACCTTGGCCCGCAGTTCCGCCGAGCGGGGACTTTGGGTGTCCAGGGTACCGTCGTTGCTGCCCATGCGGATGGATTCGGCCACGGCGCCCAGGCATTGCTCGTTCCTGAGTTCGTACTGGTCCAGCTGCCACGAAGCGTTGCGGTTCTCGCTCATCAGCATGGCCGCCTCGGTCTGCAACTGGGTGGCCTCGGCCAGCAGGCGGGCGGCGTTGGAGGCCGATTTGGCGGTGGGGGTCGAGGCGCCCGCCGCCGCCATCTGGGCGGAGGACGCGGTGCGGTCGTCGCCCTTCAGCCAGATGTGGGCCCAGGCCTTCCAGGGGGCGGCGGCCTCGATGTCCAGGGCGTAGAGGACGGAATAGGCCACCGCCTGGGTGACGGTCAGATCCTCGGTGCTCATGACTCGCTTCCTCCGGCCGCCGGCGCCTCGGGGGCGGCGCGGCGCTTGACGGTCTTGGGATCGACGGTGATGGGGCGGTAGATTTCGATGCGCGCCCCTTCCTCCAGCACGGTATCCAGCGTGGTGGCCTTGCCGAAGATTCCGACCTTCTGGGTTTCCAGGTCGATCTCGGGGAACTGGTGCAGGATGCCCGATTTCTCAATGGCTTCCTTGACCGTGGTTCCCTCCGGCACGTCGATGGACAGCCACGACTGGCGGGAGGGAACGGCGTAGACGACTCCGATCTTCATGATGTCCGTCTCTCCCTTAGACGCTGTGGGCGCCGGCCATCTTGATCTCCTTGCCCGAGGCAAGGTCGATCATGCGCTTGGCGACCACCAGCAGGCCGGCGATCAGGAAGCCGCCGGGCGGCAGGATCAGCACCAGGATGCCCCAATCGGCCGGCATGATGCGCATCTCCATCACCTTGGCCCAGGGGCCGAGCAGCAGGGCGGCGTCGGCGAACAGGGTGCCCTGGCCGATGGCTTCGCGCACCAGGCCGATGACGGTCAGCGCGAAGGTGAAGCCGAGTCCCATGAAGGTGCCGTCCACCAGCGAGGGCAGCACCGGCTCCTTGGCGGCGAAGGCCTCCAGGCGGGCCAGCGGCAGGCAGTTGGAGACGATCAGCGGGATGAACAGGCCCAGCACCTTGTACAGCTCATGCATCCAGGCGTTCATGGCCAGATCCACGAAGGTGACGTTGGCCGCCACGATCAGGATGTAGACCGGGATGCGCACCTCGTGGGTGACGTAGTTGCGGAACATGGCGACCATCAGGTTCGAGGCGGCCATCACCACGGCGGTGGCGATGCCCATGCCCAGGCCGTTGGTGCCGGTTCCGGTCATGGCCATGGTCGGGCACATGCCGAGCAGCATGCACAGCACGCCGTTGTTTTCCCACAATCCGTCCTTGACGATCCGTCCGTAGCTGGCAGACATCACTTCTTCTCCATCATGCGAGACGAATTGGCGGCGAAGAACTCCAGCCCCTGGCGGATGCCGCTCACCACGGCGCGGGGCGTGATGGTGGCGCCGGAGAACTGGTCGAACTGGCCGCCGTCCTTCTTGACCTTCCACTTTTCCGCCGGCGGATTGCCGAGGGAAAGGCCGGTGAAACGGGTGATCCACTCGTTCTTGGCGGCCTCGATCTTGTCGCCCAGGCCGGGCGTCTCCTTGTGGGAGATGACCCGCACGCCCAGCAGCTTGCCGTCGGGGGCGACGCCCAGCATCAGGCGGATCGGGCCGCCATAGCCGCCCGAGGCCATGTATTCGTAGGCCACGGCGACCACCTGGCCGTCCTTGGTGGCGCGGTAGATGTCGGTCTCGGCCGGGGCGCCATGGCCGCCGGCCTTGGGATTGGGCAGCTTGACCGTGTCGGTGACCGGGTTGTTGTCATGGATGGAACGCGGAATCACCTGCCCCAGCGAGTTCATCTTGTCCTCCAGGGCGCGCTCCTTGATGGGCGCCTTGGTGATGTCGTCGGTGAGCGCCAGGGCCACGCCGAAGCCGGCGCAGAAGGCGCCCAGGATGGTGGCGTGGACCCAGGTGGGCCGTATGGCTTGGCTCATTTGTCCCCCCTGACCGGCAGAGGCTCGCCCTTGCGGGTGCGCCCGAAGACGCGCGGCCGGAAATGTTGATCGAGAATGGGCGTCAGCGCGTTCATCAGCAGCACCGCGAAGGCCACGCCCTCGGGATATCCGGCATAGGTGCGGATGATCCAGGTCAGCAGGCCGATGCCGATGCCGAAGGCTAACTGGCCCGACTTGGACACCGGCGAGGTGACGTAGTCGGTGGCGATGAAGAAGGCCCCCAGGATCGAGGCGCCCGACAGCAGATGGAACAGGCCGCCGGCGTGCCGCGCCGGGTCCAGGGCGTTGAACAGGGTGCCCATCAGGAACAGGGTGGCCAGCATGGACACCGGGATATGCCAGGAGATGATCTTGCGCCACATCAGGAACAGGCCGCCCAGCAGGATCAGCGGCACCGCCGTCTCGCCCATGGAGCCGGGATGGAAGCCGATCATCATGTCGCCCAGGCTGGGGACCGAGGCGATGGACTGGCTGATGGGAACGCCCTTGGACAGCTCGGTCTTGATGAAGCCCAGCGGCGAGGCGGTGCTGATGCCGTCGAGCGAGAAGCCGCGCCCGAAGGTGATGGTCAGCGCTTCGCCGATGGAGGGCGAGCCGGGGGTGAACAGCGGCTTGGGCGCCACGAACGAGGTCATCTGCAGCGGGAAGGAGACCAGCACCACCACGCGGCCGACCATGGCCGGGTTGAAGACGTTCTGGCCCAATCCGCCGAAGGCGTGCTTGGCGAGGCAGACGGCGAACACCGAGGCCACCACGGCGACCCACCACGGCGCCCACGGCGGCAGCGACAGGGCCAGCAGCCAGCCGGTGATCAGCACCGAGCCGTCGCCCAGCGCCCGGTCGGGATTGCCGCCGCCGATGCGCACGCAGGCCGCCTCGCAGGCCATGCAGGCCAGCATGGTGACGATGAACAGGAAGATGGCGGGCCAGCCGAACAGCCACAGATTGTACAGCGTGGCCGGCGCCAGGGCCGCCAGGACCGTGAACATGGTCCGGGAGACGTTGTTGGGGCCGTGGGTGAACGGCCCGCTCTTGTCGATCGCGATACTCATGCGTTGGCCCCGCCTGCGGAGTTGGGTTGTGCCTGCTGGTTCGCCTGGGGGGCGGCCGCTGCCGCCTCGGCGGCTTCCTTGGCGGCCTTGGCCTTGGCGGCGGCTTCGCGCTTGGCCTGGGCCTGGCGTTCGAGACGCGCGTTATGGGCCTCGACCAGCGCCTTGGTCTGCTCGTTCTTGCGCCGCTCGCGGTCGAGCGCGGCGATCTTGCCCTTGGCGTAGTTGAAATAGTGGACCAGGGGAATGTGCGACGGGCAGATGTAGGAGCACGAGCCGCACGACACGCAATCCTGCACGCCGATCTTGGCGGCGAGGTCGAGCTTGTCGTTTCTGATGTAGCTGGCCATTTCCACCGGCACCAGCCCGCACGGGCAATAGGTGACGCACGAGCCGCAACGGATGCAGGGGCTCGACGCGTGCTCGTTGGTCTCTCCTTGCGTCAGCGCCAGGATGCCAGAGGTGCCCTTGACCACCGCCACGTCCAGGCTGGGAAGCGGCTGGCCCATCATGGGGCCGCCCGAGATGATGCGCCGGGCCTCCTTGGAGATTCCGCCGCAAAAGTCGAGCAGTTCGGAGACCCGGGTGCCCAGCGGCACCTCGATGTTCTTGGGCTCGGCGACGGCGCCGCCGCTGACCGTCACGACGCGCGACACCAGCGGCCGGCCCAGGCGCACCGCCTGATGCACGGCCCGCGCGGTGGCGACGTTGTGCACGACCACGCCCACGTCGGCGGTCAGCTTGCGGGCCGGAGTCTCGCGTCCCGTCACCGCCTGGGTCAGGTGGCGCTCGGCGCCCATGGGGTACTGCACCGGCACGCCCACCACTTCGACGTTGGGGGTCTTGGCGGCTTCGGCCTTCAGGGAGTCCACGGCCTGGGGCTTGTTGTCCTCCACGGCGATGATCACCTTGGGGGCGCCCAGGGCATGGGCCATGATGCGGGCGCCGTCCACCACCTGGGCGGCGAATTCCCGCATGACGCGGTCGTCGCAGGTCAGGTAGGGCTCGCACTCGGCGCCGTTCAACAGCAGGATTTCCAGCTTGTGCTGACCGCCCAGGCCCAGCTTCACCGCCGACGGGAAGGTGGCGCCGCCCATGCCGACGATGCCGGCCTCGGCGACGCGGGCCTTGATCTCGGCGGGAGAGGCGGCGAAGGGATCATCGATGGCCGGCATGGGCTCGGCCCATTCGTCCTTGCCGTCGGAATCCAGCATGATGGTCAGAACCGGCAGGCCGGAAGGGTGCGGGGCGGTCATCTCGGTGATGGCCGCGATGCGTCCCGAGGTGGGGGCGTGCAATGCGGCCGAGATCGCTCCTTGCGCCTTGGCCAGCAACTGGCCTTTCTTGACCAGGTCGCCGGCGTCGACCGTGGTGTTGGCCGGCGCGCCCATGTGCTGCTGCAAGGGCAGGTAAAGGGTCTTCGGAACGGGCAGGGCGACGATGGCCTTCTCGCTCGTCAGCTCCTTGCGGTATTCCGGGTGGATGCCGCCCAGGATGGGAAACAGTTTCATCGACCGTCTCTCCTCAATGCGCCGAATGCTCGCCCGGCTTTTGCCAGTGCCAGGCGGCGATGGTTTGCGGGATGGGGCGCATCTCGATGGCCTCGGTGGGGCAGATCTTGAAGCACTTGGAACAGGCGTGGCAGGCGTCGGCGATCACCGTATGCAACTGCTTGGGGGCGCCGACGATGGCGTCGGAGCCGCACTCGCCGATGCAGCGCAGGCAGCCGATGCACAGGTCCTCGTTGATGAAGGCGACGCGCGGGCCGACCTCCTCGTGGGCGTCGGCGTCGGCGTGGACGCCGAGCCTCTTGGCCAGGGCCTCGATGGTGGCCTTGCCGCCCGGCGCGCACAGCGTGATGGGCGTGTCGCCCTTGGCCAGCGCCGCCGCGTACTGGGCGCAGCCGACGAAGCCGCATTGGCCGCATTGCGAGCCGGGCAGCAGGTTCTGCAGCTCTTCCTCGATGGGATTGACGGGCACGGCCAGGAGCTTGGCGGCGGTTCCCAGAACCGCGCCCAGCGTCACACCCATCACCGCCAGACTTCCGACATCCAACAACATGACAGGTAACCTCCTAATTGGTGCTCATACCGGAAAAGCCCATGAAGGCCAGGGCCAGCAGGCTGGCGGTGATGAAGCCGATGGGCGGGCCGGCGAACAGGCGCGGCACATCGGCCAGGGCGATGCGTTCGCGCAGGCCGGCGAACAGCACCATGACCAGCGAGTAACCCAGCGACGAGGCCAGGGCGAACACGGTGCTCTCGATGAAGTTCATCTTGCCTTCGACCAGCAGCAGGTTGACGCCCAGCACCGCGCAGTTGGTGGTGATCAGCGGCAGGTAGATGCCCAGCATCTGGAACATGGCGGGCGAGACCTTGCGCACCACGGCTTCCGTGAACTGCACGGCCGCCGCGATGACCAGGATGAAGGTCACGGTCCGCAGGTAGCCCAGTTCGTAGGGCTCCAGCAGCGCCTTCTCCACCCCCCAGTCGATCATGGCCGAGATGGTGATGCAGAAGGTGGTGGCGGCGCCCATGCCGATGGCGGTGTCCACCCGGGTGGTGACGCCCATGAAGGAGCACAGGCCCAGGAACCGCATCAGCACGACGTTGCTGACCAGGGCGGCGCTGATGATCAGCAGAAGGTAATGTTCCATCGGGTGCTTCCCCCTTTACCCATGTTCCGTGTGGCAGGTCCCGTCGACCGGCACCTCGAAGGCGCGGCGCAGGAAGCGGGGGGTCAGAACCCCCCGTGCCGAAAGAATGCCGGCGACGACGCGGGCGGCGAGCAGCCCCGCCGCCAATCCGCCGGCCGCCCCCAGGGCGGCATAGCCGTCCGAGTGCCCGAACTCCTGTCCCATGATGCCGCCGGCCAGCAGGGCGAGCAGCGGCAGGCCATAGGCGGTGAGCGCCCCCTTGGTCAGGGTGTCCTCGCGGACCCCGACCACCACCCGTTCACCGACCGCCAGGCCGAGGTCGCCCGGCAGGGCGAAGCGCTTGGCCAACTGGTGGGCGGACGTCTTGCCCTGCTTGCCGATGCTGCACAGGCCGGCCGAATGGCAGCCGCCGCAGCTTTGCGCCGGCTCGGGCTCGGCCCATGCCTTGCCGCCGCTGAGCGCGACCACGCGGGCGAAACCCTCGACCATGTCGCGGTCGTCGGCATTCGGAAAGAACGATTCCGGCGGGGCGGAGGATTGGAGATTGCTCATCGCAAGGCTCAGGCCGTCACCGTCGCGACGACGCCCTGAGGGGTGACGAAATAGGCCTGCAGCGCCCCGGCCGCCCGCAGGATCTGCTGGCGCTTGTGCTCCGGCGCCAGGATCAGGGTGGTGGCCAGGCCGTCGGCGATGGTGGCGTTGTCGGCGATCACCGTCACGCCCAGCTCGGCCGGGGCGGTGCGGCCGGTGCGCGGATCGATGATGTGGGTGAACCTGCCGGCCTCGTCGAACATGGTGCCGTAGCCGCCCGAGGTGGAGACGCACTTGTTGACCACGTCCACCGAGGTGACGGCCTTGGAATTGTCCGCCGGGTTGGCGATGCCGATGCGCCAGGCCGAACCGTCGGGCTTGGCCTCCATGGCGCGGGGCTCGCCCATGTCCACCAGCATCTGGGTGAATCCGTGGGCGCGCAGCACGTCGGCCACCTTGTCGGTGATGAACCCCTGGGCGCGGGCGTTCAGCGTCAGCGCCATGCCGGGCTTGGCCAGGGTGACGCGGCGCTTGGCGGCGTCGACCTCGATGCCCTTCCAGTCCACCAGGGCCAGGGCGGCGTCGATGTCCTTTCGCGCCGGTCCCTTGGGATCGGGATTGGCGGCGGTGAAGTGGCTGAAATACAGCTGCCACACCGGCTGGATGGTGGGGTCGAAGGCGCCGTCGCTGATCTCGGCCAGGCTCTTGGCGTGGGCGACCAGTTCCATGAACTCGGCCGGCGCGTCGTCCAGCTTGCCGTCGCGGTTCAGCGCCGACAGGGCGGAATCGGCGCGGTAGATGCTGAAGATGCCTTCCAGCCGGGCCAGCTCTCCTTGCGCGGCGGCCAGCGCGGTGCGGGCCTGGGCCTCGTCGGCGGCGTAGAGCTGGATGGTCGACGGCGCCCCCAGGGTCGTCCCTTCCCAACGGACCAGGCGGGCCTGGGCGGCATTGGCCTTCATCAGCAGCGGCAGTCCGGCGGCGGCGGCCAGAACGGTGATGGCGCGACGGCGGGTGATACGAACGGTCATCGAGCCTGAGCCCTCCTTCGGGTGAAACTTCAGGACGCAAGGGGCCTGTTCCCGTGGCCCTGCCAAACCCTCTTAGCAAGACCCGCGCCACAAAAGTATAATTGCTCAAGAAAACGTCACATAGATGGTATGCGAGGACATCGCCCACATCAAGAGTGTGTGTTTTTAAATGCGCATTGCAATACCAAATTTAAAAAATGGCGAAAAACAGCCGATTTTTAAGTGATACGCCCTGAAATGGAGGGCTGTAACGGGTCCGCTACGGCCTTTGGACGGCAGAAAAAAATCCATGTGTCTGGAGCATCTCCAATGTCGGAATCGCGACATGGATGGAGAAATTCCCTCCAATTGTCTGATCCTGATCATAGGTATGGGGCGGCCTATCCTTTTGTGCTTGGCGCGTCCGGGGTTTGATGGTAAGTAGAAATCCGCAGCGACCTGAGCCCATGGGGCCGGGTCCTTTTTTTTGCGGCGGGCGGTTGCGCCGCGCCGCGGCGATCCCGAACCCGGGGGGGTAGGGGGAGCGGTAAAGGGGAAGGTCTTTCAGGCCTTCCCCTTTATCTTTGCGCACCACTCGCTCCAGGCCTGGCGAAAGAACGCCTCGACCGCCGTCACATGGGCGGCGGAATCGCCGACGCCGCGCCGCAGGGCGGGGCGCAGGTCCCGGCGCAGCCGTTCCAGGCGGGCCGGATCGTTGGCCAGGGCGACGGCCAGATCCTCATAGGCGCTCACGTCGCGGCGGGACAGTTCCGCCTCCATCCCCATGGCGGTGAGCAGCGCCAGGGTCTGGCGCGAGAACGGGCGCGGGCCGGCCAAGGTGACCGCCGGTACCCCCATCCACAGCGCCTCGCACGAGGTGAAGGCGCCGCAATAGGGGAAGGGGTCGAGCGCGATGTCCACCTCGCCGTATTCGGCCAACAGCTGCTCCGGCGGCGAGTTTCCGCGCAGGTCCAGCCGGTCGCCGGCGATGCCGTGGGCGGCGAAGGCGTTGCGGAAGCGCCCCGCCACCTCCGCATGGGCGAGGTGGGGCCATTTGAGCAGCAGCCGGCTGTCGGGCACGCGCTTCAGGATGCGCGACCACGAGGCAACGACGGAATCGTTCAGCTTGGCGATGTTGTTGAAGCTGCCGAAGGTGACGAAGTCCCGGGCCAGCATGGGGGGGGTGGCCGGCTCGGGGGTTTCCGGCCCCTGGTAGCACAGGCGCGAGCCGGGCAGCACAGCGACCTTCTCGCGGAACCACGCTTCCGCCTCGGGCGGCACGGTGGCGCGGTCCATCAGGGCGTAGTCCATGGCGGCCAGGCCGGTGGTGAAGGGATAGCCCAGCCAGCTCACCTGAAGAGGCGCCGGCTTGGCCGCGAACAGTTCCAGGCGGTTGCCCGCCGTCTGGCCGTCCAGGTCGACCAGGATGTCGATGCCGTCCTCTTGGATCTGGCGGGCCAGGGCGGCATCGTCCAGGCCGGCGGCCTCCCGCCACAAATCGGCGCCGTGGCGCAATTCCGCGGTGATCTCGTCGCCGCCCGGCCGGGTGGCGTAGCAGGCGGCGAAGACGTGGTTCCTGTCGTGGCCCTTCAGCACCGGCCGCATCAGCAGGCCGAGGGGATGGCGGCGGAAGCCGGCGGAGACGTAGCCGACGCGGATCACCCGGTCCGGCTCGGGCGGATTGGCGTATTGGGCCGGAAGCGCGGTGCGGCGGCGGTCCATGATCTGCCGGTGGGCGCCGGCGATCTCGTCCCCGGTCATGCGGGGCAGGTAGTGCAGGCCGTTGAGATGGTTGGAAGCGGCCTCCACCAGCCGGGGATTGATGTCCCAGGCGGTCCGCCAGCAGGCCACCGCCTCGGCGGCGCGGCCTTCGCCATAGAAGGCGTTGCCCAGGTTGTAATGGGCGGGGGCGTGGCTGGGGCGGAGCGAGATGGCGGTGCGCAGGCTGCCCTGGGCCGCCTTGACGCGCCCGGCCTGCTGCTGCAGGGCACCCAGATCGGTCAGCATCTGCCAGTCGCCGGGGGCGAGGCGTACCGCCGTCTCCATGGCGTCGGCCGCCTCGGCGGCGCGGCCCGTGGCATCGAGGCTGCGGGCCAGTTGGGCGTGGACCGCCGGCAGATGGGGCAGCAGTTCCACGGCGCGGCGGTAGCAGGGTTCCGCCTCCGCCGCCCGGCCCAGCCGCATCCGCACGTTGCCCAGGTTGAACCAGGCGGGGGCCAGTCCGGGGGAAAGCCCGGCGGCGCGGGCGAAATCGGCCTCGGCCTCGTCCAGACGGTCGAGGTCGCTCAGGAGGTCGCCCCGGTTGCACCACGCCTCGGCCATGTCGGGGGCCAGTTCCTGGGCGCGGCGGTGCAGCGCCATGGCGGCGTCGGTCTGGCCGCGCTGCTGGCTGATCACCCCCAGATTGGTCAGCGCCTTCGCCGCCTGGGGCGACAGCGGCGCCTGATCCAGCAGGCGGCGGTAAAGGGATTCCGCCTCGTCCACGCGGCCCTGGTTATGCAGCGCTTCGGCCTGGACGAGCAATTGGGGGGAATCTGAACTCATGGATAATTTATCCAGGGTATTCATACAACCGTCAAGCTTGTGCTATGCCAATAGGCTGGAGGGGGACGCCCTCCGGCGCGTCGCTGCCGGTGCGGTAGTGGAAGGTGCCCTCGCCCATGGCGATCAGCTTGCCGTTGGCGTCCAGCACCTCGGAGCAGCAGAACACGATGCGGCTGCCCCCGGCCTTCTTGCGGGCGATGGCGCGCAGCGTGCCGTGGCGGGCCTGGCCGGTGAAGCTGGTGGTCAGCTGCAGGGTGACGACGCGCCGCACCCGTCCGGGAAAGGGGCAGAAGGTGGCGGCGAAACCGCACGAGGTGTCGATCAGGGTGGCGAGCACCCCGCCATGCACCAGGCCGGCCCGGTTGCAGTGCTTGCGCCCGATGGTCAGCTCGAGAACGGCGCGGTCCTCGGACCATTCGGCCAGGCGGTAGTCCAGCAATTCCTGAAAGCCCGAGCGGGGCTCGCCGTCCAGCAGGTCATCGGGCATTCAAGGCGTCCCCGGCCAAGTCTTCATTCAGGCCATATCCTTCAGCATGTTGCGGGCGATGACCAGTTGTTGGATTTGCGTAGTGCCCTCGTAGATGCGGAACAGGCGGACGTCGCGGTAGAAGCGCTCGATGCCGTGATCGGCCATATAGCCGGCCCCGCCATGGATCTGGACGGCGCGGTCGGCGATGCGCCCCACCGCCTCGGAGGCGAACAGCTTGCAGCACGCCGCCTCGGTGGAGACGTTGAGGCCCTGGTCCTTCCGGCGGGCCGCGTCCAGCACCATGCAGCGGGCGGCATAGGCCTCCGTCCTCGAATCGGCCAGCATGGCCTGGACCAGCTGGAACTCGCCGATGGGCTTGCCGAACTGTACCCGTTCGGCGGCGTATCTGACGCTGTCCCGGATCAGCCGTTCCGAGATTCCGACGCAGGTGGCCGAGATGTGCAGGCGGCCGCGGTCGAGAACCTTCATGGCGGTCTTGAACCCCCGGCCCTCGACGCCGCCGATGATGTTGGCGGCGGGCACCCGCACGTCGTCGAGGATCACGTCGCAGGTGTGCGCCCCCTGCTGGCCCATCTTCCTGTCGATCCTGCCCAAGGACAGGCCGGGGGAATCCGCCTCGACGATGAAGGCGGAGATGCCGCCGGCTCCCTTGTCCCGGGGATCGGTGCGCGCCATCAGGGTGAAGATCGAGGCTTCCGGAGCATTGGTGATGAAGCGCTTGGTGCCGTTGACGACGTAGTGATCGCCGTCCCGGCGGGCGGTGGTGCGCAGGGAGGCGGCGTCGGACCCGGCATCGGGCTCGGTCAGGGCGAAGGAGGCGATCATCTCGCCGGTGGCCAGCCGGGGCAGATAGCGACGCTTCTGCTCCTCGGTGCCGTCCATGACGATGCCCTGGGAGCCGATGCCGTTGTTGGTGCCGAAGATGGAGCGGAAGGCCGGCGCGGTCTGGCCGATCTCGAAGGCGCACAGCACCTCCTCTTCCATGGTGAGGCCCAGCCCGCCGTATTCCTCGGGGATGGACAGGCCGAACAGGCCCAGTTCCTTCATCTCGGCGACGATGGCCGGCGGAATGGAATCGTCCCCGGCGATGCGCTCCTCGTTGGGCACCAGCCGTTCGCGCACGAAGCGCGAAAGGGTGGCGAGCAACTGGTCGAGGGTGTCCTGGTCGCGGATCATGCCGTCTTGTCCCCGTCTGGATGGAATCAGCGGCGGCCCAGCGCCGTCTCGATCTTGCGGGCCACCGCCACCAGACGGGGGCCGAGATCGTCCTCCAGCCGCCCGGGCGGCAGCAGGAAGGCGGCGCCGCCGCAGTTCAGCGCCATCACCACCCCGGTGGCGGGATTGGTCAGCGCCACCCCCACCGCGTGGACGTCGCTCTGCCAGTCGCCCACCGACGTGGTGAAGCCCCGCGCCGCGTATTCCGCCAGGGCCCGTTCCAGCCCCCGCTCCATGCGCGGCCAGTCGTCGGGATGGCGCGCCCTGACCTCGTCGAGGATGGCGGCGCGCCCGGCCTCGGGCAGGGCGGCGAGATAGGCGCGGCCCATGGCGGTGGTCGCCACCGGAATGCGCGAGCCCACCGACAGCCTGATGGTCAGCGCCCCCTTGCCCCGGCAGGATTCGATATAGATCATGCTGGTGCGGTCGTGGCTGCCCAGGGATACCGCCACGTCGGAATATTCGGCCAGTTCCTGCATCAGCGGGCGGGCCACGTGGCGGATGTCCATGCTGGCCAGCGCGGTGTAGCCCAGCGACAGCGCGGCGGTGCCCAGCTGGTACCTGGAATAGCGCTCCACATAGGTGAGGTAGCCCAGCCGGGTCAGCGTATGGGTCAGCCTTGACACCGTCGGCTTGGGCAGGCCGGTGCGCGCCGCGATCTCCTGGTTGCCCAGCATGGAATCGTTGGCGCGGAAGCAGCGCAGCACCTCGAGGCCGCGCGACAGCGCCACCACGAACTGGCGGTCGTGGGCCGGTCCCCCCCCGCGATCGTCCCCGGATTCGCTCAAGGCTTCGTCTCCCGCTCCCCTCCATTGCGGGCGGAGAGGATGTTTTTGTTTGCCAAGCGACCAAATCACGACTTAGGCTCTGGCGTCAATAAAATGTGAAATAGAATTCCGCACAGCGAAACCGAGGGGCGTCATGACGGAAGTGCTTTTGGAAAAACCCTTTGATTTCGTGGCCTTGCTGCGGATCAACCGGCCCGAGGCCAAGAACGCCCTCAACGGCGAGGTGCGGCGGCAGATGGCCGGGCACATGGCGGCGCTGGGCGACGATCCCGCCGTGCGGGTGATCGTGATGACCGGCAACCAGGAGGCCTTCGCCGCCGGAGCCGACATCAAGGACATGGCCGAGGTGGGGGCCATCGAGCTGATGCAGCGCAACAACCACCTGCTGTGGCGGGCTATCGCCAACTGTCCCAAGCCGGTGATCGCCGCCGTGAACGGTTACGCCTGGGGCGGCGGCTGCGAGCTTGTCATGCACGCCGACATCATCGTGGCGGGCGAGAACGCCAGCTTCTCCCAGCCCGAGGTCAAGGTGGGCATCATGCCGGGCGCCGGCGGCACCCAGCGCCTGACCCGCGCGGTCGGCAAGTTCAAGGCCATGCTGATGCTGATGACCGGCCAGCCGGTCAGCGGGACCGAGGCCGGCCAGATGGGCCTCGCCAGTCTGGTGGTTCCCGACGGCGAGGTGCTGGACAAGGCGCTGGAGATCGCCAGGACCATCTCGCGCATGCCGCCGGTGGCCATCGCCCAGATCAAGGAAGTGCTGCTAGCCGGCCAGGACGCCTCGCTGGACGCCGCCCTGCTGCTGGAGCGCAAGGCTTTCCAGCTGCTGTTCGCCAGCGCCGACCAGAAGGAAGGCATGAAGGCCTTCATCGAGAAGCGCAAGCCCACCTATGAGGGGAAGTAGCCATGAGCCTCGACGCAGCACGTTCCGACCTCATCCTCGGCCTTGTCGGCACCGGCACCATGGGGCGCGGCATCGCCCAGATCGCCGTGGCCGCCGGCGTCACCGTCATCCTGGTTGATGCGCTGCCCGGCGCGGCCGCCAAGGCCCGCGACGCGGTGGCCGGCATGCTGGCCAAGCTGGCCGAGAAGGGCAAGCTCTCCGCCGAGGCCTGCGCCGCCGCCACCTCCCGGCTCAAGCTGGGGGAAAGCCTCGCCGACCTGGCGCCGGTCCATGTGGTGGTGGAAGCCATCGTCGAGGACATCGCCGTCAAGCAATCCCTGATGAAGGAACTGGAGGCCGTCGTTGCCGCCGATTGCCTGATCGCCACCAACACCTCGTCGCTGTCGGTGACCTCCATCGCCGCCGGCTGCCGGCTGCCGGGGCGGGTGGGGGGCTTCCACTTCTTCAACCCCGTGCCCTTGATGAAGGTGGTCGAGGTCATCGGCGGCGTGATGACCGAAGGCTGGGTGGTGGAGGCGCTGACCGCCCTGGCCCGGCGCATGGGCCATGCTCCGGTCAAGGCCAAGGACACCCCCGGCTTCATCGTCAACCACGCCGGGCGCGGCTACGGCACCGAGGCGCTGAAGCTGGTGGGCGAGGGCGTCGCCGATTTCGCCGCCGCCGACCGCATCCTCAAGGGTGCCGCCGGCTTCCGCATGGGGCCGTTCGAACTGCTCGACCTCACCGCGCTGGACGTCTCCCACCCGGTGATGGAAAGCATCTACGACCAGTATTACCAGGAACCGCGCTTCCGCCCGTCGCCCATCACCCGCTCGCGCCTGGCGGCCGGGCTGCTGGGCCGCAAGACCGGGCGGGGCTTCTATGCCTATGATGGCGACAAGGCGGTGGTGCCGCCGCCGCCGCCGGTGCCCGCCGCGTGGAACGGCCCGGTGTGGGTCGCCCCCGGCGAGGGCTCGCTGGCCGTCGCCGCCCTGGTCACCCGGCTGGGCGCCAGGCTGGAAAAGGGCAAGAAGCCGACCAAGGCGGCGTTGGTCCTGGTTCCGGTGCTGGGCGAGGATTGCACCACCGCCGTGGTCCGCCTGGGCCTCGACGCCAGCCGCGCCGTCGCCGTCGACCCGCTGTTCGGCCTGGACAGCCATCGCACCGTGATGACCAACCCGCTGACCCGTCCCGACATCCGCGACGGCGCCCACGGAATGCTGGCCGGCGACGAGGTGGCGGTCACCGTGATCGCCGACAGCCCCGGCCTGGTGGCCCAGCGCGTGGTGGCGGCCATCGTCAATATCGGCTGCGACATCGCCCAGCAGCGTATCGCCACTCCCGAGGATATCGACAAGGCGGTGACGCTGGGCCTCGGCTATCCCGCCGGACCGCTGTCCTGGGGCGACCGCATCGGCCCCGGCAAGGTGGTGGCCATCCTCGACACGATGCTGGCCATCACCGGCGATCCCCGCTACCGCGCCAGCCTGTGGCTGAAGCGCCGCGCCGCGCTGGGCGTTTCCCTCCTGACCGCGGAGTCCTGAGCTATGCTCGACGCCTATATCTACGACGGATTGCGTTCCCCCATCGGCCGTCATGCCGGCGGGCTGGCCCCGGTGCGTCCCGACGATCTGGCCGCCGAGGTGATCCGCGCCCTGGTGGCCCGCTCGTCCTTCAGGCCGCAAGACATCGAGGACGTGATTCTCGGCTGCACCAACCAGGCGGGTGAGGACAGCCGCAACGTGGCGCGCCACGCCGCCCTGCTGGCCGGCCTGCCGGTGGAGGTGGCGGGCCAGACCGTCAACCGCCTGTGCGCCTCGGGGCTGGCCGCCGTACTGGATGCCGCCCGCTCGGTGACCTGCGGCGAGGGCGATTTGTTCGTGGCCGGCGGCGTGGAGAGCATGAGCCGCGCCCCCTTCGCCCTGGCCAAGGCGGACAGCGCCTGGTCCCGCGACGCCCGGATCTTCGACACCACCATCGGGGCACGGTTTCCCAATCCCAGGCTGGTGAAGGGCTTCGGCAACCATTCCATGCCCGAGACCGCCGACAACATCGCCCACGACCTGGGCCTGACCCGCGAGGCTTCGGATTCCTTCGCCGCCGCCTCCCAGGCCAGATACGCCCGCGCCAAGGTGGAAGGGTTCTACGAGGGCGAAATCCATCCCATCACCATAACGGGGCGCAAGGGCGACACCGTGGTGGCCGAGGACGAGCATCCGCGCCCCGAGACCGGCCTGGCGGCGCTGGCCAAGCTGAAGCCGCTGTTCGAGGGCGGCGTGGTCACCGCCGGCAACGCCTCGGGCATCAACGACGGTGCCTGCGCCCTGTTCATCGGTTCGCGCGCGGCGGGCGAGAAGGCGGGAATCAAGCCCATCGCCCGCATCGTCGCCGGGGCGGCGGCCGGCGTGGCGCCGCGCGTCATGGGCCTGGGGCCGGTGCCGGCCATCGCCAAGGCCCTGGCGCGGGCCAATCTCGCCCTGAAGGACCTCGATCTCATCGAGATCAACGAGGCCTTCGCCGTGCAGGTGCTGGGCTGCGCCGCCCAGTTGGGTCTCGCCGCCGACGATTCGCGGCTCAACCCCAATGGCGGCGCCATCGCCATCGGCCATCCCCTGGGCTGCTCGGGGGCGCGGCTGGCGCTTACCGCCGCGCGCCAGCTGGAGCGGAGCGGCGGACGCCACGCCGTGGTGTCGCTGTGCATCGGCGTCGGCCATGGCCTTGCCGCCGTGATCGAAAGGGTCTGAGCCGTACCGGCGCTCGCCGCACATTGAGGATGTTTCATTCGACGGGAGGCGGCGGATAGGGCGACAATCCGCCGCCTCTTGTCCTTGGAGAACGGTGATGCGCGATTGTCTGGACTTCTACATCGACGGCGCCTGGGTGCAGCCCACCCCCGGCTCGCGTCGGCTCGACGTGGTCAACCCCGCCACCGAGCAGGTGTCGGGCCAAGTGGCGCTGGGGACCGCCGGCGACGCCGTCCGGGCCGTCGAGGCGGCGGCCCGTGCCTTTCCCGCCTGGGCGGCGACGCCGTTGGCCGAGCGTCTGGACATCCTCGCCAAGGTGACGGCGCTGTATGAAAGCCGCCTCGACGAGATCGCCCGGGCCATCAGCCTGGAGATGGGCGCGCCGCTGGAGCGTCTGGCCAAGCCGGCCCAGGCCCGCGCCGGGCTGGGCCATTTCAAGACGGCCCTGTCGCTGGCGAAAACCTATGCTTTCGAACGCCGCCAGGGCACCACCCTGGTGGTCAAGGAGCCGGTGGGGGTGGCGTCGCTGATCACGCCGTGGAACTGGCCCTTGAACCAGATCGCCTGCAAGGTGGCGCCCGCCTTGGCGGCAGGCTGCGCCATGGTCTTGAAGCCCAGCGAATTCGCGCCTTATTCCGCCCGTATCCTGGCTGAGATCATCCACGAGGCGGGCGTGCCGGCCGGCGTGTTCAACATGGTGTTCGGCGACGGCGCCGAGATCGGTCCGGCGCTGTCGTCCCATCCCCTGGTGGACATGGTGTCGCTGACCGGCTCCAACGCCGCCGGCTCGTCGGTGATGCGCGAGGGAGCGGCGACCATCAAGAAGGTGTCGCTGGAACTGGGCGGCAAGTCGGCCAACATCATCTGCGACAGCGCCGATTTCAAGAAGGCCATGGGCCACGCGGTCAAGGCGATGATGGGCAATACGGGGCAAAGCTGCAACGCGCCGTCCCGGCTGTTCGTCCCCGCCCACCGGCTCGAGGAGGCGGAAAACCAGGCCGCCGAACTGTGCGCCCGGATCAGGGTGGGCGATCCCCTGGACCCCGAGACGGTGATGGGTCCCATCGCCAACGCCCGCCAGTTCGACAAGGTGCGGCGCATGATCCGCATCGGGATGGAGGAGGGCGCCCGGCTGGTGTGCGGCGGCCCCGAGCGGCCCGAGGGCCTGGACAGGGGCTATTTCGTGCGCCCCACGGTGTTCAGCCGGGTGACCGATGCCATGACCATCATGCGCGAGGAAATCTTCGGCCCGGTGCTCGCCATGCGCGGCTATACCGACCTGGACGACGCGGTGGCGGGCGCCAACGACTGCGTCTACGGCCTGTCAGGTTATGTCTATGCCGGCGACCTGGACGAGGCGCGCGCCGTGGCGCGCCGCCTGCGCACCGGCATGGTGCATCTGAACGGCGCCCTGTCCCATCCCGGCGGGCCGTTCGGCGGCATCCGCCAGTCGGGGGTGGGGCGCGAATGGGGCGAGGCGGGATTCGAGGAATTCCTGGAATCCAAGACCCTGTTCGGGTCGGAAGCGAAAGAGCAGGCGGATGCTTGAAACCGGCTTCTTCTCCCTCGGCACGCCGGGGCGGCTCGACGACGACATCGCCTTCGTGCTGGCCAAGGCCGCCGAGCTGAAACTGCCCAAACTGGGCGAATTGGGGCCGGTGGCCGGACGGGCGGAATTCACCCGGCGGCTGTCGCGGACCAATCCCCCGGCCCCCGAAGGCGTCGGGGCCGAGGACATCGTCATCGCCGGAACCGTCCGGGCGCGGCGCTATACCCCGGAGGGCGGGCCGCGGGCCAAGGGGCTGCTGCTCTATTTCCACGGCGGCGGCTTCGTGGTCGGCGACCTGGAGAGCCATGATCCCCAGTGCCGCGCCCTGGCGGCGCAAAGCGGCTCGCTGGTGGTGGCGGTGGATTACCGGCTGGCGCCGGAACATCCCTATCCCGCCGCCATCGTCGACGGCATCGCGGCGCTGCAATGGGCGGCCATGGAATATGCCGACTGGAGCCTGGGGGTGGCCGGCGACAGCGCGGGCGGCACCATGGCGGCGGTGCTGGCCCTGCGGGCCCGCGCCCTGGGCATTCCCCTGGCGCTGCAGGCGCTGGTCTATCCGGCGGTGGACCAGCAGGGCGATTTTCCGTCGCGGACTCGCCTCGCCGAGGGCTATCTGCTGACCCAGGCCGACATCGACTGGTTCACGGCACAGTATTTCATCGGGCGGCAAAGCCCGGTGCTGGAGCCCGACGCCTCGCCGCTGCGCGCCGCCTCCCATGCCGGACTGGCCCCGGCCCTGGTGCTGACCTGCGGCTTCGACCCCCTGGTGGACGAGGGCGATGCCTATGCCCTGGCCCTGAAGGGGGCGGGGGTGAAGGTGCGCCATGTGCGCCTGGAAGGCTCCATCCACGGCTGCCTGGGACTGGCTGGCTATGTGGCCTCGGGCCAGGCCGCTCTGGGCGAGCTGTGCCGGGCCTGGAGTTCTGTCCTCGGCTGATTTGTTGAATGGTCATTCAATCAGCCTTGACTCACACCACGAAATGAATGAACATTCAGTCATATTGAATATCCAGTCAGTTCGAGGCGTGAATGACCTTCTCCGTGCTGAACACCGCCCGCCGCGGCGCCGTCTTCGTGGTCACCCTGGCCAGCCCGCCGGTCAACGCCCTGTCGCGCGCCCTGATCAAGGATCTGCATGCCGCCATGGACATGGTGGAGGCGGACAAGACCATCCGGGTGCTGCATGTGCGGTCCGAGCAGAAGGCCTTCTGCGCCGGCGCCGATCTGGCCGAGATGCGGGAAAACCTGGCCAATCCCGATCTGGTGGACGCCCAGATCGCCTTCGTCCGCGACCTGCAGAACGTACTGAAGCGCATCGAGACCTTGCCGCTGGCCACCATCGCCGAGGTGGGGGGCGCGGCCATGGGCGGCGGCCTGGAACTGGCCCTGGCCTGCGACTTCCGCATCGCCGCCAACGAGGCCAAGCTGGCCCTGCCCGAGGTCAATCTCGGCCTGATCCCCGGGGCCGGCGGCACCCAGCGCCTGACGCGGCTGTGCGGCCCGGCCATCGCCAAGCGCCTGATCCTCGGCGCCGAGATTCTCGACGGCGAGAGCGCCGCCGGCATGGGCATCGTCCATTGGTCGGCGCCGCGCGCCGAACTGGCCGACAAGGCGGCCACCCTGGCCGACCGCATCGCCACCTTGCCGCGCGCCGCCGTGGCGGCGTCCAAATCCTGCATCGAAGCCTCCCTCGACCCGTCGCGCGACGGCTACGAGGAGGAACTGACCGCCACCCGTAACCTGCTGTTGCACGAACCCGAGACCCGCCACCGGGTCGAGGCGTTCCTGTCCAAGTGATTTTCATCGAAGGAGCAAGGAAATGAAGTTCGAGGATAAAGTCGCCCTGATCACCGGCGGTGCGTCGGGCATCGGCCTGTGCACCGTCACCTCCATGGCCGAGCTGGGCGCCGACGTGCTGATCGCCGACATCAACGTCGAAGCCGGCGAGAAGGCGGCGGCCGACATCCGCGCCAAGGGCTTCAAGGCCGAGTTCGTCCGCCTCGACGTCACCGACAAGGCCAATATCGCCAAGGTGAAGGAGCATGTGGTCGCCACCCGCGGCCGCCTCGACATCCTGTGCAACGTGGCGGGCTGGGGCCATATCCAGCCGTTCGTCGACAACGACGACGCCTTCATCGCCAAGGTGATGAGCCTCAACCTGTCCGGCCCCATCGAGCTGATCCGCGCCTTCTTCCCCATGATGATCGAGAAGAAGGGCGGCAAGATCGTCAACGTCGCCTCCGACGCCGGCCGCGTCGGCTCCCTGGGCGAAAGCGTCTACTCGGCGGCCAAGGGCGGCCTGATCGCCTTCTCCAAGGCCCTGGCCCGCGAGGGTGCCCGCTATGGCATCAACGTCAACGCCATCTGCCCCGGCCCGACCGATACCCCGCTGCTCAAGTCCGAGCCGGAGAAGTTCCTCGAGGCCTTCCTCAAGGTCATTCCCATGCGCCGCTTCGGCCAGCCGCAGGAAGTGGCCGATTCCATCGTCTTCATGGCGTCGAACCGCGCCGACTACATCACCGGTCAGGTCCTGTCGGTCAACGGCGGCATCACCATGGTGGGCTAAGGGCCCCCTTCGCAACATCAAGACAAGAGGACAATCCCATGCGCAAGTTCAAGGCTGCCGAATACAAGGCCACCCATTTCGACTGGAAGGTCGACGGCAAGGTGGCGACGCTCACCCTCAACCGTCCCGACCGCAAGAATCCGCTGACCTTCGACTCCTATGGCGAGCTGCGTGACCTGTTCGAGAACATGGTCTATGCCGACGACGTCAAGGCGGTGATCGTCACCGGTTCGGGCGGCAATTTCTGCTCGGGCGGCGACGTGCACGAGATCATCGGTCCGCTGACCAAGATGGACATGCCCGAACTGCTGGAATTCACCCGCATGACCGGCGACGCGGTGCGCGCCATGCGCAACGCCCCCCAGCCGATCATTTCGGCCATCGACGGCATCTGCGCCGGCGCCGGCACCATGCTGGGCTGCGCCTCGGACATCCGTCTGGGCACCGCGCGGTCCAAGGTGGCCTTCCTGTTCGTCCGCGTCGGCCTGGCCGGCGCCGACATGGGCGCCTGCACCCTGCTGCCCCGCCTGATCGGCCTGTCGCGCGCCGCCGAACTGCTCTACACCGGCCGCGCCATGGGCGGCGAGGAGGCCGAGCGTGTCGGCTACTACAACTCGCTCCATGCCCCGGAAGAGCTGCTGGACGCCGCCAACAAGCTGGCCCATTCCCTGGCCAACGGCCCGACCTTCGGTCACGCCATGACCAAGAAGATGCTGTGGCAGGAATGGAACCAGGGCCTTGGCGAGTGCATCGAGGCCGAGGCCCAGGCCCAGGCCATCTGCATGCAGACCAAGGACTTCGAGCGCGCCTACATCGCCTTCGCCAACAAGCAGGCGCCGGTCTTCGAAGGCAACTGATCCCGGCTTCGGCACCCCTCTCCCGCCAGCGGGGGAGGGGATTGTGAAGGAAAAGAACCATGAGTGATGCCACGTTCCTCGACTGGCCCTTTCTCGACGAGTCCCACCGCGCCTTTGCTGCGTCGCTCGAGGACTGGGCCAACACCATCCTCCCAGGGGTGTGTCCCGAGGACGAGGCGCACGGCCCCGCCATGGACCAGACCGCCCGACGCCTGGTAACGGCTCTGGGACAGGCGGGGTTCCTCAAGGCGGCCATTCCGGCCGCATACGGCGGGCGGGCCAAGGATTTCGACGTCCGGGCGCTTTGCCTGGGGCGCGAGATCCTGGCCCGCCATGCCGGTCTTGCCGATTTCGCCTTCGCCATGCAGGGATTGGGCAGCGCCGCCATCACCCTGTTCGGCAACGAGGCGCAGCAGGCCCGCTACCTGCCCAAGGTGGGGACCGGCGAATCCATCGCCGCCTTCGCCATCTCCGAGGCCGATGCCGGCTCGGATGTCGGCGCCATGACCACCCAGGCGGTCAAGGACGGCGACCACTATGTCATCAACGGCGCCAAGACCTGGATTTCCAACGCCGGGCTGGCCGATTTCTACACCGTCTTCGCCCGCATCGGCGACGAGCCGGGGGCCAAGGCCCTGGCGGCCTTCGTGGTGGACGCCTCCACCCCCGGCCTGTCGGTGTCCGAGCGCATCGACGTCATCGCCCCCCATCCCCTGGGCTCGCTGAAGTTCGAGAACATGCGGGTGCCCGCCGCCAACCTGCTGGGCAAGCCCGGCGACGGCTTCAAGGTGGCCATGAGCGTGCTGGACGTCTTCCGCACCACGGTGGGCGCCGCCGCACTCGGCTTCGCGCGCCGCGCCATGGACGAGGCGCTGGCCCGGTCGCTGAAGCGCAAGGCCTTCGGCTCCAGGCTGGCCGAGTTCCAGCTGATCCAGGCCAAGATCGCCGACATGGCGGTGGCCGTCGACACCTCGGCCCTGCTGATCTACCGTTCGGCCTGGACCAAGGACACCAAGGGCGGCCGCGTCACCCGCGAGGCTTCCATGGCCAAGCTGTGGGCCACCGAGCAGGCCCAGATGGTCATCGATCAGGCGGTGCAGATCTGGGGCGGCCTGGGCGTGATCAGCGGCATGACGGTCGAGCAGCTCTACCGCGAGATCCGCGCGCTCCGCATCTACGAGGGCACCAGCGAAATCCAGAAGCTGGTCATCGCCTCCAAGGTCTATGAAGGGCTGACGCCATGATGGGCGGGGCGCAGCCGCTCGCCGGCCGCCACGCTTTGGTCACCGGCGGCGGTCGCGGCATCGGCGCCGCCATCGCCCGTCAGCTGCTGGCCCTGGGGGCCGCCGTCACCATCACCGGGCGCGACCGGACGCGGCTGGAGGCCTCCGCCTCCGCCATGGGCTGCCAGGCCGTGGCGGTGGACGTCACCGATTCCGCGGCCATCCAGAACGGTTTCGCCCAGGCCGCCCAGGCTCTCGGCCCCATCGCCATCCTGGTCAACAATGCCGGCATCGCCAAGGCGGCGCCCTTCGCCAGGACCGATCTCGGCCTGTGGGACGACATCCTGCGCACCGACCTGACCGGCGCCTTCCTCTGCACCCAGGCGGCGCTGCCCGACATGCTGAAGGCGGGGTGGGGCCGGGTGGTCAACGTGGCCTCCACCGCCGGCCTGACCGGCATGGCCTATTGCGCCGCCTATTGCGCCGCCAAGCACGGCCTGATCGGCCTGACTCGCGCCCTGGCGGTGGAGCTGGCGTCCAAGCCGGTGACCGTCAACGCTGTCTGCCCCGGCTACACCGAGACGGATATCGTCGAGGAAACCGTTACCAACATCGTCGCCAAGACCGGGCGCTCGCGCGAGGAGGCTCTGGCCGGGCTGGTCGCCGCCAACCCGCAGAAGCGCCTGATCAAGCCCGAGGAAGTGGCCGAGGCGGTGGCGTGGCTATGCCTGCCCGGGTCGGCGGCCATCACCGGCCAAAGCATCGCGGTGGCGGGTGGGGAGTTGATGGTGGGTTGACGGCTGCCTAGGGGCGGGGTAGTCGGAGTTTGAACGGATTCCAACCGGGGCGGGACGCTGAATGGACAACAAGCCGGGTGCGGTTCACGACGTCAAGGCCCAGGTCAGCGACGAGGCGCTGGTCACCAGGCGGCGCGGCCAGATCATCGCGTCGGCGGTGGAACTGTTCTCGCACCAGGGTTTCTACCGCACCACCATCCAGGACGTGGCCAGGAAGGCGGGGGTTTCCGCCGGGCTGATCTACCAGTATGTCAGCGACAAGGAGGACGTGCTGCTGCTCGCCCTGCTGTCGGTGCTGGAATCCTACAAGCATGAGATTCCGGCGGCGCTGGAGGGGCTTTCCGATCCGCTGGAGCGCTTCCAGGCGGCTATCCGCGCCTATTGCCGGGTGGTGGACCAGCGGCGCGAGGCCACGGTGCTGGCCTACCGCTCCACCAAGTCGCTGCCCGACGACCGCCGCCGGCTGATCAAGGATTGCGAGATCGAGACCAACGGCATGATCGCCGCCTGCCTCGCCGACTGCATCCGCGCCGGTCTGATGCGCGACGTCAACGTGGAACTGGTGACCTACCAGCTGGTCACCTTCGCCCATAGCTGGGCGCTGAAGCACTGGCGGCTCAAGGAATTGTGCGGCCTGGAGCAATACGTGGCCGAGGGCCTCGACTTCTTCGCCCACGCCCTGCTGACGCCGAAGGGCTGGCGCCAGTGGAAGAGGATGGCGGAATCCACGACCGGTTGACGCATCCATCGCTTCGGGTACTATATCTGGCTCCTGAACCCCGAGGACCAGAATGATCAAGCCCGCCGTCACCGGCGACATCCGCGATACGCCGCTTGCCGAGGCCCTGGGCGAGCGCTATCTCGCCTATGCCATGTCCACCATCGTGTCGCGTTCGCTGCCCGATGTGCGCGACGGGCTGAAGCCGGTGCACCGCCGCCTGCTGTTCGCCATGCGCCAGCTGAAGCTGGACCCCGGCGGCGGTTTCAAGAAGTGCGCCCGCGTGGTTGGCGACGTCATCGGCAAGTACCATCCCCACGGCGACGTGGCGGTCTACGACACCCTGGTGCGTCTGGCCCAGGATTTCGCCGTGCGCTATCCCCTGGTGGAGGGCCAGGGCAATTTCGGCAATATCGACGGCGATAACGCGGCGGCCATGCGCTACACCGAGGCCAAGCTGACCGAGGTGGCCGCCGCCCTGATGGAAGGCCTCGACGAGGACAGCGTCGATTTCCGCCCCACCTATGACGGCACCGAGGAAGAGCCGGTGGTGATGCCCTCGGCCTTTCCCAATCTGCTGGCCAACGGTTCGGCCGGCATCGCGGTGGGTATGGCCACCAGCATTCCGCCCCACAATCTGGGCGAGATCTGCAACGCCCTCGACCATCTGATCGCTAAGCCCGATTGCGACGTGGACGAGTTGATCGCCCACATGCCCGGCCCCGATTTCCCCACCGGCGGCGTGCTGGTGGAGACCAGCGCCGCCATCACCGAGGCCTACCGCACCGGCAAGGGCGCCTTCCGGGTGCGGGCCAAATGGGCGGTGGAGAAGCTGTCCCACGGGCTTTACCAGATCGTCATCACCGAGATTCCCTATCAGGTGCAGAAGGCCAAGCTGATCGAGAAGATCGCCGAGCTTTTGTCCGAGAAGAAGCTGCCCCTGCTGGCCGATATCAGGGACGAATCCGCCGAGGACATCCGGCTGGTCCTCGAGCCCCGCAACCGCACCGTCGAGGCCGAGCTGGTGATGGAGCAGCTGTTCCGCCAGACCGACCTGGAATCGCGCTTCTCGCTGAACATGAACGTGCTGGACGCCACCTCGGTGCCGCGCGTCATGAACCTGAAGGAAGTGCTGCGCGCCTTCCTCGACCACCGCATGGTGGTGCTGGAGCGCCGCGCCCGTTTCCGTCTGGAGAAGATCGCCAAGCGGCTCGAGGTGCTGGAAGGCTTCCTCAAGGTCTATGCCGATCTCGACAAGGTCATCAAGATCATCCGCTTCGCCGACGAGCCCAAGGCCGAGCTGATCAAGACCTTCAAGCTGTCCGAGGTGCAGGCCGAGGCCATCCTCAACATGCGCCTGCGCTCGCTGAACAAGCTGCAGGAACTGGAGATCAAGACCGAGCACGCCGAACTTTCGGCGGAAAAGGCCGATCTGGAAGCCCTTCTGGCCGACGAATCCCGCCGCTGGGCCACCATCGCCACCCAGAACGCCGAGACCCGCAAGGCGTTCGGCGGCGCCACCGCGCTCGGCAAGCGGCGGACCGAACTGGGCGAGGCCCCTTCGGCCGTGCTGGTGCCCATCGAGGCCTATGTGGAGCGCGAGGCCATCACCATGGTCCTGTCCGAGAAGGGCTGGATCAGGGCGCTCAAAGGCCATTCCGACGCTCCCGAAGCCCTGAAGTTCAAGGAGGGCGACCAGCTTGGGCATCTGCTCAAGGCGTGGACCACCGACAAGATCCTGGTGTTCGCCACCGACGGCCGCTTCTACACCATCGGCGGCGACAAGCTGCCGTCGGGACGCGGCCATGGCGAACCGCTGCGCCTGATGATCGATCTGGCCGGCGACGTGGACATCGCCGCCGTGATGGTCCACAAGCCGGGCCGCAAGCTGCTGGTCGCCACCAGTTCCGACCGCGGCTTCGTGGTCGAGGAGAACGAGGTGCTGGCCCAGACCCGGGCGGGCAAGATGGTCCTCAATTGCGGCCCCGGCGAGAAGGCCCGGTTCTGCCTGCCGTTCGAGGGCGACGCCGTGGCGGTAATCGGTGACAACCGCAAGTTGCTGGTGTTCATGGCCGAGGAAATCCCGGTGATGAGCCGGGGCAGGGGGGTGATCCTGCAGAAGTACCGCGACGGCGGCATGGCCGACATCAAGGTCTTCACCCTGGCCCAGGGCCTGACCTGGACCCTGGGCGAGAGGGTGCGCACCGAGTCCGACCTCACTCCCTGGCTGGGCAAGCGCGCCTCGGTCGGCCGCCTGCCGCCCACCGGATTCCCCCGGAACAACCGGTTCAGCTGAGGGCCGCATTACGGTTTTCCGAAATGGCCGTCGCGTTGCGTCCCTCTTGCAATGGTGTAGGATAATTTCCACCTGAACCGGATCAACCGGCGTGAATTTGGGAGGAGACTTTTATGCAGCGACGTAAATTTCTGACCGGAGCGGCCGTGGGTGCCGCCGCCGCCTCGACCACCATTGCCGCTCCGGCCATCGCCCAGAGCATGCCCGAGATCAAGTGGCGTCTGGCGTCCAGCTTTCCCAAGAGCCTGGATACCATCTATGGCGGCGGTGAAGTCCTGGCCAAGCGGGTGGCCGAGGCCACCGACGGCAAGTTCCAGATCCGCGTCTTCGCCGGCGGCGAGATCGTCCCCGGCCTGCAGGTGCTGGACGCCGTGCAGAACGGCACCGTCGAATGCGGCCACACCGTCAGCTACTATTACGTCGGCAAGGACGCCGCCTTCGGCTTCGACGCCTCCATGCCGTTCGGCGCCAATACGCGGCAGCAGAATTCCTGGCTGTACCATGGCGGCGGCATGGCGCTGCTGCGCGAGTTCTTCGCCAAGTACAACATCCTCAATTTTCCCTGCGGCAATACCGGCACCCAGATGGGCGGCTGGTTCCGCAAGGAGATCAAGACGGTCGAGGACCTCAAGGGTCTCAAGTTCCGCATCGGCGGCTATGCCGGCAAGGTGATGAGCAAGCTCGGCGTGGTGCCGCAACAGATCGCCGGCGGCGACATCTACCCCGCCCTGGAAAAGGGCACCATCGACGCCGCCGAATGGGTCGGCCCCTATGACGACGAGAAGCTGGGCTTCAACAAGGTGGCGCCCTACTACTACTATCCCGGCTGGTGGGAAGGCGGCCCCAACGTCTCGGTGCTGGTCAACAAGGCCGAATGGGAAAAGCTGCCCAAGCACTACAAGGCGGTGTTCGAGGCGGCGGCGGCCGAGGCCAACATGGACATGACCGCCAAGTACGACGTGCTCAACCCGCCGGCCCTGAAGCGCCTGATCGGCGCCGGCACCCAGCTGCGGCCGTTCTCCAAGGACATCATGCTGGCCTGCTACAAGGCGGCCCAGGAAACCTACGCGGAAGAGGCCGCGGTCAATCCCGCCTTCAAGAAGATCTTCGACCATTGGAGCGCCTATCTGGCCGAGCAGCGCTCCTGGTTCAGCGTCGCCGAGGCCGGCTTCGACAGCTTCGTCCTCTACGGCATTCCCAAGAAGTAATCTTCGGGAAAACCGCAAAAGGAAAGCCCCGCACCATTCGGTGCGGGGCTTTTTTGTCGGGCGGCCGCTTCTACTTGTTGTCGGGACCGCCGTACATGCCGCTGCCGCCGTACTCGCCTTGCGGCACCTCGATCTTGATGGTCGAGGTATCGATGGCCGCGCCCTTGTCCAGCCCGCCGCTGACCAGATCGGGGAAGGCGATGACCAGACCGACCATGATCACCTGGATCACCACGAAGGGCACCGCGCCCCAGTAGATCTGGCCGGTGGTGATCTTGGGCGTCAGCTTGCTGGTAACCTTATCGATGTAATCGCTCTTGGGCGCCACGCTGCGCAGGTAGAACAGCGCGAAGCCGAAGGGCGGGTGCATGAACGAGGTCTGCATGTTGACGCCCAGCAGCACGCCGAACCAGATCAGGTCGATGCCCAGCTTCTCGGCCACCGGACCGAGCAGCGGAACCAGGATGAAGGCCAGCTCGAAGAAATCGAGGAAGAAGGCCAGCACGAACATCAGCACGTTGACGACGATCAGGAAGCCCAGCTTGCCGCCGGGCAGGCCGGTCATCAGGTGCTCGACCCACAGGTCGCCGTTGACGCCGCGAAACACCAGGCCGAACACCGTCGAACCCACCAGGATGAACAGCACGAAGGACGACAGCTTGGCGGTGGTGTCCATGGCCTGGCGCATCAGGCTCCAGCTCAGCTTGCGCTTGGCCAGGGCGAGGATCAGGGCGCCGGACGCCCCCATGGCGCCGCCCTCGGTGGGCGTGGCGATGCCGAGGAAGATGGTGCCCAGCACCAGGAAGATCAGCACCAGCGGCGGCAGCAGGCAGGTCACCGAGCGGACGATCAGCGCCATGCCCTTGAGTGTCCTGGCCTCGAGGGGCAGGGCCGGGGCATAGCTGGGCTTGATCATGGTGACCAGGAAGATGTAGCCGGCGTAAAGGGCGGTCAGTACCAGGCCGGGGAGGAAGGCGCCGGCATACATGTCGCCCACCGAACGGCCCAACTGGTCGGCCATGATGATCAGCACCAGCGACGGCGGGATGATCTGCGCCAATGTGCCCGAGGCGGCGATGACGCCGGTGGCGACGCGGCGGTCATAGCCGTAGCGCAGCATGATGGGTAGGGAGATCAGTCCCATGGAGATCACCGAGGCGGCCACCACGCCGGTGGTCGCCGCCAGCAGGGCGCCGACGAAGACCACCGCGTAGGCCAGGCCGCCGCGGATGGGGCCGAACAGCTGGCCGATGGTGTCCAGCAGGTCCTCGGCCATGCCCGATCGTTCGAGGATCAGGCCCATGAAGGTGAAGAACGGAATGGCCAGCAGGGTGTCGTTGCGCATGATGCCGAAGACGCGCTCCGGCAGGGCTTGGAACAGGCTGGCGTTCAACAGGCCCAGTTCGATGCCCAGCAGGCCGAAGACGATGCCGTTGGCGGCCAGCGCGAAGGCCACCGGATAGCCGAGCAGCAGGAAGAACACCAGCGCCCCGAACATCAGCGGCGCCATGTTGGCGATCAGGAATTGGGTCATGCCGCCTCTCCGTCCGCCGCGGTGTGGTGGTGGTGGCCGTGATCGCCGGTATCGGGACGGTCGCCGGTCAGGATGGCGACCTTCTTGATCAGCTCGGAGACGCCCTGGAGCATCAGCAGCGAGAAGCCCAGCGGAATCATCAGCTTGACCGGCCAGCGGATCAGGCCGCCGGCGTCGGACGACATCTCCATCATGGTGAAGGACTTCATGAACATGGGCCAGGACAGCGTCAGGATCAGCAGCGCCATGGGGAACAGGAAGAACAGGGTTCCCAGGATGTCGATCCAGATCTGGGCGCGGCGCGACAGGCGGCCGGCGACGACGTCGATGCGGATGTGTTCGTTCTTCAGCAGGGTGTAGCCCGAGCACAGCAGGAACACCGCCGAGAACAGGTACCACTGCACCTCGAGCCAGGCGTTGGAGCTGTTGGAAAAGATGTAACGGATGGTGGCGTTGCCGGAACTGACGATCACCATGAGCAGGATCAGCCAGTACACGCTCCGCCCCACCCGTTCGTTGACGCCGTCAATGAACGCGCTGAGTGCCAGAAGTGGTTTCAACGTGGATTCCTCCCGTTACCCTTATGACCCGGCCCCCTGACCGAGGCTTTTTCTTGTGGACGATAACCGGGGTTCGGCTTATGGCGCCGATTCCCCCGGAAATGATGGCACAGGCCCCGTGGGGGGCCAATTGTGGACATCCGAAGCGGGGCCTTATTCAGGCTTCCAGCAGCTTCCATCCGTCCGGGCCGAAGGCTTCCAGCGGCTGGTAGCGGGTCTTGTAGGACATCTTGCGGCTTTCGGCGATCCAATAGCCGAGATAGACGTAGGGCAGGGCGAGGCGCCGGGCCTCCTCCACCAGCCACAGGACCATGAAGGTGCCCAGGCTGCGCGCCGCCAGGTCGGGGTCGAAGAAGGAATAGACCGCCGACAGGCCGTCGCTCATGCGGTCCGACAGGCAGGCGGCCATCAGGTTGCCCTCGGCATCGCGGAATTCGACGATGAAGGTGTCGATGGGGCTGTCCTCGACCATGGAGCGGTAGTCGTAGAACCCCATCAGCGCCATGTCGCCGCCCGAATGCCGCGATTCCTGATAGCGGGAGAACAGGCGGAACTGGTCGGCGGTGGCCCGGGCCGGCACCTTGCGGGCCACCAGGCCGACATTGGCGCGGGCCACCTTGCGCATGGTGCGGTCGGGCTGGAACTGGCCGGCGACGATCCGCACCGGGATACAGGCGTTGCATCCGGGACAGGCCGGGGTATAGGCGATGGAATGGCTGCGGCGGAAGCCGGCGCGCGACAGGGCCTCGTGCAGGCTGTCGGCATCGGTGCCGTTCAACTCGGTGACGATCTTGCGCTCGAGGCGGCCGGACACGTACGGACAGGGCAGGGGCGCCGTGGTGAAGAAGAAGTGCGGTCGTTTGAGCGGAAAATGATCCATGGAAACCCGTCACCCGTCATCCCGGCCGAACGCCCGGTTTCTCACATATAGGAGGTGGCGCCCGTCGCCGCCAGCCCCTTGATCTAGCCCGTCCATTGCGCCGGATCGTTGACCACCACGGTGCCGGCCAGCATGTCGTGCACCGTGCGCCGCCGGGGATTGAACAGGGCGACGGCCAGGATCAGCGAACCGGTCACCGCCACCGAGCCGTAGAAGCAGACCGTCTGGATGGCGGCCTGCAGCAGGCTGGGGCGCCCGTTGTCGTCGAAGGCGTTGGCGCCCACCGACATCACCCGGATCTTCGCCGCCCGCATGCCCAGGGTGGCGGCGCGGGGGCCGGCGATGGTCAGCGTGTGGTAGGCGACGGGGGTGAGCGCCATCAGCAGCATCATGGCCGGCCACAGCAGGCCCAGCGTCAGCGCGCCTAAGATGATGGAGGCCATGAACACCATGCCGATCAGCAGGCCGACCACCACCAGATCGATGCAATAGGCGTAGATGCGCCGCACGGTGATGCCCATGTAGTAGCGGGGCTGGCCCCAGGGATCGTTCCATTCCGGGGTGTGGTCGATGATGCGGGAGAACGGGGAGGGCGGCATCGCCATGGCGGCCGCCTAGCGCCTGGCCGGGGGGGCGTTGCCCTTCATGGGAACCGACAGCGACTGGGAATCCACCGGCCCCAGGTCGTTCTCGCGCAGCAGAATGATGCTGATGCGGCGGTTGCGCAGGCCCTTGGGATCGCCCTTGTCCAGCGGCTCCTGGTCGGCGCGGCCGACGATGCGGTCGATGCGGCTTTCCGGGACACCCGAGGCGATCAGCGCCCGGCGGCTGGCCAGGGCGCGGTCGGCCGACAATTCCCAATTGGTGTAGCCGGACGGATCGCGGAAGGGAACGGAATCGGTGTGGCCGGAAATGGCGATGCGGTTGTCGGGCAACTGGCGCACCACGCGCGACACCAGATCGAGCATGGCCCTGGTATGGCCATAAGGGGCGCTGGAGCCCGACGGGAACATGGCCAGGCCTTCCTGGTCGGTGATCTGGATGCGCAGGCCCTCGGGCGTGTTGTCCACCAGCATGGAGCCCTGGAACTGCTTCATTTCCGGGATGCCCTTCATGGCGCCTTCCAGGACTTCCTTGGCCTTGTCGAACTTCTGTTGCTCGCGTTGGGCCTGGGCTTCCTTGAACTCCTGCTCGGACATGCCGGAGCGGTCCTTGCCCTGGCCCGGCCCTTGTCCCTCGCCCTGGCCGGCGCCCTGGCCCGGCCCCAGATTGCTTTCACCGGGGTTCTCGGACTCGAATTCCTTGGACCCGGTCAGGTCCTCGCCGCCCGGGCCGATGGAGGCGGGGGGCAGATGCTGCACCAGGGAGGGCGACGAAGTGTTGGAGACCTGGGCGCCCTCGCCGATCACCTTGCCGCCCAGCAGGCCGCCGGCGCCCGAGGCGCTCTTGGAGGCCATGGTGGGGGCGAAGTAGTTGGACACGCCGGTCAGCTGTTCCTCGGTGACGGCGTTGAGCAGCCACAGCAGCAGGAAGAAGGCCATCATGGCGGTCACGAAGTCGGCGTAGGCCACCTTCCAGGCGCCGCCATGGGCGCCGCCGGCCACCTTCTTGACCCGCTTGATGATGATCTGCTGACCGCCTTCCGCCATGTCCAGCCGCTCCTATGGCTCAATCGGGAGGCAGGTTGGTGACGGTCTCTTCCAGTTCCTGGAAGGTCGGGCGCAGCTCGTCGGGCAGGATCTTGCGGGCGAACTCGATGGACACCTGGGGGGCGTAGCCCTGCATGTGGCCCAGCAGCCCGGCCTTGATGGCCAGGAAATAGTAGTGGTCGGAATCGAAGCACAGCTGCATGTTGCGGGCGATGGGGGCGATGAAGGCGTAGGAGATCAGCACGCCCGAGAAGGTGCCCACCAGCGCCGCGCCGATCAGGTGGCCCAGCACCTCCGGCGGCTCGGTGATGGAGCCCATGGTGTGAATCACGCCCAGCACCGCCGCCACGATGCCGAGCGCCGGCATGGCGTCGCCCATCAGGTTCACCGCGTGGGCGATCTCGTGATAGTGCTTGTGGTGGGCTTCCAGCTCGCCGTCGATGATGGATTCCAGCTCGTGGGCGTTGCTGGTGCCGAGAGTCAGCAGCCGCAGATAGTCGCAGAAGAAGGTACGGGTGTGGTGGTCGGAGCTGAACTTGGGGAACTTGCCGAACAGCGGGCTCTCGTCGGGTTTTTCCACATGGCTTTCCAGCGCCAGGTCGCCCTTGGTCTTGGCCAGCTTGAACACCGCGTACAACACCGACAGCAGCTCGATGTAATCGTCCTTGCCGTGATGGGCGCCCTTGAACACCAGGCCCATGTTCTTGCCGATGCCGAGGATGATCGACTTGGGGTTGCCGAGCAGCAGCGAGCCGACCGCCGCACCGATGATGATCAGCCATTCGAAAGGCTGGAACAGAACGCCCAGATGGCCGCCCGGAGCAGCATAACCGCCGATGACGCTGACGAATGTCACGACGATGCCGATGATTGCGAACATTCACTTCCCCTGAACGCCACCCCGAAGGGGATGGGCAGATCATCTCCTTACCACGGAGAATGCTATAATTCCCGCTCCATGTCTTGAGTCAACTGCCTTGTCGCGATGAAAAGCGTCTCTTTTCCGGCGGGAAGGGTAATGGCGCATTTGACCTGGACGGTGGAAGGCTTTTAAATTTAAATCCCGCCTCCAGTGATACCGAGCCGTTCATGTCCCTTGACCCTCGTTCCTTTCGCAAGACTTTGGGCTGTTTCGCCTCTGGCGTCACGGTGGTCACCACCCTGACGCTGGATACCAGGGGACCGGTGGGCGTCACTGTCAGCGCCTTCTCCTCCCTGTCGCTCGACCCGCCCATGGTGCTGTTCTGCCTGGGCAATTCCACCTCGAGCATGGAGGCGTTCAAGGCCTTCGGCCATTTCGCCATCAACATCTTGTCGGAACACCAGCGCGACCTGTCCATCCGCTTCGCCAGCCGGTCCGAGGACAAGTGGCAGGGCGTGGCCCGCACCGAATGGACCAGCGGCGTCCCCATCCTGACGGGATGCCTGGCCAGCCTGGAATGCTCGCTGGTCAAGGTCATCGACGGCGGCGACCACCAGATTTTCATCGGCAAGGTTGAGAAGCTGAAGCACCAGGAGGGCGGCAGCCCGCTGGTCTATTTCCGCGGCAGCTACATGGACCCGGCGGCGTCGCACCTTTCCGACGTGGTGTGACCTTCTAGCGTCCCCGCTCCAGGATCAGCACCGAGCGCTTGCTGTCCTGGCCGAAGCGGTAAAGGCGGTTGACGCTCCACGCCGGCAGCATGTCGGCGTAATGGCGCGACAGCGGGTTGCCCGACTGGCCGGTGGCGATGACGAAACGGCTGTCGGCCAGATCGGACAGATCGAACACCGCGCGCAATCCGGCACCGTGAATCTGGGGGAAACGGGTGGCGTTGTCCTCGATGCGATAGGCGGCGCGCGACACGGTGAAATCGTCGCCGTCGGCGGGCACCTGCAGGTCGGCCATGCCGCCCAGCAGGGGGATCTTTCCCAGGAGGGGATGCTCGAAGCGGGCGGGGTGGGCGGCGCCCCAGCGCCATTTCCTCATGTCCTTGCCCCAGGCGGCATCCAACTCGGCCAGGGACTGGTCCAGGCTGCGCTCGATCAGGTCATCGCAGCTTTCCGCCTCGGGCGTGTCGATGCCGTCGCACCAGTGGCGCCGCCGGGTCAGGATGTCCACCAGCACCTGGGGGCGGACCCGCTCGAAGGCCTGGAACGATTCCTTCAGTTCGTCGGCGAGGATGGCGCGGTTGAGGCGGTTGATCCAGGCGGCGAAGATCAGCGGCTCGGCCCGGTCGCGGTCGGCCTTGCCGTCCCAATCGGCGATCCGCTGGGCGGCCTCGCGGGAGCGCTGGTCCTTGAACTCGATGCCGGTCAGCAAGTCCTTGAGCTCGACCGCCTGCAGCGACACGGAATCGGCCTGGATGGCCATCATGTCGTCCATGGTCAGGTCGCGGCGTTCGCCCAGCAGGTCGCGGATGCGCGCCGCGCGGTACCCCTCGGCCCAGGTGGCGGAGATCAGGTAGGGATACTTGTCGCCCGCCACCTTGTTGTTGGCGTTGACCATCACCCCCGATTTGGGGTTGAGGCTCTGGGGCAGCTTGGCCGCCGGCACCCAGCCGGTCCAGTCGCCCTCGCCGGTCCAGCCGCGCACCGGCACGGTGCCGTTGCCCGACTTGCGGACAGGAATGCGCCCGGCGGTGAAGAATCCGGTGTTGCCGCTGGTATCGGCATAGGCGACGTTCAGCACCGGCGCCTGCACCTCCCGGACCGCCTTGGTGAAGCCGCCCCAGTCGGTGGCCTGGTTGAGCAGCAGCAGGGCCTGGACGCTGGTGTCGCCGTGGCCCAGCGCGGTGGCCGACAGGGCGATCACCTCGTCCTTGCCGGCGATGTCCTGGGCGAGAAGATCGGAAATTACCGGCCCGTGGCGGGTTTCCCGCACGTTCAGCACCTCGTCCGGCTTGCCCTTGACCCGGATGGTCTCGGTGCGGATGAGGAAGGGGCGGTTGCCGTCGGCGGCGCGATAGGCGCCGTCGCCGGCCAGCTTTTCCACGAACAGGTCCACCGTGTCGGCCTGGGTGGCGGTGAAGCTCCAGGCGATGCGGCCGTTATGGCCGATCAGGTGGAAGGGCAGGCCGGGAACCGTGGCCCCCGCCAGCTTGAGGCCGGGAGCCTCCAGTTCCGCCAGATACCACAGGATGGGGGCGCGGAAGGCCAGATGGGGGTCGCCGGCCAGCAGCGGCTTGCCCGACTTGGTGCGGGAACCGGCCACCACCCAGACATTGGAGGCGGGGGTGGGGCGCATGGAATCGGGCATGGAATCGAGCAGGGCCTTGCCGCCTTCTGCCGACAGGGTCACCGGGGCGTCGGCGGGGTAGGCGGGGAACAGCTCGGCCAGCCGCTTGGGCTCCATCCTGCGGGCCAGCTGGGCCCGCAGGATGTCGTCGTGCCAGTTGCCGGTCAGCGTCATGGCCATGATCTTCTGCCAGACCATGGAATCGGCGGGGGTCCAGGGCTCGGGCCGGAGGCCGAGGATGGTGAATTCGGGCGGCAGGCGGTGAATGTTGTAGGCCATCCAGGCGTTGACGCCGTCGGCATAGGATTGCAGCGCCGAGCGCGTCTGCTCCGACAGCGCCCCCAGCGAGCGCTCGGCGGCGCGATAGAGGCCCAGGGTGCGCATGTAGCGGTCGCTGGCCAGGCCCGGCTCGCCGACCACCTCGGCCAGCCGCCCGGCGCCCAGGCGGCGCTGGGCCTCCATCTGCCACATGCGGTCCTGGGCATGGACCCAGCCCATGGTGAAATAGGCGTCATGCCGGGTTTCGGCGACGATGGTCGGGATGCCGACGCTGTCGCGGGTGATGGTGGTCTTCAGGTGGATGCCGCTGACCGGGTGGCGCCCGTCGATGCGCGGCAGCGAGCCCATGGCCACCACGAACAGGGCGGAGAGGCCGAGCAGCAGGACCAGGGCCGTCGCATTGGCCACCTTGGCCCAGACGGACATGGTGTCGCCGATATGCGCGTAGTCCTGGGCGCCCGGCTTGTCCCCGGCCGTCTTGTTCTTCGTCGCGGCGTGTTCCGGCACGGTTCCGCCCCACATCCCGTTTCAGGCGCTGAGCCCCTTCCTAACCCGCGGCGGGCGGCGAGTAAAGGCCGCATCGCCTTTGGCCGAGCCGCCGCAGCCATGCTATAGCTGTCGTCGATGCTTTTTTCAGCAAGGACGAGGATTCCGATGATCGGTAAGTTGAACCATGTCGCCATCGCCGTGCCCGATCTGGCCGCCGCCACCGCGCTCTACCGCGACACGCTGGGGGCCAAGGTTTCGGCGCCGGTGCCGCAACCGGCCCATGGCGTGACGGTGGTGTTCGTGGAGCTGTCCAACACCAAGGTGGAACTGCTCCATCCCCTGGGGGAGAAGTCGCCCATCGCCGGCTTCCTCGAGAAGAATCCGTCGGGCGGCATCCACCACATCTGCTACGAGGTCGAGGACATCCTGGCGGCGCGCGACAAGCTGAAGGCCACCGGCGCCCGGGTGCTGGGCGATGGCGAGCCCAAGATCGGCGCCCACGACAAGCCGGTGCTGTTCCTGCATCCCAAGGACTTCAACGGTACCCTGGTCGAGCTGGAGCAGGCGTAACACCACTCCAACCCTCCTCGGCCACGCGGGGTTGGCGGGGCGGCCGCGCAGCCGAGGAGAAACGCTCCAACCCTCCTCGGCCACGCGGGGTTGGCGGGGCGGCCGCGTGGCCGAGGAGAAACAAATGTCCTGGTACTGCGACGTCGCTCCGGGCCATCCCCATCACGGCCCCTATCATGACCAGGAATACGGCTTTCCGCTCACCGACGAGCGGGCGCTGTTCGAGCGCCTGTGTCTGGAGATTTTCCAGGCGGGCCTGTCCTGGCTGATCGTGTTGAAGAAACGCCCGTCCATGGTCGCCGCCTTCGACGGCTTCGACGTGGACACGGTGGCCGCCTATGGCGAGGCCGAGATGGAGCGCCTGCTGGCCGACGCCGGCATCATCCGCAACCGCCGCAAGCTGGAAGCCATCGTCGAGAACGCCCGGCGGCTCCAGGCCCTGCGGGCGCGAGAGGGCAGCTTCGCCGCCTGGATCGAGCGGCACCATCCGCTGACCAAGAACGACTGGGTCAAGCTGTTCAGGGCCACCTTCGTCTTCATGGGCGGCGAGGTGGTGGGTGAATTCCTGATGAGCATCGGCTATCTGCCCGGCTCCCATCGCGAGGATTGCCCGGTGCAGGCCCGCGTCCGGGCGGCGGCCCCTCCGTATCTGCGGGTCGATCCCGCCTTCTATCGCTGAAAACGGAAACGGCAGGACCGCCGTGGCGATCCTGCCGCATCCTACGTTCCTGGCCTCGGCCTTTCGGCGGACCTGGGACACGTTCCTCCCGACACTCAAGCCGCTATTGGCGCAACCGTTATCGGATGTCTTGCCCGTTCACCGAGCTTGGGACCATTTTACGAAATATTCTGGCGGCCGTCACCCCATTTCTTTGTGAACCTTTCGTAAATGGGGCGGGGCGCGAAAGTCTTGAAGGCGCGCTTCGACGGGCGCATCGTGGGGAAGCCGTCCCTTCACCGTCCGGAGCCGGGTCATGCGCCGTTTGCTGATGCTGTCCGCCGCCTTCTGCCTGTCCGCCCCGGCCGTCCTGGCCCAGGGGGCCTCTGGCTCGTCGGGCCCCATGGTGATCAGTATTTCCAAGCTGGATTGCTCGCGGGTGATCAGCCACACCCCCTCCGCCGACGTGGCCTACCAGCCGGGGGTGGATGTGCGCGGCAAACGGGTGGTGTCGGCCGATGCCGACCCCAAGCAGGCCGAGTTCGCCAGGAAGGTCCTGCCCGAGGTGCTGGAGATTCCCCTCACCATCAACCCGCTGACCTACAACAAGGCCAAGAAGGCCAACAAGAACAAGGAGGAGGCCGCCGCCGCCGTGGCGGCCAACACCACGGCCATCGCCACCGCCCAGGCCCAGGGGACCACGCTGAACACCCAACTCACCACGCTGAATACCCAGAAGACGGCGCTGACCAATACCTACAACACCGATACCGCGGCGATCGTCGCCATCACCGGCGGCGCCGGGGAGACCGACCCGGGGCTGCTGCGGGTCAGGGCGGCGCGGCAGGCGACCATCGACAACACCTACAACAGCAATCTTTCCTCCATCAATTCGCAGATCGCCACGGTGAATTCCTCTATCACCGCCAACAGCAACACCGTCGCCACCTTGCAGGCCAACGACACGACGCTGCGCCAGGACTACACCGACACCAACATGGCGACCGAGGGAACCCTGGCCGGCCTGTCGGCCAAGGGGCTGGATTCGACCCAGATGAAGGTGGGAACGGTCAAGTACGATGTCGCCCGCAATACCTTCACCTTCAACGGCGAGCCCATGCTGTCCGAGGACCAGCGCGCCCTGGCCGAGGCCTGTTCCCGCCGGGGGGTGAAGGCGGGAGGGCGGCGGTAGCGTTGCCAAGCCGGCCGGCTTTGCCTATTGTCGCCCCCCAGGATTGATCCGCGGGGTTCCATGATCTTCAATTCGTTCGAGCGCATGGTGGCGTTCCGCTATCTGCGGGCCCGGCGCAAGGAAGGCTTCATCTCGGTCATCGCCGGGTTCTCGCTGGCCGGCATCGGCTTAGGGGTCGCCACACTGATCGTGGTGATGGCGGTGATGAACGGCTTTCGTCACGAGTTGCTGGGCCGCATCCTCGGCATCAACGGCCATATCGGCGTCTACGGTTCGGGGGCGCCGCTCACCGGCTTCGACCCTTTGGCCGAATCCATCCGCAAGCTGCCCGGCGTGACCAAGGTGATCCCCACCGCCGAGGGCCAGGTGTTCGCCACCTCGGCCGGCGGCGGGACGGGGGCCATCGTGCGCGGCGTGCGGGCGGGGGACCTGCTGACCCGGCCCATCTTCCAGAAGAAGTATCGCGGCAACCCGGCCGATTTCGCCGGCGACGACGCGGTGATCCTCGGCAAGCGTCTGGCCGAGAAGCTGGGGGTGCGCGTCGGCGATTCCGTCTCGCTGATCTCGCCCAAGGGCAACGCCACCGCCTTCGGCACCGTGCCGCGCATGCGCGGCTACAAGGTGGCCGGCACCTTCGACGTCGGCATGTTCGAGTACGATTCCGGCTTCATCTTCATGCCGCTGGAGGCCGCCCAGACCTATTTCCGCCTGCCCGATTCGGTGACCCAGATCGAGGTGTTCCTTGAGAACCCCGACATGGTGCCCGAGACCCGCAAGGCCATCTGGGACATCACCGGCAGCAATGCCACCATCTACGACTGGCAGCAGGCCAACGCCAACTTCTTCAACGCCATCCAGGTGGAGCGGAACGTCATGTTCCTGATCCTCACCCTCATCATCCTGGTGGCGGCCTTCAACATCATCTCCAGCCTGATCATGCTGGTGAAGGACAAGGGCCGCGACATCGCCATCCTGCGCACCATGGGGGCGACGCGCGGCATGATCTTGCGCATCTTCTTCCTGGCCGGCGCCTCGGTGGGCGTGGTCGGCACGGTGGCCGGCACCCTGCTGGGGGTGGCCTTCGCCAGCAATATCGAGAACATCCGCCAGTTCATCCAGTCGATCATCGGGCGCGAGCTGTTCGCCGCCGAAATCTACTTCCTGACCCAGTTGCCCGCCCGGGTCGAGACGGGCGAGGTGGTCACCGTGGTGCTGATGGCGCTGGGCCTGTCGTTCGCCGCCACCATCTACCCCGCGTGGCGCGCCGCCAAGCTCGATCCGGTGGAGGCCCTTCGTTATGAGTAGCGACGGACTGAAGCTGGAAAACATCCGCCGCGCCTTCAAGCAGGGCAAGGACGAGCTGGAGGTGCTGAAGGGCGCCGATCTGGAGATCCGGGCGGGCGAGATCGTCGCCCTGGTCGGCCCCTCGGGGGCGGGCAAGTCCACCCTGCTGCACATCGCCGGCCTGCTGGAACGGCCCGATGGCGGCGAGGTGTTCCTGGCCGGCAATCCGGCCGGCGCGCTGGGCGAGAAGGACCGCACCCTGCTGCGCCGCCTGCACCTGGGCTTCGTCTATCAGTACCATCACCTGCTGCCGGAATTCTCGGCGGTGGAGAACGTCATCCTGCCGCAGATGATCGCCGGCGTGCCGCGCCCCCAGGCGCGGGAACGGGCCATGGACCTGCTGGGCCGCATGAAGCTGGCCGAGCGCGCCGAGCACCGCCCCGGCCAGCTGTCGGGCGGCGAGCAGCAGCGCGTCGCCATCTGCCGCGCCCTGGCGAATGCTCCGCGTGTGCTGCTGGCCGACGAGCCCACCGGCAATCTCGACCCCCATACCGCCGAAGGGGTGTTCGACGAACTGATCCGCCTGGTCAAGGGCTCGGGCGTGGCGGCGCTGATCGCCACCCACAACCCCGACCTCGCCGCCCGCATGGACCGGGTGGTGAAGATGAGCGAGGGGTTGCTGGTCGAACAGTAGGATGGGTGATGCGGGCAAGATGCCCGCGCTCCGTGGATTTCTTGGGAGCGCGGGCGTCCCGCCCGCAGGCCATTGTCGGAGCGCGGGCGTCCCGCCCGCAGGGAGGCGTTCATCGTGACCGCTTTCAAAGGCTGGGTATCGCGCGGCTATCTTCCCCATTTTGATACGCCCGAAGTGATCCAGTCCGTCACTTTCCGTCTTGCCGACAGCCTGCCGGCCGAAATCGTGGAGCGTCTCGGCACCGAAGCGGAGACTTCGGCCAAGGTGGATGCTTATCTGGACGCAGGGCATGGCCGCTGCCTGCTGCGGCGGCCTGAGATCGCCGACCTGGTCGAACGGGCTCTGCTTCACTTCGACGCTGACCGCTATCGCCTCCTGGCCTGGGTCGTGATGCCCAATCACGTCCATGTGCTGGTGCAGCCCGGCGTTCCGCTGGCCGAGCTTCTCCACACATGGAAGTCCTTTACTGGTAAGGCCATCAATCGCCGGCTCGGTGAGCAGGGGACCATCTGGCAGCCGGATTATTACGACCGTTTCGTCCGTAGTGAATTCCACTTGGCGGCAGCCACCGCCTATGTGGAGAACAACCCGGTGAAGGCGGGGTTGTGTTCAAAGGCGGAGGAGTGGCGATGGGGCAGCGCCTATTGGCGGGACGGGTGATGCGGGCGGGACGCCCGCGCTCCAGTATCGGAGAGGAGAGTTGATGTACCCGCGCTCCGGGATGGAGTCTCTCCCGGCAGGGGAGTAGGATGGTCGCGGATATCGGAACGGGGGTGCCGATGGGTGCGATTCCAAGCTGTTTCGATCTTGACCGGCTGATCCTCGCCCTGTCCGACGCCTTCGATCTGGTGGGGGTGGACAAGACCGGCCATTCCCGCCGGGTCGGGCTGGTCGCCGCCCGTATCGCCGAGGAACTGGGCTGGGAGAACGGCGAGGTCCGCTCGCTGCTGCGGGCCGCCCTGCTGCATGATTGCGGCGTCTCCACCACCGGCGAGCATCACGACCTGATGGGGGCCTTGCGCTGGGCCGATTCCGTCGAGCATGCGGCGCGCGGCGCCGGCTATCTGGCGGCCGTTCCGGAACTGGCGCCGCTCGCCCCCCTGGTGGCCGAGCATCACACCGCCTGGACCAATCTGTGCCACCGGGGCGTCGCCGGGGACGTGGCCCTGGCTGCCAACCTGATCTGTCTGGCCGACCGCACCGACGCGCTGCTGCAGGGCGGCGCCACCGCCGGGCGCGAGCTGGTGGCGGCGCTGCGGGGCCATGGCGGCTTCTTCGCTCCCCAGGCCCTGGCGGCGCTCGACCGCCTGGCCCGCTGCGAGGCGTTCTGGTTCGCCCTGGACGAGCCGGTCCTGTCGGAAGCCCTGGCCCGCCTGATGGCGGCGGGGGAGCCCGTGCTGCTCGATACCAAGGCGGTGGTGCGGCTGGCGGCGGTGGTGGGCGGCATCATCGACCGCAAGAGTCCCTACACCGAGTGCCACAGCGGCGGCGTGGCCAAGGTGTCGGTGCTGCTGGGCAAGGCCCTGGGCCTGGGTGAGGCGACCCTGCGGGGCCTGGAGATCGCCGGTTATCTCCACGATATCGGCAAGCTGCGCATTCCCGACGAGTTGCTCAACCGCCAGGGGGCGCTGGACGCCGCAGAACGCCTGCGCATGGCGCGGCACGCCTTCGACACAAGGGTGATCCTCACCCATGCCTTCGGGCCGGGCGGTGTTGCCGATTGGGCGTCCTTCCACCACGAATGCCTGTCGGGCAACGGCTATCCCTTCCACCTGCGGGAAGGCGATTTGTGCCTGGAGGCGCGCATCGTGGCGGTGGCCGACGTCTTCCAGGCCCTGGCCCAGTATCGGCCCTACCGTGCGCCGCTCACCACCGACGAGATCGCCGCCCTGATGGACGGCATGGTGTTCGCCGGCAAGCTGGATGCGCAAGTGGTGGCCGCCTGCAAGGAGCGCATGGGCGAATGCTGGAATATGGCCACGGGCGGGTGACGGCCCGCCGCCGATAGGGTACTCTCGCCGCCATGCCCGCTCATGCCGATTTCGTCCATCTCCGTGTCCACACCGCCTATTCCCTGGCGGAAGGCGCCATCAAGCTGAAGCAGTTGATCAAGCTGTGCGAGAAGATGGCTATGCCGGCCATCGGCATCGCCGATACCGCCAACCTGTTCGGCGCCCTGGAATTCTCCACCGCCTGCGCCGATGCCGGCATCCAGCCGGTGGTCGGCGCCCAGATCGCCATCCGGCGGGAGGATGGCGGTCCCTCCAAGGACGGCCGCAAGCCCGAGCCCGATCCCCTGGTGCTGCTGTGCCAGGACGAGGCCGGCTATCTCAACCTGCTGAAGCTGGTGTCCAAGGCCTTCCTGGAAACCGATGCCGGCGAGACGCCGCAGGTGACGCTGCACGACATCGAGACCCGCTCGGACGGGCTGATCGTGCTGACCGGCGGCCCGGCCGGGCCGGTGGGCCGCCTGCTGGCCGACGGGCAGGGGGAAAAGGCCGAGATCGTCCTGGCCCGGCTGGCGCGGGCCTTCGCCGGGCGCTGCTACGTGGAGCTGATGCGCCACGGCCTGGAGGTCGAGGACCGCATCGAGCCGGCCCTGGTCGGCCTGGCCTACAAGCACGATCTGCCCCTGGTGGCCACCAACGAGCCGTTCTTCGCCGACCGGGGCATGTACGAGGCCCACGACGCGCTGGTCTGCATCGCCGAGGGCGCCTACATCTCCCAGGACGAGCGCCGCCGCCTGACCCCCGAGCACTATTTCAAGTCGCCGGAAGAGATGCGCGCCCTGTTCGCCGACCTGCCCGAGGCTTGCGACAACACCCTGGTCATCGCCCGGCGCTGCGCCTTCGGCGTCGCCAAGCGCAAGCCCATCCTGCCGCCCTACCGCATGGACGGCCTGACCGAGGCCGAGGTGCTGCGCAAGAAGACCCAGGAAGGCCTGGAGGAACGGCTGGAAAAGCACGTCTTCCGGCACGGCATGACCGACGACGAGAAGGAGCACGCCGCCAAGCCCTACCGCGAGCGCGTCGAGTTCGAGCTGAACGTCATCGAGCAGATGGGCTTTCCCGGCTACTTCCTGATCGTCTCCGACTTCATCCAGTGGTCCAAGGCCCAGGACATTCCCGTCGGGCCGGGCCGCGGCTCGGGTGCCGGTTCGGCGGTGGCCTGGGCGCTGACCATCACCGATTTGGATCCGTTGCGCTGGGGGTTGCTGTTCGAGCGCTTCCTCAATCCCGAACGCGTCTCCATGCCCGACTTCGATATCGATTTCTGCCAGGACCGCCGGGAAGAGACCATCCGCTACGTCCAGGGCAAGTACGGCTATTCCCAGGTGGCGCAGATCATCACCTTCGGAAAGCTGCAGGCCCGCGCCGTGCTCAGGGACGTGGGCCGCGTGCTGCAGATGCCCTACGGCCAGGTGGACCGCATCTGCAAGCTGGTGCCCAACAATCCCGCCAATCCCATGACCCTGGAACAGGCGCTGGAGAGCGAGCCGCTGCTGAAAGAGCAGAAGGACAGGGACGAGGCGGTTTCCCACCTGATCGACCTGGCCATGAAGCTGGAGGGCCTCTACCGCCACGCCTCGACCCACGCCGCCGGCGTGGTGATCGGCGACCGGCCCCTGGACGAACTGGTGCCGCTCTACCGCGATCCGCGCTCCGACATGCCGGTCACCCAGTTCAACATGAAATGGGTGGAATCCGCCGGTCTGGTGAAGTTCGACTTCCTGGGGCTCAAGACGCTGACCGTGATGGTCACGGCGGTGAAGCACGTCAAGAAGACCAAGGGCGTCGACATCGACCTGTCGGCCATTCCGCTCGACGACCAGAAATCCTACGAGCTTTTGTCCAGAGGTGATGCGGCCGGCGTGTTCCAGCTGGAAAGTTCGGGCATGCGCGACGTGCTGCGCAAGATGGGCCCCAACCGGCTGGAAGACCTGATCGCCGTGGTGGCGCTCTATCGTCCCGGCCCCATGGACCAGATTCCGCGCTACATCGCCTGCAAGCACGGCAAGGAAGAGCCGGACTACATGCATCCGCTGCTGGAGCCCATCCTGAAGGAGACCTTCGGGATCATGGTCTATCAGGAGCAGGTGATGCAGATCGCCCAGGTGCTGTCGGGCTACTCGCTCGGCGGCGCCGACCTGCTACGCCGCGCCATGGGCAAGAAGGACCGGGACGAGATGGACCGCCAGCGGGCCAAGTTCGTCGAGGGCGCCACGGCGCGCGCCGTGGACGGCGCCCAGGCCTCGATGATCTTCGACAAGGTGGCCAAGTTCGCCGAATACGGCTTCAACAAGTCGCACGCCGCCGCCTATGCCCTGATCGCCTACCAGACGGCGTGGCTGAAGGCCAACCACCCGGCCGAGTTCATGGCGGCGACCATGACCTACGAAATGAGCAATACCGACAAGCTCAATTCGTTCAGGCAGGAACTGGACCGCCTCGGCATCAAGCTGCTGCCCCCCGATATCAACGCCTCGCAGCCCGCCTTCTCGGTGGAACTGCTGCCCGACGGCGGTTCCGCCGTGCGCTACGCCCTGGCGGCGCTGAAGAACGTGGGCGAGGCGGCCATGAAATCGCTGGTCGAGGAGCGCGAGCGCGGCGGGCGCTTCAAGGATATCGGCGACTTCGCGGCCCGGATGGATTCCAAGGTGCTGAACCGCCGCCAACTGGAGAACATGGTCAAGGCCGGGGTGTTCGACAGCCTGGACAAGAACCGCGGAAGGCTGTTCAAGAACGCCGATACGCTCTGCCGCTACGCCGCCAGCGCCGCCGAGGACCGGGAATCCAGCCAGATGAGCCTGCTGGGCGGCTCCAACGCCCCGACGCTCAAGCTCGAGCCCGGCCCCGACTGGTCGCCGCATGAGAAGCTCAACCAGGAATTCGAGGCGGTGGGCTTCTATCTGTCCGCCCATCCGCTGGACGCCTACGCCAAGAGCATGAAGCGGCTCAACGTCCTGAAGATCGCCGAGCTGACCCGCCACCTGCAGGCCGGCGGCAAGGGTCGGGTGCGCCTTGCCGGATCGCTGCTGTCCAAGCAGGAACGGGTGTCGGCCAAGGGCTCGCGCTACGCCTTCCTGCAATTCTCCGACGCCTCGGGCATGTTCGAGGTCACCTGCTTTTCGGAAATCCTCGCCACCTCGCGGGACTTGCTCGACGCCGGCGGGCCGCTGCTTATCGACGTGGATGCCAAGCTCGAGGACGACCAACTGCGCATGACCTGCCAGCGTATCGCCTCGCTGGATCAGGAAGCGGCCAAGGCCGCCGCCGGCATCCGGGTGATCATTTCCGACGACAGCGCCATCCGGCAACTGGCCGACCTGATCAACGCAGAGGCCCGGGGCCGCAACCGCGTCGCCATCGTGGCGCGGGCCGGCAACCGCGAGGTGGAACTGGGCCTCAAATCCACCATCACCCTTTCGCCCAAATTCATGGGCGCGCTGCGCAGCATTTCCGGCATCGCCGAAGTGGAGGAAATCTGATGTCAACGAGATGGTTAACGGTCCTGGCGGTCTTTCTCGGCCTTGCCGCCTGCACCCCCTCGGAATTCGCCGAGCCGCCCGAGGTGGTGCTGGTTTCCATGGTGCCGGTGGACGTGTCCCTGATGGAGCAACGCCTGGCGGTGACGCTGCGGGTGCGCAACCCCAACAACGCGCCCATGAGCGTCGACGGCCTGCGCTTCGCCATCGACGTCAACGGCAAGACCTTCGCCAAGGGCACCAGCGACAAGGCGGTGACCGTGCCGCGCCTGGGCGAGGCCGAACTGGCCGGCACCGCCCATGTCTCCACCACCGATCTGATGCGGCAGGTTTTGGGCACCTCGACCCTGTCGGGTCTGGCCTACCGCATGTCGGGAACCCTGTTCCTGGCCGGCACGGGCGGGCGCAGTGTCGGCTTCGAGAGCGACGGCGATTTCGACTTCGCCTCGGCCCTGGGCGGCGCCGGCAAGAGGAATTGACGCGATCCGGGCAGGGCGGGCAGGATGCCCGCGCTCCCAGGCGTCATCCGGAGCGTGGGCGTTCCGCCCGCCAACAGCATGAGTCTTCCATGAACCGTATCCTCGCCGTTCTCGCCGTCCTGGTCCTGGCCAGCCTCAATGCCGCCGGCTGGTGGTGGTTCAACCGGCCGGTGCCGGTGGAACTGTCGTTCGACGAGCCCTTCCCCTCGGTATCCTTCGCGCCGTTTAGGCGCGGCCAGGGACCCATCACCCAGGTCTATCCCACCTCGGAGCAGATCGCCCAGGACATGAAGAGTCTGGTGGGGGTGGCAAAGGGGGTGCGCACCTATACCTCGCGGGAAGGCCTCGACGTGGTGCCGGAACTGGGCCGCAAATACGGCATCGAGGTGACGCATTCGGCGTGGCTGGGCAAGAAGACCGCCATCAACGATGCCGAGGTGGACGCCCTGATCAAGGCGGCCAATTCCTATCCCGACGTGATCAAGCGCGTCATCGTCGGCAACGAGGTGCTGCTGCGCCAGGACTTGCCCCCCGAGCAATTGATTCAGTACATCCGCAAGGTCAAGGCGGCGGTCAGGCAGCCGGTGTCCTATGCCGACGTCTGGGCCTTCTGGCTGAAATATCCGGAGGTGGCCAAGGAGGTGGATTTCCTCACCATCCACATCCTGCCCTATTGGGAGGACGAGCCGGTGGGCGTCGAGGGCGCCGCCCAGCATCTGGTCGCCATCTACCAGCGCATGGCCAGGGAGTTCGGCAAGCCCATCCTGATCGGCGAGGCCGGCTGGCCGACCCGGGGCCGCTCGCGCGGGCCGGCGGTGGCCGACATGGAGAACGCGGCGCGCTTCGTGCGCACGCTGGCCCTGGTCTCCAAGGAAAACGGTTTCGACTATAACGTGGTGGAGGCCTTCGACCAGCCATGGAAGGCTTATCTGGAGGGCACGGTCGGCGCCAAGTGGGGGGTGATCGACGAGAACCGCCGGGTCAAGTACGCCATGTCGGGTCCGGTGGAGCCCAGCCCGTTCTGGGCGCGCCACGCCACGGCCGCGGTGCTGATCGGCTCGGCCCTGTCGCTGGCCTTCCTGGGACGGCGTCCCGAGCGCTACGGCCTCCGGGGCGGCCTGCTGGTGGCGGCGCTGGGGCAGGTGGCCGGGCTGTTCATCGTCTGGCAGGCCGTCAACGCCTTCGCCATGGCCTATGATGGGCTGGAGGACGCCTGGGCCAATGCCCGCATCATCCTGCATACCATCCTGGCCCTGGTGATCGTCCGGGCGGCGGGCGAGGGCTTCGCGCGCGAGCCCAGGCCGTTCCACTGGCCATGGGCCGAGAAGCTGATGCCCATCTACGGCTTCGCCGCCATCGTGGTCGGCGCCACCTTGCTGCTGCACGGCCGTTACCGCGACATTCCCTCCGTCGAGTTCCTGATGCCGTGTTTCGGCCTCTCCCTCTATGCCTTGGGTCGCATGGCGGTGCAGGGCAAGGCCTGGGATGAGGCCTTCGCCGTTGGCCGGCTGTTCGGCGGCGACGGTTTCGGCGCCGCCCGGCGCTTCGCCGCCGGGCTGGCTCTTTCGGCCCTGGCGGCGCCGCTGTCCGAGGCCTGGGCGCTGTCCAGGGGCGACGACTTCATCACCTCGCATCCCCAATGGTCCGACCGTATTCCGTTGCTGGTCCGCGCCCTGTGGGAGAACCACGAGATGGTGGCCTGGGCCGCCATGGTGGCGGTGATGATCCTGCCGTTCTGGGCGGAAATGCGCCTGCGCGCCCGCTTGGGCCGGCCGTGAACGGCGGCGTCCTGGCTCTGCCCCCCTATCTGGGGACGGCCGCCACCCGTTACGGAACCATGCTCTATCCGGTGGGCGATGTCTGGGTGGGGCGTTCCATCGCCGCCTATGGCGAGTATTCCGAGGGCGAAACCGCCCTGTTCCGCCAGTTCGTCCGCCCCGGCGACACGGTGGTGGAAGCCGGGGCCAATATCGGCGGCCTGACCCTGCCCCTGGCCGGGCTGGTGGGGGCGGCCGGGCGGGTGCTGGCCTTCGAGGCGCAGCGCCCCATCCACGCGGTGCTGACCGCCAACCTGTTGCTCAACGGCCTGCAGCAGGTGTGGGCCGAGCGGGTGGCGCTGGGCGCCCAGGCCGGCAGCATCAAGGTTCCCCGCCTCGATCTTTCCCGCGTCGAGAATTTCGGCGGCCTGTCCCTGGGCGGCGAGAACGGCGACGATTGCCCGGTGGCGACGCTCGATTCCTATGGGCTGCCGGCGCTGAAACTGATCAAGATCGACGTGGAGGGGGCGGAATCCGAGGTCATCGACGGTGCCCGCGACACCATTCTCCGCCTGCGCCCCGTCCTTTACGTGGAGAACGACCGCAAGGAGAAGTCGGCGGCGCTGATCAAGCGCATCCTCGATCTGGGCTACCGGCTGTGGTGGCACGTAGTGCCGCTTTTTTCCCCCGGCAACCACCGGGGCAACGCCGGGAACGTATTCGGCAACGTCGCGTCGCTCAACATGGCCTGTTTGCCGCGCGAGAGCGGCATGGCCTTCGGCGACGGCGTCGAAATCCTGTCTCCCGACGCGCCGCCGCCATTCTGATCAGGGCAGGCTCTTGGCCAGCCGGAAGCCGAGATTGGCGTTGTGCAGCGGCTGCTTCAGCGAGGCGCGGTACCAGCTGGTCACCGCCATGGGCAGGTTCAGCGCCGATCCGCCGCGCGTCACGCGGTAGCAGCCGGTTTCCCAGTCCTTGGAGAATTTCTGGTCCTTCAGCCCGGCGATGAACTTTTCCAGGTAGCAGTCGGCGGTCCATTCCCAGACGTTGCCGTGCATGTCGTACAGGCCGAAGGCGTTGGGCTTCAGCTTGCCCACCGGATGGGTGACGTTGCCGGAATTGGCGGTGTACCAGGCGTGCTCGCCCAGCTTCTTCTCGTCCTCGCCGAAGGAATAGCTGGCCGACGAGCCGGCGCGGGCGGCGTATTCCCATTCCTGCTCGGTGGGCAGGCGGTAGGTGTGGCCGGACTTGGCGTTCAGCTTGGCGATGAACTCCTGGATGATCTTCCAGTCCACATGCTCGACGGGATTGTTCGGCGCCTTGGTTCCGCTGGGATTGGAGCCCATCACCGCTTCCCACTCGGCCTGCGTCACCTCGTACTTGCCGATGGCGTAGGGCTTGGCGATGGTGATGCTCGGGCGCTTGGGGGCGTCGGGTTCGGGGTCTTCGTAATCCTTGGGATTGCCGGCGGTGACCGAGCCGGCGGGGATCACCACCATCTCGGGGCAGAAGGGGCAATCCTTGAAGCTCTTGTCCGGGGCGGCGGACTGGGCGGACGCGGCGGGGGGCGCCACGGCCAGGGCCAGCAGCAGGAGGCCGGTGGTGGAGAGTCTGGTCATCGTCTCGATCCTTCCCGCTGCCCGGAAAACCGGGGGTTCAACACATGGGTGATGTGGTGTTTCTTTCGAATGATACGATACCCCGGCGGGAGTGGCTATTGACTTTGGTTAATTACTTTTTATTGGTGTTCAATTGCCGCGAGGCACGGCCTTGCTGGAATGGCGATGCCGCGAAACGGGCTTACTTGGCCAGCAGGCGCGCCGCCTCGGGGGCGGTGTAGGTGAGGATGGCGTCGGCGCCGGCCCGGCGGAAGGCCATCAGGCTTTCCAGCATGACCTTGTCCCAGTCCAGCCAGCCGTTCAGCGCGGCGGCCTTCATCATGGCGTATTCGCCCGACACCTGGTAGGCCAGGGTGGGAACGGCGAAGGCTTCCTTGACCCGGCGCACGATGTCGAGATAGGGCAGGCCGGGCTTGACCATCACCATGTCGGCGCCCTCCGATAGGTCCAGCGCCACTTCGCGCAGCGCCTCGTCGGTGTTGGCCGGGTCCATCTGGTAGGTCTTCTTGTCGCCGCCCTTCAGCGCCGACTTGGAACCCACAGCGTCGCGGAACGGGCCGTAGAAGGCCGAGGCGTACTTGGCGGCGTAGGACAGCAGGCGCACATGGTCGCAATTCGCCTGATCCAGGGCCTCGCGGATGGCCCTGATGCGGCCGTCCATCATGTCCGACGGCGCCGCCACGTCGCAGCCGGCCTCGGCCTGCACCACCGCCTGGCGGCACAGCACCTCGATCGTCGAATCGTTCTGCACGTAGTTGTCGACCACCAGCCCGTCATGGCCGTCGCTGTTGTAGGGGTCGAGCGCCACGTCGCAGATGATGCCCAGCTTGGGCACCGCCTTCTTGACGGCGCGCACCGCCCGGCAGACCAGGTTGTCGGGGTTGACGGCCTCGGCCGCATCGGGAGTCTTCAGCGCGGGATCGACCGAGGGGAACACGGCGATGGCGGGAATGCCGAGATCGGCGGCGCGGCGCGCCTCCTCCGCCAGCAGGTCGATGGACAGGCGCTCGACGCCGGGCATGGAGGCCACCGGCTGGCGCACGCCGCTGCCTTCCACTACGAACAGCGGCCAGATCAGGTCGTCCACCGACAGTTTGGTTTCGGAGATCAGGCGGCGGGACCAGTCGTCGCGGCGGTTGCGGCGCATGCGGGTCAGCGGGAATTGGGCGGCGGGCAGGAAGGACGGCACGGTCCAGGTCTCCAGCAGATGGCGGCAAACGGGGTTTAGCATAATGCCCGCCCGCATGCCAGTGAACAATGGTCCATGAAAGGAAAGAGCCGGCCCCTCGCGGAGCCGGCCCCCATTTCGCGTGGAAACGGCCTCAGGCGGCGTCGAGAGCCTGGCGGAGGTCGGCCAGGATGTCGTCGATATGCTCGATGCCGATGGACAGCCGCACATAGCCCGGGGTGACGCCCGAGGCCAGCTGGTCGTCGGCCGACAACTGCGAGTGAGTGGTGCTGGCCGGGTGGATGGCCAGGGTGCGGGCGTCGCCGATATTGGCCACATGGTAGATCATCTTCAGCGCGTCGATGAAGCGGCGGCCGGCCTCGGCTCCGCCCTTCAGCTCGAAGCCCAGCAGGCCGCCATAGCCGCCCTTGAGCACCGCATCGGCGCGGCGGCGGTACTCGCCGGCCTGGAGCGACGGATGGATGACGTGGGCCACCTTGTGATGCTTGGCGATGAATTCGGCCACCGCGTTGGCATTGCGGCAATGCTCGCGCATGCGCAGCGGCAGGGTCTCCATGCCCTGCAGCGCCTGGAAGGCGTTGAACGGGCTGATGGCGGCGCCGATGTCGCGCAGCAGGGTGACGCGGGCGCGGATGATGTAGGCGATGGGGCCCAGCGGCTTGACCGCCTGAGTCCACACGGCGCCGTGATAGCTGGGATCAGGCTCGTTCAAGAGCGGGAAGCGCTTGGCGTGCTTCTCCCAGTCGAAGGTGCCGCCATCGACGATGGCGCCGCCGATGGAGGTGCCGTGGCCGCCGATATACTTGGTGCAGGAATAGACCACGATGTGGGCGCCCAGACTGAGCGGCTTGGCGATCACCGGCGAGGCGGTATTGTCGACGATCAGCGGCACGCCCACCTGATTGGCCAGCTTGGCCACCTCATTGATGGGGAACACCTGCAGCTTGGGGTTGGGCAGGGTCTCGGCGTACCAGGCCCGCGTCTTGTCGTCGGTGGCGCGGACGAAGGCTTCCGGGTCGGCGGGATCGACGAAGCGGGCCTCGATGCCCATCTGCTTGAAGGTGTTGGCGAACAGGTTCCAGGTGCCGCCGTAGAGGTCGGTGGAGGTGACGAAGTTGTCACCGGCCTGGGCAAGGTTCAGAATGGCGAAGGTCGAGGCCGCCTGGCCCGACGACAGCGCCAGCGCCGCGATGCCGCCCTCCAGGGCGGCCAGGCGCTGTTCCAGCACGTCGGTGGTCGGGTTCATCAGGCGGGTGTAGATGTTGCCCAGTTCCTTCAGCGCGAACAGGTTGGCGGCGTGCTCGGTGTCGCGGAACTGGTACGAGGTGGTCTGGTAGATGGGAACCGCGACGGCACCGGTGGTAGGATCGGCGCGGTAGCCGGCATGGAGAACGATCGTCTCGGGATTGGCGCTGGTGACGGTCATGGGCGTCGGATTCCTGTCTTCGTCCGCATGGGCGGGGTGGCGTGAAATTCAGCCCGCAAGGGTCGGCAAGGACGCCGCCTTTGGCAATGGGAAAAATCATGCCGGCCGCCCGGCGGCCGCACATTAGGTTTGATGACTATTAGGGGGGATGGATGGACGGGGAAACGGTGGTCACCCGGGATGGGCGCCTGGGGCGCATCCGGCTCAACCGGCCCAAGGTGCTGAACGCCCTGTCTGCGGCGCAGTACCACGACATCACCCGCTGTCTGGCCGGGTGGGAGGACGATCCCGAGATCGGCGTAGTCCTGATCGAGGGGGAGGGCGAGCGGGCCTTCTGCGCCGGCGGCGACATCCGCATGGTGTGGGATGCGGCCAGACGCGGTAACCACGGCTTCAACCGCGACGTCTTCCGCACGGAATACCGGCTGAACCGCCGCATCCACCGCTACCCCAAGCCCTATGTCTCGCTGCTGGACGGCATCTGCATGGGCGGCGGGGCGGGGCTGTCGGTCAACGGGGATTTCCGCATCGCCACCGAACGTACCCGCTTCGCCATGCCGGAGACCGGCATCGGCTTCTTTCCCGACGTGGGTGCCACCCATTTCCTCAACCGCTGCCCCGGCCATGTGGGGCTTTACCTCGGCCTGACCGGCCGCCAGCTGGGGCCGGCCGATTGCCTGTGGGCGGGGATCGCCACCCATTTCGTTCCGGCGGACCGGCTGGGCGAGCTGCGTCTCGCCCTGGCCGGGGCCGCCCTGGCCGCCGATTCCGGCGAGGCGGTGGCGAGCGTTCTGGCGCGGTTCCACGAGGAGCCGGGCGATGGGCCGCTGCTCCGCCAGCTGGATGGGCTGGAGCGCTGCTTCGCCCATCGCCGCCTGGGCGACGTGGTCGAGGAACTGCGCCTGGACGGAGGGCAATGGGCCTGGGATACCCTGGCCGAGCTGTCGGGCCGCGCCCCGTTCAGCCTGGCGGTGACCAACCGGCAATTGCGCGAGGGGCGGGGACTGGATTTCGACGAGGCCCTAAGGCGCGAGTTCCGCCTCGCCTGGCATTTTTTGCAGGGACAGGATTTTCTTGAGGGAATTCGTGCCCAAGTCGTAGATAAGGATCGCCGGCCGGCCTGGACTCCCTCCAGCCTGGCCGAGGTGGACGAATTGGCGGTGGCGGCCTATTTCCAGCCGCTGGGCGACAATGAACTGCCGTTGCCGTAAGTGGCGGCCGTAAGGGTTTGGGGATGAAACCGGATATCAACGCGGCCGAGGTCTTGTTCGAGTTCATCCGCCTTGGCAACGCCGTCAAGGTGACGGCCTTTCACGTCCCGACCCTGACCGAGATCTCCATCGTCGGCGCCCGGGGGGCCAGCGAGGCCCATCTGAAGCTGCTGGGCCTCAAGCGGCTGGAATACGTGCTGGCCAAGCAGCGGCGCGGCGAATTGTGAGTTACCGCGGGTAGATGTGGATCTCGACCCGGCGGTTGATGGCCTGGTTTTCCGGGTAGGCCTTGCCGGTTTCGCTGCGGTTGGGAACGCGCGGCGCGTTGTCGGCCAGGGCGGAAATCTTCATGCGCCCGGTGGGGATGCCCAACTCGTTCATCAGCTTCAGGGTCGACAGGGCGCGGGCCGAGGACAGGTCCCAGTTGCTGGCGAATTGCGGCGTGCGGATCGGCGTGTCGTCGGTGTGGCCCTGGATTTCCACCTGGTAGTTCTTGAAGCGCTCCTGCTTCAAGGTGCCGGTGATCTCCTTCATCAGCGGCATGATCTCGGGGCGCACGTCGGCCGAGCCGGGCTTGAACATGGTGCCGCTGGCCAGGTTGAGGACGATGCCCTTGTCGTCCTTGCCCACGTCCACGGTGTCCTCGACGCCGGCTCCGGTCACCTGACCCAGCAGTTCCGAGCGCATGTCCTGCAAGGGCGTGGTCACCTCGCGGTAGCCGATGTCCTTGGCCATGCCCTGGGACACCTGCTCGTACTTGTTCTTGTCGATGGTCGACATGGACACCAGGACGATGAAGAAAGCCATCAAAAGGGTGATCATGTCGGCGTAGGACAGCAGCCAGTCCTCGGCCGCCTCCTTGTTTTCCTTATGGAACTTGCTCTTGCTCATGGCCCAGGGCCTCCCGGCTACTTCTTCGGCGCCTTGTCGATGTCGAAGTGGATGGCGGGGTCGAGATAGGAGTTCATGGCATCCTGGATGAAGCGGGGGCTGCGCCGCTCGGCCAGCATGACCAGTCCTTCCGCCACCAGCATGTTGCGGAAGCGGATGATGGATTCGCGCTGGTGGGCCTTTTCCGCCGCCGGCATGAGGACCAGGCGGGCGAACAGCACGCCGTAGAGGGTTCCCAGCAGGCCCACCGCCATGCCGGGACCCAGCTTGGCCGGGTCGTCCATGTTGTCGAGCATGACCACGAGGCCGACCAGGGTGGCCATCATGCCGAAGGCCGGGGCGTTGCTGGCCATGTATTTGAGGATTTCCACCGAGACGGTATGGCGCTGGAAGGCGGTTTCCACCTGATTGTCCAGCATGTGGCGCACTTCCTCGCCGGTATAGCCCGAGACCACCAAGCCGACCCCATAGGCCAGGAAGGCGTCCTGGCTCTTCAGGCTCTTCACGTCGGATTCCAGGGCCTGGATGCCGCTCTTCTGCAGCAGGTAGCCCCAGCGGATGACGCGGGCCACCTCGTTGGTCAGCATGCCGCGCGCCATCTTGGGCGAGAAGAAGATCGCCTTGATGTTGCCCAGCGCCTGCTTGACGTAGCGCATCTCGAAGCCCACATGCGCGGCGGCCAGGGTGCCGCCCACCACCATGAGCAGGCCGGACAGGTGCAGGAAGATCTTGAAATTGGTCGTCAGTTCGATGATCGAGACGATGATCAGCAGCAGGCTCAGCGAAAAACCGATGACCGTTGACAGCGACATGACGGCAAGATCCCCAAACGCCTCAATTCCCCCGCCGCATCTTGCGGCAACTTGACTGTCCCGGCAACAGCTTAGGCCTATGCCGGCCGGTTAGTCGGTCGGGTCGGGGCCGAGTTCGTGTTCCTTCTGCAGTTCCAGTTCCACCTCGACGATGTCGCCGTCGATGGTGCGGATGGGCAGGAAGCCCAGGTGCTGGACGAAGGCCAGCATGCGCGGGTTGTCCTTCAGCACCTGGCCGACGATGGTCCGGGTGCCGCGCGAGCGGCAATACTCGATCATCTTGACCAGCAGGCGCTTGCCCAGGCCCGAGCCCTTGAGGTCCGAGCGCACCACGATGGCGAATTCGGCGGCGTCGTTGTCGGGGTCGGTGACGGTGCGCACCACGCCCAGCGTCTCCTTGCCGCCTCCTTCCTTCTCGATCTCGCCGATGAAGGCCATCTCGCGGGCGTAGTCGATCTGGGTCAGGCGGGCCATTTCCGAATGGGGCAGTTCGTGCACCAGGCCGAAGAAGCGGAAGCGGATGTCCTCGGGTGTCAGCTTGGACACCAGGATGTGATGGTTGGGCTCATCCTCGGGCCGGATGGGGCGCAGCAGGGTCTTGCGCCCGTCGGTCATGGTGAACCATTCCTCCAGCTCCTTGGGGTAGGGGCGGATGGCCAGATGCTCGGTGCCGGGCTTGGCCGGCGCCACCACCATGCGGGCATCGAGTGCCAGCACGCCCTGGGAATCGGCGAACAGCGGATTGATGTCCAGCTCGACGATCTCGGGGAAATCGACCACCAACTGGGACAGCTGCACCAGGGCCAGCTGGATGGCTTCCTTGTTGGCGGGCGGGCGGCCGCGATATCCTTCCAGCAGGCGGGCCACCCGGGTGCGCGAGATCAGCTCGGCCGCCAGGTTCATGTTGAGCGGCGGCAGGGCCATGGCCCGGTCGGCGATGACCTCGACGGCGATGCCGCCCTGGCCGAACATGATCACCGGTCCGAACACCGGGTCGGTGGCGACGCCGCAGATCAGCTCCTGGGCGCCGGGGCGGCGCGCCATGCTCTGGACGGTGAAGCCGTCGATGCGGGCCTCGGGGTAGACCGCCTTGACCCGCTCCAGCATGGCATGGGCGGCCTTTTCCACCTCGAAGGCGCCCTGCAGGTTGAGCATGACGCCGCCCACGTCGGATTTGTGCAAGATGTCGGGCGACAGAATCTTCAGCGCCACCGATTCCTTCATGGCCATGGCGATCTTGCCGGCCAGCGAGGGGCTGCGCGCCACATGGGTCTCGACGGTGGGAATGCCGTAGGCTTCCAGCACCGCCTTGGCCTCGGGCTCGTTGAGGGTGCCGCCGCCCTTGGCCAAGGCTTCGTCGATCAGGAAGCGGGCGCGGCGCGTGTCGGGCACGAAGTCGGTCGGCGCCGAAGCCGGGACTTCCATCAGCAATTCCTGGTTCCTGCGGTATTGCAGCAGGTGCATGAAGGCCTGGATGGCGGCGCGCGGCGTGTCGTAGGTGGGGATGCCGGCGCCGCTGAACAGGTGGCGGCCCCGGGCCACCGCCTCGTTGCCCACCCAGCAGGTCATGACGTTGGCGCGCGGCCGGTCCTTGGCGGTCTTGATGATGGCGGCCGCCACGTCGGTGGGGTCCGAGACGGCGGAGGGGGCGAGCATCACCAGCACGGCATCCACCGCCTTGCTTTCCGACAGGATGTTCAGCGTCTTGACGTAGCGTTCGCCGTCGGCGTCGGCGGAGATGTCAACCGGGTTGCCCTGGGACCAGCCGGGGGGCAGCACCGCCTTCAGCTTGTCGATGACCTCGTCGGGCAGCTGGGCCAGTTCGCCGCCCATCTCGGCCAGGTCGTCGGCGGCGATCACCCCGATGCCGCCGCCATTGGTCAGGATGGCCAGCCGCCGGCCCTTCATGGGTTTGGAGCGGGCCAGGGTCTCCACCGCGCCGAAGATCTCCTCGATGTCCTGGACGCGCAGCATGCCGGCGCGGCGCATGGCGGCGTCGAACACCAGATCCGAGCCGGCCAGCGCCCCGGTGTGCGAGGCCGCCGCCCGGGCGCCTTCCCGCGAGCGCCCGGCCTTGATGGCCAACACCGGCTTGTTGCGCGACGCGGCGCGGGCCGCCGACATGAAATTGCGGCGCTCGTGGATGGATTCCATGTAGATCAGGATGGCGCGCGTGCCGGGATCGCTGCCCAGGTAGTCGAGCACGTCGCCGAAATCCACGCCCTCGGTGTCGCCCAGATGGATGAAGTGGGAAAAGCCGATCTCGCGGGCTCGCGCCCAGTCCAGCACCGCCGTGCACAGGGCTCCCGACTGGGAGACGAAGGCCAGCTTGCCGGGCAGGACGTTCTCGTGGGACGAACTGGCGTTGAGTCCGATGCCCGGCACCAGGATGCCCATGGAATTGGGACCCAGCAGCCGCATACCGTGCTGGCGCGCCACCGCCAGGGAGAGTTCGAGCATGGTGGCGCCGCCGGCGTCCTGCTCGAGATGCAGCCCGCTGGTCATGATGCAGGCCGCCTTGGTGCCGCGCTCGCCCAGGGTGCGGAGAATGCCGGGAATGGTCGAGGGCGGCGTGCAGATCAGCGCCAGGTCGGGCGCCTTGGGCAGGCAGGCCACGTCGGGATAGGCCAGGACGCCGCCCACCGAGGCATGCTCGGAGGTCACCGGCATCACCGGTCCGGCGAATTCGCCCTTCAGCAGGTTGCGCATCACCACCGATCCGATGCTCTTCGGCTTGATGGAGGCGCCGACCACGGCGATGGATTGGGGACGGAACAGGGACTTGAGGTTGCGCGTGCTCATGGGAATCCCGATATGGCGGTGAATATCCGACGCAGACGGGAGATTAGTCCTCTTCCATGGTGCGCCGCAACATCTTGTAAGGGCTGTTGCGCATATCCCCCAAATCCATCCGGTCTTGACCTTAGTCATCAAGCGGTCATTGTGCGGCGCGGCGGATCGGGACTATAATTCCGCGCTGCAACAATATTTCGTCGGTATTAGGGGGTCGGGCATGGTTGAGATGATGGAGAACCGCACGTTCGCCGAGATCAAGGTCGGCGACACGGCAAGCCTGACGCGCACCTGTTCCATGAAGGACGTGGAGCTGTTCGGTGTGGCCACCGGCGATCTCAACCCCACCCACTACAGCGTGGAAAGCGCCGAGAAGTTCGCCAATCACCGCAAGGTGGTGGCCCATTCCATGTGGGGCGGCTCGCTGCTGTCGGCGCTGCTGGGCAACGAACTGCCGGGGCCGGGCACCGTCTACCGCAGCCAGAATCTGGCGTTCTCCGGCGCCGTCGAGGTGGGCGACACCCTGACCGTCAGCGTTCGGGTGGTGGAGAAGATCGCTCCGCTCGACATCGTGCTCGACTGCATGGGTGTCAACCAGCGGGGCGAGACGGTCTTCAGCGGCCAGGCCCGCGTCGCCGCCCCCACCGAGAAGCTGGTGCTGCCCCGCCTGGAACTCAACGAAGTATCGCTGCGTCGCCGTCATCACGTGTTCGAGGATATCATCGCCCGCTGCGCGGTGTTGGCGCCCATCTCGGTGGCGGTGTGCCACCCCTGCGATCAGGTGTCGTTGGAAGGCCCCGTGGAGGCGGCCAAGCTCGGCCTGATCGACCCGATCCTCATCGGGCCGGAGGCCAAGATCCGCTCGGTGGCCAAGGAGTTCAACCTGGACATCGCCGGCCTGCGCATCGTCGATACCCAGCATTCCCACGAATCCGCCGAGAAGGCGGTGGCCATGTGCCGCTCGGGCGAGGCCGAGGCCCTGATGAAGGGGTCCTTGCACACCGACGAGATGATGCACGAGGTGGCGTCCCGGGATAAGGGCCTGCGCACCGCCCGGCGCATCAGCCACGTCTTCGTCATGGACGTGCCCACCTATCCCCGCACCCTGCTGATCACCGATGCGGCCATCAACATTTACCCGACGCTCGAAGACAAGGCCGACATCCTGCAGAATTCCATCGAGCTGGCGCACGTGCTGGGCGTCGAGTTGCCCAAGGTGGCCATCCTGTCGGCGGTGGAGACGGTGTATCCCAAGATCAACTCGACCATCGAGGCGGCGGCGCTCTGCAAGATGGCCGATCGTGGCCAGATCACCGGCGCCCTGCTGGACGGCCCGCTGGCCTTCGACAACGCCATCAGCGAGGAAGCGGCCAAGATCAAGAAGATCAACTCGGCCGTCGCCGGGCGCGCCGACATCCTGCTGGTGCCCGACCTGGAGGCCGGCAACATGCTGGCCAAGCAGCTGTCCTATCTGGCCGACGCCGATGCCGCCGGCATCGTGTTGGGCGCCCGGGTGCCCATCGTGCTGACCAGCCGCGCCGACAGCGCCAAGGCCCGCCTGGCGTCGTGCGCCGTCGCCGTGCTGTTCGCCCACGCGCGGCGCGCCAAGGGCGGTGTCGCCGCTCAGTAATAAAAGCCCCTCGCCGGGCGGGCGCCTCCGCGCCCTTGGCCGCCGCCGCAATGGCGGCTGGAATCGGTGAGCCGGTCACAACGGAATCGAGGATTTTTCATGCGTGAAGGCATCCTGGTCATCAATGCCGGCTCGTCCAGCATCAAGTTCTCGCTTTACGTCTCCAACGGCGACGATTCGCCGCTGCTGTCGTCCAAGGGTCAGGTGGAGGGCATCAACGTCGCCCCCCATTTCATCGCCAAGTCGCCCGACGGAGCGGTGCTGGCCGAGGACCGCTGGCCGGACGAGCCCGGTCTCAGCCACGAGGCGCTGTTCAAGCACATGATCGGCTGGATCGAGTCCCATCTGGACGGCGCCGAGTTGAAGGTGGCCGGCCACCGCGTCGTCCATGGCGGCTCGCAATATTCCCACCCCATGCTGATCAACGACGACCTGATGGTCGAGCTGGAGCAGTTGGTTCCCCTGGCACCCCTGCACCAGCCCCACAATCTGGCGCCCATCCGCGCCCTGGCCAAGGTCCATCCCGGCCTGCCGCAGGTGGCGTGCTTCGACACCGCCTTCCATCGCTCCAATCCCTGGGTGTCCCAGACCTTCGCCCTACCGCGCGCCCTGACCGGCGAAGGCGTCAAGCGCTACGGCTTCCACGGCCTGTCCTACGAATACATCTCGCGCCGGCTGGCCAAGCTGGCCCCGGCCCAGGCGCGCGGCCGGGTGGCGGTGGCCCATCTGGGCTCCGGCGCCTCCATGTGCGCCATCAAGGGCGGCAAGAGCGTGGCGTCCACCATGGGCTTCACCGCCCTGGACGGTCTGCCCATGGGGACCCGCACCGGCACGCTGGACGCCGGCGTAGTGCTCTATCTGCTGCAGCAGAAGGGCATGACCGCCAAGGAAATCGAGACCCTGCTGTACAAGCAGTCGGGCCTGCTGGGTGTGTCGGGGCTCAACAACGACATGCGGGTGCTGCTGGAAAGCTCCGAGCCCCATGCCGCCGAGGCGGTCGAGCTGTTCACCTACCGCATCGCCCGCGAGCTGGGCTCGCTGGCCGCCGCCATGGGCGGTCTGGACGCCCTGGTGTTCACCGCCGGCATCGGCGAGCACTCGCCGCCGGTGCGCGCCAGGGTCTGCCATCTGTCGGAATGGCTGGGAATCCGCCTGGACGAGGCCGCCAACGCCGACGGCGATGCCGAGTTGATCAGCGCGCTGGACAGCAAGGTGGCGGTCTGGGTGATTCCCACCGACGAGGAAATGATGATCGCCGAGCATACCCGCGAGGTGCTGTGGAGCTTGCGCGACTAGGTCGAAGCCACTACATATGGTATGGCTATTGTGCTTCTGGTCAATTCCCTTGGGAAATGGCACATTGGAGCCATGACAGGAACCATCCGGGACCGCCAAGGCATGCGTAAGCTGAAGATTTCCATCGGACACCATGTCCTGCACGTCGATCTCTACGACACCGCGACGGCCGACGCCGTCCTGGCGGCGGTGCCGTTCGATGCCCGCGCCGCCACCTGGCAGGGCGAGGTCTATTTCCAGGCGCCGGTCCACGCCGACCGCGAGGACGACGCCCGCGACGTGGTCGAGGCCGGGGAACTGGCCTTCCGCCACGAGGGCGAGTCCATCGTCATCGGCTATGGCCCGACGCCCTGTTCCGAGGGCGACGAGATCCGCCTGGCGGTTCCCGCCAATATTTTCGGCCGTACCGCCGATCCGCTGGCCTTCCTCGCCGGCATCGAGGCGGGTGCCCTGGTCCGCATCGAAGCGGCGGTTGCGGAGTAGGATCGATGGCGATCCTGCGCATGATGCGGGTGGCGATGGCCCTATCGCTGATGGCGGGACTGTCGGGCTGCGCCGTCGCCGAACTGGCGGCCCACGGCGTCAAGGAGTGGGACAAGCGCAATCGCGGCGGGGAGCAGGCGGCCCAAGCCGAGGCTCAGCCGCAATCCCAGCCCCAGGCCCGCGCCGAGGAGGAACCCCCGCCGCCGGTCCGCGCCCCGGCTTCGCCTTCGGGCCGCTCGTCGGTGACCGTCGAGGAACTGCCGGCGCGGTAGGGGGGAGGCTACAGCTTCCGCTGACCCTCGGTGCTCATCACGGTCTTGAGGCCGACATTGTGGGCGTCGCCGTCTTCCATGATGTGGTCGTGGCGCTTGTCCTTGGCGCGGTTGCCGATTTCGGCCAGTTCGGCCACCGCCTTCTCCACCTTTTCCAGCGCCGCCAGCATCTCGTCGCCCAGCGGGCGGTCGTCGATCAGGTTGGCGTAGCGCTCGACGTTGAAGGCGAAGTAGCGGATCAGCTTGATGTTATCGCGGAAACTGCGCGGCCGCCGCACGAAGATGCGGTGCGAGGTGCGGATGTTCTTGATGAACATGTTGACCAGGGCGCGGACGAACTTGTCGGTGGCTTCCAGCTTGCGGTTGAAGATCGCCTGCGGCACGCGGGTCACGCTGCAATCGCTGGCGGCGACCGCTGTGGCCATGCGCTCGGAACTGTCGATCACCGCCATTTCGCCGAAGATTTCGCCCGGCCGGATGGTGTCCAGTTCCACCCGCTGACCTTCCACCTGCTGGAAGATCATCACCTTGCCCTTTTCCAGGATATAGGCGGCGTCGCCGGTATCGCCCTGGCGGAACAGCACGGCTCCGGCGGCGACGGCGAGTTTCTCCATCTTGGGTTCACCCGTTTTGGGCAAGGGGGCGAGGGGGGCGCTGATCTCGTTCATGACGGCGAATGTGCTGGATTTTCCGCCGTTCCGCAACGGGCGAGCCGCGACAAAGTGTGACGTTATACCAAGTTGCGGTGATCGAAACCGCTCACCGCAACGCCCTCAATCGCCGGGCGGGCCTTCCGCGCCATAAGGCGCGCGGCGCTTTGCGCCTAACCAAACTGCGATAAGTCGGGCTCATCGCAGTTTGGCATTACTCGGTGGTGAAGACGATTCCCTGGGCAAGCGGCAGGTCGCGACCGTAATTGATGGTGTTGGTGGCGCGGCGCATATAGGCCTTCCAGGCATCCGACCCGGATTCGCGGCCGCCGCCGGTGTCCTTCTCGCCGCCGAATGCCCCGCCGATCTCGGCGCCCGAGGGGCCGATATTGACGTTGGCGATGCCGCAATCGCTGCCCGAGGCGGCCAGGAAGGCCTCGGCCTCGCCCAGGTCGCGGGTGAAGATGGACGACGCCAGCCCCTGGGGGACGCCGTTGTTCAGCGCGATGGCCTGTTCCAGCCGCTCATAGCCCATGACGTAGAGGATGGGGGCGAAGGTCTCCGACCGTACCAGTTCCGTCTGCCGCCGGACCTCCACCAAAGCCGGGCGGACGTAGAAGGCCTGGTTCCAGCCGCCCACCGCCAGCCGCTCGCCGCCGGTGACGGTGGCGCCGGCCGCGCCGGCCTTGGCCAAAGCGTGGCGCATGGCCTGATAGGCCTTGGCCCCGATCAGCGGCCCCACCAGGGTGGCGGGATCGCGGGGATCGCCCACCCGGATGCGGCCATAGGCGGCCTTCAGCCGCTCCGCCAGCCGGTCGCGGACCGAGTGATGGACGATCAGGCGGCGGAGGCTGGTGCAGCGCTGGCCGGCGGTGCCGGCTGCGGCGAACAGCACGGCGCGCTCCACCAGATCCAGGTCGGCCGAGGGACAGATTATGGCGGCGTTGTTGCCGCCCAGTTCCAGCAGCGAGCGGCCCAGGCGCCGGGCGATGCGCGGCGCCAGCGCCTTGCCCATGGCGGTGGAGCCGGTGGCCGAGACCAGCGGTATCCCCTTGTGGTCGGCCAGGGTGCGCGCCGCCTCGATCCCGCCGATCACCACCTGTGACAGGCCGTTCGGCACCCCGCCGAAACGCTCGGCGGCCCGCGTCAATAGGGCGTTGACGGCCAGGGCGGTGAGCGGGGTCTTTTCCGACGGCTTCCAGATCACCGGATCGCCGCAGACCAGGGCCAGGGCGGCGTTCCATGCCCATACGGCGGCGGGGAAGTTGAAGGCGGTGATCACCGCCACCGGCCCCAGCGGATGCCAGGTCTCCATCATACGGTGGCGGGGGCGCTCGGTGGCCATGGTCAGGCCGTAGAGCTGGCGCGACAGGCCGACCGCGAAGTCGCAGATGTCGATCATCTCCTGCACCTCGCCCAGGCCCTCCTGGAGGATCTTGCCGCTTTCCAGGGTGATCAGCAGGCTGAGGTCGGGCTTGGCGCGGCGCAGTTCCTCGCCCAGCAGGCGGACCAGTTCACCACGTTTCGGGGCCGGAACGACACGCCAGGCGGCGAACGCCTCGGCCGCCGCCTGGACCGCGCGGGCGGGATCGGTGGTGACGGGGACCGAGGCGATGACCTGGCCATGGATGGGTGAGCGGACCTCCAGCGGGCCGTTCGGCGGGGAAAGGCCCAGGCGGGCCAGCAGGCCGGAGACGTCCATGGTGCCTCCCTTACGTTTTCGCGGCCTTTTCTCGGATGGCCGTGAGCGTGGTGCGGGTGGTGATGGCCTCGGGATCGAGGACCAGATGCAGCAGGGCGAGGCGCCCGGCGGCCAGGGCTTGATCGAAGGCGGCGGTGAAATCCTCGGTACGCTCCACCCGTGCCGTCCAGGCGCCGTAGGAGGCGGCCAGGGCGGCGAAGTCGGGATTGGCCAGATCGGTGGCCAGGGCGCGACCGGGATGGCTGGCCTCCTGATGCATGCGGATGGTGCCGTACATGCCGTTGTCGATGACCAGGATGACCGGGGCGAGATTGTGCAGCTTGGCGGTGGCCAGTTCCTGGGCGGTCATCAGGAAACAGCCGTCGCCGGCGAAGGCCAGCACCATGCGCTCAGGGTACAGCGCCTTGGCGGCCAGGGCGGCGGGCAGGCCGTAGCCCATGGAGCCGTTGGCCGGGGCCAGCTGGCCGGGATAGCGGCGGAAGCGGTGGAAACGCTGCGGCCAGCCGGTATAGTTGCCGGCGCCGGTGCAGATTATGGCGTCGTCGGGCAGGCGGGACTCGATCTCGGCCATCACAAGCCCCATGTCCAGCGTGCCGGGGCAGGGATGGGGCACCCGGTTGGCCAGATGGTCGGCGCGCACCGCTTGCGCCCAGCTTGCCCAGCGGGGGGCGGGGGGCGCTTCCAGTTCGGCGGCGCGCCGCGCGAAGGGCAGCATGGCGGAAACGATGGCGAGATGGGGGCGGTAGACCCGGCCCAGTTCCTCGGCCTCGGGGAAGACGTGGATCAGGATTTGCCTGGGGTTCGGGGCTTCGATCAGGCTGTAGCCATGGGTGTCGATGTCGCCCAGGCGGGTGCCCACCGCCAGGATCAGATCGGCTTCCCGCACCCGTGCTCCCAGGCTGGGGGCCATGGAATAGCCCAGCTCGCCGCCATAGGCGGGCGAATCGTTGTCGACGATGTCCTGGCGGCGGAAGCAGGCGGCCACCGGCAGGCTCCAGCCCTCGGCGAAGCGGGTGATCAGGCCGGCGGCTTCGGCGTTCCAGCCGCCGCCGCCCACCAGCATCAGCGGGCGCTCGGCCCGGCCCAGCAACTCCACCATCTTGTCCAGGCGGCAGGGGCCGGGATGGGGCAGGGCGGGGGGCAGGCGCCCGACGTCGGCGACGACGGCGCGCTCGGCCAGCATGTCCTCGGGCAGGATCAGCACCGTCGGGCCGGGGCGCCCGCCCAGGGCGGCGGCGAAGGCGCGGGCCACCGCCTCGGGCAGGCGGTCGGGCGAGGTGATCTCCTCGACCCGCTTGGCCAGGGGCCGGAACATCTGGGCCAGTTCCACCTCCTGGAACGCCTCGCGCCCCCGGAACGGCCGATCCACCTGGCCGATCAGCAGGACCATCGGGGTGGAATCCTGGAAGGCGGTGTGCACTCCCACCGAGGCATGGGTGGCGCCGGGGCCGCGCCCGACGAAGCACACGCCGGGGCGGCCGGTCAGCTTGCCGTGGGCCTCGGCGGCATAGGCGGCGCCGCCTTCGTGGCGGAAGGCCAGCACCTTGAGGCGGTCGCGGCGGTCCCAGGCGGCGTCGAGGAAGGGCAGGAAGCTCTCGCCCGGCACGCAGGTCACGGTATCGGCCCCCTGGCCGATCAGGGCATCGGCGAGAATCTCGCCGCCGGTACGGGATGCGGGGCCGGACAGGGACATGGTGGAACTCTCCCACTATCTGTGAAAGTGGCTGTGACGGGGCTGGCGGACAAGATAGGCTGGGAGGCGCGGGTTCGTCCATGGACCGCTTGGAGGAATAATGGCAAGCGACTGGCGCGGACTGGAGCGGCGGCTGATGCAGGCGACCGGGGCCGAGAGCGGGCTCGACGGCGATCTGGCGGCGGCCTTCGGCGTCGCCCCGGCGCCGTTCACCGCCTCGGTTCCCGATTGCCGCGCCCTGGTGGAAACGGTGGTGCCCGGCATGAGGCTGCACCTGGGATACGGCGCCAATGGAATGTTCCCCTACGCCTTGCTGTCGGGCGAGGGGCTGCACATCGTCTCGGAGGCGCCCACCGTGCCGCTGGCCATTCTCAGGTCGCTGGTGGCGGCAAGAACAGCCCAAGAGCGGTCAGCGCCGCCTGCAGCCTGACCGCGTCCCGGTCGCCGTCGAAGCGGTGTTCGGCGTGCCGCGTTGCCGCGCCGCGCCGGGCCAGGGCGAAATGCACCAGCCCCACCGGCTTGTCCGTTCCGTCGGCCTGGGGGCCGGCGATGCCGGTGATGGAAACCGCCATGTCGGCATGGGAATGGCCGAGGGCGCCTTCGGCCATGGCGATGGCCACCGGACGGCTGACCGCGCCATGGGCGGCGATCAACTCGGGCGGAACGCCCAGCATTTCCGTCTTGGCCTGGTTGGAATAGGTGACGAAGCCCCTGTCCACCACCGAGGACGAGCCGGGAATGGCGGTCAGCGCCGCCGCCACCAGCCCGCCGGTGCAGGATTCGGCGGTGGCGAGGCGCTCGCCCCGCTGTCCGGCGCTCCGCAGCACCAGGGCGGCCAGTTCGGTCAGGCGGGAGGGCAGCATGCTCAACTCCGCACGTGGTTGAAGAGGATCAGCAATCCCATTCCGTACAGCCCGGCCAGGATGTCGTCGAGCATGATGCCCAATCCGCCGCCGATCCGCCGGTCGGCCCAGTCTACCGGCCAGGGCTTCCAGATGTCGAAGGCCCGGAACAGGGCGAAGCCGGCCAGATAGGACAGGGGATCGAGCGGCGCGGCCAGCAGCACCAGCCATTGCCCGGCCACCTCGTCGATGACCACCTCGCCGGGGTCCTCGGCGCCGGTCAGGCGGACATAGAGCGAGGACGACCACCAGCCGATGACGAAACAGGCCAGCACGGCGGCGAGCAGCAGGCCCCGTCCTCCCACCGCCGTCAGCCCCCAGGCGAAGGGCAGGGCGGCGGCCGAGCCCCAGGTTCCCGGCCCCTTGGGCAGCAGGCCGGCGCCGAACCAGGTGGAAACCAGGGTGGCGGGATGCAGGGCGGAAATGCCGGGGCGGCGATAGGGCAAAGGAGGGCCTCCATGGAGCGGTCCCACCATACCATCGGCACCTGCGGCGACAAACCCAATTCTAATGATATATGTCAATAGGCGGTGATGGATTGCATCCGGGGGTGATAAATGTCATCTAGAGCAATGAGTTCGTTACAATATTCAACTCGTGCGGGACTAGACAGAGTCTGGTGAGTGTGTGAGAATCCTTAACAATATCGGGCTTCTTCATGTCATCGGTCGATCAATTGTTTCAAAGCCGTTTCGAGGCGCCTCCCTAATACATAGGGATGTGTCATATTCTTTGGTTTAATCTGGCGTGGCATCGCAGAGGCGAGAATGAGCGGGCCTCGGGGAGCAGGGTTGATGAACCGGCACGGCCTCATGGTGAGGCTGGTGCTTCTCGGCATGGCCGTTTGCGTGGCGCTGTGGGCGATTCTCGAACTGGTGCATCAGCGCAACCTGGCCGCTCTGGTCGACCGCCTCCTGGTGGAGCGCCTGGAGCAGAAGGCCGGGCGCGACGTCTTGCGTCTCGAGGGCATGCTGCGTTCCCATCAGGCCCTGGCCGGTCTGGTCGGCCGGCTGGAGGGCGTCGGCGCCGACGGTGAGCCGAACTGGCTGCCGGGCCGGGACGAAAGCGGCGCGTTTCCCCCTGTTGACATCCTCGCCACCCTGGCATCGGGCGAGCCCCGGCTGTGGGCGCTGGGGGGGCGGACCATCCCCGCCGGACTGGCGGCGGTGCTCGCCGGCCTGCCGCCCGGACGGGTTCAGCGCATTGTTCCCCTCGAGTCCGGAGCCGTCCTGATTTCGGCGGCACCCCTGGCCGGCGGGGACGAGCGCCGGGTGGCGGTGGTCTCGGTGATCGACGACGGTTTCCTGCAGACGACCATGGGGCATTTCCTCGACCGCGGTTTCGTCCTGGTAGCGAGCGAGCCGGCGGGGGGACGGGTGGTCGCCCATGCCGGGGAGGTCGGCAACCATGCCGCCCGGTCCAGCCTGAGCGGGTGGGGCGAGGCCTTCCTGATCGCCGGGCCCAAGGTGCTGGGGGCGGGAGAGGGGCATGCCGGCCTGGCGTTCGCGACCGCCTTGCCGCGCGACCGCCAGCGGGTGATGAGCGAGCCGCTGATCGCCATGGAGCGCTCCAGCCGGACCATCATGGGCGCCGGCCTCAGTTCGCTGTTCTTCGCCGCCCTGGTCTACGTGGCGTGGAGAATCCGCAAGTCGGCCCGGCGGGTCGCCGCCATGACCCATCAGGTGTTCGGGGCCGAGAGCAAGGAGCCCGGCATCGACGAGCTGACCCATCTGGAGAGCGAGGTGGAAACCCTGGTGTCCGAGGTCCGGCGCTCGCGTCAGGCCCTGCGCGAGGAGGAGGAGGCGCGCATCGGCCTGCTGACCGAGCAGATGACCCTTTCCACCGAGAACGAACGGCTGCGGCTGCTGCACTCGGTCACCGAGGTCATGGGGATCGGCGTCATCCGCGTCACCGATGCCGGGCCGCGGGCCGAGAACAGTGTCATGCAGGGCTTCGCCGAGGCCGCCGGGGGGCTGGAACCCTTCCTGCAGGCCCGCATCAGCGGCACGGACGTGGTGCAGGTGGGCGAGGGCGAGGAGGGCCGCATCTTCGAGACCATGCTGGCCCGTACCGTCGATGCCGGCCTGATCCTGGTGGAGGATGCCACCGCGCGGCGCAAGGCCGAGGAATCCATCGCCATCTTCGCCCAGTTTCCGTCCCAGGACCCCAATCCGGTGCTGCGGGTCAACAGCGACGGCGTGGTGACCCATGCCAATCAGGCCGCGTCGCGGCTGTTGGAATTCTGGGGCATCGACCTGGGCGGCTTGCTGCCCGAGGACTGGAAGGGCAGCATTACCGAGACCCTGGACTCCCGCTCGCAGTCGGAGATCGAGGTCACGGTGCGCGACCGCATCCTGTCGCTGGTGCTGGTGCCCCTGCCGGGCGTGGGGGTGGTCAACGTCTATGGCAGCGACATCACCGGCCGTATCGCCGCCGAGCGCCTGCTGCACATGGTCAATGAAAGCCTGGAGCGCCGCGTCCACCAGCGGACCGAGGCCCTGAAGGCCGAGATCGCCGAGCACATCCGCGCCGAGCGCGAACTGGTCGCCGCCAAGGAGCAGGCCGATCTGGCCAACCGTGCCAAGACCGAATTCCTGGCCAATGTCAGCCACGAGCTGCGCACCCCGCTGAACGCCGTCATCGGCTTTTCCGAGGTGATGGCCGCCGAGATGTTCGGCCCCCTGGGCTCGGCCCGCTATGCCGGCTACGTCAACGATATCCTGGCCTCGGGCCGCCATCTGCTGGCGGTGATCAACGACATCCTCGATATCGCCAAGATCGAGGCCGGCCAGATGGAGTTCGACATGGCGCCGGTGGAGCCGGCGGAAGTGGTCGGCGCCGCGGTGCGCATCGTGGAAAGCCGCGCCGATGCCGGCGGCCTGTTCCTGGGAACCCGGGTGGCCGAGGACGTTCCCACCCTGTGGGCCGACCGTCGCCGGCTGTTGCAGATTCTGGTCAACCTGCTGTCCAACGCCGTGAAGTTCACCCCCGAGGGCGGCAGCGTCGAGGTCTCAGTGGAGATGATGGGCGACGAGGTGGGCTTCACCGTCGCCGATACCGGTATCGGCATGAGCGACGACGAGGTGGTGGTGGCCATGCTGCCCTTCCGCCAGGTGGACGGCAGCCTGTCGCGCCGCTACGACGGCACCGGCCTAGGCCTGCCGCTGGTCCGCGCCTTCGTCGAACTGCATGGCGGCCATCTCGACATTGCCAGCACCAAGGGGGCCGGCACCAAGGTCACGGTGCGCCTGCCGCTGGGTCCCTATCCCGAGCGGGCCGGGCAGTTCCAGAACGCCGGGGAATAACATCCCTTCAGCTGTACCGCTCTTCCTTCCACGGGTCCCCCTCGCCGTGATAGCCGCGCAATTCCCAGTAGCCCGGGGTGTCGCGGTCGGAAAAGGTGATGTGGCGCAGCCACTTGGCGCTCTTCCAGAAATACAGCTTGGGAATCACCGCGCGGACCGGTCCGCCATGCTCGCGGGAAAGCGGCTGGCCCTGCCAGGAATGGGCCAGCAGCACGTCGTGGTCGGCGAAGCGGGCCAGCGGAATGTTGGTGGTATAGCCGTCGAAGCTGCGCAGCAACAGGAAGCGCGCCTCCCTGCGCGGCCTGACCACCGCCAGCAGATGCCTGGCCGACACGCCCGCCCAGGAATTGTCGTAGCGCGACCAGGTGGTGACGCAGTGGATGTCGCTGACCAGTTCGGTCTGCGGCTGGGCCATGAAGCTCTGCCAGTCCCAGCGGATGGGATTGTCCACCATGCCGCCGACGCTCAAGGACCAGTCGCGGGTCGAGAGATTGGGCTGGTCGCCCAGGTCGAGGACGGGGAAGTCGAAGGTCTCGCGCTGGCCGGGCGGCAGGCGCCGGGCCGTGGGCGCGGACGATTCGCCCGTCAGGGCGCGACCCTCGCGCGCCCATTTCTCCTTGGCGGCGATCAGCTTGTCCTTGTCGGTCATGTCGGTCTCCGGGCTGCCTGCCGAAGAGATGGGGGCTCAGCCCTTGTCGCGCATCAGGCGGGCCTTGTCGCGGTTCCAGTCCCGCTCCTTGATGGCTTCGCGCTTGTCGTGCAGCTTTTTGCCCTTGGCCAGTCCCAGCTGGACCTTGGCGATGCCCCGCTGGGCGAAATGGATGTCCAGCGGCACCAGGGTCATGCCGTCCTTGGCGAGGGCGCTCATCAGCTTGGCCATCTCGCGCTTGTGCAGCAGCAGCTTCCGGGGCCGCCGCGTCTCGTGCGGGAAGGGCATCTTGGACTGGTATTCGGGGATATAGGCGTTGAACAGGTACAGCTCGCCCTGCATGGGGCCGGCAAAGGCCTCGTTGATGTTGCCTTTGCCGACCCGCAGGGATTTGACCTCGGTCCCGACCAGCATGATGCCGGCCTCGACCTCGCTCACGATGAAGTACTCGTGGCGCGCCCGGCGGTTTTGTGCGGCGATGTGGCCGGGAAGCACCATGACCCCTGTTTCCTTTAGATCAGGCCGGCGGCCTTCATGGCCGCCTCGACCCGGTGGCGGGCGTTGTCGCTGGCGGGAACCAGCGGCAGGCGCACGTCGGGGGTGGACTTGCCCAGCAGGCTGGCGGCGTACTTCACCGGTGCCGGGCTGGTCTCGCAGAATAGGGCGTCATGCAGCGGCATGAGCTTCTTGTTCAGCTCGTTGCAGGTGGCCAGATCGCCGGCCGCCCAGGCGTTCTGCATCTGGGCGCACAGCTTGGGCGCGATGTTGGAGGTCACCGAGATGCAGCCCGCGCCGCCCTGGGCGTTGAAGGCGATGGCGGTGGCGTCCTCGCCCGACAGCTGGCACAGCCGGTCACCCAGCGCGGCGCGGATGCGCAAGGGCCGGGCCAGGTCGGCGGTGGCGTCCTTGATGCCGGCGATGTTGGGCAGCGCCGACAGCCGCACGAAGGTTTCGACGCCGATGTCGATCACCGAGCGGCCGGGGATGTTGTAGACGATGATCGGAATATCCACCGCCTTGGCGATGGCCTCGAAGTGGCGGAACAGGCCTTCCTGGGTCGGCTTGTTGTAATAGGGCGCCACCACCAGCGCGGCGTCCGCCCCGGCCTGCTTGGCATGGCGGGTCAGCGCGATGGCCTCGTCGGTGGAGTTGGAGCCGGTGCCGGCGATGACCGGGACCTTGCCCTTGGCCACTTCCAGGCACAGCTCCACCACGCGGTGGTGCTCGTCATGGGACAGGGTGGGCGATTCGCCGGTGGTGCCGCAGGGGACGACCCCATGGGTGCCCTCGGCGATCTGCCAGGCGACCAGATCCTGGAACGCTTTCTCATTCACCTTTCCATTGAGGAAGGGCGTGATGAGAGCGGTGATGGATCCCTTGAACATGGCGGTCATCCCAGATGGGTTGGTCGAAAAGAGCTAGGGACATTAGCCGCAACCGCATCCGGGGGCAAGACGACCATGCGCGACTCATGACAGTCATGAGCCAAACGTGGATTGGCAATGTAAATTAGATGTGCCTAAATAATGCCTGAATTTCCATCTTTAGCCCAAGGGACTCGCCCATGAAGGTTGTCGCCGCGCTGCGTTCCCACCCGCGATTGGCCTCGTTGCTGGCGGTAGTGCTGGTGGGTCTGGTGGCCGGGTGGATGGCGCTGGGCGGTCTCGCGGTGGAGGTGGCGGTCCCCTCCGGCGACGTTCCCATCCGGGTCTACGGCCTGGGTACCATCGAGGCCAAGGTTTCCTCCAGGCTGGGCTTCGCCGTGGCCGGCACCCTGATCGACCTGCGGGCCGATGCCGGCGATCAGGTGGTCAGGGGGCAGGTGCTGGCGCGGCTGGACGAGGCCGAGCAGCGGGCCAAGGTGGCCGCCGCCCGCGCCCTGTACGACAAGGCCCTGGCCCAGTCCACCTCGGCGCGGGCCATCGTCGCCAAGACCGCCGTCAACCGCGCCCAGAAGGAGAAGGTCAGCCAGCGCCGCAAGTCCCTGGTGGCCTCGGGAACGGTCAGCGAGGAGACCTTCGGCGACGCCCATGCGGCGGCGGTCAGTGCCGGCGCCGATGCCCAGGCCGCCAATGCCGAGGTGGCCCTGGCCCTGGCGACTCTGGCCGATGCCCGCGCCCAGCTGGAGCTGAACGAGGTTCTGTTGGCCCGCCATACCCTGACCGCGCCCTATGACGGGCGGATTTCGTTGCGTTCGCGGGAATTGGGCAGCGTGGTGGCGCCGGGCGAGGGCATCTTCACCCTGTTCGATCCCGCCACCGTCTGGGTCCTGTCCTATGTGGACGAGACCCTGGCCGGCGGCGTGGCGGTGGGGCAGGGGGCCGAGGTGCGGCTGCGCTCCGCCCCGGCCAAGCGCTTCGCCGGCCGGGTGGTGCGCATCGATATCGAGAGCGACCGCACCACCGAGGAGCGGAAGATCTACGTGGCCTGTGCCGAGTGCCCGCAGCATCTGGGCGAGCAGGCCGAGGTGGTGATCGATACCGCCCGCATCGACGGCGCCATCCTGGTGCCCGGTACGGCCGTCGAGGGCTTCGACGGCCGCCAGGGCGTGGCCTGGGTGGTGGAAAACGGGCGGCTGGCCCGCCGGCCTCTGTCCTTCGGGCACCGCACCCTGGACGGCCGCCTCGAGGTGGCCGGCGGCCTGCCTGACGGCGCCCGGGTGGTGACCCGGCTGGTGTCCGGCTTGGCGGAAGGGCGTTCGGTCCGCACCAAAGACGCGCCGCCATGAATCTGGCCCTGCGCGATATCCGCCACAAGCTGGGGCGCTTCCTGCTGACCTGCCTGGGGCTGGCCCTGCTGCTCGGCGTGGTGCTGTCCATGATCGGCATCTATCGCGGTCTGGTCGAGGACGCCCTGTCCCTGGTGCGCGCCCCCGCCGCCGATCTGTGGGTGGTGGAGGCGGGCTCGCGGGGGCCGTTCGCCGAGGCGTCGCGCATGCCGGGCGATACCCGCGAGATGGTGGCCCGGGTTCCCGGAATTCTCGAGGCCGGCGCCGTCACCTACCAGACCGTCGAGACCATCCATCAGGACCGCAAGCTGCGCCTTCAGGTGGTCGGCTACGAGCCCGGCCGCATGGGCGGCCCCGCCGCCATCGAGACGGGCCGGGCCATCGCCGTCCGGCACGGCGAGGCGGTGATCGACCAGCGGGCCGGCATCGGGCTGGGCGGCAGGGTCCGCCTGGGCCGCGACGAGTACCTGATCGTCGGGCTGACCCGCAATCACCTGTCGACCGGCGGCGATCCGGTGCTGTTCCTCAGCCTGCGCGACGCCCAGGACCTGCAGTTCCTGCCCAAGCCCTCCACCTACCGCCGCGATCAGGCCCGGGGCGCGCCGCCGCCGGCGCTGGACACCGTCAACGCGGTGGTGGCCCGGCTGGGGCCGGACGCCCCGGCCGACCGGGTGGCCCGCGAGATCGGGCGCTGGAAGCATCTGGGGACCGCCACCCAGGCGCAGCAGGAAGCCATCCTGGTGGAATCCGTGGTGGAAAAGGCGCGGCGCCAGATCGGCCTGTTCACCGCCATCCTGATGGTGGTGTCGGCGGTGGTGATCGCGCTGATCATCTATACCATGACCATGGACAAGACCCGCGAGATCGCCACCCTGAAGCTGATCGGCGCCCCCGACCGCACCATCGTCGGGCTGATCCTGCAGCAGGCCCTGGCCATGGGACTGATCGGCTTTTCCATGGGACTGACCCTTGTCAGCCTCGTGGCTGACAGATTTCCCCGCCGGGTGGTTCTGCAGGCCGAAGACGCCTTGATGCTGGGCGGGCTGGTGCTGATGGTCTGCGTGCTGTCCAGCGGATTGGGAGTGCGGCTGGCGCTGCGCATCGAGCCGGCGGCGGCGTTGGGGGGGTGAGGATGAACGGTGTGGGCGCCCTGGCCGAACTGACGGGAATCGCCAAGCATTTCGGCGAGGGAAGCTCGCGGGTCGACGCCCTGCGCGGTGTCGACCTGTCGCTCCATCCCGGCGAGGTGGTGGGGCTGCTGGGACCCAGCGGTTCGGGCAAGAGCACCCTGCTCAACATCATCGGCTGCGTCGTCGAGCCCAATGCCGGGCGGATGGTGCTGGACGGGGCGGTGGTTTATGACGGCGCCTGGGCCGGCGGCGATCTGCGCCGGCTGCGCCTGGACAAGATCGGCTTCATCTTCCAGTTCCACAACCTGCTGCCCTTCCTCAACAGCCGCGACAACGTCGCCGTGGTGCTGGAACTGGCGGGCCGCGACCGGCGGGCGGCGCAGAACCGCGCCGACGAATTGCTCGACTACCTGGAGGTGGGCGGCCGGGCCGAGGCGTCGCCCGGGCAACTGTCGGGCGGCGAGGCCCAGCGGGTGGCCATCGCCCGCGCCCTGGCCAACCATCCCCGCCTGATTCTGGCCGACGAACCCACCGCCGCCCTGGATTCCCAGCGGGCGGCCATCGTCATGGATCTGCTGATCAAGGTGGCGCGGGAACAGGACGCGGCGGTGCTGGTGGTCAGCCACGACGAGAAGATCTACGACCGCTTCGACCGCATGGTCCGGGTGCGCGACGGCGTTCTTGAAAGCGGTTCGGCTTGAAAGCGCTTGGGAGAGGCCTCTAGAATACCTCCCCCTTGACCGTCGGCCAGGATTCCAGCCGTTGAAGTTTTTCCCCGTTACCCTTGTCCTCGCCGCTTTCCTCAGCCTGGGCCCGATGTCGGGCACGGCCGCGGCCGATCCGGCCCTGACCCGGCAGGCTATCGCCGCCGCCAAGCGCGACCATTTCGACGAGGCCGCCCGGCTGGCGCGCCAGTCGCAATCCAAGGTGCTGCCCCGCCTGATCACCTGGATGGCCTATGTCTCCGGACGGTCGGGGGCCGAGTTCGCCCAGCTGTCCACTTTCATCCATGCCAATCCCGAATGGCCGATGATGAGCCAGATGACCCGGCGGGCCGAGGAATCCATCACCGCCGCCACCCCTGCCGCCCAGGTACTGGCCTGGTTCGACTCGCACCCGCCGACCACCGCCGACGGCGGCCAAGCCTATGCGCGGGCCCTGTTCGCCGCCGGGCGGGGCGAGCAGGCGGTGCAGGTGATCCGCGACACCTGGGTCACCTTGAGCTTCGGCGCCTTGCAGGAAAAGCAGTACCTCAACCTCTTCGGCGAGCATCTGCGCTACGAGGACCATTGGCGCCGCCTCGACCGGCTGCTGTGGGACCGCCAGGAGACCTCGGTCCAGCGGATGATCATGAAGGTCGATCCCGGCCACCGTGCCGTGGCCCAAGCCCGCCTCGCCCTGCAATCGGGCAAGGCCAATCCCGAGCCGTTGATCAACGCCGTCCCCGCCACCTTGCGCGACGATCCCGGCCTGATCTACGAGCGGGTGCGCTGGCGCCGCCAGAAGGACATGGACGAGGACGCCCTGGATCTGCTGGCCCATCCGTCGCGCAACAAGGTCCGCCCCGATTTGTGGTGGCAGGAGCGCGCCATCCTGGCCCGCCGGGCGCTGCAGAAGGGGTTGGTGTCCAGGGCCTATCAGGCGGCGGCCGACCATGGGCTGGAGGGCGGCGTCCAGTACGTGGACGCCGAGTTCCTGGCCGGCTGGGTGGCGCTGCGCTTCCTCGACGACAAGACCACGGCAGTCCACCACTTCACCCGCCTGCACGAATGGGCCAGCCATCCCATCTCGCGGGCCCGCGCCGCCTATTGGGCGGGGCGCGCCTTCGAGGCGGCGGGCGACGCCAAGGCGCGGGACTGGTTCACCCGGGCGGCGCGTTATTCCACCACCTATTACGGCCAGCTGGGGGCGTCCCGGCTGGGCGAGCATCATTGGCCGCTGCCCGACGAGCCGCAGCCGACCCCCGAGGATCTGGCCCGCTTCGAGGCCCGCGACGTGGTCGCCGCCGCCCGCCTGCTGATGCAGGCGGGGGAAAGCGAGCTGCTGCGCTCGTTCTTCATCCGCCTCAACGACACTGTCCAGACCCCGGGCGAACGCACCCTGGTGGCGGGCCTGGCCAGCCGCACCGGCCGCCATGACCTGGGGCTGACCGTGGCGCGCCGTTCCGACCGCGAGGGCGTCACCCTGGTGCAGGCCGGCTGGCCGGTTCCTGCGCTGGCGGCCGACGAGAGCAACCCGGAAAAAGCCCTGGTCCTCGCTTTGATCCGTCAGGAAAGCGGCTTCGTCGCCGACATCGAATCGCCGGCCGGGGCCAAGGGCCTGATGCAACTGCTGCCGTCCACCGCCTCCAAGGTGGCCAAGTCGCTGGGGCTGAAATATCACGTCAACAAGCTGGACGAGCCCAACTTCAACGTGGCGGTGGGCTCGGCCTATCTGCGCGATCTGGTGAGCAGTTTCGAGGGCTCCTACATCCTGGCCCTGGCCTCCTACAATGCCGGGCCGGGGCGGGCGCGCCGCTGGATCCGCGAATACGGCGATCCCCGCGACCCCAATGTGGACGTGGTGGACTGGGTGGAGATGATTCCGTTCAGCGAGACCCGCAACTACGTACAGCGGGTAATGGAAAGCGTCGCCGTCTACCGCCGCCGCCTGGGCAAGCCCGTGGGGCCCACCCTGGAAGCCGATCTGAAGCGCTGGGCGCGGCGCACGGCGGAGGCCGCGCCGTGATACTCGCGCCTGCCAGGGTGTGCGTCTTCGACGCCTACGGCACCCTGTTCGACCTGAGCGGCATCTCCCGGTCTGTACGGGCGGAACTGGGCGAGCGGGCCGACACCCTGATGCGGGTCTGGCGCCGCCGGCAGCTGGAGATCAGCTGGCTGCCGTTGCGGCCGGGGGCCGGCGCCGATTTCTGGCGGGTGACCGACGAGGCCCTGGACTTCGCCATGAACTCCATCGGCCTGGACGATCCCCGGTTGCGGCTGCGGCTGATGGAGGGCTGGCTGACCCCGTCCCCCTATCCCGAGGTGGTGGAGACTCTGGCCCGCCTGCGGGCCATGGGCTGTTCCACCGCCATCCTGTCCAACGGATCGGCCCGCATGATCGGAGGCGCGGTGGCGGCGGCCGGCATGGCGGACAGTCTCGACGCGGTGCTGTCGGCGGAAGCGGTCGGACGCTTCAAGCCCGATCCCCTGGTCTACAATCTGGCGGCCACCCATTTCGGCCTGGCGCCGGAAAGCGTATGCTTTGTCTCGGCCAATGCCTGGGACGTCAGCGGCGCCGCCGCCTTCGGCTTCCAGGTGGTGTGGATCAACCGTGACAATACCCCGGCGGAGAAAACGCCGCAGGGGACAAGGGCGACGGCGGCCGATCTGGCCGGGTTGCCGGCCATTCTGGGAGGTTGAGCCATGGACGAACTGGAAGAATTGCGGGCCGAGAACGAGGCCCTGCGCGCCGAGCTCGAGGAGCTTCGCGCCGAACTGGAGGAACTGCATGGCGACGCCGATATCGATTCCTGTCACATCGCCGGGCTGACCGCCCAGATCAAGGCGCTGATCGCCGAGGGCGATGCCTGCCCCGACAAGGCCGCCCATCCGCTGCTGGTGCGCGAGACATACACCCACGCCCGCACCGGGGAGGAGGTGGTCAAGACCCGCGCCTTCCCGCTCTACCGCGAGGCTTTCGACGCCGAGGCCGAGCGCCTGGGCATCGCCAATCCCGAGAAGGTCCGGGGCTGACCCGGCAGCGACTCTGTAAACGAAGGTTGACAACCATGCCCGCTTATCGTTCCCGTACCTCGACCCACGGCCGCAACATGTCCGGCGCCCGCGGCCTGTGGCGCGCCACCGGCATGACCGACGCCGATTTCGGCAAGCCGATCATCGCCATCGCCAATTCCTTCACCCAGTTCGTGCCCGGCCACGTGCACCTCAAGGACCTGGGCCAGATGGTGGCGCGCGAGATCGAGAAGGCGGGCGGTGTCGCCAAGGAATTCGACACCATCGCCATCGACGACGGCATCGCCATGGGCCATGCGGGCATGCTGTACTCGCTGCCGTCGCGCGAACTGATCGCCGACAGCGTCGAGTACATGGTCAACGCCCATTGCGCCGACGCCATGGTCTGCATCTCCAATTGCGACAAGATCACCCCCGGCATGCTGATGGCGTCGCTTCGCCTCAACATCCCGACCATCTTCATCTCGGGCGGCCCCATGGAGGCCGGCAAGGTCACCTATCAGGGCGAGACCCACGCGGTGGACCTGATCGACGCCATGATCAAGGGCGCCGACCAGAACGTCTCGGACGAGGAGGCCCTGGCCTTCGAAAAGGAAAGCTGCCCGACCTGCGGCTCGTGCTCTGGCATGTTCACCGCCAATTCCATGAACTGCCTGATCGAGGCCCTGGGCCTCGGCCTGCCCGGCAACGGCACGGTGGTCGCCACCCATTCCGACCGCAAGGAGCTGTTCCTCGAGGCCGGGCGCCGCATCGTCGACCTGGCCAAGCGGGCCTATGAGGGCGACGACGCTTCGGTGCTGCCGCGCTCCATCGCCACCTTCCAGGCCTTCGAGAACGCCATGACGCTGGACATCGCCATGGGCGGCTCCACCAACACCGTGCTGCATCTGCTGGCGGCGGCGCAGGAGGCCGGTGTCGCCTTCGGCATGAATGACATCGACCGCCTGTCCCGCCGGGTGCCCTGCCTGTGCAAGGTGGCGCCCAACGTGCCCGACGTCCATATCGAGGACGTGCACCGGGCCGGCGGCATCATGGGCATTCTGGGCCAGTTGGACCGCGGCGGGCTGATCAACCGCGCGTGCGGCACCGTCCATGCCCGCACCCTGGCCGAGGCCCTGGACACCTGGGACATCTCGCGCTCCGACGATCCCAAGGTGGTGGAGTTCTACAAGGCCGCCCCCGGCGGGGTGCGCACCACCGAGGCGTTCGGACAAAGCAAGCGCTGGGCCGAGGTGGACAAGGACCGCGCCAAGGGCGTCACCCGTTCGGTTGACAACGCCTTTTCCAAGGATGGCGGCCTGGCGGTGCTGTTCGGCAACCTGGCGCTCGACGGCTGCATCGTCAAGACCGCCGGGGTGGACGACGACAATCTGGTCTTCTCGGGCCCGGCGGTGATCTGTGAAAGCCAGGACGAGGCGGTGGCCAAGATCCTGGGCGGGCAGGTCAAGGCCGGCGACGTGGTCATCGTCCGCTACGAAGGCCCGCGCGGCGGGCCGGGCATGCAGGAGATGCTCTACCCCACCAGCTACCTGAAGAGCATGGGGCTGGGCAAGGAATGCGCCCTGATCACCGACGGCCGCTTCTCGGGCGGCACCTCGGGCCTGTCCATCGGCCACGTCTCGCCCGAGGCGGCCGAGGGCGGCGCCATCGGCCTGATCCAGGCGGGCGACATCATCGACATCCATATCCCGAACCGCAGCATTGCAATCCGGGTGTCCGATGCCGAACTGGAAAAGCGGCGTCAGGCCATGCTGGCCTTGGGCGCCAAGGCGTGGAAGCCGGTGGAGCGCGACCGTCAGGTTTCGGCGGCGCTGAAGGCCTATGCCGCCATGACCACCAGCGCGGCGCGCGGCGCGGTGCGCGACGTCTCCCAGCTCGATCGCTGAGGAAAGGACCGGACGATGGGGGTGACGTGGAGCGAACGGATGAGCGTCGGCGTGCCGTTGCTCGATTCCGACCACAAGACCCTCATCGGCCTGATCAACAATCTGCATCGCTCCATCGGCGACGAGGAGGAATATTCGGCGGTCGGCAGCGTGCTGCAGGCCCTGGAGGAGTACGCCGCCCATCATTTCGCCCGCGAGGAGAAGATGATGGAGGCCTGCCGCTACCCTCTATTGACCCAGCACCACGCCACCCATGCCAGTTTCGCCGACAAGGTGACGGCGCTGAAGGCCCGCTACAACGAGGACAAGTCGGGGGTGCGGGCCAGGGAATGCCTGGCCTTCCTCAATTCCTGGCTGATCGATCACATCTGCACCACCGACATGAACTACCGCTCGTGGGTGATCGGCCATCCGGGGGCCGAGGCGGCGGCCCAGCGGGTGACCATGACCGGCGGCGGCGGGCCGAAGGCGGTTCAGGTGGACTGGGCGCGTCTCCGCGTCCTGCTGGTTGATGACAATGTCAATTTCTCCGAGATCCTGCGGACCATCCTGCTCAGCGTCGGGGTGGTGAACGTCACGGCCGTCCACGACCTGGATTCGGCCAAGGCGGTGATCGGTCACGATCCCCTGGATATCCTGCTGTCCGATTGGCACGTGGGCCAGGAAAGCGGCCTCGATCTGGTCAAGTGGCTGCGGCGCGGGCCACCCGATCAGGCGCGTCTGCCGGTGCTGATCCTCTCCGGGCACGAACGCATGGCCAACCGCGATCTGGCCTTGCTGGCCGGGGCGGACGAGTTCATGGAAAAGCCGATCTCGGCCCGCAATCTGTTGCTGGGCATGGCGCGGCTGGTAGGGAAGGCCGCATGAGCGGCCCGGCCTGTCCGCTGCCCCTTTAATCCAGTTCGATCCACACCGGCGTGTGGTCCGAGGCTTTTTCCCTGCCCCGCGGCCCCTTGTCGATGTCGCAGGAATGCAGGCGGTCGGCGGCCTGGGGCGACAGCAGGAAGTGGTCGATGCGCAGGCCCTCGTCGCGCGGCCAGGCGCCCGCCTGATAATCCCAGAAGGAATAGCGGCCCTTTTCGCCGGGATGCAGGGCGCGGAAGGCCTCCGTCAGCCCCAGGTTGACGATGGCCCGCCAGGCGGCGCGGCTGTCGGGGCGGCACAGGGCGTCTCCCCGCCAGCTGGGCGGATCATAGACGTCGTCGTCGGTGGGGCAGATGTTGAAATCGCCGCCCAGGACGAACGGCACGCCGCCGGCCAGCAGGGTCCGGGCATGGCGCTCGAGGCGCGCCATCCACGCCAGCTTGTAGTCGAACTTGTCGCCGGGGGCCGGATTGCCGTTGGGCAGGTAAAGGGAGGCGAGGCGCCAACCGGCGATGGTGGCCTCCATATAGCGGGCCTGCTCGTCGGCGGCGTCGCCGGGCAGGCCGAGGCTGATGTCGCTCATGGGGTGGCGCGACAGGATGGCGACGCCGTTATAGCTCTTCTGGCCGTGCACGGCGGCGTGATAGCCGGCGGCCTCGATCTCCAGGCGCGGGAAGTCGTGGTCCTGGCACTTGATCTCCTGCAGCAGCACCACGTCGGGGGCGAAGCCGCCCAGCCAGTCGAGAACGTTGCCCAGGCGGGCCCGCACCGAATTGACGTTCCAGGTGGCGATGCGCAGGCCCATGGTTTCATCCGTTCCGGCTGGGTTGTGACGGCGCCCGAGGATACAGGACCCGGCGGTTTCCACAAGGCAGCCCGGCATGAATCGGGCTATAAGGATAAATGCGGAACATGCATACTAAATCCAGGTGGTGCGGGGTGGGGGATCTGGTGGCAGGCGAAAACGGAATCAACCCCAGGTTCAGGCTGCTGCGCTATTACTCCATTGCCAGCGCGGTGGCGCTGATCATCACCACATCGGTCCTGGCGGCCCTTTACCGCCACGACCAGATGGAGGAATTCCTGCAATCGGCCGAGGAGGAGAACACCCGGCTCGCCACCAGCTTCAGCAACACCTTCTGGCGCCAGTTCCAGCCGTTCTTCCTTTCGACGTCGGCGGTTCCGGCCGAGGTGCTGCGCCGCCGCGGCGAACTGCGCGCCCTGGACATCGCCTTCGACAGCCTGTCGGCCGGGCTGCCCATCCTGAAGATCCGCGTCTACGACGGCCAAGGCCGCGCGGTCTATTCCTCCGTCCGCGGCGAGGTGGGGGAAAGCTTCGCGGGCAATCCCGGGGCGATGGCGGCCATGGGGACGGGGCGGGCCTGGACCAGGATGACCTTCCAGCCGGGCATGCCGGCCCTGGACGGCTCGGTGGCCGACCGCTGGGTGGTGCAGACCATCATGCCGGTGGCCGGCGAGTCGGGCCGGGTGATCGGCGGGCTGGAGCTCTATTCCGACACCAGCCCGTCCATGGAGCGCCTGCGGGCCAATGTGTGGCGGCTGGGCGGGCTGGTGGCGGCCATCCTGGCCGGCCTCTATCTGGTTCTGTTCCTGATCGTGCGCCGCGCCGACAGGATCATCCATCTCCAGCATGAACAGGTGGAGCGGGCCCGCGAGACGTTGCAGGCCAAGGAGGAACGCTTCCGCGCCATCGCCGACTACACCTTCGACTGGGAATCCTGGCTGGACCAGGACGGAAGGCTGCAATGGGTCAATCCGGCGGTGGAGCGTCTGGCCGGCTATTCCATCGACCAGTGCCTGGCCATGGAGGATTATCCGCTGCCCATGGTCCACCAGGACGACCGCGAGACCATCCGCCGGCTGCGCGAGGCGGCGCTGGCCGGCACGTTCGAGAGCGGCATCGAGTTCCGCCTGATCTGCCGCAACGGTCTGGTCAAATGGGTGACGGCCAGCTTCCAGCCCATCTTCGCCGACAGCGGGGCGATCATCGGCACCCGCTGGAGCATCCACGACATCACCGACCGCAAGAAGGCCGAGCGGGAACTGGCCGAGCGCAGCGCCGAACTGGAGCGCTCCAACACCGAACTGCAGCAATTCGCCTATGCGGCCTCCCACGACCTGCAGGAACCGCTGCGCACGGTGACCAGTTTCCTGCAACTGCTCCAGCGCCGCTACGACGCGACGCTGGACGACGCCGCCCGGGAATACATCCGCTTCGCCACCGACGGCGCGGTGCGTATGCACCGTTTGATCACCGACCTACTGGTGTTCTCGCGGGTCACCACCCACGGCGGCACCTTCCAGCCGGTGCGCATGGAGGCGGTGCTGGACACGGTTCTGACCAATCTGGGCGCCGCCATCCAGGAGGCCGGGGCCGAACTGACCCGCGACCCGCTGCCCGAACTGGACTGCGACGAGGTCCAGATGGTCAGCCTGTTGCAGAACCTGGTGGGGAACGCCATAAAATACAGGGCGCCCGGGACGGTTCCGCGCGTGCATGTCGGGGCTGTGCGTGATGGCGACTTCTGGCGGTTTTCGGTCAGCGACAACGGAATCGGTATCGATCCCAAGTATTTCGAGCGGGTGTTCGTCATCTTCCAGCGCCTGCACACCCGGACCGAGTATGACGGCACCGGCATCGGCCTGGCGGTGGCCAAGAAGATCGTCGAGCGCCACGGCGGCCACATCTGGGTGGAGTCCGTGCCGGGGCAGGGGAGCACGTTCCACTTCACCCTGCCGGCCAAACCGGGGGGGAAGGGTTAGTCTGCTCGCCGCCCTGCTGACCCTGCTTGCCTCCGCCGCCTTCGCCCAGGCCTGCCCGCCGGGTGGGGCCTATGTGCCGGCCCGCACGGTGACCTTTTCCACCTGGATGGCCGAACCCACCTACAGCAGCGCTGAAAGCCGGGCGCGCATCACCGCCCTGTCGGGCCTGAGCCGTGCCGATTCCAAGGACTTCACCACCGGCCTGACCCGCACCACCACCAATCTGGAGCTTCGGGTCCAGGGCTGGCAGATCGATCTGGGGCAGGGCCGGCGCTGCATGGGGCTGGCCCGCGTCGAGGGGGTGTGGAAGATCACCGAGATCAAGGTGGACATCGCGCGGGAATACCCGCCGGGCGGCTGCCAGTACCGGGTGATCCGCACCCACGAGGACGAGCACGTGGCCATCAGCCGCGACGCCTTCCGCCACTGGACGCCCCAGGCGGAGACGGTGCTGCATCGGGTGGCGGCGCGGATTCTGCCGCGCATCACCACGGCCAGTCCCGATGCGGTCACCGCCGAGTTCAAGGATCAGCTGACGGCGGCCATGAAGCCGACCTTCGAGGCCTTCGCCGCCGAGCTGAAGACCCGCAACGCCGCCATCGACACGCCGGGCAATTACCGCCGGGTCAACGGGCAGTGTCCGAGCTGGTAGCGCCGGACAGCGACGAGCGTCAGACCGAGAACGAACTGCCGCAGCCGCAGGTGGAGGTGGCGTTGGGATTCTTGATCTGGAAGGACGAACCGGCCAGATCCTCGACGTAATCCACCACCGAGCCGTCCAGCATGTCCAGCGAGGTCTGGTCGATCACCAACGTGACGCCGAATTCGCTGAACATCCGGTCGTCGTCGCCGACCTTGTCGTCGAGGGAGATGCCGTAGGAGAAGCCCGAGCAGCCGCCGCCCGACACACCCAGGCGCAGCATCATGTTGGGCTTGCCCTCCATCTTGATCAGGGTATGGACGCGCTCGGCGGCGCTTTCGGTGACGCTGACGCGGGCGGCGTAATTGTGTTCGACCTCGGCCATCTTGTCCTCTGCGGCAAGGATTGGAATTGTTCGAAGGGTAGCACTCTCCCCACCCCGGGGGAAGCATCGTTACCGCAATTTAGGTATTCCGATACCGAATTCAAGCCTCGACGCTTCCATCCGCCCGGCAGTTGCGTTCCCCCGGCTTGGGCGGTAGTGTCCCGGACATGACCGAGTCCCGCTTTCATACCCTGGCGCCCTATGCCTGCCGGCCCGAGGAATCGCGTGGCCGCCTGCATGAGGAGGCGGACAGCCCGACCCGCTCGCCGTTCCAGCGCGACCGCGACCGCATCATCCATTCCGCCGCCTTCCGCCGCCTGCAATACAAGACCCAGGTGTTCGTCTATCACGAGGGCGACAATTTCCGCACGCGGCTGACCCATTCCCTGGAGGTGTCGCAGATCGCGCGCTCCATCGCCCGGGTGCTGGGCCTGGACGAGGATCTGGCCGAGGCCCTGGCCCTGGCCCACGATCTGGGCCATACGCCTTTCGGCCATGCGGGCGAGGACGCGTTGCAGGAGGTGTTGGCCGAGTACGGCGGCTTCGACCACAATGCCCAGTCCTTGCGCATCGTCACCAAGCTGGAACGCCGCTATGTGGAGTTCGAGGGCCTCAATCTCACCTGGGAGACCCTGGAAGGCCTGGTCAAGCACAACGGCCCGCTGACCGGCCCCCTGGCGGTCAAGCCCGGCCGGGTGCTGCCCGGGGCCATCGCCGAATACGCCCAGTTGCACGACCTGCGCCTGGACAGCTTTGCCGGCATGGAGGCCCAGGTGGCGGCCCTGTCCGACGATATCGCCTACAACAACCACGACATCGACGACGGGTTGCGGGCCGGGCTGTTCACCATCGCCGACCTCCGGGACGTGCCCCTGGTCGGGCCGCTGTTCCATCAGGTGGCCAGGGAATATCCCGACGCCGACCCCTCGCTTCACATCCACGAGGTGGTGCGGCGGATGATCGGCATCATGATCTTCGACCTCATCGAGGAAACGAAACGCCGCATCGAGGAACTGAAGCCCCAGAGCGCCGACGAGGTGCGCGGCCTCGGCCGGCCGCTGGCGTCGTTTTCCGCCGAGATGCGCGCCAACGACGCGGCGCTGCGCCAGTTCCTGTTCACCAACATGTACCGCCACTTCAGCGTCAACCGCATGACCAGCAAGGGACGCCGCGTGGTGAAGGACCTGTTCCGCCTGCTGTTCGCCGAGCCCGAATGTCTGCCCCCCGAATGGCGGCGGCTGGCCGACGGCAAGGGCACCGCCAAGACCGCCCGCGTGGTGGCCGATTACATCGCCGGCATGACCGACCGCTTTGCGCTCGACGAACATCGCCGGCTGTTCGACCTGCAAGAGAAGCCTTGAGAAAAATGAACCTGTTCAAATACTTCCGCGAAGAAATCATCAAATCTGTTGAAGCCATCGCTCCCGGCCTCGACACCTCCAAGGTCACCGCCGAGCCGCCGCGCGAGACCAGCCACGGCGACGTGGCCACCAATGCCGCCATGGTGCTGACCAAGGCGGCGGGCATCAAGCCCCGCGACCTGGCCGAGAAGATCGCCGTCGCCTTGCGCGCCCATCCGGCGGTATCCGAGGTGGAGGTGGCCGGTCCCGGCTTCATCAACCTGCGCCTGTCGGATGCCTTCTGGTTCGACCGTCTGGCCGAGGTACTGGACGCCGGGGTTTCCTATGGCCAGTCGGACATGGGCAAGGGGGCCAAGGTCAACGTGGAATACGTCTCGGCCAATCCCACCGGCCCCATGCATATCGGCCACGCCCGCGGCGCGGTGTTCGGCGACGCCCTGGCCTCGCTGCTGGTCAAGGCCGGCTACGACGTGACCCGCGAGTACTACGTCAACGATGCCGGTTCCCAGGTGGACGTGCTGGCCCGCTCGGCCTTCCTGCGCTACCGCGAAGCCCTAGGCGAGGCGATCGGTGAGATCCCCGAGGGCCTCTATCCCGGCGAATACCTCAAGCCGGCTGGCGAGGCCCTGGCGAAGAAGTACGGCCCGGCGCTCAAGGACAAGCCCGAAGACGAGTGGCTGCCCGAGCTGCGCGGCTTCGCCGTCGACGCCATGCTGGAGATGATCAAGGACGATCTGGCCGGACTGGGGGTCAAGCACGACGTGTTCGTCTCCGAGCGTGGGCTGGTCGAGGCCGGCAAGGTCCAGGATTCGCTGGATTACCTGTCGGCCAAGGGGCTGATCTACGAAGGCGTGCTGGAGCCCCCCAAGGGCAAGCTGCCCGACGATTGGGAGGCGCGGCCGCAGACCCTGTTCAAGGCCACCCAATTCGGCGACGACGTGGACCGTCCGTTGCGCAAGTCGGATGGGTCGTGGACCTATTTCGCTTCGGACATCGCCTACCACCTGGACAAGTACCGGCGCGGTTTCGGCTCGATGATCGACGTGTGGGGCGCCGACCATGGCGGCTATGTCAAGCGCATGCAGGCGGCAGTCAAGGCGGTGAGCGAGGGCGGCGGCGATCTCGACGTCAAGCTGTGCCAGATGGTCAACCTCTTGAAGGGCGGCCAGCCCTACAAGATGAGCAAGCGGGCCGGCACCTTCGTCACGCTCCGCGATCTGGTCGAGGCGGTGGGCAAGGATGTGGTCCGCTTCATCATGCTGACCCGCAAGAACGACGCCCATCTGGACTTCGACCTGGACAAGGTGCTGGAGCAGAGCCGGGACAATCCGGTGTTCTACGTCCAGTACGCCCATGCCCGTTGCCACTCGGTGATGCGCCACGCCGCCGGCATGTGGCCCGAGGCGGTGGGGCCGGTTCCCGGCGTGCAGGTGCTGGCCCGCTTGACCGACCCGGCCGAGCTTGGTTTGATCAGGCTGCTGGCCGGCTGGCCGCGCTTGGTGGAAAGCGCCGCCGAGGCCCACGAGCCGCACCGCGTCGCGTTCTACCTCTACGATCTGGCCGCCGCCTTCCACGGGCTGTGGAACAAGGGCAAGGACGAGACGAGGCTGCGCTTCCTGATCGAGGACGACCGCGAACTGTCGCTGGCCCGCCTGGGCCTGCTGCGCGCGGTGGTGGGGGTGATCGCCTCGGGTCTTGGCATCTTCGGTGTCACGCCCGTGGAAGAGATGCGCTGAACAGGGGAGATGCGCTGACATGGCCAAACGTCCCGGCGACGATTACGAACGCGACCTGCTGGACATTATCCCTGAGCGTTACGACGCCGACGCCGATTCCCATCAGGCCCGGGCCGGCCATCGCCTGCGCAGCTGGGTGCTGATCGGCGGCGCGGTGATCGCGGTAGGCGCCATCGTCGCCGCCGGCCTGCATTTCGTCGGCGGCCGCAAGGGCGGCGGGCTGGGCGTGCCGGTGATCAAGGCCGACGACCGCCCCATCAAGACCCGCCCCGACGACCGGGGCGGCATGCAGGTGCCCAACCAGGACAAGCTGGTCTACGAGCGCATGGATTCGGCCGGGGAGGGCGAGCCCAAGGTGGAGCGCCTGATGCCCCAGCCCGAATCCGCCAAGGCGCCGCCCAAGACCATTTCCGTGCCGCCGCTGTCGGCCGAGCCGCCGCCGCCCGCTCCCGTGGCCCAGCGCCCGGCCCCCATTCCGGCCAAGCCCGGCGAGCCGCCGGCCCCCAAGACCGCGCCCCAGGCCAAGGTGGCGGCCCAGCCCATGGAGGCCTCGCCCATCCCGCCGGCCCATGCGCCCATTCCCCCGGCCTACCAGCCGGTGCAGGAGCGGGCCGCCGCCGCGCCCGCCCAGCCTGAGCACATGGCCCCCGCCGTGGTGGCCCAGGCGCCGCGCACGACTCCGCCGCCCGCTCCGGCCCCGGTCGCCGCGGCCAAGGCCCCGGCTTCCGGCGAGTTCGTGGTGCAACTGGGGGCGGTGCGCGCCGCCGATCAGGCCGACAAGGAATGGACCCGCATCCAGAAGGCCAATGCCGACCTGCTGGGGGCGCTGAAGCCCGATATCGTCCGCGTCGAACTGGAAGGCAAGGGCACCTTCTGGCGGGTGCGCGCCGCGCCCCTGTCGGAACAGGCCGCCCGCCAGCTCTGCGCCGAACTTACCGCCCGGTCCCAGGGGTGCATCGTTGCCCGCCGCTAAGACTCCCCCCGCCGCCGCCATTTTCGGCTGTTCCGGCCTGGTCCTGACCGGGGCGGAACGCGACTTCTTCCGGCGGACCGATCCGCTGGGCTTCATCCTGTTCGCCCGCAATGTCGCCGACCCGGCCCAGGTCAGGGCGCTGGTCCAATCCTTGCGCGAGACGGTGGGCCGCCCCGACGCGCCGGTGCTGATCGACCAGGAGGGGGGCAGGGTGCAGCGCCTGAAGCCGCCCCACTGGCGAAGCGCGCCGCCGGGCGAGCCCTTCGCCGCCCTGGCCGCCCGCGACCCCGACGCCGCCCGCCAAGCTCTGCGCCTCAATTTCCGCCTGATCGGCGCCGAACTGGCCGATCTGGGCATCGACGTGGATTGCGCCCCGGTGCTGGACGTGCCCATTCCCGGCGCCCATGACGTCATCGGCGACCGCGCCTATGGCCGTACCGCCGAATCGGTGATCTCCCTGGCCGGCGCGGTGATCGACGGCCTGCTGGACGAGGGCGTGCTGCCGGTGATCAAGCACATTCCCGGCCACGGCCGCGCCATGGTGGACAGCCATCTCGACCTGCCGGTGGTGGAGACGCCGCTGGCCGAACTGGAGATGCAGGACTTCCCGCCCTTCCACGCCTATCGCCACGCCCCCTGGGCCATGACCGCCCATGTGGTCTATGCCGCCCTTGACGCGGCCCATCCCGCCACCACCTCCAGGGTGGTGATCGACAAGGTGATTCGCGGCGCCATCGGTTTCGACGGCCTGCTCATTTCCGACGATCTGTCCATGAAGGCGTTGGGCGGCAGTTTCGAGGACCGCACCCGCGCCAGTCTGGAGGCGGGTTGCGACGTGGTGCTTCACTGTAACGGCGACATGGCGGAGATGACGGCCATCGCTTCCGAACTGCGCGCCTTGAGCGCGGCGGCCGAGGTGCGGGTAGCCCATGGTCTGGCGCAGAAACGCCAGCGGACGCCCTTTGACCGCAAGGCGGCCGAGGAACGGGTCAAAAGTCTCCTCGGCTGGTCCCCATGATGGGCGATCTGGGTGGGCTGCTGTTCGGCATCACCATCTGGGCGATCCCGCTGATCTTCGCCGTCACCCTGCACGAGGCGGCCCACGGCTATGCCGCCCTGGCCTGCGGCGACGACACCGCCCAGCGCCAGGGCCGCATCTCGCTCAATCCGCTGCGCCACATCGACCCGTTCGGCACCATCATCCTGCCCGGCCTGCTGCTGGCCATCGGCGGCGTGATGTTCGGCTGGGCCAAGCCGGTACCGGTCAATTTCAACCGCCTGCGCCATCCCCGCCGCGATATGGTGATCGTCGCCGCCGCCGGTCCGGCCATGAACCTCGGTCTCGCCGTCCTGGCGGTGCTGGCGGTGCGTCTGGTCCCCGTCATACCCGAGGCGGTGCGCGGCTGGTACTTCCTCAACCTGGACAACGCCATCTATTTCAACCTGTTGCTGGCGGTGTTCAACATGATCCCTATTCCGCCCCTGGACGGCGGCCGGGTGGCGGTGGGCATTCTGCCGCGCTTTCTGGCCTGGCATCTGGCACGTCTGGAAAAGGCCGGGATGCTGATCCTCATCGCCGCCTTGTTCCTGTTTCCCCTGTTGGGCCGCCAGATCGGCATGGATCTCGATGTCTTCCGCTGGTTGGTCCAGGGTCCGGTGGATACCATCGGCCGCTTCCTGGTCGAGGTCCTGGGGCCGTGAGTGGCGGGCTGCCCTTTACCTTTGAAGATGACGACCGTCCCGGCCGCGCCCCGGCCGAACGGCTGCTGCTCGACCTCGACGGCTGGGAAGGCCCGCTGGACGTCCTGCTGCAGCTGGCGCGGGACCAGAAGGTCGATCTGGCCAAGATCTCGATTCTGAAGCTCGCCGACCAATACCTTTATTTCGTTCAGAAGGTCGGGCGCGAGCAGATCGATCTCGCCGCCGAATATCTGGTGATGGCGGCGTGGCTGGCCTATCTCAAGAGCCGCCTGCTGCTGCCCGAGCCGGAGCCCGATCCCGGCGAGGAATTGTCGCCGGCCGAGATGGCCGCCGCCCTGGCCTTCCGTCTCCAGCGGCTGGAGGCCATGCAGAAGGCCGGGGCGCATCTGTTTACCCGTCGCCTGCTGAACCGCGATGTCTTCGCCCGGGGCGCGCCCGAGGATATCGAGGTGATCAGCCGCTCCATCTTCGATCTCGATCTCTACGACCTGCTCAAGGCCTATGCCGACCACGTGGTGCGCAATTCGGTGCGGACGCTCACCGTCGAGGCCCCCGATCTGTGGTCGGTGGAGCATGCCCTGGCCCGGCTGGAGGCCATGCTGGGCATCGGCAGCCTGCCCGACTGGTCGGTGCTGATGGCCTATCTTCCGGCCATCGAGGGCGACGAATTGAAGATGAAATCGGCGGTGGCCTCCACCTTCGTCGCCGCCCTGGAACTGGCCAAGCAGGGCAAGCTGGTGCTGCGCCAGGACGGTGCCGCCTATTCGCCCATCTACATCCGGGCCGGCCAGGGCGAGGGGAGGGAGGAATGACCATCGACCCGCAAAGCTTACGCATCGTCGAGGCGCTGATCTTCGCCTCCGCCGAGCCGGTTTCGGAGCGGGCCATCGCCGAGCGCCTGCCCGAGGGCGCCGATATCCCTCAACTGCTGGCGGAACTGGAGACCCATTACGCGGCGCGCGGCTTCACTCTGGTGCGGCGCGGCGATGGCTGGGCCTTCCGCACCGCCGCCGATCTGGCCGAATCCCTGAAGGTGGAGCGCACCCAGGAACGCCGGCTGTCGCGCGCCGCCATCGAGACCCTGGCGATCATCGCCTACCACCAGCCGGTGACGCGGGCCGAGATCGAGGAAATCCGCGGCGTCGCCCTGTCCAAGGGCACCATCGACATCCTGTTCGCCGCCGGCTGGATCAGGCCCAAGGGCCGCCGGCGCACGCCGGGCCGGCCGCTGACCTGGGCGACCTCCGACGGCTTCCTCGATCATTTCGGCCTGGAATCCTTAAGCGACCTGCCCGGCGTCAAGGAACTGGAGGCCGCCGGCCTGCTGGATGCCAGGGCCGCCGCCGGCGCCTACGGCAACCGCGCCGCCGAGGATACGCGGCTGGTGGACACCGCCGAGGAGGACGAGCCCCAGTTGGATCTGCTCGACGACGAGAGCTTGCTGGGCATCGGGGAGTAGGGGAGCTTGGACAAGGGCCGCAAGATCGCGCTGATCATCTTCGGCTGGGCCTTCGTCGGCCTGGGCGTGGTCGGCGCCGTGCTGCCGGTGATGCCGACCACCCCGTTCATGCTGGTGGCGCTGTGGTGTTTCGCCAAGTCTTCCGACCGTTTCCACGCCTGGCTGTTCCACCATCCGGTGTTCGGGCCGCCCTTGCGCGACTGGGAGATCAACCGGGTGATTCCCCTCTACGCCAAGGTCTTCGCCCTGGGCAGCATGGTGGTCAGCATCGTCTACGTGACGGGCTTCACCGAGGCCCCCTGGTGGGCCATGGTCACCATGGGCGCCACCTGCACGGCGGGGGCGGTGTTCATCCTCTCGAAACCCAGCCGCAAGCCGGGTTCCTAGGCAATCCCGCCATTGCGGTGTTCCTATTCTTTTGCGATGATCCGCCGCCGGCCGGATTCGGCGGCAATGTGACGTACGAGGAGTGTTGTGGCATGGGTAGCATGAGTATCGGTCATTGGCTCATCGTTCTGGTCATCGTGCTGCTGCTGTTCGGCGCCAACAAGATTCCGAAGCTGATGGGCGACATGGCCAAGGGCGTGAAGGCCTTCAAGCACGGCTTGAAGGACGAGGACGAGCAGCAGGCCCAGGCCGCCGCCGCTCCCCAGCCCCAGGTGCCCCCGTCCCAGGTTACGGAAGCCCAGGCCGCCAAGCCGGCCGCCGCCCCCGATTCCGCTCCCAAGCCTTAAGCCAAGGGGCGGAACGCCGCATGTTCGACATCGGCTGGGACGAGATGGCGCTGATCGCGGTGATCAGCCTGATCGTCATCGGACCAAAGGATCTGCCGGTGGTTCTGCGCCAGATGGGGCGTTGGACCCGCAAGGCGCGGGAAATGGCCTCGGAGTTTCATCGCGGTATCGACGACATGGTACGCGAATCCGAACTGGACGAGTTGAAGAAGCAGGTGTCCAAGGTTTCCGACGTCAACCTGCTGCGCCAGGAAGTTGACAAGGCCATCGACCCCACCGGCGAGATGGCCAAGGCCATGGAGCTTCCCGTCCTCGACCTGAAGGGTGGAGAGGACGTGGCGCCGCCGGTGCTTGCCTCGGTTTCCGAACCGGCTCCGCCGGCTTTGGCCCCGGTCAGCGACCCGGTCCCCGAAGAGATCAAGCCCGCCGAGGCCCCGAGCCGTCCGCCGGAACCCTAGAGGAAGCATCTTGAGCGAGTCCCACGACGACAAGACCATGCCGCTGCTCGAGCATCTGATCGAGCTGCGCCGGCGGCTGATCTGGTCGGCCGTCTCGTTCATCGTGGCGTTCGGGGTTTGCTACTACTTCTCCAACGAGATCTACGAATTCCTGCTGGAGCCCTATTCCAAGGCGGCCCTGGCCAAGGGCGGCAACCGCCGGCTGATCTACACCGCGCCGACCGAGGCGTTCTTCACCTTCATGAAGGTGTCGGCCTTCGCCGGCGCCGCGCTGTGCTTTCCCATCTGGGCGGGGCAATTGTGGGCCTTCGTGGCGCCCGGCCTCTACAAGCACGAGAAGCAGGCCTTCCTGCCCTTTCTGGCGGCGACGCCCATCCTGTTCGCCCTGGGCGCCGCCATGGTCTATTATCTGGTGCTGCCCAATCTCTATACCTACCTGCTGGGTTTCGAGAACCTGATCGGCGGTCCCAGCACCCTGCCCATCCAGATGGAGGCCAAGGTCAACGAATCGCTGTCGCTGATCATGACCCTGATCTTCGCCTTCGGGCTGGCCTTCCAGATGCCGGTGCTGCTGACCCTGCTGGCCCGGGTCGGGCTGGTCACCGCCCAAGGATTGGCCGAGAAGCGCCGCTTCGCCATCGTCGGCAATTTCGTCTTCGCCGCCATCGTCACCCCGCCCGACGTGGTCAGCCAGCTCTCCCTGGCCATCCCCATGGTCGGGCTCTACGAGATTTCCATCTTCTCCGCCCGCTGGGCCGAGAAGAAGCGGGACGAGGGCCAGGATGACGACGGCGATGACACCCCCGACGAGACCGATTTCAACGCGTAACCGGAAGTTTTCCCCATGCATGACCTGAAGTCCATTCGCGACAATCCGGACGGATTCGATGCAGGCCTCGCCCGCCGGGGCCTGGAGCCCAGGGCCGCCGCCATCCTGGAGCTGGACACGCGCCGCCGCGCGGCGCAAACCGCCTTCCAGGAGATGCAGGCGCGGCGCAACGACGCCTCCAAGCAGATCGGTGCCCTCAAGAAGCAGGGCGGCGACGCGCAAGGGTTGATGGACGAGGTGGCGGCGCTGAAGGAGCGCATGCCGGCGGCCGAGGAAGAGGACAAGGCGCTGGGCGCCGAGATCGAGGCCATCCTGGCCTCCATCCCCAATCTGCCCGCATCGGACGTGCCGGACGGCCCCGACGAGGAGCATAATGTCGAACTGCGCAAGTGGGGCACGCCCAAGGAATTCGCCTTCCCCCCGCTGGACCACGATTCCATCGGCGCCAGACTGGGACTGATGGATTTCGACGGCGCCGCCAAGCTGTCGGGTGCCCGTTTCGTGGTGCTGAAAGGCCCGCTGGCCCGGCTGCAGCGCGCCATCGGCCAGTTCATGCTCGACCTGCAGACCGGCGAGCACGGCTATACCGAGATGGACCCGCCGCTGATGGTCAAGGACGGCGCTGCCTTCGGCACCGGCCAGCTGCCCAAGTTCGGCGAGGACCTGTTCAAGACCAATACCGGCCATTGGCTGATCCCCACCGCCGAGGTGCCGCTGACCAATCTGGTCGGCGACGAAATTCTCGACGACAAGGCGCTTCCCATCCGCATGACGGCGCTGACTCCCTGTTTCCGCTCGGAAGCCGGGGCGGCGGGCAAGGATACCCGCGGCATGATCCGCCAGCACCAGTTCCACAAGGTGGAAATGGTCTCCATCGCCCATCCGGACAGCTCGGACGAGGAGCACGAGCGCATGACCAAATGCGCCGAGACGGTGCTGCAGCGTCTGGGGCTGGCCTATCGCACCATCGTGCTGTGCACCGGCGACATGGGCTTTTCCGCCCAGAAGACCTACGACATCGAGGTCTGGCTGCCGGGCCAGCAGCGCTACCGCGAGATTTCGTCGTGCTCGAACTGCGGCGACTTCCAGGCGCGGCGCATGAAGGCCCGCTTCCGCCCCGAGAGCGAGAAGGGCACCCGCTTCGTCCACACCCTGAACGGCTCGGGCCTCGCCGTGGGCCGCACCCTGATCGCCGTGATGGAGAACTACCAGTTGGAAGACGGCACCATCCAGGTGCCCGAGGCCCTGCGCCCCTATATGGGTGGGCTGGAGGTCATTTCTTAAGATGTTCGAACCGGTTTCCGACCCCTCGGGCTTGCGCATCCTGATCTCCAACGACGACGGCATCCTTGCCCCGGGCATCAAGGTGCTGGAACGCATCGCCCGGACGCTGTCCAGGGACGTCTGGGTGGTGGCGCCGGAAACCGAGCAGAGCGCGGCCGGCCATTCGCTGACCATCCGCCGCCCCCTGCGGGTGAGGAAGGTGTCAAGCCGCCGCTACGCCGTGGACGGCACTCCCACGGATGCGGTGCTGCTGGGCGTCAACCATGTGATGAACGGCCGAAAGCCCGATCTGGTGCTGTCGGGCATCAACCGGGGCGCCAATCTGGGCGAGGACGTCACCTATTCCGGCACGGTGGCGGCGGCCATGGAGGGCACCATCCTGGGGATTCCCGCCATCGCGCTCTCCCAATACGTCTCCCATCCCCATCCGGTGAAGTGGGGGACCGCCGAGCATTGGGCACCCGGCATCATCCGCCGCCTGCTGGCCAAGGGCTGGAGCCGCAACGTGCTGATCAACATCAACTTCCCCGACGTGATCGCCGCGTCGGTGAGCGGCGTGGAGATCACCCGCCAGGGCAAGCGCAAGATCGGCGACGACATCATGGAGCGCCAGGACCCGCGCGGTGAACCCTATGTGTGGATCGGCGCCCAGCGGGCCGAGGAACGCTCGACCCCCGGCACCGATATCGAGGCCGTCTGCCGTGGCGCCATTTCGGTGACGCCGCTGTGTTTCGACCTCACCCACCGGGGCGACATGGCGGCGCTGGAGTCCGCCTTCTGATGAAGAAGGCCGAACCCCGCGTCATCCGGCTGCTGATGGAGTTGCGGCGGATGGGGGTTGCCGATACCCGCGTGCTGTCGGCCATCGAGCGCATCCCCCGCGCCCTGTTCGTCGCCGAGCCCTTCCTCGACCAGGCCTACGAGAACACCGCCCTGCCCATCGCCTGCGCCCAGACCATCAGCCAGCCCCTGGTGGTCGGCCTGATGAGCCAGGCGCTCGAGGTGGGCGAGCGCATGAAGGTGCTGGAAGTGGGGACGGGGTCCGGCTATCAGGCGGCCATCCTGGCCAAGCTGTGCCGCCGCCTCTATTCCGTCGAGCGTCACAAGCCGCTGCTGGCCGAGGCCGAGGCCCGCTTCAGGCACCTGCGCCTGCACAACATCACCTGCCGGGCCGGCGATGGTTCGCGCGGCTGGCCCGAACAGGCGCCCTTCGACCGCATCATGGTCACCGCCGCCGCCCCCGACATCCCCCCCGCTTTGGTGGAGCAGTTGAAGCCCGACGGCATCATGGTGCTGCCGCTCGGCGACGTGGGCGGCATCGACCAGGAACTGGTGCGGATCACCAGGACCGACCGCGGCATCGACATCCAGCCCTTCCTGCCGGTGCGCTTCGTGCCGCTGGTCGAGGGAATGCCGGAAGAATAAATGGCTTGTGAATGATTGCCGAGCCTGTCTCCCGCGCTTATAGTGCGGGTATGAGGCATGCGCCACATCATCTGGTTATGGTTCTCGGCCTTGCCGCTTTGCTGGCGGCATGCTCGCCCGGCTACGACTCGCGGGTGCCGGTGTCGCGCGGCGGCGACGGCCCGCTGCAGGTACAGCGGCCGGCCACGGTGACCGTCTATGCCGGCGATACCGTCTACGGCATCGCCCGGCGTTATTCCCTGGCGGTCCGCGACCTGATCGAGGCCAACAGCCTGCAGCCGCCCTACCAGTTGCAGCCCGGCACGGTGCTGCGCCTGCCGGGCGTCGGTTCGAGCCATGTGGTGCAGAAAGGTGATACCCTGTCGGTGCTGGCGCGTCGCTTCAAGGTGGACTTCAACACCCTGGCCGCCACCAACGGCAAGCGGGCGCCCTATGTGCTGCATGTGGGCGAGCGTCTGACCATTCCCGGCGCCAAGGGCATTGACGCTCCCGCCGGGCGGGTGGCCGTGAACCCGGCGGCGCCGGGCAATACCGGCTCCATCGTGGTGGCCTCGCCCAATGCGCCGGCAGGCGAGGGCCGGGCCGCCCCGGCCTCCCGGTCCGACCCGCCGCCCGCCTATGTCCAGGCGCCGTCCCCGGTGCCGCCGCCGCCCCCGGCGATGGCGGTACCCGCCGCGCCGCCGGCCCGGGCCGGGTCCAGCTTCCTGTGGCCGGTCAAGGGCGAGGTGGTGGCCGAGTTCGGCCCGCTGCCCGGCAAGGGCCAGCACAACGACGGCATCAACATCGTGGCCGCCAAGGGAACGGCGGTGCGCGCCGCCGAGAACGGCGTGGTGGCCTATGTGGGCAACGAGTTGAAGGGATTCGGCAACCTGCTGCTGGTCAAGCATGCCGACAACTGGATGACCGCCTATGCCCATAACGAGAAGCTGATGGTCAAGCGCGGCGATCAGGTCAGACGCGGCCAGGCCATCGCCACCGTGGGCGCCAGCGGTTCGGTCACCTCGCCGCAATTGCATTTCGAGATCCGCCGTGGAACCGAGGCGGTCAATCCCGTCGA
>NZ_AONQ01000001.1 GCF_000342045.1 Paramagnetospirillum caucaseum | reverse complement strand
GGCGGGCGGGCGCCTCCGCGCCCTTGCCTCCCGCGCCATAAGGCGCGCGGCCCCTTGAGCCTATCCAACCTACGATGAGTTTCACTCAACGCGGGTTGGTATTAGCGGCAATAGCGGCGGTCCTCGGACTGCACGGCATCGCCCTGGTCGAGGCTGATGCGGAAGGCGCGGCAGGTGCGACCGTCCGGGGAAAGCTGCCGGACGATGCCGGCCAAATCGCCGTGGCGCCACTGGACCGTACGCTCCGGCTGGTCCCAGGCCACCTCCATGGCTCCTTTCACCGCCCATTCCGCCTTGGCGGGGATGAAGGAGGGGAAGGTGAAGACGGCGCGGCCGTCCTGGATTTCCTTTTCCCTGCCGTGGGGCAGGCTGGGGCCGGAGCCGACCCGTTCCGAGATCAGGGCGAGGATCAGCACGGCCGCCAGCCCCGCCGCGATGATCATGCTTCGCCGACTGAGGATTCCGCCCCGCCGGGCGGCGGTCGGGGCGGTAAGGCCGGCCAGCGCCGTCTCCAGCTCGCGGCGCAGGTCGGCCGGCATGGCCGGCGAGGCCGGGCGGTCGGCCATGGCCCGTTCCACCCACTCGCCCAGGCGGCCGAGATCGGAGTTGATCAGCACCCGGCGGTCGGACGACGCGAGATCGATGCCCGGCGTGAAGCTGGGCATGGTGTCGGGCAGGACGTGCAGCAGGCCGCGGCCCAATTCGCGGGGCTGGCCCGGCGGCAGCGCCGCCAGCAGGCGCCGCTCCACGATGTCGGCGGCCCGTTGCAGGTCGTCGGCCTTGAAGGCGCCGATGAAATAGCCGTCGCCGCCGCGATGGGTCCAGATCACTCCGGGGGCCGGAGGGGTCAGGACGTCGAGGATGCCGCCGCTCACGGCGATGTGGACCAGGCCCCGCGGGCCGAGCACCACGAAATCGGGAATCGGCTCGCCGGTTTCGGCCGGGCAGGCGAAGACCATGTGGCTGTGGGGCAACTGGCGGCGCAGTTCGGCCCAGACGCGACGCTTCGCCTCCAGGCGATGCCCGCTGAATCCGTCCGCCGTCTCAGGAACCATGATCGCCACGGCCGCGCCCTCTCCCCTGGTGCGGGGCGGAGAATGCATAAACAATCATCGGAAGAAAAGATGTTATTTCGTCGCCCCTGACGGATGCCCTATGGCTAGGCGACCGGACGCTCGAGATGCAGGATGAAGCGGCACAGCGCCTCATGGGCCGCGTCGCCCCATCGGGACCTTACCCTGGCGGGGTCGGCATGGGCCAGGGCGCCCAGATCGGAGAACAGGGCGCGCATCAGGGCGGCGAAGGCGCTTTCGCTCAATTGCCAATGCTCGTCCCGGGCGCCGGCCCGCGCCGGGGCGAGGTGGGAATTGACCATGGTGACGAACCAGGCGCGGCGCTTCCGGAAGTCGGAGAAATAGTGGGCCACCACCATCAGGACGTCGTCGATCAGCATCCTGGCGTCCGGATCGGCGTGGATGGCGCGCCAGTCATGGCCGCCGCCTTCCCTGGGGTGGTGTTCCAGGATGGCGGCGCATCGGCGGGCGCACTGATCGAACAGGGTGGGGCCGATCATCTTGTCGATGGCCATGTGGAAGCCGGGAATCATCCGCCGCGACAAGATTCCCTCGCCGCCGTCGTCGCCGCTGCGCGGAGGGAAGAGGTGGGCGAAGCGGCGCATCAGGATGCGCTCGAACGGCTTGTCGCGGGCTCCTTCCCATCGCAGCGCCTCACGCATGCGGGTGCAGTCGTCCCAGGCCCGCCGGTAATAGGTCTTGAAACGCGGTTGCTCCGATTCCACGAAGCGCTGGGCCAGGGCGTGGATCTGGGCGGCGGTCAGGCTGCCGCCGGCCTTGGCGGCCTCCACCTCCAGCCTTGTGGCGAAGTGGCCGACCATGGTGGTGCCGACCCCCTGGCAGCATTGCGGGTCGGTCGTGGACTCGGCCGCCTGGGGAGCGGGCGGCGAGGGCGGGCGGCGGGTGGACATGCAATGACGATAGCGCGCTTGAACCCGCGTTGACAGGGCGGAATCCGCTCCCTAGTGTGCCTTTGTCGTTCCCATGGTGCCATCCGTCCTATGTCCGATTCCCTGACCCTCGCGCTTGCCCAGATCAACCCCGTGGTCGGTGACGTGGCCGGCAATCTGGGGCTCATCCGCGCCGCCCGCGCCGAGGCGGCGAAGGCGGGCGCCGATCTGGTGGTGTTCGGCGAGCTGACGTTGTGCGGCTATCCGCCCGAGGACCTGGTGCTGAAGGGGGCCTTCCTCGAGTCCTGCGAGGCGGCAGTCAACGAACTGGCGGCCGAGACGGAAACCGGCCCGGCCGTGCTGGTGGGCGCCCCCTGGCGGGTCAAGGACAGGCTCCACAACGCCGCCCTGCTGCTCGACCACGGGCGCATCGCCGCCACGCGGCTGAAGCATCACCTGCCCAATTACGGCGTGTTCGACGAGGTCCGGGTGTTCCAGCCCGGTCCGGCGCCGGGGCCGGTGTCGTTCCGGGGCGTGCGCCTGGGCGTGATGATCTGCGAGGACATGTGGTACCAGGACGTGGCCGAGACCCTGGGCGAGAGCGGCGCCGAGATCCTGGTGGTGCCCAACGGTTCGCCCTTCGAGATGGACAAGCCCACCAAGCGTCTCGATCACGCCCGCGCCCGGGTGGAGGAGACCGGCCTGCCGCTGGTCTACGTCAATCAGGTGGGCGGCCAGGACGAACTGGTGTTCGACGGCGCCTCGTTCGTGTTGAACGGCGACGGCAAGACCGCCGCCAGCCTTGCCCCCTGGCGGACCGAGGTGGCCGTCACCCGCTGGACGCGCGAGCCCAGCGGTTGGCGCTGCGAGGGGGAGACGGCCCCGCCCGTCTCGCGGCTGGAGGGCGTCTACCAGGCGCTGGTCGCCGGCCTCAGGGACTATGTGGGCAAGAACCGTTTTCCCGGCGTGGTGCTGGGCCTGTCGGGCGGTATCGACAGCGCGCTCTGCGCCGCCATCGCCGCCGACGCGCTGGGCCCCGACAAGGTGTGGTGCGTGATGATGCCGTCGCCCTATACCTCGGAGGAAAGCCTGGAGGATGCGGCGGAATGCGCCCGCCTGCTGGGGGTGCGCCTGGATACCGTCGCGATCGGTCCGGCCATGCAGGCGTTCGGCCAGATGCTGGCGCCGCTGTTCGCCGGCAAGGATGCCGACATCACGGAAGAGAACCTGCAGTCGCGCTCGCGCGGGCTGACCCTGATGGGCATCTCCAACAAGTTCGGCCCCATGGTGCTGTCCACCGGCAACAAGAGCGAGATGTCGTGCGGCTACGCCACCCTCTACGGCGATATGTGCGGCGGCTACGCGGTGCTGAAGGACGTCTACAAGACCACGGTGTTCGCCCTGTCGTCGTGGCGCAACGGCCACCGCCCGCCGGGCTGCCTGGGACCCTCGGGCCGGGTGATGCCCGACCGGGTGATCACCAAGCCGCCCTCGGCGGAACTCAAGCCCGACCAGAAGGACCAGGACACCCTGCCGCCCTATGACGAACTGGATGCCATGCTGGAAGCCATGATCGAGGAGGAGAAGAGCGTCGCCGAGATTGTCGGGCGCGGCTTCGACGAGGCCACCGTCCGCCGGGTCTGGCGCATGCTCGACCGCGCCGAGTACAAGCGCCGCCAGGCCCCGCCCGGCGTCAAGATCTCGTCACGCTCGTTCGGCAAGGACCGCCGGTATCCCATCACCAACGCCTTCACGTCGCAGATATGAATCCCATCGTCCGCTTCGCCCCCAGCCCCACCGGTCTGCTGCATGTGGGCAACGCCCGGGTGGCGCTGCTCAACCGGCTGTTCGCCAGGGCCACGGGCGGCGTCTTCATCCTGCGCCTGGACGACACCGACCTGGAGCGTTCCAGGGCCGAATACGCCGAGTCCATCCAGGACGATTTGCGCTGGCTGGGCCTTTCCTGGGACCGGCTGGAGCGCCAGTCGGCCCGGCTGGATGCCTACGCCGCCGCCGCCGGGCGGCTCAAGGCGTCGGGGCGGCTCTATGCCTGCTACGAGACGCCGGACGAGCTGGAGCTGCGGCGCAAGGTGCAGCTGGGGCGCGGCCTGCCCCCCGTCTACGACCGCGCCGCCCTCAAACTCGCCCCCGACGACATCGCCCGCTACGAGGCCGAGGGGCGCAAGCCCCACTGGCGCTTCAAGCTCGGCCACGACGAGGTGCGCTGGGACGATTGCGTGCGCGGTCCCAGCCATTATCACGGCGCCAATCTCTCGGACCCGGTGCTGATCCGGGGCGACGGTTCGTTCCTCTACACCCTGCCCAGCGTGGTGGACGACATCGAGTTCGGGGTGACCCACGTTATCCGGGGCGAGGACCACGTCACCAATACCGCGCCGCAGATCCAGCTGTTCCAGGCCCTGGGCGCGGTTCCGCCCGCCTTCGCCCATCTGCCGCTGCTGACCGGCGCCGGCGGCGAGGGGCTGTCCAAGCGCCTGGGCAGCGGCTCGCTCAGGGACCTGCGCGCCACCGGCATCCATCCCATGGCGCTGAACTCGCTGCTGGCCAAGCTGGGCACCTCGGACGCCATAGACATCCGCCATACCCTGGCCGAGCTGGAGGCCGAGTTCGCCTGGGACAAGTTCGGGCGCGGCACGCCGAAATTCGACGAGGCAGAGCTGGAGCGTCTGGACGCCCGGCTGATGCACACCGCCTCCTTCGCCGAGGTCAGGGACCGCCTGGGACTCGATGGCGTCGACGAGGAATTCTGGCTGGCGGTGCGCGGCAACCTCAACCATCTGGCCGAGGCGGAACAGTGGTGGGCCGTCTGCCGCCAGATTCTGGCCCCGGTGATCGAGGATGGGGACTTCACCGCCGCCGCCGCCGCCTTGCTGCCGCCCGAGCCCTGGGACCACGCCACCTGGGGCGCCTGGACCGAGGCGGTGAAGCAGGCGACCGGCCGCAAGGGTAAGGCCTTGTTCCATCCGTTGCGTCTGGCGCTGACCGGGCGCGAGAATGGACCCGAGCTGAAGACTCTGCTACCTCTCGTCGGGCATGACCGGGCGAGGGCGCGGCTGCTGGGCGAGACGGCCTGAGGGGAGACATATCCGTGCCGCTGGTTCTCTACAACACCCTGACCCGCACCAAGGACGTGTTCGAGCCGCTGGTTCCCGGCCATGTGGGCATGTATGTCTGCGGCCCCACCGTCTATGACCGCGCCCATATCGGCAACGCGAGGCCGGTGATCGTCTTCGACGTGCTCTACCGCCTCCTGAAGACGCTGTATCCGTCGGTGCGCTACGTGCGCAACATCACCGACGTCGACGACAAGATCAACGCCAGGGCCAAGGAGAGCGGCGAGCCCATCTCGGCCATCACCGAGCGCACCACCGCCATGTTCCACGAGGACATCGGGGCGCTGAACTGCCTGATGCCCGACGTGGAGCCGCGCGCCACCGCCCATATCGCCCAGATGATCGCCATGATCGAGCGGCTGATCGCCAAGGGCTACGCCTATGCCGCCGAGGGCCACGTGCTGTTCGCGGTGGGGGCCATGGCCGATTACGGCGCGCTTTCCCGCCGCTCCTCCGACGAGATGATCGCCGGAGCCCGGGTCGAGGTGGCCCCCTACAAGAAGGATGCCGGCGACTTCGTGCTGTGGAAGCCGTCGTCCGACGACCTGCCCGGCTGGGAATCCCCCTGGGGGCGCGGGCGGCCGGGCTGGCATATCGAATGCTCGGCCATGAGCCTGCAGCACCTGGGCGAGACCTTCGACATCCATGGCGGCGGCCAGGATCTGGTCTTTCCCCACCACGAGAACGAGATCGCGCAGAGCACCTGCGCCAACGGCAAGCCCTTCGCCCGCTTCTGGCTGCACAACGGCTGGCTGATGGTCGAGGGCGAGAAGATGTCCAAGTCGTTGGGCAACTTCTTCACCGTGCGCGACCTGCTGGATCAGGCCGCCAATCCGGTGCAGGGGGGCGAGGCCATCCGCCTCGCCATGCTGGCCACCCATTACCATCAGCCCTTCGACTGGACGGCCGAGGGGCTCCGCCAGGCCAAGACGACCCTGGACCGCCTGTACACCGCCCTGCGCGGGGTGGCCGATATCGACGCCAACGGCTACGAGGCGGTGCCGCTGGAGGTGCTGGCGGCGCTGGAGGACGACCTCAACACGCCGCTGGCCATCAGCCATCTGCACGAACTGGCCGGGGCGCTGAACAAGGCCACCGGCCTGGAGGACAAGGCGCGCCGGAAGGGCGCCCTGCTGGCCTCGGGCCATCTGCTCGGCCTGCTCTACCAGGAGCCCGAGGCGTGGTTCAAGGGGGGCGGCACCGCCGACGGCCCCTCGGATGCCGAGATCGAGGCGGCCATCGTCGCCCGCGTCGAGGCCCGCAAGGCCCGGAACTTCGCCGAGGCCGACCGCATCCGCCAGGATCTGGCGGCCAGGGGCGTGGTGCTCGAGGACGGAGCCGGCGGCACCACCTGGAAGCGGGCCTGAACGCAATGAGCAGGGTGCCGCTCACCGGCTGGAAGTTGGGCTACCACGCCCTGACCTTCGTGCTGGTGGTGGCCCTGCTGATGGCGCCCGCCTTGTGGAATGGCTATCCGCTGATCTACTTCGACAGCGAGGATTACGTCGAGATGGCGTTTTCCTTCCAGCCGATCATCTGGCGCATCATGACCTACGGGGTGCTATGCACCGTGGCGCGGGCCTTCGACACCTTGTGGGCCATGCCGCTGCTGCACGCCATCCTGACCACCTGGGTGCTGCACGAGGCGGTGATGGGCTTCATCGGCCGCTGGCGCCACATGGTGTTCCTGGGGGTCGGGCTGGCGCTCGCCCTGTTCACCGGCCTGCCCTGGGTGTCGTCGCAGGTCCTGGCCGACGTCTTCGCCGGCACCGCCATCCTGGGGGTGGCGGCCCTGGCCTTCGGCGAGGGGCTGCGGCCCTGGCGCCGTTTCGCCCTGGTGGTGATCACCGCCGTCTCCGTCTGCGTCCACATGAGCCATGTGGCGGTGGCGGCCGGGATGCTGCTGGTTCTGGCGGTGGTCTGGCTGGGTTCGCGCTTCCTGCGGCGCATGCCGCGGCCCCGCATGCTGGGGCCGGTGGTGGCGCTGACCGGCGGCATCCTGCTGGTGCCGGTCACCCATTACGTCGCCATGGGGCGTTTCATCTTTTCCGAATCGGGGCAGGTGCTGCAACTGGCGCTGTTCGTCCAGATGGGCCTGGCGAAGAAGTATCTCGACGAGGTCTGCCCCCAGGGCGCCGAACTGGACATGTGCGACCACAAGGACGAATTGCCGCGCACCGCCGACGAATTCCTGTGGGGCGATTCTCCCTTCGACGAACTGGGCGGCTGGACCGCCCTGCACGACGAGTCGGGGCGGATCGTCGCGGGGGCCATGCGGCTGTTTCCGGCCGAGGTGCTGAAATCGGGGCTGGTCAACACCTGGGAGCAACTGGACCTGATCGAGAGCGGCGAGGACCTGGTGCCCATGACCTGGCACTTCGTCAAGACCCAGTTGCGGCGCTATCCCGACGAGTTCAAGCAGTTCCGCTTCGCCCGGCAGCAGCGGCGCCCGGCCATCGATTTCCACAACATCAACGCCTTCCAGATTCCCATCAACCAGGCGGCGGAGGTGGTGACCCTGGTGCTGTTGGCGGTGGCATGGCGGCGGCGCGACCGCACCACCACCGGGCTGGCGATTATCGTGGTGGCCGGGCTGGTGGGCAACGCCATCGTCTGCGGCGCCCTGTCCAATCCCCACGACCGCTACCAGAACCGGGTGGTGTGGCTGGCCCTGTTCACCGCCGTGGTGGGGGCGGTGCGCCTCGACCAGCGCTTCGCCGGCCAGCGGCGTCTGGCCATCCGCGCCGAGAACGAGGCGCTGGCGGCGGAAGACGGCGGGCGGGACGCCCGCGCCCCGTAGCGTCCCGCTACTCCAGTTCCAGCACCATCTCGACCACGTCGGGGTCGTCGTCCGAGCGCTGCTTCCTGAAGCCGGCCTTGGCGGCGAGGCGGATCATGGCGTCGTTCTCGATCATGATCTGGGCGTAGATGGCGGCGGTGCCCCGGATACGCTGATAGCGGACGATCTTGTCCATCAGCATGGAGCCCAGCCCGGTGCCCTTCATGTCGGAGCGCACCAGCACCGCCAGCTCGGCCCGCCGGTTGTCGGGATCGGTGATGGTGCGCACCACGCCCAGGGTCTCGGGCTGGCCGTCCTTGTTGCTCCTGGCGGCGATGAAGGCCATCTCGCGCTCGTAGTCGATCTGGGTGAGGCGGGCCATCTGGTGGTGGTGAATCTGCCGCACCTGGCCGAAGAAGCGCAGCCGCAGATCCTGCGGCGTCATGCGGGCCATCAGTTCGGCATGGGCGGGCAGGTCCTCGGGCCGGATGGGGCGCAGCGTGACGCCCGAGCCGTCGTGCAGGCGGGCCGTCTCCTCCAGTTCGGCGGGATAGGGCAGGATGGAGAAATGCCGGAGATCGGTGTCCTCCCACGGGGCCACCCGGATGCGGGCGTCCACCGCCAGGGCGCCGTGCTCGTCGGCGAACAGCGGGTTGATGTCGCAGGCCACCACCTCGGGATTGTCGGCCAGCATGCGCGACACGCGGACCAGCACCTCGGCCACCGCGTCGAGATCGACGGCGGGACGCCGCCCGTGGGCCTGGAGCAGCCGCGACACCCTGGTCCGCCCGATCATGCCGCGCGCCAGGGGCAGGTTGACCGGGGGCAGGCCGACGGTGTGGTCGCGGATCACCTCCACCGCCCGTCCGCCCTCGCCGAACACCAGCATGGGGCCGAACAGCGGGTCGCAGGCCACGCCGACGATCAGCTGCCGGGCGTTGGGGCGGAAGGCCATGCGCTGGATGGTGAAACCCTCGATGCGGATTTCCGGCCGGCTTTCCTCGACGCGGCGCAGGATGCCTTCGGCCGCCGAGCGCACTGCGGCGGCATCTTCCAGGTTGAGCGCCACGCCGCCCACGTCCCACTTGCGGGCCACGTCGGGCGAGGCGATGGTCAGCGCTACCGGGTAGCCCACCGCCTCGGCGGCGGCCACCGCGCCGTCCACGTCGGGGGCGAGGCGGGTGTCCTGGGTCTGGATGCCGTAGGCCGACAGCAGGGCCTTGGCGTCGGGCTCGGACAGGTTGCCGCCCGCTTCGGCGAGGCCGCGCGCCACGATCAGGCGCGCCGTGCCCTTGGCGGCGGCGAAACCGCCCAGTTGCGAGGGCGGCGTCTCCATCAGCATGTCCTGGTTGCGCTGATAGTTGACCAGATGGCGGAAGGCGCGGACGGCGCGGCCGGGGGTGTCGTAGGTGGGCAGCGCGGCTTCCGCGAACAGCTTGCGGGCCGGGGCGGCGGCCTCCTCGCCCACCCACGAGGTCAGCACCGCGCCGCCGTGGCGCTTCTGCACGTCGATCACCGCCTGGGCGGCCTCGATTCCGTCGGCCATGGCGTTGGGGGCGTGGACCACCAGGGTGGCGTCCACCTCCTCGGCCTCGATCAGCACGCGCAGCATGTCGGCATAGCGCTTGCCGGGGGCGTCGACACCCAAATCCACCGGATTGGCCGCCTTCCAGCCGCGCGGCATCAGGGCGGTGAGCTTGCGCAGCGTCTCGTCCGACAGTTGCGCCATCTGGCCGCCGCCGGGGCCGCCCATCTCGGCCAGGGCCATCATGGCGGTGCCGCCGCCGTTGGACAGCACGGCGAGGCGGGCGCCCTTCATGGGCTTGGCCCGCGCCAGGGTCTCCACCGCGCCGAACAGTTCGTCGATGTCGTGCACCCGCAGGGCGCCGGCCCGGCGGATGGCGGCGTCGAAGGCGTCCTCGGGCCGGGCCAGGGATTCGGCCAGGAAGGGGCCGATGGGATGGTCCTCGGCCTCGGGCACGGCGCGGACCAGCAGCACCGGTTTGTTGCGGGCGGCGGCGCGGGCGGCGGGGATGAAGTTGCGCCTGGCCCCGATGGATTCGATGTAGAGCAGGATGGCCCGCGTCTGGTCGTCGTTGGCCAGGTAGTCCATGACGTCGGCGAAATCGATGTCGTGGGCGTCGCCCAGGCTGATGAAGTGGGAGAATCCGATGCCGCGCGGCCTGGCCCAGTCGAGCACGGCGGTGGACAGCGCCCCCGACTGCGAGACGAAGGCCACCTTGCCCGGAAGCGCGGGGACGTGGGAGAAGCTGGCGTCCAGGCGGATGCGCGGCACCAGCACGCCCAGTGCCCCGGCCCCCAGGATGCGCAGGGACCAGGGGCGGGCGGCGGCCAGCATGGCATCCTTGTCCACGTCGCCGGCGATGACGATGGCGGCCTTGGTCCCCCGCCGTCCCAGATCGTCGAGCAGTTTCGGCACCGTCTCGCCCGGGGTGCACAGCACCGCCAGGTCGGGGGTCAGCGGCATGGAATCCACGTCGCGGTAGGCCAGCACGCCGGCGATGGCGCGGTGGCGGGGATGGACCGGCATGATGGGGCCGGCGAAGCCGGCGGCCAGCAGGTTGCGCATGACCACGGCGCCCGCCGAGCGCGGCCGGTCCGAAGCCCCGATCACCGCCACCGAGGTGGGCTCGAACAGGAAGGAAAGGTTGTGAATGCTCATGACAGCCGAGTTTCTGCCGCAACGCGGAAAATGCAAGCGGGAAGTGGGGATTTTTAGCCATCTTCCCGGCGGGGCGGGCTTGGTCTATGGTGCGCCGCTTAAGGGGTTCTCCGTAGATTCGGGATTGTGTCCAGATGTTGAAAATGGCCGTTGCCGCTTTCGTCCTTTCCCTCGCCTGCGCCGCGCCGGTCCTGGCCGCCGACGAGGGACCGGCTCCGGCACCCCTGGTCCAGCCGCTGCCTCCGGCCGAGGAAACTCCCGGCTTCCAGGCGGTGCGGCCGCTGCCCGCCGCCGAGAGCCCGGCGGCTCCCGTCGCGGCCCCCGCCGTCGCCGCTCCTCCTCCGCCGCCGGTCGCCGCCCCGGTGCCGGCCGCTCCGGCCATGGCGTCGCCGCCTCCCATGCCCGTCCCGCCGCCGCCGCCGCCGTCGTCCGAGCCCGGCCTGCTGCCCCTGCTGGTCCAGGGCGGCGTGGCGGCGCTGATGATCGCCGTCGGCGCCCTGGTCGCCGGTCTGGTGGGAATCGCCGCCGCCGCCGCCGGCCGCCGCCGCGACGAGGCCGGCCGCCGCAAATCCGCCGCCGCCACCCTGGTCATCGAACTGGAAGCCCGCATCCAGGCCTTCGAGGCGGTGCCGGTGCCGCCCAACGCCGAGGCCGGCGTGTCCTTCGTCTCGGCGGTGGTCGCCCTGGCCGACCTGGATTACGGCTGGCGGGCGGTGCAGGCCTCGCTCTACCTGCTGCCCGAACGCCTGGCCGGCCATCTGGCGGTGCATTACGCCGCCGTCCACCACGTGGGCAATTTCATCAAGGGCCAGTCCTTCGCCGCCGGCCTGCGCATGCTGCAGGCCAACCGCATCGGCGGCCATCCCTGTCCCGACGCCGGCACCATGCGCGAAGCCCATGTGGAACTGGCCGCCGCCTTCCGCGGCCTCGACAAGATCGTCATGGGGCTGAAGTCCATTTCCTGAGGGCGCTCCGCTTTTATCGGCGGTTGTTGCCTTTGCATAAACAAGCAAACCAGTACCGAAATACATAAAAGCATTCCCGCCGAAGCAAAGGGCTTGTGGCGGCCAGTTGCCCGTGACTGAACGCGGTCAGGCGGGAAATGATCCGTTCCCGATTCAAGTTTATCCGAACTTATTGTGCGATGCATCAAGACCGGCTTCGGCGGAGGGGCGGGTGGATAAGGGTTTTATGGTTATTTCCGGGGTATTGCCGCGCCGCGGCGCTGCCGCCCGGGGAGTCATCTGATACAAAACTTTTGACACAAAGGTCATAGATGTAATATAACGGAGGAAACCAAGGGGTGCCGAAACAGGCGGCCCCGTCACTCATCCGGGAGGGTTTCCTTATGAAGAGCACGCTGGTCGCCGGTCTGACCGCCACCCGCCGCTACGAGGTCGACAAGGGCCGCACCATCGGCTTCATGGGCGACGAGGCGCGGGTCTACAACACCCCCGCGCTGATCTACGACATGGAGGTCACCGCCCGCGACCTGCTGCTGGAGCATTCCGATGCCGGCGAGGATTCGGTGGGCACCCGGGTCGAGGTCGATCACCTGGCCCCCACCCTGCTGGGCCAGTGGGTCGAGATCACCGTCACCGTCGAAGAGGTCAAGGGTCCGGGCGTGACCTTCTCGTTCACCGCCAAGGACTCGCTCGACAATATCGGCAAGGGCGTGCACAAGCGTTTCGTGGTCGGTGTGGAACAGACCAAGGCCCGCCTGCTGGCCAAGGCCGAGAAGGCCAAGAGCGCGTCATGAGCGCCGCCCCGGCCGGGGGTGGGGGGAAGGTCGAGAAGGTTCAGACGTACTGCTACCAGTGTGTGGCGGGGCCGGACCTGATGACCGTGAAGGTGGTCGACGGCGTGGCCACCGAGATCGAGCCCAATTTCAAGGCGGCCGATACCCACCCGGCCGAGGGCAAGGTTTGCGTCAAGGCGTTCGGACTGATCCAGAAGTCCTACACGCCGCACCGCATCCTCACTCCCATGAAGCGGACCAACCCCAAGAAGGGGAAGGACCAGGACCCCGGCTTCGTCCCCATCTCGTGGGACGAGGCGATGAGCACCATCGCCGAGAGGCTGAACACCATCCGCGCCGAAGGGCTGGTGGATGGGAACGGCTATCCCAAGGTCGCCGCCTCGTTCGGCGGCGCCGGCACGCCCACCCAGTACATGGGCTCGCTCACCGCGTTTCTCTCGGCCTGGGGCCCCATCGATTTCGGCTTCGGCTCGGGCCAGGGCGTCAAGTGCTATCACTCCGAGCACCTGTACGGCGAGTTCTGGCATCGCGGCTACGTGATCACGCCGGACACCCCGCGCACCAATTACATCATCAATTGCGGCGCCAACCACGAGGCCTCGGGCGGCGTCTGCGGCGTCTATCGCCATGCCGAGGCCCGGGGGCGCGGCGCCAAGCGCATCCAGGTCGAGCCGCATCTGTCGGTGACCGGCGCCTGCTCGGCCGAGTGGCTGCCCATCCGGCCCAAGACCGACGCCGCCTTCCTGATGACCCTGCTGAACGTGATGGTCCATGAGGCTTCGCGCGACCGCCTCGACCTGGAGTTCCTGAGGAACACCACGTCCAGCCCCTATCTGATCGGCCCCGATGGCTGGTACCTGCGCGATCCCGAGACTAACAAGCCGCTGCTGTGGGATGAGAAGACGGCCAAGGCCGTGCCCCACGACACCGCCGGCGCCGTGCCGGCCCTGGAAGGCCGCTTCACCGTCGCCAAGGCGGTGACGCTCGGCGCCGACGACGAGCGCTGGGAACACGCCGACGTGGAAGGCGTCACCGCCTTCACCAAGTTCGTCGAGCATGTCCGCGAGTATACCCCCGCCTGGGGCGCCAAGGTCTGCGACGTGCCGGAAGCGCGTATCCGCAAGATCGCCAACGAGTTCCTCGACAACGCCTGCGTCGGCCAGACCATCGAGATCGACGGGCAGGTGATGCCCTACCGCCCGGTGGCGGTGACGCTGGGCAAGACGGTCAACAACGGCTGGGGCGGCGCCGAGTGCTGCTGGGCGCGCACCATGCTGGCCGTGCTGGTCGGCGCGCTGGAGGTTCCCGGCGGCACCATCGGCACCACCATCCGCATCAACCGTCCGGCCGCCAACCGGCTGGAAAGCTTCGAGGGTTGCCTCGACGGCTTCATGGAATATCCCTTCAACCCCACCGACCGCGACACCTGGAAGGCCAATCCGGTCATCCGCAACGCCTACAAGATGCTGGTGCCGCTGGTGGGCAATTCCTCGTGGAGCCCGGCGCTGGGGCCGACCCAGTTTTCCTACATGTTCCTGGACGAGCCGCAGGACCAGATTCCGCGCGCCACCTTCCCGGAATTCCTGCTGGTCTACCGCACCAATCCGGTGATCTCGTTCTGGGATACCGACCGGGTGGCCAGCGTGGTGTCGCGCATGCCCTTCGTGGTGTGCTTCGCCCACACCAGGGACGAGACCAACCACTTCGCCGACATCCTGCTGCCCGACGCCACCGACCTGGAAGGCATGCAGCTGATCCGCATCGGCGGCACCAAGTTCCAGGAGCAGTACTGGAAGACCCAGGGCTTCGCACTGCGCCAGCCCAGCGTCAAGCCCCAGGGCGAGGCCCGCGACTTCACCGACATCGCCACCGATCTGGCGGTACGCACCGGCCTGCTGGAAAAGTACAACAACGCCATCAACCGCGGCTCCCACGGCGTACCGCTGAAGGGCCCCAACTGGGACTTCAGCATCCCCCTGGACAAGGCTCCGACCCTGGAAGAGGTGTGGGACGCGTCTTGCCGCTCGGCCTCGGCGGAACTGACCGGCGGCGCCGAATCCCAGGGCCTCGACTGGTGGAAGCAGAATGGTTTCCGCACCATCCCGTACCCGGAAACCAACTGGTTCCTGACTCCGGCGCTGAAGGCCAAGGGCCTGCGCTACGAGTTGCCCTACCAGGAACGCCTGACCCGCATCGGCCGCCAGCTGGGCAACCGCCTCAAGGAAGCCGGCATCACCTGGTGGGATCACCAGCTGACCGAATACCGGCCGCTGATGGACTGGCACGACTTCCCCGGCTATTGGGAACAGAGCGTGGTCGAGCACGGCGGCAAGGTCGAGGACTTCCCCTTCTGGGTGGTGACGGCGCGCAGCATGCAATACGCCTGGGGCTCCAACATGCACATTCCGCTGATGCGGGAAGTGTCGGGCAACGTCAAGGGCCATGACGGCGTGGTGATGAACCCGGAAGCCGCCCGCAAGGTCGGCGTCAAGGAGGGCGAACGCATCGTCGTCTCCTCGCCCATCGGCAAGAGCGTCTCGGGCCGCGTGGTGCTGTCCCAGGGCATCCGCCCCGACACCATCCTGATGATGAGCCAGTTCGACCACTGGGCCACCCCGGTGGCCAAGGATTTCGACGTGCCCAGCATGAACCGCCTGACCGCCATGACCATGCAGCTGACCGACGCCACCGGTTCGGGCGCCGACCTGTCGCGCGTCGCCATCCGCAAGGCGCGGCCGGACGAGCAGGGGAGAAGCGGTGAGAAGGGGAGGCGGGCATGACCAAATGGGCCATCGTCGCCGATCTGGGCCGCTGCGTCGGCTGCCAGACCTGCACCACCGCCTGCCGCCACGCCAACGCCACGCCGCCCGGCGTGCAGTACCGCAAGGTGCTGGACATGGAGGTGGGGACCTTCCCCGACGTGCGCCGCGTCTTCGTGCCGGTGGGCTGCATGCATTGCGACGAGCCGCCGTGCCGCGACGTCTGTCCGACCACGGCGACCACCAAGCGCGCCGACGGCATGGTGATGATCGACTACGACATTTGCATCGGCTGCGGCTATTGCATCGTCGCCTGTCCCTACCAGGCCCGCTACAAGGTGTCCAAACCCACCTTCGCCTTCAAGGACCAGCAGACCCAGAACGAGCGGGCGCGCTTCGATGAGCGCTTGCTTGGCGTCGCGCAGAAGTGCACCTTCTGCGTCGACCGGGTCGATTACGGGCTGGCCAACGGGTTGACTCCCGGGGTGGCGCCGGAAGCGACTCCCGCCTGCGTCAATTCCTGTCTGTCCAAGGCGTTGACGTTCGGCGATACCGATAATCCTGACAGCAACGTCAGCAAGTTGCTGAAGCGGTACAAGTCGTTCCGCATGCACGAGGAACTCGGGACCGGTCCCAACATTCACTATTTGTGGGAGACCGAGGACGAATGAGCGAGCAAGGCGAGCGCGGCGCCGTCGAGGCGCCCGGAGCGAAGCGTAGGAGCCAAGGGTGCGGGAGCACCCGCCCGGCGCTTGAGGGGCACGCATCATGAGCGAGGATTTCGAAGACGCCCCCGGCATGCGCCACCTGGGCCTGTCCCCCTGGCTGCAGACCGCGTGGGATCTGCGCGCCGCCGGCAATTTCATCGGCGGCGGCACGGGCACCGGCCTGTTGATCATCGCCTCGCTGGGGGCCTTCGACGGTCTCTACAGCCCGGTGCTGCTGCTCGCCGGTCTGGCCCTGGTCGGCCTCGGCCTGTTTTCCGTGTTCCTCGAGATCGGCCGTCCGTTGCGCGCCATGAACGTCCTGCTGGGCGGCAAGCGCAGCTGGATGACACGCGAAGCCTTCGTCGCCGCCGTCCTGTTTCCGCTGGGCGGCGCCGCGCTGATCTGGCCCGATCTGGCCAAGCTGGTGTGGATTCCCGCCACCGCCTACCTCTATTGCCAGGCCCGCATCCTGGAAGCCTCCAAGGGCATTCCCACCTGGCGCTCGCCGCTGATCCTGCCGCTGACCGTGGTCACCGGCCTGGCCGAGGGCGCCGGCATCCTGCTGCTGCTCGGCACCCTGTTCCTGGACGGCGGCGCACCGGAATGGGTGGCCGGCACCCTGGTCGCCGCCATCGCCGGGCGCCTCTTCGTGTGGATGTTCTACCGCCGCCGCATGGTGGGCGGCGAGGCCCCCGTCGAGGCGGCGGCCGTGCTGATCCGCTTCTCCATGCCCTTCACCCTGGGCGGCAACGTCATTCCCATCGCCTTCCTGGTCATCGCCGGCATGCAGCCCGACATCCGGGGCGCCGCCCTGGCTGCCGCCGGGCTGGCCGCCATGATCGGCGGCTGGGCCATGAAGGTCACCATCGTCACCAAGGCGGCCCATAACCAGGGCTTCGCCATCAACCATTCCCCCGCGCGAGGCGGGGGGGAGTCCGGCCCCGGCTTCAAGCCGGGCTGGCGTGAGGTCACCAAGGACAAGCAATAAGCATCGCCCGGCCGGTGGGAGCATCTCCCTTTTCCGAGCGCGAGAGCGGGCAGAGAGAGGAGAGGCTTTTGATGGTCAAGACTTTGGATGCAGCGGCCCTGGGGATCGCGGCGGGCGAGAGCGGCGACGACCTGCGCGTCGCCCTGGTCAACACCCGCGAGTTCGGCATGGTTCTCTCGGCCGGGCTGGGCGCCCGCGACGCGGCCCTGGCCGAGGGCGTCTTCCGCAAGGACCGTGCCGCGATCCACGCCTCGGTGGAGTTGACCGACGGCGCCGGCTTCCTGGCGCGCTTCAAGCGCACCTTCGCCTACCAGCGCCTCGCCGCCCGGGGCAACGCCCCCGATGCGGCGCTGGAGCGCTGCTTCGCCGCCCTGATCGATTTCGGCCGCTCCGAGGCGGCCGGGACCACCGGTGAAGTTGTTCTCGATCTCGCCGCCGACAAGGGGGGCCTGCGCGGCTCGGTGGCTTCCAAGGCGTGCGAGGCGGCCCCCACCCGTCTGGCCCGGCCCATCGCCAAGATCGACAAGCTGATCCACCCGGAAAAGATCGGCATCGTCGGCGTGTCGGCCAGCGGAATGAATTTCGGCCGCATCATCCTCAAGAACCTGATGGGCAGCGGCTGCCCCAAGGAGCGGCTGGTGATCATCCGCCCCGAGGAGAGCGAGATCGACGGCGTCAAGTGCGTCGCCAGCCTGGCCGACCTGCCGGCCAAGCTGGACCTGCTGATCGTCGCGGTGCCGTCGGGGGCGGTCTATCCCCTGGTGGACGAGATCATCGCCACCGACAAGGTCCACGCCGTGATGCTGATTCCCGGCAGCATGGGCGAGACCGAGGCCAGCAAGGAGCCGGCCGCCGCCCTGGCGGCGCGCATCAACGCCGCCCATGGCAAGGGTGACGGCGGCCCGGTGTTCCTGGGGGCCAATTGCCTGGGCGTGGTCAGCCATCCCGGCGGCTACGATTCCTGGTTCATCCCGCTGGAGCGCCTGCCCAAGCCGGCCAAGAAGGCCAAGCGCAATTCCGTCCTGCTGAGCCAGAGCGGCGCCTTCATGATCACCCGGCTGTCCCGCAATCCGTGGCTGGACCCCGCCTACATGCTGGCGCTGGGCAACCAGACCGATCTCACCCACGGCGACATGCTGACCTATTTCGGGGCCCGCGACGATATCGAGACCATCGGCATCTACGTGGAAGGCTTCAAGGACGGCGACGGCCTCGACTTCGTGCGCGCCGTGCGCCGCGCCGTGGCGTCGGGCAAGCAGGTGGTGGTCTACAAGTCGGGCCGCACCGAGGCCGGGGCGGCCGGCGTCATGGGCCACACCGCCTCGGTGGCCGGCGATCCCGCCCTGTTCGAATCGGTGGTGCGCCAGGCCGGCGCCATGGTGGCCGAGGACGTGGACGTGTTCGACGACCTGTTCTACATCGCCGGCGCCTTCCACCATAAGAATGTGAGCGGCAACCGGGTGGGCGGCATCTCGGGGGCCGGCTTCGAGGCGGTGGGCATCGCCGATTCCACCGTCACCGAGACCTTCCGCCTGGAGATGGGGGAACTGACCCCCGCCACCGTGGCCAAGGTCCAGGATATCCTGGTGGCCAAGAAGCTCGATTCCCTGGTCACCGTCCGGAATTCCATCGATATCAATCCCGGCGCCGACGACGAGTGCCATCTGGCCATCACCGAGGCCTTCGCCCAGGACCCCAACATCGACGCCGTGGTGGTGGGCATGGACCCCACCGCGCCGTCGGTCATGGGCCTGGCCGAAAGCAAGCTGCGCCCCGGCTGGGACATCAACAACCCCAAGAGCAGCCTGTACCTGATGCCGCCCATCGTCGAGCGCAACGCCAAGCCGATCATCGCCATCGTCGACGGCGGCACGCTCTACGACGTCATGGCCGCCGGACTGATGGACAAGGGCGTCTGCGTGTTCCGCAACTGCTTCCGCGGTACCAGGGCGCTCGCCCGCTACGTCGAGGCCCGTCTCTACGCCGCGACGCTGAAGGCTTAAGGCCCCTTCCCAACCCTCCCCCGGCACGCCGGGGGAGAGGGCTCAAGACCTCTCCTCTCCTCAACAAAGTTGGGGGGAGGTCGGGAGGGGGCTTGCCGCTCCCGGACCGGCGGGATAGATAGGGCGTATGGGTCGAACGGGAGAGAACAGGCCATGAGCGCGGATTTCATGTATGCCCCCGAGGTGGAGCGTCTGGACCGCGCCGGTCTGAAACGTCTGCAGCTGGAGCGCCTCAAGGCCCTGCTGGCCCATGCCTACGCCAACGTCCCCCATTACCGCGCCGCCTTCGACGCCGCCGGGGTGAAACCCGATGATCTCCGGCACCTGGAGGATCTGGCCCGCTTTCCCTTCACGGTGAAGGCCGATCTGCGCGACAATTATCCCTTCGGCCTGTTCGCGGTGCCCAGGGAGCAGGTGCTGCGCATCCACGCCAGTTCCGGCACCACCGGGCGGCCCACCGTGGTGGGCTATACCCAGGGCGATCTCGACACCTGGGCCGAACTGATGGCCCGTACCCTGGCCTCTACCGGGGTGCGGCCCGGCGACGTGGTGCATAACGCCTATGGCTACGGCCTGTTCACCGGCGGTCTGGGCTTCCATTACGGGGCGGAGCGCCTCAAATGTTCGGTGGTGCCCATGTCGGGCGGCAATACCGAGAAGCAGATCACCCTGATCCAGGATTTCGGCGCCCGCGTGCTGACCGCGACGCCGTCCTACGCCCTGAACATCGCCGAGGTGGCCGAGGGTATGGGCGTCGACCTGGCCGAATCCACCCTGCGGGTGGGGGCGTTCGGCGCCGAGCCGTGGAGCGAGACCATGCGGGCCGAACTGGACCGGCGCCTGGGGATTCGCGCCTGCGACACCTACGGCCTGTCGGAGATCATGGGGCCGGGCGTCGCCGCCGAGTGCACCCACCGGGTCGGGCTGCACGGCTGGGAAGACCATTTCCTGTTCGAGATCGTCGATCCCGACACCCTGGAACCGCGGCCCATGGGGGCGGCGGGCGAGCTGGTGATCACCACGCTGACCAAGCAGGCCCTGCCCATGGTGCGCTACCGCACCCGCGACATCACCCGGCTGACCGACGAGCCCTGCGCCTGCGGCCGCACCCATATGCGGATCATGCGGGTGACGGGCCGCAACGACGACATGATGATCATCCGCGGCGTCAACGTCTATCCCAGCCAGATCGAGGCGGCGCTGGTCGGTTTCCCCGGCGTGGCGCCCCATTACCTGCTGACGCTCACCCGCCAGGGCTCGCTCGACCACCTGACGGTGGAGGTCGAGGCCGCCGACGGCAGGGACGAGGACGACCGCGCCCACCTGGCCCGCCAGGTCCGCCACCATCTCAAATCCCTGGTGGGCATCACCTGCGAGCTGATCGTCCGCCTGCCCGGCGAGTTGCCGCGTTCCGAGGGCAAGGCGGTGCGGGTCCGGGACCTGCGCAAAGAGACGGAGTAGGCTCTCGGCCCTTTCAGCGTCGTCATCACCGGGACAAGCCCGGTGATGACGGCAAAAAGGTCAATACCGCCCGAATTCCTTCGAGCCTTCGGGACCGAAGGTGCGGATGACGTTCTCCTCCTTGGGTCCGCCCATGCCGGGAGAGCCCATGGGCATGCCGGGCGAGGCGATGCCGCGCGTCCTCGGCCGTTCCTTGAGCAGGCGGTCCACCGCCTCGGCGGGGACGTGGCCTTCCACCAGATAGCCGTCCACCTGGGCGGTGTGGCACGATTGCAGGGGGGCGGGAATGCCGTACGCCCGCTTGATCTGGTCGATGTCGTCCACGTCGACGGACTTCACCTTGTAGCCGTTGTGGCGCATGTGCTCGGCCCAGCCCTCGCAGCAGCCGCAGGTGGGCGACTTCCACATGGTGACCTCGCGCTCGGCGGCGAAGGCCGGCAGGGCGGCGAGCAGGATGGCAAGGGCGGTGGCGGCGGTCTTCATGGCTGTTCCTCCGCTCAGTGCTTGTGGCCGGCGTGGGGATCGGTCCCCATGGCGGCGGCGGGAGCGCTTCCCAGGCCGTTGGCGGCCTGCATGGCGCGGATATAGGCCAGCACCTCCTTGTCCTGGCCGGGCTTTATTCCTTCGGGCTTGGGCATGTCGCCCAGCTTCCACATATGGGCCTTGGCGCCGTTGTTGATGGCGTCCAGGATGACCTCGTCGCCGTGGGCCGAGCCCGGGGCGTAGAGGGGGTGGAGCAGCGGCGGTCCGGAATCCGTGCCGCGCAGCGCGGTGCCGTGGCAGGTGGCGCACACCGCCTCGAACAGCTTGCGGCCGGCTTCCGCCCGGGGCGGCAAGGCGGCGGGTATCACCAATCCGGCCTGTGCGAAGCGCTGCGACAGCGTCTTGCCGTCCACCACCAGGCCCAGCACGGCGCTCAGCTTGTCGCCGGCCTTGACCGGAGCCTCGGCGGCAAGGCCGTTTTCCCTGGCGGCCAGCGGCACTTCCAGCTTCTGCCCGCCCAGCAGCAGGGTGACCTTGCCCGAAGCCTTGAGCGGCTGGTTGGCCTGGTCGCGCACCCAGACGCGGACGGCGCCGTCGCGCACCGCGAATTCGGTGTGGTAGTCGCCGCTTTCGGCGATCTGGCCGCCGAAATAGGCGGCCAGGGTGCCGTGGGCCAGGGCGGACGGGACGGCCAGGAACAGGGCCAGGGTGAGAAGGCATGTCTTCATGGTCGAAATCTCCTTGGGCCGGATCATGTCCGCACCTTGTCCTTGAGTCCAGTCAGGGCCTTGCGGCCCAGCAGCAGCACCACCGCCGGGGTGACCAGGGTGTCCAGCAGGGTCGACGACAGCAGGCCGCCGAAGATCACCACCGCCACCGGGTGAAGGATCTCCTTGCCCGGCTCGCCCCCGGCCACCACCAGGGGCAGCAGCGCCAGGGCGGCCACCAGGGCGGTCATCAGCACCGGGGTCAGGCGTTCCAGCGAACCGCGGATGATCATGGCGGGGCCGAATTCCTCGCCCTCGTGGCGCATCAGGTGGATGTAGTGGGTGATCTTCATGATGCCATTCCTGGACGCGATGCCGGCCAGGGTGACGAAGCCCACCATACCCGCCACCGACAGCGGCAGGCCGGACAGCCACAGGGCGCCGACGCTGCCCACCAGGGCCATGGGGATGTTGGCCATGATCACCAGGGCCAGCACGCCCGAGCGGAAATGGGCATGCAGCAGGGCGAAGATGGCGGCCAGCGACACCAGGGCCAGAAGGCCGATCAGCCGCGCCGCCTCCTGCCGGCTCTTGAACTGGCCCTCATAGGCGATGGCATAGCCGGGCGGCAGCGTCATGCCGTCCAGGCCGGCCTGGATCTCCTCCATGATGGCCCCCAGGTCGCGGCCCTGGGAATTGGCGAACACCACCACCCGGCGGCGCAGGTTGTCGCGGTTGATCAGGTTGGGGCCCTGGGTCTCCACCACCTCGGCCACCAGGGCGAGCGGCACCTTGCCCGCCGGAGTGTCCACCAGGATCTGGCGGAAGTCCGAGGTCTGGCTGCGCCAGTCCTCGGCCAGGCGCAGCACCAGGTTGGTGCTGCGTTCGCCGTCCCTGACCTGCGACACCACCTTGCCCTGCAGCGCCGCCTCCAGGGTCTCGGTCAACTGGCCGAGGCCCAGGCCGTATTTGCGCGCCTCGGCCCGGTCCAGGCGGATCTGCACCTGGGGGATGAGGACCAGCTTCTCGACCTGCAGGTCGGCGACGCCCTTGACCTTCTGCATGCGGTCCCTGGCCTCGGCCGCCAGACTCCGCAGGGTATCCAGGTCGTCGCCGAAGATCTTGACGGCGATCTCGGCCCGCACGCCGGACAGCAGGTGGTCGAGGCGGTGCGAGATGGGCTGGCCGATATTGATGCCGATGCCGGGAATCTGGGCCAGCCGGGCCCTGATATCGCCCAGGATGACGTCGCGCGGCCGCTCCGACGGGTGCAAATCCACGTCGATTTCCGAGGTATGGACGCCCTCGGCGTGCTCGTCCAGTTCGGCCCGCCCGGTCCGCCGTCCGGTGGAGATCGTTTCCGGCACCTGGGCGATCAGCCGCTCGGCGATGGTGCCGATGCGGTTGGATTCCGACAGCGAGGTGCCGGGAGGCAGCGTCACCGACACCATGACGGTGCCCTCGTTGAAGGCGGGCAGGAAGCTGCGGCCCAGCAACGGCACCGAGGCCGCCGCCGCGATCATCAGGGCCAGCGCCGGGACGATCACCGCCCGGGGATTGGCGAACGACCACTCCAGCAGCCGGCGGTCCCAGGCCTTGAGGCGGCGGACCAGGACGGAATCACCGTGGCCGATGACCTTGGCCCGGGGCAGCAGCAGCAGCGACAGCACCGGCGTCACGGTCAGCGACACCACCAGCGAGGCCAGGATCGACACCACGTAGGCGATGCCCAGCGGCGCGAACAGCCGCCCCTCGATCCCCGACAGGGCGAACAGCGGCAGGAAGGCCAGCACCACCACCATGGTGGCGTGGACGATGGAGTTGCGCACCTCGCTCGATGCGTCGCGCACCACGTCCAGCGCCGGGCGGGGCTCGGCCAGGGCGGCGTTCTCGCGCAGGCGCCGCAGGATGTTCTCCACGTCCACCACGGCGTCGTCCACCAGCTCGCCGATGGCCACCGCCAGGCCGCCCAGGGTCATGGTGTTGATGGAGAGGTTCAGCGCCTGGAACACCAGGGCGGCCACCACCATGGACAGCGGGATGGCGGTCAGGCTGATGACGGTGGTGCGCATGTTCATCAGGAAGGCGAACAGCACGATGGCCACCAGCACGGCGCCGTCGCGCAGGGCCTCGGCCACGTTGGCCACCGCCCGACGGATGAAGTCGGCCTGACGGAACAGCACGCGGTCAGCCTCGATGTCGGGCGGCAGGGTGCGGCCGATCTCGGCCAGGGCGGCCTCGACCTTTTCGGTGAGCTGGACCGTGTCGGCGCCGGGCTGCTTATGCACCGCCAGGATCACCGCCGGCCGGGCGTCGATGGCGGCGTCGCCGCGTTTCGGGCCGGCGCCGATCCGTACCTCGGCCACCTGCTCGACGGTGACGGGGGCGTTGTTGCGCCACGCCACCACGGTATTGCGCAAATCGTCCAGATCGGTGGTCTGGCCCATGTTGCGGATCAGGAATTCCGCCGAGCGCTGCTCGAGGAAGCCGCCGGTGGTGTTACGGGCGAAGCCGGCCAGGGCCTTCTCCACGTCGGCATAGCCCAGCCCCAGGGCCGACATCCGGGACGGCGAGACCAGCACCTGGATCTGCCGCACCTCGCCGCCCATGGGGATCACCTGGGCGATACCGGGAATGGACAGCAGGCGGGGGCGCAGCACCCAATCGGCCAGGGAGCGCAGTTCCATGGGCGGCGTGGCGCCGGCCTTGGAGCGCACGCCGACCAGCATGATCTCGCCCATGATCGAACTGACCGGCCCCATGACAGGATTGATGCCGGCGGGCAGCAGATCGCGGGAGGACGCCAGCCGCTCGGCCACCAGCTGGCGGTTGCGGTAGATGTCGGTGCCCCAGTCGAACTCCACGAAGACGATGGCGAGGCCGACGGCGGAGTTGGAGCGCACCCGCACCACGCCGGGAGCGCCGTTCATGGCGGTCTCGATATGGCGGGTGACCAGGGTCTCCGTCTCCTCGGGGGCGAGGCCCGCCGCCTCGGTCATGATGGTGACGGTGGGGCGGTTGAGATCGGGAAAGATGTCGATGGGCAGGCGCGAGATCACCAGGGCGCCGTAGACGGTCAGCGCCAGGGCGGCGGCCAGGACGAACAGCCGGTGACGCAGGCTGAGCGAGATGATGGCATCGAACATGGCCGTTACCTCAGTGCCTTGAGTTGCTCGACGCCCTGGATCACCACCTTTTCGCCGGCCCTGACGCCCTCGATCTCGGCCAGGGGGCCGACCACCCGCTCCACCCGAATCGGGCGGGCCTCGAAGGTCTCGGGGGCGGTGCGCACGAACACCACCTGACGGCCACCGAATTCGGCGATGGCGGCGCGCGGCACCGCCATGCGCAGCCTTGTGGCGCCGGTGGCCAGGAAGACGTCCACCGGCATGCCGATGCGCAAGGACGGCCCCTGGGCCTCGGGCACCGCGAAGACGGCGTGCACCCCCTGGTCCAGGGCGTCGACCCTGGGGCTGACTCCCAGCAGGGTCAGCGGCACCGCCTGGTCGGGCAGCAGCCTGGTGGCGGCGGTGGCGGCGCCGATGCGCGGCGCCAGCGCCAGATCGTGGACCACCGCCTCGACCCGCACGCGGGCGGGATCGACGATCTCGATCATCGCCCGGTCCACCGTCACCACCTCGCCGGGGACCACATGCACGTCGGTGACCACCCCGTCGACGGGAGCGCGCACCAGCTCGCGGCCCAGGGCGGTGCCCAACAGCTGGCTGCGCTCGCGTCGCAACTGGTCCAGGCGGGTGCGGGTGTCCTCCACCAGCTTGACCGCCACCAGACCCTTCAGCGCCGCCTGCCGGGCCGCTTCGCGTTCGGTGATGGCGATGTCGCTTTCCACCCGGTAGAGGGCGGCGCGCTTGTCCGAGCGCTCCAGGCTGGACAGCGTCGGCTCCAGCACGGCGATCACCTGGCCGCGCTTGACGCTCTGGCCGGGGACGGGTAGGGGGAATTCCGGGTCGGAGACGATGCGGGCCGGCTGTGACGGCTGGACCCTGGCGAAACCGGCGGGGTCGGGGACCACCCGGCCCACCACCCGGACGGTCTCGGCGGAATCGGCGGATTCCACCTTCTGGGTGCGGATGCCCAGCAGGAACTGGGTGGGCTTGGCCATCACCAGCCGGGCGCCGGGCTGGGCGGCGGGCGCCTCGGCCGGGGCGGCGTGGTCGTGGCCCTCGTGGGCGCGGGCGGTGGGAATCGCCAGCACCAGCAGCAGCATGGCGGCCCCCGCCCGACGGCGGCCGAGCCACCAGGCCCCGATCACCAGGACGGCGCCGATGGCGGCGCCGCCCGCCCAATGGCGCCAATGCTCCTCCGGGGCCGGCGAGGCGGCGGGCGGCGGCAGGGGCGCGACGCCCTGGGCCAGCAGCAGGTCGTCGCGCCCCTCGGCGCCGATCACCAGGGTGAGATCTGTCCCGGCGGCGGGCGGAATCCAGGCCAGGACATAGGCCCCCGGCCCCCCGGCGGGTTCCGCCTTGCCGGTCCAGCCTCCGGCCTCGGCGTCGATGGCGGCGCCGGCCACCGGGGCGTTGCTGTCCAGGTCGGCGAGGTAGAGCAGGGTGCGCCCGTCGCTGCCGGGCACCAGAACCACCTGGAAGACCTCGCCTTCGGCGCCGATGCCGATATTGGGAGTGACGGGCTGGGCCAGGACGGATGGGATCAGCGCGGCCCACAGGGTCAGCGCCAGGAAACGTGCAAGCATGGGAGATCATCCCCGAAACGGTGAATCCGGACAGAGTTCAGGCGAGGGGATTCAGAGTCGGGGCGGCTCGGCCGGGGGGCCGGTCAGCGCCTGGGTCACCAGACGGGCCGGCGCGGCGGCCTGGGGCGGGGCCAGGGTGAAGGCCAGCGGCGAGGCCTCGGCCATCAGGGGCAGGGCGGCGGATGCCGAGCCGCAGCCCGGGGTCAGGCACAGGCAATCCGGGCAGCCATGCCCGGCGGGAATATGCCCGGCGGCGGGACGGCTTTGCTCGGCCGCCTGCTCGTGGCAGGGGGCGGCATGGGCGCCGTCATGGTGGTGCATCCCCTCGCCGGCCTGGGCGCCGCCGCTCCACAGCACAGCCGCCGCCACCAGCAGCAATGCCGGCAGGCCGAGTCTGAGCAGGCGGGAGAGGACGTCGCGCATGGGGGCACTATGAGGGAAAAGACGGGGCCGGGGCAAGGGGATCCATATGCTTCGGTATATGACCTTGGATATTCGGGGCGGCGATTTCCATGTTAAGCTGACGAGGTTCGAACAGGTCCGGATTCACGCCATGCCCGATGATCAAGGACACGAGCGGCGGCGCTATCCCCGCTTCCATGGATTGCACCTGATGGCCAATATCGGCGGCAAGCTGGTGCGGGTGGCCGAGATTTCCGCCGGCGGCATGACGCTGGAGGCCGGATTCAAGGTCACCGCCAGCACCTTGCGCTTCACGCTTTATCCCAGCGACAACGGCAAGCTGGACATCAACCACGGCATCGGCGGCGCCTGCTGCCTGGTCCGCGAGGACGAGCGCTTCGTCGCCCTGCGGTTCGAGCCGGCCACCTACCGGCTGGTCAAGTTCATCGCCGAATGCTCCGACACCGGACCGGAAAAGGACTCCTTCCTGGGCAGCTAGAGCATGATGCAGATTTTCTGCGTCATGCTTTAACCCGCCCTCTGCCGCCAGCTGTCGGCCAGATAGAGGCCGATGGCCGCCCAGATGCAGCCGAAGGTGATCAGGTGGTGCAGGCTGGGGCTTTCGCCATAGACCAGCACGGCCAGCAGGAAATGCCCGGTGGGGGCCATGTACTGGAAGAAGCCCAGCGTGGTGTAGCGCAGGCGGGCGGCGGCGGCGGCGAACCACAGCAGCGGCAGGGCGGTGACCGGCCCGCCGGCCAGCAGGGCGGCGGCCAGTTCCGGCGTGCCGCCCAGGAACGGCCCGCCCTCGGCCATCCGCCAGGCCAGGTAGGCCACCGCCACGGGGAACATCAGGCCGGTCTCCACCGCCAGTCCGGTGAGCGGCGATACCGGCAGCTTCTTGCGCAGCAGGCCGTAGAGGCCGAAGGTCCCGGCCAGGGTCAGGGCCGCCCAGGGCGGCGTGCCGGTGGCCACCGCCAGTTCGACGATGCCGGCCAGGGCCAGGGCGACCGCCACCCATTGCAGGGGGCGCAGCCGCTCCTTCAGCACGATGACCCCCAGCGCCACGTTGACCAGGGGGTTGAGGAAATAGCCCATGCTGGCTTCCAGCACGTTGCCTTCGCCCACCACCCGGATGAACACCAGCCAGTTGACGCTGATGCATAGCGTCGAGGCGGCAAGCACCAGCAGCCGCCGCCACGAGGCCAGCAGGACCAGGACCTCGCCCCAGCGCCGGGTCCAGCTCAGCATGATGGCGACGGCCAGCAGCGACCAGATCACCCGGTGGGCCAGGACGTCGGCGGGCGGCACGGCGGCCACCAGCTTCCAGAAGGCGGGGAACAGCCCCCAGGTGCCGTAACAGGCCAGGGCGAAGAAAACGCCCCGGCGATGCTCCGCGCTCATGGCGGGGGGGCCGAGAGTGCGGCCGGGACGGCCGCGCTCCAAGGACTTGGGCGGTCATCGGAGCGCGGGCATCCTGCCCGCACGACTCCCGTCAATCCGCGACCAGGGCCTCGTCCGGGTCCTCGGCCCAGTCGTTGTCCGGCTTGGGGGTTCGGGCTATCCATTTTTCCAGTTCCGCCACATGTTCTTCTTCTTCCTCGGCCATCTCGGCGGCCAGGGCGCGGACCTCGGCATCGTCGCTGCCGGCCGCTTCGTCGGCGTAGAAGCGGTGGCCCCGCTTCTCGTTGTCCAGGGCGAAGTCCAGGGCGTGCCAGGCGGTCATCATGTAATGGGCGGCGCCGGGGGTGCCCACCTCGGGCGGCTCGGGGGTGTTCCAGCGGTACTGCCAGGATTTCAGCCTGGGCAGGTCATGCCCCGCCGCGCGCGAGGCCACCGACGCGCCGTGCAGGCGCGAGAACTTGGCCATCTGGCGGAACAGTTCGGCCACTTCCTGATTGTTGTGGACTTCCATGGTGTCGGCCAGTTCGTCGTAACGATCCGCCGCTTCGTTCTCCATGGCCAGGGCATGGGCCAGGAACAGGGCTACCTTGGTGGTCATGGGCAGTGTCCTCCTGCTTCAACCGAGGCGACGGGTGGCGGCGGCGCCTCTCCGATACCAGGAGTATGCCCCATGACTGGACCCTCGGCCATGCCCCTTCCGCAGGTGGGGACATGACCGAAAGGTCAGGTTGTTTCCTGGGCTTGCCGTCCCTTGAGTTAGCGGGATTCCCGGCCTTTGAGGTAGAAGGCCACCGCCTGGGCGCGGTTGCCGACGCCCAGCTTGTCGTAGAGGTTCTTCAGGTGGAACTTCACGGTGTTGAGCGAGATGTCCAATTGGCCGGCCATCTGCTGGTTGGTCAGCCCGCCGGCCAGGGCGGCCAGCAACTCGCGCTCGCGCGGCGTCAGGCCGGCCAGCGGGTCGCTGGCCAGGGACGAGACGTCGATGAAGGGGAACACCATGCGCCCGGCGGCGACGGCGATGATGGTGTCCAGCAATTGTTCGGGCGGCTCGCGCTTGGAGCAGAATCCGGCGGCGCCCAGCGTCATGGCCTGGCGCGGCACGTCGGGATTGGGGCTGCCGGTATAGACGATCAGCCGGGGCGCATCGACGCGGGCCCGCAGGGTCTGCAACACGCCGCGCCCGTCCAGGTAGGGCATCTCCCACCCGATGACCCCGACGTCGAACGGGGTTTTGTCCACGACTTCGATGAAGCGTTCGCCGTCGCTGGTCACGGCGGCGACGGCGAAACGGTCGTCGCCCGAGAACAGCTTGATCAGGCTGCTTTGAAGCAGCGGGTTCTTTTCCGCGATAACGATGGTGATCGGTCGGCTCTGCTGCACGGCCATTGATCCTGATCCTTCCCCCAGGCGCCCCTCGGTCGAGCCCGTAATCCAGCCCTCAGACCCCGCCTTCCTGAGGCCGTGATCTTACCGTTTGTGGGAAAAACCGCAAACCTTGATCGCAGGTTACCCACACTTTTCCTACACCACGGCGGGGGGCGGGGACCATCCTGCCGCTTCCCGCCCATTCCACGCCCCGCCGCGCCAAACAAAAAGGCCGGCGGCCCGAGAGGGTGCCGGCCTTCTGGATAGAGCTTTGGTCTAGGCCTGCTCGGCCCAGGCGCGGGCGTCGAACTTGCCCAGGTCGCCATCGACGGCGGGAGCGGCCGGAATCTCGGCCGGCACGGCGGCCCTGGCTTCGACGATTGTGGGGGCGGCGACGATTGCGGGCGTTTCCATGGCGGGGGTCTGGACGGCCGGCTCGGCCTTGCGGGCGGGGGCGGCGACGGCGGGCTCGGCGGCCTTCGCCTTGGCCGGAGCCTCGCCGCGCAGCGAGGCCTGCATCACGGCGCTGCCGGGACGGTACACGAAGCCCTGGGTCTTGTAGACGCGGCTGCCGTATTCGCGGGAGGGCTGGTACCAGACGCGGACTTCGCTCCAATCGTTCTTGGGCGACACGTCCAGCACCGGGACCGCCTTGGTCACCTTGCCGCGCCCGGCGGTGCGGGATGGCGCCCAGTTGGCGTGATCCACCAGCAGAACCCGGCTGCCGGCGCTGCCGCGCACCACCGCCACATGGCCGTGGGACATCTTACCCTGGCGCTTGAACACCAGGACGGCGCCGGTCTTGGGGGCGTTGCCCCGGTCATAGACGCCCTGGGCGGCTTCCCACCACTTCCAGGCATCTCCCTTGAGATTGAGGCCGGTAACTTCGCGGGCGTAAGTCACGCATTGCAGGGTGGCATTCGCTTCGAACGGCAGGGCCAGGAATAGTGCCGCCGCGAGCAGGATGATCACTTTCCGCACCGGTCTCCCTCCCTCCGGTTATTGATGAAGTCGATTGTGTCTATGTGAAAAGCCGATGGCAACCTGATTCGACGTCATATCTCTATAACTTTGAAACAAATTGAAACAATGCATCCGGAATACAGGGTTGCCTGCGGGACTTCCGGTCGGGGCGGCGCTCGGGCTATGATCCCGGCGGAACCTGGAGCCCGACGGAACCTGGAGGACGAGCGAGTGAAGCGGATACTGATTTCGGCCCTGGCGGCCGGATTGGCCCTGGCCCCGGCGGCCGGGGCGGCGGAACGCCGGACTCTGGTCATCGCCGGCGGAGAGGTCACCGGCTATTACTTTCCCGTGGCCGGCGCGCTGTGCCGGGTCATCAACAAGGACCATCCCCTGGGTCTGGGCTGCGCCGTGATGCCCAGTTCCGGCTCGGCGGCCAATCTGGCGGCGCTGAAATCCGGTGACGCCGATCTGGCGCTGGTCCAGTCCCGCGCCGCCAGGATGGCGTCGATCGGCGCCGAGGGGTTCAAGGAATCCGGCCCCATGGCCGATTTGCGCGCCGTCATGGCCCTGCACGGCGAGGTATCGGTGGTGGTGGCGCGGCCGGGATCGGGCATCGAGCATCTGGGCGACCTCAAGGGCAAGCGGGTCAATTTGGGGCGGCCCGGCTCGTTCCAGCGCAGCATGGCCGAGATGGTGATCGACGCCTCGGGGCTGTCCCAGGGCGATTTGTCGGTTCTGGTCGAACTGGACCTGGCCGAGCAGGCTGCCGAACTGTGCCAGGGCAATATCGACGCGGCGGTGTTCACCGGCATCCATCCCATGCCCGAGGTCCAGGTGGCGGTGGAGGAATGCGGTGCCTCGCTGGTGCAGATCCGCTCCAAATCCATGGATTCCTTCTTCAAGAAGGTGCCGTGGGCGGCGCGCTTCGCCGTCAGGAGCGGCACCTATGACGGCCAGAAGGAGGATGTGGCGGCCATCGGGCTGAAGACCCTGCTGGTGACGGGCAAGCTGTCCGCCGACGAGGTGGCGGCCGTCGCCAAGACCGTTTGGGCCAATTTTGGCGCCTTCACCCGCCTGCATCCGGCGCTGAAGGGCCTGTCCAAGGCGGAAGCCAGAAGCGATGGCATCCCCATCCCCATGCATGACGGAGTCGAAAAGGCTCCGGCGGAGCGCTGAGCCATGGTCGCCGGGACGCCCGGGCTGGTGGCCTGCATTTCCGGGCGCGGCGAGCTGTTGCGCGCCAGGGCTGCGGGGGAGCGTCTGGCCCTCCTGGCCGCCGGGCTGGACGGTGATCCGGTCTCGCTGCTGACCCGGGGCCAGGACCTCGAGGCGTTCCGCCACTATCCCGCCGGCGACGCCTACGATCTGGCGTCCCACGCCCAGTTCTACTACCACAGCCACCGCGACGGCGAATTCGGCCACATTCATCTGTTCCAGCGTCCGCGCGGCATGTCGCGCGGATTGCGGCCCGCCGTGGCGGCGGGGGAGGCCGACGCGCCCTGCCATCTGATCGCCGTGGGGTTCGGAGTGCGGGGCGAGGCGGTAGAACTGTTCACCACCAACCGCTGGGTGACCGGCGAGGCGTGGTATCGGGCCGAGGCGGTCAAGGCCATGGTCGCCGGCCTGCGGCTTGCGCCGTCCGGCCCCATGGCGCCGGTGGCGGAATGGCTGGCGGCGCTGGTCGCCTTCTACCGCCCGTTGATCGAGGTGCTGGTCGACGAGCGCGACCGGGCGGTGGAGGCCTGGCGGCAGGCCCATCCCGGCCGCGACGAGTTGAACGACGAGCGCCTTGAGATCACCTCGTCGCGGGTCATCGACCCGGCGGCCGATCTGGCGGGGCTGGTTTCTTAAAAACAACGCCGCCGCCCTCTTGCGAAGGCGGCGGCGCCGGAACCCGAAAGCCGTGAAGTCTTACTTCACGGTCTTCAGATAGGCGATGACGGCGGCCAGGTCTTCGGGCTTCTTGATGCCGGCGAAGGCCATCTTGTTGCCGGGGACCGAGCCCTTGGGGTCGGACAGGTACTTGGTCAGACCGGCGTCGTCCCAGGTCAGGCCCGAGTTCTTCATGGCGTCGGAATACTTGAAGGCCGGCTCGCCGCCGGCCTTGCGGCCGTAGACGCCGGACAGGCTGGGGCCGACGCCGTTCTTGCCGGCTTCGACCTTGTGGCAGGCCTTGCACTGGTTGAAAGCGGCCGGGGCCTCCTGGGCGGAAGCGGCAAACGGGGCGGCGAGGAGGGCGGCTCCGAGGACGAGGCCCAGCTTCTTGGTGTTGAGCATCAGAATCTCCAATTGCGCAGATATGGATGAGTGGCGCGATGCGTCCCTTATCCCCTAGGATTGTGTCGATTTCAAGAGGCTCAGGGCTGCCTTTGGTCTAAAGTTTGGCGGCGCGATCGTATAAGTACGAAAAATGCATGATTTACCCATCGAGGCGGTGATCCCCGAAATCCGGGCCGCCCTGGCCCGATCCCACGGCCTGGTGCTGCAGGCCCCGCCGGGGGCGGGCAAGACCACCCGCGTGCCGCTCGCCCTGCTGGACGAGCCCTGGCTGGCGGGAAACCGCATCCTGATGCTGGAGCCCCGGCGTCTGGCGGCGCGGGCCGCCGCCACCCGTATGGCCGCCACCCTGGCCGAGCCGCCGGGGGAAACGGTGGGCTGGCGCATCCGCTTCGACTCCCGCGTCGGACCCAAAACCCGCATCGAGGTGGTGACCGAGGGCATCCTCAACCGCATGATCCAGGACGATCCGTCCCTGGACGGCGTCGGGCTGGTGATCTTCGACGAGTTCCACGAACGCTCGCTGTTCGCCGATCTCGGCCTCGCCCTGGCCTTGGAGAGCCGCCAGGCCATCCGCGACGACCTGAAGCTGGTGGTGATGTCGGCGACCCTGGACGGCGAGCCGGTGGCCCGCCTGATGGGCGGCGTCCCGGTGGTGACCAGCCGGGGCCGCGCCTTCGACGTCCAGACCCGCTTCCTGGCCCGGCCAGAGCCCCGCGCCTTCCTGGACGCGGTGGCCGCCGCCGTGGCCCGCGCCTTGGACGAGGAAGAGGGGGACGTGCTGGTCTTCCTGCCCGGGGCGGGGGAAATCCGCCGGGTCGAATCCCTGCTGGCCGGGCATCCGGCGGCCAGGGGCGTCCTGCTCGCCCCCCTCTACGGCGACCTGTCGCAGGAGGCCCAGGACGCCGCCATCCGTCCGCGCCGCGACGGCGGACGCAAGGTGGTGCTGGCCACCAGCATCGCCGAGACCTCGCTGACCATCGAGGGGGTGAGGGTGGTGGTGGATTGCGGGCGCATGCGGGCGGCGCGCTTCGACCCCGGTTCGGGTATGACCCGGCTGGTGACGTTGCCGGTGTCCCGCGCCGGGGCCGACCAGCGCCGCGGCCGCGCCGGGCGTCTGGGGCCGGGGGTGTGTTATCGCCTGTGGTCCGAGGCCGACGACCGCGCCCTGTTGCCCTTCACCGCGCCCGAGATGACCGAGGCCGACCTGGCGCCGCTGGCCCTCGACCTCGCCCAATGGGGAGTGGGCGAGGCGGAGACCCTGTCCTGGCTCGATCCGCCGCCCGCCGCCCATCTGGCCCAGGCCCGCGCATTGCTGGGCGAACTGGGGGCGCTGGACGGCACCCTGCGCATCACCGCCCATGGCAAGGCCATGGCCCGCCTCGGCCTGCATCCCCGCCTCGCCCACATGGTGCTGCGGGGGCGCGAGGCGGGGCTGGGCGGGCTGGCGTGCGATCTTGCCGCCCTGCTGGAGGAGCGCGACGTGCTGCGTCCCGGCCGCGATGCCCGCGACGGCGACATCCGTCTGCGCCTCGATGCCCTGCGCGGCGAGGAGCGGGGGCTGCCGGTGGACCGGGGCGCCCTGGCCCGCGCCCGCCAGTCGGCCCGCGACCTGCGCCGCCGCCTGGGGCTCAAGGGCGGCGAACAGGCGGGCGACGGCCGCGATGCCGGGTTGCTGCTGGCCTTCGCCTATCCCGACCGCATCGCCCGCCGCCGGCCGGGGGGTGAACCGCGCTACGCCACGACCGGCGGCGGCGGGGCGGTGTTCGCCTCCCACGAGCCGCTGGCCGCCGAGGAATGGCTGGCTCTGGCCGAGACCGACGGCGACCGCCGCGAGGCGCGCATCTTCCTGGCCGCCCCCCTGACCCTGGCCGGGATCGAGGCGCGGTTCGAGGGCGACATCCGCGCCGAGACGGTGTGTCGCTGGGACGGGCGCGACGAGGTGGTGCAGGCCCGCGCCCGGCGTCTGCTGTGGTCGTTGGTTCTCGAGGACATGCCGCTGAAATCCGCCGATCCGGAGGCGCTGGCCGCCGCCATGGCCGAGGGCGTGCGGCAGATGGGGCTGGCCTGCCTGCCCTGGACGCCGGAACTGGAGCGCCTGTGCCGCCGCGTCGCCTTCGCGCGCGGGCTGGAACCCGATCACGGCTGGCCCGATCTGTCCGGGGCGGCGCTGCTGGCCGGGTTGGAGGAATGGCTGGCGCCCTATCTGGCGGGCATCACGCGGCGCGCCCATCTGGCGCGGCTCGACCTGGGGACGGCGCTTGCCGGCCTGCTGTCGTGGGAACAAAGGAAGCGCCTGGACGAGCTTGCTCCCACCCATATGGAGGTGCCGTCCGGCTCGCGCGTTCCCATCGACTATTCCGGCGAGGTGCCGGTGCTGGCGGTGCGGCTGCAGGAGATGTTCGCCTGCGCCGAGACGCCCAGGATCGGCGGGGGCAAGGTCGCGCTCCTGCTCCACCTGCTGTCGCCGGCGCGGCGCCCGGTGCAGGTGACCCGCGACCTCGCCAGCTTCTGGGCCAACGCCTACAAGCAGGTGAAGGCCGACCTCAAGGGCCAGTACCCCAAGCACTGGTGGCCCGACGACCCCATGCAGGCTGAACCCACGGCGCGGATCAAGCCGCGCAAATAACTACCGCTTCCGCGCCCCCAGCACCGTCGCCAGCATGGTGACGATGAACAGGGCGATGGCCGCCGCATTGCCCATTCCGCCCCACTGGCGCACCGCGTGGATGTCCAGCAGGTCGCCCGCCACCCGCAGCAGCAGCGAGGCGTGCAGAAGGAACAGCGGCAGGTAGAACACCGGCTTGTAGGGCACCGCCACCCGCAGCACGGCGGGCAGGATGACGGGAGCATGGCCGTAGACCATGGCGAAGACGAAGCCGACGAACAGGCAATGCAGGGCGGCGTCGTAGCGCACCCCGGTCTCGCCCGGCGCCAGGCCGGTCATCAGCAGGCCGGCGGCCAGCGACCAGAAATAGCCGGACAGCAGGCAGACCGCCACATAGCGGGTCAGGCCGGGCTGGCGGATGGTGCGTCGCACCACGTCGTTCACCAGCGACCACAGGGTCAGCAGGGCAAGGCCGCCGCCGAACAGCTGCCACGACCAGGACGACGGCACGGCACCGGCCAGCAGCAGGAGCAGCGGCGGAATCAGGGTGGGGGTGCGCCAGCGCCATGGCGGCAGGAAACGGGACAGTTCCAAGCGCTCGCCGGCGATGGTCAGCACCAGGAAGGCGGCCCACGGGGGGACTGCGGCGGCGGCGTCGCCGCTCCACAGCCAGGCCAGATTGCCCGCCGCCCAGGCCAGGCCACCCAGGCCGAGCACCACGGTGAACACCTCGCGCTGACGGCCGATGACGTTCAGGCTCATGGCGACGAAGGTCAGGCTGCCCGCCAGCAACAGGGCGGCTCCGGCCTGCGGCGATCCGGCGATCAGCAGAATGCCGCCCAGCGCGGTGAACAGCGGCGAGCCGTAACCCCAGGGCTTGCCCAGGGCGACGGCGCGCTCCAGCCCGATCACCGTGCCGAAGAAGCCGCAGATCATCAGCGGCCCGTGCGCCAGCGCCAGACCGGCGCCGCCCACCGGCCAGCCCAGGCGGCCCTCGCCGGCGATGATGCCGGCCACCAGGGAGACGGCTCCGGCGATCAGCAGCGGCAGGCGGCGGAGCGTGACGCTCATCAGCCGGGCCAGCCCATGATGGACTTGGCCGAGGCCGACATGCGGCCGGGTTCCCAGAAGGGGGAGTCCAGCACCTCGACGCTCACCGGCACCTCGTCCTTGGCGGCGGCGCGCACCACCCGTTCGGATTCGTCGCTGAGATAGGCGCTTTGCGGGCAGGCCGGCGTGGTCATGATCAGGTCCACATAGATGCCTTCCGGCGCGATGCGGATATTTTCCACCAGCCCCAGGTCGACGATGTTGACGCCCACGTCGGGATCGATGACCTGGCAGAGCGCTTCGCGGATTTCGTCTTCGGTGATCATGGAAGGGTGGCCTTTCTCTTGTCGCCGTCCCGGTCTGGAGCCGGGATGGCGAGGGGAAGATTAGCGGCCGCCGCGTCCCGGCGGCATGATGGCGGTCAAGCCGGCAGGAAGACGTGGAAGGTGCTGCCCTCGCCGGGGACGGAATCCACCCAGACCCGGCCGTCGGCCCGCTCGACGATCTTCTTGACGATGGCCAGCCCGATGCCGGTGCCCTCGAACTTGTCGCGGGTGTGCAGGCGCTGGAAGATGCCGAAGATGCGCTCGGAAAATTGCGGGTCGATGCCCAGGCCGTTGTCGGCCACCGACACCACCCAGCCGTCGGCATCCTTGCGGGCGGCGACGCGGACGATGGGGGTGCGTTCCGGGTGGCTGTATTTCAGGGCGTTGCCGATCAGGTTCTGGAACAGGCGCACCATGTCGTCGCGGACCAGGCGCAGCACCGGCATGCCGGAGGACCGTTCCACCTGGGCGCCGGATTCGACAATGGCGGTGCGCAGGTTGGCGATGGCCTCGTCGATGACGTCGCCCATGTTGACCGCCTCCACCGGCAGGGAGCGGTGGCCGATGCGCGAGAATTCCAGCAGGTCGATGATCAACCGGTCCATGCGCTTGGCGCCGTCGCGGGCATAGGTGATGTAGTCCCGCGCATCGCCGTCCAGGGTCGGGCCGTAGCGGCGCTCCAGCAGCGATACGAAACTGGCCACCTGGCGCAGCGGCTCGCGCAGGTCGTGGCTGGCCACGTAGGCGAACTGTTCGAGATCGGCGTTGGAACGCGACAGTTCGGTGGCCTGGAGGGTCAGCGCCTGTTCCGACGCCAGCCGGTCGCTGATGTCGCGGAACACCAGCACGGCACCCTTGACGGTGCCTTCGTCCAGGATGCCGGTGACGATGAATTCCACCGGAAAGCCGGCTCCATTGGTCCGCCAGAAGGTCTCGCCCAGCACCTCGCGGGTTTCGCCGTCGCCCAGGGTGCGGCTGACCGGGCAGTCCTCGCCGGGATAGGTCGAGCCGTCGGGGCGGCTGTGGTGGTTGGCGGCGTGCAGGTTGAGGCCGATGGGATTGTCGTGCTCCCAGCCCAGCATGGCCCGGGCGGCGGGGTTCATGAAGGTGACGTTTCCGGCGGTATCGATGCCGCAGATGCCCTCGCCCGCCGTGGTCAGGATCAGTTCGGCCTCGCGCCGGGCCCGTTCGGTGGCCTTCTGGGCCTTCTCCTCGGCCTTCATGGCGCGCAGCAGGATCAGGGCCAGCAGGCCGATGGCCACGCTGACCAGCCCGGCGATGGCCACCAGGGTGGCCGTCTCGCGGCGCCAGGGGGCCAGCAGGTCGTCGATGCCGGCGGTGACGATGACGATCAGCGGATAGTCGCGCAGTCGCTGGAACGACACCATGCGCTCCTTGCCGTCGACGAACTGGCTGGACGAGCGGAAGATCCCCCGGAGCGACAGGGCGTAGTTCTCCTTGAAGGACGGCGTATCGGCGATGTTGAGGCCGATCACGTGGTCCTCCTGCGGCACCCGGAACAGGAAGGTGCCGTCGGCCCTGAGGATGGCCACCGAACCGGACGGCTTGATGCGCTCGGCCTCGAAGGTCTTGGTGATGCGGTCCAGTTCGATGGCGGCGAACAGCACGCCCACGTCGCCGCCGCCCTTGTCCACCGGGATGGAGACGGGAATGCCCCACTTGCCGCTCACCCGGCTGATCACCGGGTTGCCGATGAAGAAGCCGCGGGTCTCCATGCGGGTCTGGGCCTTGACGTAGTCGCGGTCCGAGACGTCGGCCAGGGGCCGGGGGCCGCGCCGGGGGATGTAGTGCAGCCCGCCCGACCGGGTCACCATGCGGATTTCCAGCATACCGTCCGACATGTGGCGCAGGCGGTCCACCAGGGCGATGAACGAGGGCGTGTCGCCGGGGTCGAGATGGGGATGTTCGGCCAGCCAGTGATTGCTGACCGTCAACGAGGTCTCGGCGTGGCGGAACAGGCGCAGCGTCTGTTCCTCGGCCGCCGTGGTCAGCTGTTCGAGGATCACGGTGTTGGAGACGAGGATCTTCTTGCGCTGCGACCACGACCAGTAGGCGACGAAGCCCCACAGCACCAGGAGCATCACTCCCAGCAATCCCACCACGATCCGGCGATTGGAGGGGCGAAGATCCACCGGGGCGGCGCCTAGCGGCTTTCCTGGAAGCGGACTGGCTCGCCCGCCGCCGAGCCCAGCAATTGCCCGTCGCGCATCACCGTCAGGCCGCGCACGATGGTGGCGATGGGCCAGCCGGTGACCTTGCGCCCGTCGAAGGGTGTCCAGCCGCAGCGGCTTTCGATCCAGCCGTTGGTGATGGTGCGCTCGGCCCGCATGTCCACGATGGTGAAGTCGGCGTCGTAGCCCACCGCGATGCGGCCCTTGCCGGTGATGTTGTAGATGCGGGCCGGCCCGGCGCTGGTCAGGTCCACCAGGCGTTCCAGGCTGAGGCGGCCCTGGTTGACATGGTCGAGCATGATGGGCACCAGGGTCTGCACCCCGGTCATGCCTGACGGGCTGGCGGGGTAGGGCTTGTCCTTTTCCTCGCGGGTGTGGGGCGCGTGGTCCGAGCCCAGCACGTCCACCGTGCCGTCGGTGATGGCCTTCCACAGGGCGTCGCGGTGGCGGGCCTCGCGGATGGGCGGGTTCATCTGGGCGTAGGTGCCCAGCCGCTCGTAGCATTCGGGGGCCGCCAGGGTCAGGTGCTGGGGCGTGGTCTCCACCGTGGCGAGATCCTTGTGCCCGCCCAGGAAGGCCATTTCCTCGGCGGTGGTGACGTGCAGCACGTGGACGCGCCGCCCGGCCTTTTCCGCCAGACTGATCAGCCGGGTGGTGGCCTTCAGGGCGGTTTCCTCGTCGCGCCACTGGTGATGGACGCGGGGATGCGCCCCTTCCTCGGCCAGATGCTTGCGCTCGATCAGGCGGCCCTCGTCCTCGCAATGGACGGCGATGCGGCGGAAGCCCTGGGCCAGAACGGCGGCCAGGGTGGAATCGTCGTCCACCAGCAGGCTGCCGGTACTTGATCCCATGAACACCTTGACGCCGGCGCAGCCGGGGATGCGCTCCCACTCGGCCAGATGGCCGACATTGTCCGAGGCGGCGCCGATGAAGAAGGCATGGTCCACCCAGGCGCGGCCCCGGGCGCGGGCCAGCTTGTCGCGGATGGCGTCGGCGGTGGTGGTGGACGGCTTGGTGTTGGGCATCTCGAAGATGGCCACCACGCCGCCCTGGGCGGCGGCCCGCGTGCCGCTCTCCAGATCCTCCTTGTGCTCGAGGCCCGGTTCGCGGAAATGCACCTGGGTGTCGATCACGCCGGGCAACACGGTCAGGCCGCGCAGGTCGATTTCGTCGGCGGCCGAGGCGCCCAGCAGGTCGCCGATGGCCCGGATGCGGCCGTCGGACACCGCGATGTCGGTGCGCTGGGGTCCGTTGGGCGTCACGGCGATGCCATTGCGCAGGATCAGGTCGAAGGTCTGGGCCATGGCACTCTCCAACTGGAAATTCGGATGATTATACCGTATCCGCCAACTCGGAAAAGGTATCACCACTCGGAATCCGCCCGAGAACGTGCCGCCGGTGCCACAAGGCATAGAACAGCAGGGTCCAGCAGGCGAAGGCGGTGTCCTTCGAGCACTCCTTGAACAGGCGCCTGACCTTGCCGGGATGGCAGATTTCCTCGATGCCGGGCTGGCGGGCCACCAGTTGGCCGATCTCGGGCCGGGCCGCGATCCACTCGCCCACCGGCACGGTGAAGCCGCGCTTCTTCTCGAAGGGCCGGGCGGCGGGCAGCGCCGTTTCCAGCCAGCGGCGCAGCAGCCACTTGCCCAACCCCTTGCGGACCTTCATGTGGTCGGGCAGGCGGAAGGCGAAGGCCGCCACCACCGGGTCGAGGAAGGGCACGCGGCCCTCGATGCCGTTGGCCATCAGGCAGCGGTCGGCCTTGGCCAGCAGGTCGTTGGGCAGCCAGTCGGCGCAATCCACCGCCTGGGCCGCCTGCAGGCGGGTGCGGCCGGGCAGGGCCTCGGCCCGCTCGGCCAGCTTGATGCCGTGGCGCCAGTGATTGGTGACGCCGTCCCGCAGAACACCCAGCCCGTCGAAGGTGCCGCTCCGCCGCATGGGCTTGGTCAGCGGCCAGGGGCGCATGGCGTGGCGGTAGCGGCCATAGCCGCCGAACAGCTCGTCGCCGCCCTCGCCCGACAGGATGACCTTGACCTCCTTCCTGGCCTCCATGGCCAGCTTGAAGGTGGGCAGGCAGGCGTAATCGGCCGCCGGATCATCCATGGCGGCGGCGACAAGGGGCAGCAGGGTCCAGAAATCCGTCTCCCCGAACTCCACCTCCACATGCCGCGCGCCGGTGGCGCGAGCCAGATCGCGGGCGTGGGCGCGCTCGTCGTGGACCCGGGTGCCGGGGAAGCCGGCGGTGAAGGCCAGCACGCCCCTGGGGTTGAGCCGGGCCATCAGGGCCAGCACCACCGAGGAATCGATGCCGCCCGACAGGAACATGCCGTAGGGCACGTCCGAGCGCTGGTGCAGTTCCACCGATTCGGTCAGCACGTCGTCCAGTTCATCCAGCAGGCGGTCGGGGCTGCCCTCCAGCGGGCCGCCGGCCGGAAGCGCGGGCAGGCGGCGGCTTTCCTGGACGCAGCCGGCCTCCGCCACCACCGTCTCGCCGGGGCCCAGGCGGCGGATGCCCTTGAAGATGGTCTTTGTCCCGGTGGTGAACTGCAATTGCAGCAGCTCGGCCAGGGCGACCGGGTCCAACTGGGGCCGGGCCAGCCCGGCGGCGATCAGCGCCTGGGGCTCGGAGGCGAAGGCCAGGCCGGGGGCCTGCTCCACCAGATAGAGCGGCTTGATGCCGAACGGGTCGCGGGCCAGGACCAGCCGTTCCGCCCCGGCATCGTGGATGGCGATGGCGTACATGCCGCGCAGGGACCGGGCGAAGGCCGGGCCCTGGTGGCGGTAGAGGTGGAGCGGCGGCTCGCAATCGGAGCCGGTGGCGAAGGCCTGCCCCGCCATGTCCGACTTGAGCTCCAGGTAGTTGTAGACCTCGCCGTTGGCCACGATGGCGTTGCCCTGGCCGTCCAGGATGGGCTGCTTGCCGCCCTCCAGGTCGATGATGGACAGCCGGTTCTGCACCAGCCCCACATTGCCCGCCACATGGCGTCCGCGCCCGTCGGGGCCGCGATGGGCCAGTGCCTCGGCCAGACGGTCCAGCACCGATTCGTCGGGCGGGCCGTTGGCGGTCATCACGCCGGCGATGCCGCACATCAGCGTTTCACCGTGTCGAAGAATTCCAGGTAGCGCGCCACCACGGCGTCTTCCGTGAACCGGCGCTCATAGGCGGTGCGGCCCGCCGCGGCCAGGGCGCGGGCGGTGTCGGGCTCGGCCAGCAGGCGGCGGATGGCCCCGGCCAGCGCCTGCTCGTCGTCCACCGGCGTCAGCAGCCCGTCCACCCCGTCGGAGATCAGTTGCCTGGGCCCCTGGGAGGCGCAGGCCACGACGGGCCGGGCGGCGGCCCAGGCCTCGATCACCACGTTGCCCAGCGGCTCGTGGCGCGACGGGCAGACGAACAAATCGCCGGTGGCGTACAGCGCCGCCACGTCGTCGCGCCAGCCGAGGAAGCGCACCCGGGGCTTGACCGACAGGTGGGCGGCCAGGGATTCTAGCTCGCCGCGCTCCGGCCCTTCGCCGGCGATCCACAGATAGCAGTCGTGCACCTGCTCCACCGCCTTCAGCAGCACGTCGAAGGCCTTGTTGGCATGCAGCCGGCCCATGGCGACGATCAGCGGGGCGCCGGGCGGGGTGTCGAACGAGGCGCGCGGCAGCGGCGCGGCACCTTTGGAATCGGCGACGAAGTTGGGGACGTAATGGACCTGCCCGGCCGGTCTGCCCTGGGCGATGATCCAGTCGCGGATGTCCGGGGTGTTGCCGATCAGGTGGTCGCACTGGCGGTAGTATTTAAGGTCGTAATAGCCGCCCAGCCGGCCCACCGTCACATGGGGCCCCCCGGGCACGAAGCGGCTGGCCCGATTCATCCAGGTCAGCACGATGTCCGGCCTGAACCTCCCGACCTCGCGGCGGAAACGCCAGTGGGTGGCGAGGTCGAGCGCCCCGCCGAACGGCGCCTCCACCACCTCGAGGCCCTGGCCGCGCAGCCGGGCGGCGCGGTTTGGGTTGTCGCGGATCAGCAGGCGCTGGGTCACCCCGGCGCGGGCCAAGGCGGGGGCCAGACGCTCGAAGAAGGCTTCCGCGCCGCCATGGGGCGCGCCGGCCATGGCCTGCAGCAGCCGGGTCATTTCAGCCAGCCTTCCAGGGTGGCCGCCGCCGTGTCCCAGGTGCGGGTCTTCCACAGGGCGCGGGCCTCGGCGCCCATCTGCCGTTGGACCGACCGGTCGGTCAGCAGCAGGACGGCCAGATTGGCGAAGGCGTCGTCGTCGGGGGCCGAGTAGCCCGTCACCCCGTCGGCGATGCGCTCGCTTGCGGCGCCCAGCGGGCGGATCACCGCCGGGCAGCCGGCCGCCTGGCTTTCCATCAGGGTGAAGCAGCCCATGTCGTCGGCATGGCCGGGAAACAGGTGGACGCGGGCCTCGCGCAGCGCCTCGGCCATCAGATGGTCGCCCTGGGGGCGGTGGACGCTGACGCCGTGGGCGGCGGCGGCCGCGACCTTGGCGGCCAGGGGGCGCAGCGCCGCGTCGGTCTCGGCCCCTTCGGCGGCGGCGGCCAGGGTCATGGAATGGATGTGCAGTTCGGAATCGGGCGCCCTGGGCCGGATCTTGGCCACCCACAGGTCCAGCAGCCAGTCCAGGCCGTGGGCGGGATGAGTGGTGACGATGGCGCGCGGCGGCTCCTGGGGGCGCGGCTCGCCGCTCAGGTAATCGGGGCGCACCGCCATGGGCAGCAGGCCGGCGGCCAGCCCCTTGGCCTTGAAGTCCCTGGCCTGGGCCTCGGCGACCAGCAGCAGCAGCGGCTTGTGGGTGTCGAGCATGGCCCGCGCCGCCGGACGCTCCAGCAGGCGGCCCGGCCCGGTGTGCCAGAGCGCCCGCCGGCCGGCATGGCGGACGAATTCCAGCAGCAGCGGCTTGCGATAGGCGATCAGGACGTCGGTCCGCAGCGGCTTCCGGCCGTCGAAGGTCTCCCACTGGGCGCTCTCGATATGCATGCCCCAGCGGCAGCGGTTGAACACCTGCACCGTATGGCCCAGCCGCGCCAGGGCGCCGGGCAGCGAGGCGAAGGCCTTCTCCGCCCCGCCCAGCGGGCGCGAGGCGGCGGAATAGCCGTCGAAGGGAATGGAATCGTCCACAAGGGTGATATGCATGGCCCGAGTCTTATAGGACGCCATCGAAGCCTTGTCATCCCGGCTGGTTTGACCCACCCTTGCCGTGGACGGGTTGCCTGAGAGGATTTGGCTGATGAGCGACAAGGTCTTTGTGCGTCTGGAACAGCGCGCCGTGTTGGAAGTGGGGGGCGAGGACCGCCGCGCCTTCCTGCAGGGGCTGGTCTCCAACGACATGAACAAGGTGGCCGGCGACCGCGCCGTGTTCACCGCCCTGCTGACCCCCCAGGGCAAGTTCCTCTTCGACCTGTTCGTGGTGGAACTGGGCGACCTCTTCCTGGTCGAGGCCGAGGCGGCGCGCATCGAGGAGCTGCGCAAGAAGCTGTCCATGTACAAGCTGCGCTCGCAGGTGACCCTGGCCGTTTCCGCCCATACGGCGGTGTTCGGCCTGATGGGCGACGGCGCCGCCGCCGTCTTCGACCTGCCCGCCGAGGCGGGCGCCGCCACCGAATTCGCCGGCGGCACGGTCTTCGTCGATCCCCGCCTGGCCGGGGCCGGCCTGCGCGCCCTGCTGCCCGCCGACGGCGGCCCCCGCGTGCTGGAGGCCAACGGGTTCACGCCGGCGCCGTTCGAGGCGTGGGACGAGGCCCGCATCCGTCTGGGCCTGCCCGACGGCTCGCGCGATCTCGAGGTGGACAAGGCCCTGCTGCTGGAAAACGGCTTCGAGGAACTGAACGGCGTCGATTTCAACAAGGGCTGCTACATGGGCCAGGAACTGACGGCGCGGACCAAATACCGCGGCCTGGTCCGGAAGCGCCTGATGCCGGTGGAAATCTCCGGCCCGGCCCCCGAAGCGGGCGCCCCGCTCCTCCTGGCCGAGGCGGAAGCCGGCGAGATGCGCTCCCATTGCGGAAACGTGGGCCTCGCCCTGGTGCGGTTGGAACAGTTCCGCGCCAACGGCGGAGCGGGCCTCGCCGCCGGCGGCGCCACCCTGGTCGCCGCCAAGCCCAAATGGGCGGTGTTCCCCGAGGAATGAACGGAAACCCCGCCCCCCGATCGCCGGGCACGCTTCTTCATGGGAAATTGGCGCAACCGGTAGGATTCGAACCTACGACCTCTGCCTTCGGAGAGTTTCTGACCATCATAATTTCTTTGTCAAGTCTCAACTTTAAAACGATGTCTTTGGCGACAAAAGTTGAGGAAAACTCGGGTGTTCATCGTTCGTTGAATTGACAGACCTATGCCATACTTTCTACCATCGTTTGGCGGTAAGTTTTGGGGACGATCCGGGGACGCTGATGGCAAATGGTAAGTTACTGACCGAGCAAGGTTCTCGGGCCAGGGCTAATGCAGCAGTGATTCCAGCTTCGGCCGAGGAATCAGCCAACGAGTTTCGATTCGAAGACATCCCAGTAATACTGCGAAAAAAGCAAGGCAGGGCCATTTGGACGGCCCGCATCACCATCGCTCCGGCCCCTGGGGCATTCAGCATCAACAACGACGGCAACCGACTTGAACGGAGCACCGGGGAAAGTGACCTAGACAGAGCGAAAGATAAGGCCCGCCAGCTATACGCCGCGCTGAACTACCGTGTTGAACGGGGCGAAAGCCTGCACCCAAAGGCGTTCAGCGGGTTGGTGACCGAATACCTTCGCTGGTTGGATGAGCGTGTTCGGCTGGGTCTGGTCAAGACCTATTTCCGTTCCCGCGTCAGCACCACCTTGGAGCGCTATTTTGCTCCATATTTCGGTGACAGACTCATCGACACGATTACCAGCGCCGATTTGGTCCGCTACCACGAATGGCGCGAATCCTATGCTTCTGACTACCAGGGCAAAGCGTTTATCAAGTACGAACGCCAAGGCAAGGAACTGATCCGTCCATTCACGCCCGTAGTTCCCGGACCAGCGACGCTTCGGAAGGAACGTCAGCAATTCTATCACTTCATGGAATTCGCAGCGAGCCGAGGCTACATCCGGGCAGAGGGGATTCCACGATTCAAGCGGTTGTCGGGGAGCGGCAGTGTCCGGTTGGCATTTACCCCGGACGAAATCGAGCGCCTTCAAAAGGTATCGGCGGCCCGATGTCGCAAACACCTTCACGCCATTCAACGCCGCGCCATGGTGATCAACCACTACCGCATGCTGGCCCTATACCTAACAGGCTTGCGCCCTGTTGAAGCGTCGCGCCTTCGATTTCGCGATCTTATTTCTGGCGCAGATAAGGCAGGCGAAATTTCCTACCTCGTCCGCTTGCGGCCCGAGCACCTTAAGAGGGCTGATGTTCGCAAACACATCCGCACGGTGACGCCGCAGTCTGGATTTCGGTCAGTCATCGACAACCTGAAAAAAGCCTACCACCACTTTGACGAACATGAGGTGACCGAGGACGATTTCGTGTTCCACGACAAAGACCGCACACCCAATCGCAACACCGCAAAGCCATTTGTTGAACTGCTGGATGCCGCGAAGTTTGCCAGGGGGGCGCGTTACAAAAGCCATTATGCATTGGGATCGTTCCGGCACACATTCATCACTGACAGGTTGTACGAACGCCAAGACCTTGGCTTTGTATCGCGGTGGACCGGGACATCGATAGAAATGATTGATCGGCACTATTCTCACGTCCTGTCGGAGATGGAGCACCAAGAGCCCCGTCCACCCAACACCGTGGTGGTGCTGCCCCATTCACTGGATTACCTGTTGGGAAAGGTTGATATCGATCCCACCGAGGATGGGCCAACCGTTTTCAGTACAGCGAAGGCGATTGAACCTGCCTCGGACTTAGATCGACGCAGAAAAGAATGGGGCGGCGACGTGTCGGAGTTTTTACGGATCATGCGAGATGTCTATGGCGATGAGTTCGTCACGCTCCCAATCGATCAAAAGCTGGGAGAAATCCACGACTTTGTGGGGGAGCGCTGCTTTAATTCGGCAGAAGCACACCAATTTTTGACCCTGGTGAACGAAGCTCTTGATGTCGAGACCGGCATCGTTCTGTAGGAACCAGATCGGCTTTTGCTGACTGACAAGAAGCTGGGTCAAGGACCGGACACCATGCGGAGACGGCATTTACAGCCCGCAGGAATAGCTGCATATAAACAACCCTGCCGAGTATACCGCGCCAGCCCCCTTCCTTTCGAACTCCAATCATATGGTGGGGTGGCTTGAATTGGGCCGCAGCCACTCTGCGGCCCAATTCCTAGCTATTTACGATGTCAAGGAGCGATAACCAGGACAAACATGCCATACCGTCACCTCGTTGTCGATAACACTTTAACGTGTATATATTGGATACGCCCAGAAGGCCGCCCCCGGCCTATCGGCCCATCTAATCCGGCGCAAATAGAACCAGGAAACCGGATGCATCATTGATGGCAAGGCCTACGGCACGCCGCTTAAGGTGTTCATTACGAATCCCCCAGGGACGAATAGCGGAACGAGGGTCGCCGCTGTCAGAAACGCGGCGGCGCATCCGCTGCCGCAATATCTTAGTGAAAAAGGTCTTCTGGCAGGTCAAACCTCAGAGGGAGCACCTCGACGTCATCTCCATCATCATCATCATCATGATCAGAATAAAATACCGGATTTGATAGACTTTCCGCCTCTTCCTCCGAGCTTGCCGAAATAATCTCCACGTATTCCTCATGGTATAAATACCATCGTCTTGTAACAACCTTGTATCTCATCTCGCCTCCTTCTGCTGTTTTGTTTGTGTATTGAAAGATACGTCATATCATTAGCGATGCCGCCATACGGCGCATGGCAGCAACTCCGCCCGCTGTCTCGCTTGACCAAGGTTCAGCGAGATGTCTCGGTCACCTCCCGTTGACATCGGAATCTGTCTCACTAGCGTCGCATTTGACTTTTGGGACGCATTGGATACAATGCCTAAGATCTCATTGAGACACTTTGCCTGGAGATACCTATGCTCATCGGCTATGCCCGCACCTCCACCATGGACCAGAAGGCCAGCATCGAAGCCCAGGCCCGTGACCTGACCGCTGCCGGGTGCGACAAGTTGTTCAGCGAACAGGTCTCCTCGGTGGATGTCGGGAACCGGGAACAGCTTGCCCTGGCGCTGGACTTCATCCGCGAGGGCGATGTCTTGGTGGTCACCAAGCTGGACCGGCTGGCCCGTTCGGTCGGTCACCTGCTGACGATCATGGACACCATCAAGACCAAGGGCGCGGACCTCCGCATCCTCAACATGGGCATCGACACCGCCACCCCCACCGGCAAATTGATGCTGACCGTGCTGGGCGGGGTCGCCGAGTTTGAAAGGGAGATCATGCTGGAGCGCCAGAGAGAGGGCATCGCCAGGGCAAAGTCCCAGGGCAAATACAAAGGCCGGAAACCGACTGCGAGGGCCAAGGAAGAAGATGTCCTGCGCCTTAAGTCGGACGGGATCGGTGCCACGGAGATCGCAAAGCGTCTGGGGATCGGACGGGCATCGGTTTATCGGCTACTCGCCGCCGGTTAACTATTCCGGCCTGCCTCAACACGCGCCCAGACATCTGCCCATGCCTTGATCTCCAGAGCCCGCAACCCCTTTATGCCCTGCTCGTATTCAGACAACAGGCCTTTTTCGTTACAGTTCTTGATCTCATCGATGGTCGCTTCGACGATGCCGTCAATGTTCAAAATCAGCGCCAATAGGGCTTCGACAGATGGTCGTCGTCCCCGTGACTTCGACGAACTAAGATAGCTCTCGCTTCGGTTCATGATCTCCCCGAACCGTCTGCCAGATTGAACAGCCCCAAGGCTACTTAACTCCCTATATATTTCATCAATTTCAAGCATTAGCCCTATCTCCTGCATGATGTTGCAGGCATATTTATATAAGATTGAAGTGCCATATGGATGTATATTATGCATATAAAATATGCGACATGTTAGCGTGCAATTGCGTGCATTTGTGCTGCACTAATGTTTATGTAGTTAATGTGTATATATCCATCTATCAGATGATCTAAACTCAACATTTGTTTCTATCGCAATTCTTTTTAGCTTACTCACCCATAACGCCTCCCACTCTCTGTTGAAAGCAACAGCTTCATTGCCGATGCCGCCGCATGAATACCTGAATATCTGCTTTGTCATGTAGCCATACAGGTTGGAGACAGCCACCTCGGTTGCTTGATTTTCGTATACAGGCTTCACAACAACCCTCCATCGGCCCAGCCATGTTCGCTTTAATTCCTCGGCAAGCTTCTCCACGGCACAGCAGGTGCAGGCCACCAAAAAATGGATGTGCAGGTTTATGATCCGCTCGTGATCCGAAATCGGGGGAACCAGCATGTCTTCAAACAATGATTGTCTATGGCCATGGATATCCGATGATCGGCACAGATCGATTTCAAAAAATCCGCGAATCCGAAGACCAGGAAGGCGGCGAGCGCGAGTTAGGCCGATCCACTTTTTCTTGAAAGCCGCCATTTCGTTCAATATATCGCTCCGAATTGACTCGGCTGGCGTGTCTGGTCCGACCTTAATTCCCGATATGATTATAGTAACAAAAGCAATTTTTGAACGATCTGTCCGATTAAAAAACCCCCAACTCCTTGGTATTGATTTGCTTTTGGTTATATATTCCCTTGGTTCACCTTTCGACAATTTCCCACCTCTACAAGAAACGCCCCCGGTGCGTTCCAGCGCACCGGGGGCAGACATGTGCAGGGAGGTGGCTCAGCACATGCCGCTAATAGTTCATTAAAATCTAATTTTGCCACCTTTTGCGTAAATAGCTGGAACAACGCTAACTTTATTTATAATCATACGCATTTCACTTTGACCTTTCTGCTGTCTATTGCCCGCCTATCTGCTCGCATGATGATGATATCGATCAGGCGCTCTGCTCGGTGCGTTGCCGATTTGAGTGCATCAAGAATACCAATCAGACCGGCACCTAATGTCCCGTCTTCCGCAAAGTAAATATCATCATTATTGGATGGAGTGACGGATACGGCGTCAGTCGCCGAAACTGTTAGCTCATTTAGTCGCATATTTTTCCTCCATTTCATGTTTCCATAGAAGTATTTATGCGTAGTTACTCGGCAGCGTTTGTGACTTGAAGTGCCCTGTTTCTTGGCGGTATCTTGGTCTGATTTTGAAATTCCGCGACATAATGATCAATGCCCCCTCCAATCTCGAATGGATGGACCATTTGCACCACATGCAGCATCGTTGACATAGCGTTGATCCAGTCGAAGACATAGTAATCTGTCAGGATACGCCCGACCTTGTAGATTAGGGGGAGTGGTTGGCCGTCGTGAAGGAACCGAAATAATGCCTTTTCAAGATCAAAAATTATTGATGACGCAACCTTATCGGTCAGAAGATTTGGTCTGATTATAAGGTCAAAATACCCAGATACTTCCTTAACAACTCCAAGGCTTTGCGGGAACGCATTCCACAATGCGCCTGTAGCCTTTATGTATTGCCCAGGATCGCTGAAATCAGCATTGCATATCGGCATTGTGTCAAAGAAGTATTTTGTGGTGCCATTTTTTGGCATTTTCCTTCCAATTTCGTTTTCTAAGTCTTCAATGAAGGCAACATTGCACCGCCTTATATCTGCCTTCGTCATAGTTACAAGTTGCGGCGTTTCCTCGACGAACTTGATCCTGAACATCGTCAGATAACGCTTCTTATCCATCGGAAGAAAGTAATCGACAGCTATATGCGGATCATTTCTGTCGTATACCCGTCTACCTTTGGTCTCAAGCCATGAATCATGGCCTTTCTGGCCGAGGTTATCGAAAAGCCATTGACTGGCTTTTTCGCTTATCTCGGCCCGAACGGTCATTTTGAATTTTTCCATTTTGTCACCTTCATGTTTGCCCCTTGTCGCGGGGACTTTTTGCAAAGAAAAACCTGTGGAGAGGTGGCTTGTCCCCCGCAAGCCAACGGCTCGGCAGTTCGTGTTTGCCGCGCCGGAGGAAGCAGCCTGGGGATGGCAGCGAGGGAAATGTCCGACATCTCCCCGATGGAAGTGTCCATGGCTGCGATGCCATTCAGGTCCGTAGATACTCAAGGATCGAGACGGATGGTTCGGATCAGGCTAACCTTCTGCACGTCTTGATACTTTTCGATCCCTGATGACCATTCACACCGTCGAAAATCGCGCCCTTGTCCGTGATGTCCTGGATGCCAAGCCGCTGGCTTGGGACAGGCTTGTGCGCCGCATTGCCGATACGGTCTGGACAGCCTGCCGATTGCTCTGTGGTGACGACGCCGATTCCCGCGCCGCCTTTTCGGATGTCATGGACGGCCTTCGCGCCGATGGATTTCGGCGGCTGCGAGCCTATAACGGGTCCAGCAGGATCGAGACCTTCGTCGCCCTGGTGACCAGGGATGTGCTGGCCGAGCGGCTGTTGCGCCTGTTCAATGTCCATTCTGCGTCCGATGGCTGGGCCGCGTTCGAGCGGTTCTTCGCCGCCGACATCAACCGCATCATCAACCGCCGCCTTCCCGGAGCAGATCGTGCGGATTTACGCCAGGATGCCTACCAGGACATCTGCGTGGCCTTGATTGCCGATGATTACCGGCGGCTGAAGGCGTATCGCGGCATTGGCAGCTTCACCGGCTTCGTGTTGCAGATGGTTGATCGGCTGTTGATCGACTTCATCCGCAGCACCATGCCGCTGGGGCGGCAAAGAACCGAGGCCCAGACAACGGAATGGGAGGACATCCCCTCGGACCAGCCATCGCCGGAAGATGCCCTGTTGGAGCAGGAAGGGGACCGCCTGTTGTCGTTGGCATCCGAGGTTCTGCGGGAGGCCGCCGCCGCCCTTTCCGAGACGGAGCGCCTATACCTGCACATCGCATTGGGCAGCGGCGAACCTATCCCGGCGCGGGAGGTGGCGCGTCAGATGCGTCGCCCGGTGGAGGAGGTCTACAAGTTGAAGCAGCGGGTCATGGCCCGGCTGCGGGAAACCCTGGACAAACATCCAGCGGTCAAAATGTGGAAGGCGTCCGTCTAATGGTTCAGCGAGGAGACATCAGACCGTGACCCCCGGCACCCTTCATGCGCTGTTCGAGCGGCTTTTCGGCGATGCCGACAATGTGGCGGACAATGCTGCCCATCCACGCCAAGTCGCCCACCTTGCCGCCGATCTGGATCACGGCGAATCGGACACGCTGGATGTTGTCCAACTGGTCGCCTATATGGATGGTGGCTTGGACGAAGCCAAGCAGAACGACCTTCATGCTCGCCTGTCGCAATCGGCTGCTGCCTTGCACGACCTTGCCAGCGCCGATGCGTTCCTGGAAAACGTGGCGACATCACGGGACGCTGCCCCTGCTGACTTGGTGGCATCCACCATCGCCATGAGCCGACCGGCGGCGATATTGCCGTCGTCACCACGTCGGTCATTCCCAATCTGGAAATGGTCGGGAGTCGCGCTGGCTGTGACGGTTGCCGCCTTGGCCGTGTTGGTTATCGTCAGCCGCACCGCCCCTCCGACCGACACCACCCAGCCGGTTACCGCCAAGTCTGCTCCAACACCTGTTGCGCCCGCTGATGGCCCCAGGCTTGCCCAGCCTCAACCCCGCCAAGGGGAAAGCATGCCTCCCCCGGTGGTGGCCGGAGAGAAGACGGCTCCGACCTATCTGGCTCCGGCAGCATCCCAGGAAACCATGCCTCCGCCGTCAGCCACGAGGAGCATGCCGCAGGTCGCCCCCGAAGGGGGTGACGTCATGCCTGGGCCGAAGCCTTCTGTCCGCTAAGAAATTTTCCAGGAAAACCGGTGGAGTGCTCGTCTAACGGCTTATGAGGTCATCTCAGCCGTTGAGGCCACCCGGTGAAGCATAGCGTCCTTTTCGCAATGATCCTGAGCTTGTCGGCATCTCCTGCCGCAGCGACCGAGATCATTGGCGTCTGCTTCACCCCCGGCGAGGCCTGCACTGACCTGATCGTGGATCAGATCGCCAGTGCCCGGCGTCAAGTGCTGGTCCAGGCATATTCGTTCACCAGCCCCGATATCGTGACGGCATTGGCCGATGCCAAGCGCCGCGGCGTCGATGTCCAGGTGATTCTGGACAAGAGCAACGTCTGCAAGGACCGGGGTGAATGCGAGAAGAAAGGGGCTTTGGCGGCCAAAGCCCTGAAAGAGGCTGGGGTCCCCGTCTTCATCGACCGCGCCCATGCCATCGCCCACAACAAGATCATGGTCATCGACCAGAGCCGAGTTATTACCGGGTCATTTAACTTCAGCCAAGCTGCCCAGGACCGGAATGCGGAGAATGTGTTGGTAATCAGCGACAATGCGTTAGCCCATCGGTACAGAGCGAATTGGCGAGAGCACGGAGCGCATTCAACGGCGCTATCCCCACAGCAGAATCTTGCGAACAATCAAGGCATACTGGTGAACAGGCCGGGCCAATAGGCTTTCATCGTCCTGCGTCATTCTGAGCCATCTTGGCGCGATTCTTGAAGTAATCACTTTCGCGCTCGCCGGGGACGGTGGCTTGCTTCCATGACTTTCCGATCCGCTTCAGCATCTGGGGAACCATGAAAAGCGCCGAGATGGCGCAGAATACCCAATACACGACATTTTCAGACTGAGTTTGTCCAAAGGGGGAGTGCTCGGCAAGAATCCACTGCCCGAGCCAGAGGCCCGCCGAGAACAGCGCCACGGACAACAAGCAAACTCCGATTCCGATCAGGTTGTCGCGACGGGCGGTCTTGCCTCGGATGAAGCCGATGAGGCATATGCCGAGATTGATGAAAGACAGCCAGGACTGGAGGAACAGCTGAGTTGAGAGCATTCCCCAGAGCGGAGAAATTACGATGAGTCCGATCAGATATACCATTTCCATCCGCCTCTAAATGCAGGGGCGACGGCGCGCCCTCTCTTGATGTGTGCGTCGTCTCGTCCTCACCATGATGAGACCACCCGATTACCGTCGCCGATCAACTGAGGCGTCTGGGTGCGGCCCAGCTTGGCGGCCTCGGCGGGAATCTTCTCGGCAAGATAGGCTTCCAGCTTGGCGGCGGTGATGGTTCGGTCGGGACCGGCGGCGTCGCCCTCCAGGCCCTTCATCAGGAAGTAGCTGAACAGCCCATGCTTGGCCTGGGTCAGCGAACTGGACAACTGGTCGTTCCCGGCTGCGGCCAGGATCGTGACATTGGCAGGCACCGTCTGCTCCTTGGCCGCCACCAGGATCGGACGAGCGGAGGAAACCAGAGTCTCCTTGCCCCGCGTTCCGCCGGAATAGCAGGTGTCGAGGAACAAGGTGGCCGATTTAGCCCCACTGTCCACGATCATGTCGATCAGTTCCTTGCGGCGCAGGGCAGAGCGATCCAGCAGCGCGCGATTGCCGTCCTGGGGCAGCAGGTACAAATCCTTGCCGTCGTCGGAAGCGAGGCCATGGCCGGAGAAGAAGAGGAACACCTCGGTCTGGCCCCTGACCACCTGCGGCTTCAGCCATGTCAGAATGGCGGCCTCCACATCCACCCGCTGAGCATCGGCTCCAGTCAGCAGCTTGACCCGCGACGCCGGAACCCCCAGGGCACTGGTGGCGTAGTCGTAGAACCGGCGGGCGTCGTTTTCGGCGAATTCGGCGGGCGGGGCGCTCTTGTAATGCTCGATGCCGATAATTAGGGCGATGGCGTTGGGGCGAGACTTGCCGTTGAGGTGACCTGGAGACAATCTTGCCAGCGTCGTTTCAGTGGACGCGGTGATACGCGTCACCTTCACTGTGGCTTCGGCTGACTGCCCCCACTCGTCAGTCGCAACCAGTCGGATTACGCTCTCCCCCAAAGGAATGCCCCGGCGCACGGAGAACCCGCCACCGGACTGAAGAGGCACATCCGTGCCATCGATCTGGAGGGAGGTGATCCGCCCCTTGCTGGAAACGTTCCCGGCCACATCGATGGTGGAGGATGGGGTTGTGGCAACAGGCTTGACCGATAGAGTTGGGGCTGCTCCAGCGTGGGCTTTGGGAGGGGCAGCAACTTTCGGAGGGTCGAACTGATCGAAAGGATTGGCGGCTCCAGCTTGGGCGAATTTTTCCCAAGGGCCAGATAGGGTTTTTGGCTTCCACTCCCGGGCAAGCTTCTGGGCCTCGGTCAACTGGGCTGGGTTCATGAATTTGGCTGTATGATCCCTATTCTTTACCGCTTCTTGATTGCCATTAGCTGCGGCAAGGTTGAACCACATATGAGCCAGCACAAAATCTTGGGGAATGGCTCCGCCAAAGGCGTACATTTGACCGAGGCTGAGTTGGGCGTCCACGAACCCCTGTTCAGCGGCTTTGCGGTACCATTTAACACTTTCGGCGTAATCCTGGGTTGTTCCTTTACCCAGGGCGTACATGGCTCCAAGGCTACCTTGCGCCTCGACAAGCCCCTGTTCAGCGGCTTTGCGATACCATTTAACAGTTTCGGCAAAGTCCTGGGGAACGCCTCGGCCAATGGCGTACATTTGACCTAGGCTGTATTGAGCATGAGCAAGCCCCTGGCTGGCTGCTTTGCGGAACCAACTGACTGCTTCAATGTGTTCCTGAGGTGTTCCTTGGTCCCAAGCGAGCAAAATTCCGAGATTGAATTGGGCTGCCGCAATTCCTTGTTCTGCTGCTCTCCGATACCACTTATAAGCCTCGGTAAAATTTTTGGGGACTCCTGAGCCGCTAGCGTACCCGTTTCCAAGGTCGACCTGCGCCATGGTATTTCCCTGCTCAGCTGCCTTGCGATACCAGCGCATAGCCTCGGCGTAATCCTGGGAAACTCCCAGACCGTTAGCGTAGTAGGCTCCAAGGATACTCTGCGCCTCGGTATTTCCCTGCTCAGCCAGTGACCGTAGAACACTGAGAGCCGTCGTATAATCACCGCGCGAAGAGGCGGCCACTGCATCCTCAACTGACTGGGCCGATGCCATCGCGGTCAGGCATAGGAGCACGGCGGCAGCCATCGCCGACAACTTCGTCACCGGTCCCATTGCGCTATCCCCTTTCCGCCCAAGCATTGAACATAAGTCTCTCTTTGAGGTCGGTATTTACCCTGACAATACGGCCAGCCTTGCGTATATTGAACATTTCCATTCCCCTCTGGATAGCCTCCTGCCCGAAACGATAGCATGGCCACCTGTTAGGCCATAAGACGGACGTGGGAAGGATTTTTGCCAAGAATTTTTCTGCCATTCCCCGTCGGATTTGGATCGGAAATCTGCCTCGCCTCCTTTATGCTTAGCGGAATGCATCGGACGGAGGAAAGGCGTGACCAGAACCGTTATCAGCCCCGAGGAAGGGGAAGTGTTGCGGCAACTCTATGCGGAGTATGTTGCCGCCGTAAGCCAAGCTGGCGCCGTTTGCATCGCCAAGGGCATGGACTCGCCCGAATTCCAGGAAGCCGATAAGGCCGCAGGGGCAATCCGCCGACGCATCTACGAAATTCGAGGCGACGCAGATCAGCATTGGATGGCTTGAATGCCCGAGTGTGAGAGGCTATGTGCTGGTCGCTTACACCGTACATATACCTCGCGGACAAGCGGCAACAGGTCGGGGCTGATTGCCCGATCTAGCGATGCGGGCAAGTGGGACGTAACTGACGTTGATTTCTATATCCAAAGCTGCATGAAGTCCCCGCAATCAACTTAGGCTTCCTGAGCGATGTTCGCGGCAAATGGTGGCGTGCCCCCGCAACCAACTTGAACGAATTCGCCGCAGCCTCAAAAGCTGCGGCGTTTTTGTTTGTCCCGGCCTGAAGCAGCGCCACGATCTCGCCCTCGATCTCCACGCCATGTTCGCCCGCCTCGGCGTCCCAATGCACGATGCGGGAATGCCGACTCGAACCCCTGCACCAATTTCCGTTGCGAACCGAAATGACCGGGACCATATTTCCAGGAAGTTTCAGGAGGATGGTCATGGCGACCGGTAAACAGGTAGCGGCCATGGTGGTCAGCGACGACGGCATTCTGGGCGGGGTGCCGGTGGTGGCGGGGACGCGCATTCCCGCCGATACTGTCCTGGCGGAAGTGCGGACGGGCAAAAGCCGCTTCGATATTTTCCGGTCGTACCCGTCATTGCCCGCCGATGGCATCGACGCCTGCCTCGCCTGGGAAAAGGCGGGGCGTCCGCCATGCGCGATCCATTCCTGATCGACGAATGCCTGTCGCCCGATCTGGTGGCCTTGGCCCATGCCAGGGGGTATGACGCCAGCCATGTGGTGTTCCGGGGACTGACGGGGACCGCCGACCGTGACCTGCTGCCCATCATCCGCCACGAGGGTTTTGTCTTCGTCACCAACAACGCCAAGGATTTCCTGAAGCTTTACGCCAGGGAGAACATCCATGCCGGGCTGGTAATCATTGTTCCCGGCGGAATTCCGGCCGAGGTCCAGGTCCGGCTGTTCGCCGCCGTGCTGGATGAGGTCGAGGCCATGGCCGATCTGGTCAACCGGATCGTCGAGGTCTTTTCGGACGGATCGGTGGAAATCCGCGATTGGCCGATGGAGTGATGGCGACGGCATAGGAACTATTCCTTCCTGGCGGAGTCCACACCGGCCCCTTTCCGGGCATCCTGGATGTCCCTCTCCAAGTCCTGAAACGCCTTTGACGCCCGGACCTTGCCTTGCAGCAGGCTGTTCTTGTTGACCTGATCGACCAGGATGCGGTTGGCGCTGCCCAGCGGATATTGCAGCAGGACATAGGCGCGATATTGCTGCCCGGCGGGGACGAACTTCTTTTCGGTGATGGCGTAGCCGGACAGGTTAACCTCGGTGATCAGGTTGCTGGTCACCCGCTCGCTTTCCGCCATGACCTGGGTGTTCTCACCCGCGCCGGACTCCGACAGGAACTCCTTCATCTTGGACGACAGCTTGCTGTTGATGCGGTCGGCCAGGGACCGCTTGGCCCCCAGAACAGCCTTGTCCTCGGCGAACTGGAGGTCGGTGGAGGTGGCGGTGCCGGGTGCATAGATGGAGAACTCGTCATTCGGCGGGCTGGCATACCAGGACGGCAGGTCATCGACCGACGCCTTGACCGTCTCGGCGCGGACTTCCTGCTTCTTCTGTTCTTGGCTCGCGGTCCAGGCCGGTGATCCGGGCTGGGGACCGGCGCAAGCGGCGAGGGTCAATGCGCCCAGGATGGCGCAGAGGGCGGAACGGTTCATGTCTTCCTCCTGGTCAGATCGGTAAGGGCACCCTCGATGGTCCTGATCTTGGACTGCACCGGGACGCCGGATTGGGCGATGTCCTTGAGATCGGTGAGGGCGCGTTCGGCCTTGGCGTAGTCGCCGGTCTTGAGATAGGCCAATCCCGCGCCATAGAAGGCATCCGCCGCCTCGGTCGGATGGCCCGCGTTGAAATGGATGACGGCGCTGTTGTACCAAGCGAAGCCGTTGGCCGAATCGGCGGAGATCGCCATGCCATAGGCGGCCAGCGCCCGGTCATTCGCCCCTTTGGCGGCATTCACCGCCCCCAGGGCGTTCAGGTATCGGGTATTGCCACGATCCAACGCCACCGCCTTCAGGATGGCGGGTTCTGCCTGGGTGTAATCCTGATCCAGCATCAGCACCCGGCCCTTGAGGAACCAAGCCCCCGACCGGTTGGGATCGGCGGCCAGGACATGATCAGCAGCGGCCAAGGCACCGGCATGATCGCCTTCGGCCAGCAGCCGTTCCGCCATTGCCAGATCATCGACCAGGGCAGCTTGCTGGATCGGCTTCGGCGGCTCGTTCACCGGGTCATCCAGCGCCACCACAGCGTTGTCGGGAATGGTAGAGACCAGACGGCGGGCAAGATCATCGGTCACCCGCAAAATCTGTTCGTCACGGATGTTGCTGGCGGCATCAAGCACCCCCATGGCGACACCGACCGGATCGAGGGGGATGGAGCCGCCATGGCTGGCGGCAGTGTGATGGCCTTCCCACAACACCATGCCATCGGCGGCGCGAACCATCTTCAGATCGACCCCAACAGCAACGCGGGAATACAGGGCGAGGAAGGTGGTGCCATATTCGGTGATCTCGCCTTCCAGGATGGTGCCGCACTTGATCTGCTCGGCCAGCGCCTTGCGGTTGCCCTTGACCTGATCCAGCACATGGTCGATCCGTTTCAACCGAACCCCGCGCTTGGATTGGATGGAGAGGTGGGCATAGAGCGATAGCCGAACCTTAGCGGCATCCTCGGGGGTTGCCATGGGCTGGGACGGCGTTTTGATGGTCAGCGGCAGGATGGCGACGCAATCGGGCGGATTGGCCTTGTAAGAATCGTGGACCTGGAAGGTGACCTCGTTCATGCCCAGCCAGCCAATTTCGTCAGCACCTTTGTTGACGTAGGTGGGACTGGCGCAGCCGGTGGCGGCGGCCAGGGCGAGAACGACCGGCAGGGTGCGGGCGGCGCTCATTCGGTCCCCCGCACGATATTGTAGAGCCGACGCACGATGCGGCGATCCCCCTGGGGAATCTCGGCCACCACCCGGTTGAAGTCGTCCAAGGAATAGCTGTCGCGCAGCGCCATGGGCTTCTTGGTGGCGACCACCATCAGGTATTCGTCCACCATCTTGCGGCTCGATGGCTGACCGGAGGGGAAGCTCACCTTCAGATCGTAGCGTTTGGCACCGGCCTCGGTGGGAATGGTGACCGATTTGGCGATGCGGTCGGCTGCGTCGAATTGGTTCGGGAAGATGCGCCCTACCTGGGTGTCGCCCTTTTCATAGGGCAGCCACTGGAAAATTTGCACCGCCATGGGCTGGGACGGCTTCAGGGTGACGTTCAGATTCTCGCCGTCGCGATAGACCGTGTTGTTGAGTGCCACGCCGACATCGAAATTGGGGTCGGGCCTACCCTCGGCCACATGAACATCGGCCTCAAACGACACCACGCATTTGCGGAAGGTTTCAACCTCGACCATGGTTTCGACCTTGCGGTCGCGGATGGAGCGGATGTCGCCACCCACCATGGTCCAGACCGTCGAATTGCGGGCGCATTCGGCTTCGTCGCCCTGCTCGGTGCAGCGCATGGCCTCTTCCGACGACAGGGTTTCCCCGGTCACCTGACGCACGGCATCGGCGCGGGCGCGGGTTTCCGCCTGCTGGCAGGCTTCGGCCTCGGTCATCACCGGCGGGAAGATGTAGCTGCCGGAGGCCCGCACCCATTCGGCGGAGGCCGACTGAGGCGGAAGGGCGATCAGGCCGATGATGAGGACGCTCTTCTTCATCTCACTTCTGCCCGACGATCAGAACGGCGCGGGGAAGCATCTGCTGATACAGGTCTTCCAGACTCATTTCGGGCGGGGTGGATACGGCGGCGGCGGTCTTGCCCAGGAAGGCCAGGATGCGTCCACCCTTGATGCCGATATTCATGTCTTCCATCTGGGTGCCGGTCTTCTGATAGACGGCGGCACTGTCGGTCTTGCCGACCGCCACGCCCAGCAGATGGCCGCGCTTGTCGAATACCGGGCCGCCGGAATTGCCCTTGTTGATCTTGGTGGTCATCTGGAATGTGTTGGGGTCATTGCCCAACCCGGCGGCCTTGGCGACGATACCTTCGGTCAGGGCCGGTTGCTCGTCTCCCAGCAGGCTGATCAGGGGATAGCCCATGACGATGGCGGCGCGGCCAGCGGTGGGTTGGACGATATCGGCAATCGGGGTGACCGCCCCTTCTGGGAACGCTTTGTCGATTTCCAGCAGGGCCAGATCATCCTCATTTGAGACCTTGGCGATGCGGGCCTTGCGGACATGGCCGGTGCCGTTGCGCACATAGAGGGTGGTGATGCCCTCGACCACATGCCGATTGGTGATGATCTGGCGGCCACCTTCCAGCACCACGCCGCTGCCGGTCAGGATCGGGCTGCCGGGGGCGAAGGGGAACGGCTCGGGTTGGGCCAGGGCCACCGCCTGGGTGACCTTACGGGGCGGTGGTGGTGGTGCCGGGGCGGCTTCGACCGGTGGCCGAGGTTGAGCCTTGGGGGGCGGGGGTTCTTTGGGCGGAATTGTCTTTTGAGGCTCTGGTGGAATCGGCTTGCTCGGCTCCTCGACCGTCGCCTCTTGGGCTTTCCATTTGCCCTGGGGATCGACCACCTTGATCCATGCCGCCATGGCTTCGGAACGACCGATCTGACCGCGATCCAGATAGAGTTGACGGGCAGTGTCTCGTGCTTGAACTGCTTCGGCCTTGCGTCCGGTTGCCCAAATCATCTGCCCGAGTACATCGTAAGCCCCGGCGGAAGTTGGGACTTGGCGGGCGAACCGCTCCAGTTCCGCGATACCGGCGGTGGGACCGTCCTGTTGGGCCAGGAAACGGGCGAGGGTGATGGCGACATCCTCGGAGTTCTCGCGGTCCCGTTGGAGTTGGCGCAATCGGGTGGCAGCTTCGGCAGCTTTGCCAATGCGTTGATCGGCGCGGGCCAGCACCAGATGGGCAGCGATCAGATCGGGATCGCTTTTTAACGCCAGGGTCGCATTGCGCCGGGCCTTGGCAAGATCACCAAGGGCGAGATCGGCTTCGGCCAATCCCAGATAGGCTTCGGCTTCCCCGTCCAGGGACGCGAAAGACGCCTCCTCAAAGAACCCCAGAGCCTTGGCCGGTTTGCCGATGGAGAGGTAGATGCGTCCGAACAGAAGGTCGATCTGGGCGGAAGTGCTGGCCTCACCGGCATCGAGTTGCTTGAGGATGGCGACAGCCTGCTCGAACTGTTCTGCGTCGATCAGGCTCCGAGCCAGTTCCATGGAGGGGATGGGGTTGGACTCGGGAGCAGCAAGGGCAATTCCACTCAGGGCAAGAATGCCAACCGCCAGCCCAACCGTCTTCCGTGTGAAGAACATACCCATACCCCCGTCTGGATCGATCCACCGCACGAAACGATAGCATGGGTGATTCGTTAATCCATAAGACGGAGGCAATCAGATTTTTTCCGAAACAATTTTTGAGCCCCGCCTTTGTCGGCTACCTGGATGTGCCTCCCCACATCCTGCCTTCCTCTCAAACTCTATAAAGAGTCAAAAGCTTACGCTGCGGACAATGGAATTGCGCGACTGCATAAATAACCATTGATGTGGTGTGGCGATAGAAAGTGCATCACTTTTCAAGAAGACGTGGCTCCGTAACATAGCAAAGTATGAATATAATAGGAGGTTTATGATGAGCAGAAGATTATCCGTTAGGCATTGGCGCAATAGCCCCGGAGCCGCCATTGAGAGAAGATTGAAAATGCTGCGGGAACGATACCCTTGGCACATCACCATAGCCGCAGATGCAGAGGGCTACCAGTTCCTACAAAGCGTTTTGGCAGGGTGTCGTGGCCAACTCGAGGTGACCGACAATGGCGGGGGGGAGGTTACCTCCAAACATTTGGAGGCGGTGTTTCATAGCAGTCTTGGATATGGGGCTTTCACGGTCTGGACAACCGAGCAAGATGATATTTCGATAATTAGAGCAACTCTGCATCCATCTGATAGCACTCCACGAGCACTGGAAGACCGATTTCCAGCCAAGGTTACGTTCTACATAGACTCTGGCGACATAGAGGATTTTGCGTGCCGCTTTGAGATGACTGACAACGCGACTTATGCGGTGATGGTCGGTGGTGTCCAAATCCAAGACGGCGATCATTTGCTTGATGTCGCCGACGAGTGGGGCGAAGTTCCAGTCATGCTGTGCCAAGTGGGTCCGCGCCAAGCGCCGGATGAGATTCGTTGTTGGCTGGATCAGCATGACCAGGACTGCGAGTGATCAGCGTTGATCCGTTGAACGAGATTGCCCTTGGGTCAAGGCGATAGAGTTTAGCTGTCACGTCGGGCGACCAAAGTGACCATGGATGCAGACTTTGGGGGCGCATTGGGGACGCAAGACAATATGGTTGGCCCCGCCCCCTGGGGGCGCGACATAGCATACTGAAAAATATAGATAAATTGGCGCAACCGGTAGGATTCGAACCTACGACCTCTGCCTTCGGAGGGGTTGTATTGTCTGCTATGTCATTGTATTTGTTGATTAATTTCATTGTCGGTTGTTCGTGTGTATCGCTTGTGTATTGATACGCGTTTAATGCCAAATTCTACCCCTGTTTTAGACGCACTTCCAGCGAACAATCCGACCATTGGACAGCGACACCTAAAGATTCTTTCTACTTGACCACAATGGAACAAATAGTGAACATAAGCCCATTGAATTTGAGAGGAGGAACCGATGGCTGTTCGTGTGCTGTTTGCTGTGGATTATAACCATAAGCCCTTCTGTATGGTTCGGGCGGGTGACTTCCGTTCAGCGGTCAAAAACGCTTCTGGCTTTCTGGCGATGCCGCTGAATGGGCAGGCTGGCTATCGTGACCCGACTCCCGATGAAGTTGCCAAATTGACTGCGAGGCGTCCCACCGATGGGGAACGATACGCCTTCGCCGTGATGCAGACCCAATTTGGTGCTGGTGGAGAAGTTGAACTGGCGGCAGTCCCGTTGGGTCGCTGAACCCTGCTGACATCATCTCGGCTTGGATCTATCCTGCTTCTGTCCAACAGGTGGGGCGGTGGCAATCGCTCATAGATGGGTGGCGAAATGCAGATCGATGATGAATTTATGACGATGGATGGCGAAGAGGCGGAGTTAATCGACAAGTATGAGGAACAATTCGGAGAAGTTCCCTTTGTCGCATTCCTTCATCCTGACGAATCCAAAAAAATGATTAGGGATGCCCTGAAAAATAATCGTCCCTTTACGATGAAGGACTTAGAACCTTCGGAGGCAGAGTTGGCAACAATGCGTCAGGTGATAAGCGATTCGCTAAATCACAAGGCGGTCAAAAACACGTCAAAATCAAAGCAAGGGTAGAATTGGCGGCAGTCCCGTTGGGTCGCTGAACCCGCCTACATCACCAGCCCATCATCACCTGCAAAATCCAGCAGGTCGTCCAGTTGAAGTCTATGCCATCCATGAAAGCCTGGGTCGATGGGAAGTTCTTCGGGAATATGGGGATGCTGAAGGGCAATGAAGTAGCCCCCTTCTTGGGATGGCGAACCATATGCCCGCCAACCCTGCGTATGGATGATGCTGGCAATGAAGCCCGCCCAGCCAGCATAGCCAATCGCCTTGCCATTGATGGCATCCTTGAAGGTGATGGTCCCTTCGTATGCGGTATGGATTGAAATTTGGCGGCTCATTGGAATTCCTCCTCCCACCTTCACCCAATTATTCAAAAGGGGAAGGTGGGAATCGTGGGGAAGCATCAGGACGCCTTCTTGGGGCGACCAGCCTTCCGCTTGGATTTGGCATCAGCCAGAACCTTGTCCAACTCGCCAGCACCAACGGCGGTGGCAATGATGGTCAGCACCTTCTCCACCCCATCAAGGTCTCCGGCTTCAATGGCAGTCTGCTTGCCGTTGATGGCGATGGGCTGACCACCAAACAGAACCTCGATCAGGAACACGCCCTGCGGATTCGTGAACCACCATTTGCGGGGCTTCCGCTGCACCGTGTTGGTGATGACATTGCCCTGTTCATCGAGGGTTTTGATGGTCTTGGTGATGTTGTGGGCAGTGCCAGTGCGTTCCGAATTCAGCAGGGTGCGTTGAACGGCAATGCTGGCAAGAACGGCACTCCGAGCCTTCTCGGTGGGATTGGCACGAAAGGCAGGAGTGGGACGCTTATCGGTGCTGAACTTCAATTCAGAAAGGTTCATGGTAATCTCCAGTAATGTTGTCCTGAAGCGACCAGTAACGCGATCATAAATATCAGTCCAGCTCTATTTACCTGATAAAATATAAATACTGCTGAGCACAATTATGGAGGCAATCAGATGAGATACCACGAATTTATGTCGATTACAGAAGATCAACCAGCTAACACCCTATCTGGTAATTTGTCAAAACAGGCAGATGCGAAAGCAGATCAAGCCAAACGTTTGAAACAGCAGGCTGCATTGGCGAAGAAGCGGGAACAGATCAATGGGCAACGGACCAAGATGATCAAAACCCAGAGTGATCTTGCCGCCCTCATGTCCCAATCGGACAAGGGATGAATTTCTCCTCGATGGCGAGGAACGCCATTTAGAAGCCCATACGGGGCTTCTCTGGTAGGAATGCCCAATCCCACCAGCCAGATCAAACGAGCCATTGGTGGGCTTCCCTGGTGGGTTTCTGCCCCATGACCAAGCTAACCATCTGGTGTTGCAGGAGTTTCCGCAGGTGATTGCCCTCGGTGCTCCGAAAAAATCCCAGACGAAACTACTATCTAGAGGAGTTTCGTTAGGGATTTTGGTCGTCGAAAACGGATGGGAAGATTCCCGGGAATCTTGCTGGAATCTGATCAGTCCTTGATCCAAGAGATGAACCGCTTCAATTCGGGATGGCGGTCGAATACCTCGGGACGGTCCCGTTGCACCGTTTCCCTGATGACGGCGAACACCTCGTTCTGGAGTTCCCACAAGATGCTGGCGGATTCCCATTCCTCCACCGATGCCAATCCCTCACGTGCTTCATCCTGAAATTCTTGGATGTCCTGCTCCAGATTGAAAGCCAAATGGGTCAGCGCATCAAGTGACGGTGGTCGATTTTTGGATTTTCTGGATGAAACATAGGACTGACCTTTCCCAAATAGGTTCCCCATATCGGCTTCAGATTTAATTTTGCCAGCAGCCTTCAATCTGTTCGTAACGTTGTTAAAATTAATATTCGCCATAGCACTCCTCCTTCTCAAATAGGTTTATGATCTATTTATCAAGGAGGTGATAATTCGGGTTCATGTTTATCAATCGACGTCCCGACAAAAGTTGAGACTCTCAACTCTGCCGGTCACCTAACCAATCCCCGTCTCGATATATTTCGTTATCATGGACGTCATGGTTCGCAACAAATCATAAAATCTCCATCATTGAGTGCTGACTCGGATGCTATACCATGTCGGAATGAGCCATGATTCATCACCGACGCAATGCGCACTTCGATGCGCCCAGGAACTGGAACGGTCTGGTGGTGGTGCCGAACTGGCTCAGTACCAAGCACTCGTCGATCTCATTGCTGCAGCAGGGTCTTGTCCGGCGAGTAGGTCATGTCATGACTCCAGCTATTGTACGATTGCAATTGCCGGAATGCTGACGAGGCTGTCCAAGCGGTAGCCGGTAGTGGTCATCCCTTCCGCCGTAGCCCCTCAGCCCCATCGTCGTTGGACGCTGCTGGGTGATGACCACCCTTGGTAACCTTGGCAACGACCCCAGAGATTTCCCTGCGCCGTTCGTCTGGGTGGCGGGCATACGCAGCTTCATCGATGAGCTTCTGGCGAATCGAGAATTCATCGAGTCCAAGGTCACGGAGGCGGCGACCGAGGTTGAAGAATTCCCTCGATCCCTCGCCCTTGGGGGCATTGCGCCATTGGCTGATCACCAAGCTGACCTGATTGGCTTTGGCTACCTCGTTGTCGTTGCTGGTTCTGGCAATTGCCTCTCGCAACCTCTTCAATCCATCCGATACTGGATTGGCGAAGGCTGGGGCGGCGACATATTCCGTTGGGTCTGGAAGCAGGTAGTTATCGATGAAGATCAATGGATCGATTTCCACCCCAGGGAATTCCATCCAGAATGATTTCGCTGGGTCCTTGGCTTGGCAGGGCACATAGAACATGGAGCAGGCGGGTCGCTTGGACCTGTCGATTCCATGGAAATTTGGCGCAACCTTGTCCCTCGAGTAGCCATACATCTCGATGGCTCCGACCATGATGTCCCAGATGGCATGGTAGGCGTCGAGGGTCATGGGGCTGGTGGTGGGGAAGAAGTATCGCTTGTTGCCCGAGAAGCTGTTCATGGCGACGAACCTGATATCGGGGAAGATGCGGTTCATCTCGTCCGGCGTCAGGGTGCCGTCGTCTTGGTCGAGCCAGATGCCATGGACGGAAATCACATTCTCTAGACCCCGTTCGGTATCAACACCCTTCTTTTTGGCGAATTTAGCTGGGGAAATCAGGATGTTGTCGTTCTTGTTGTTGGCTCTGTAGGACCAGCAAGCCTTGAGCTGGGCGATCAGATTGTCGTTGCTTGCTACCTCGAATTCGATGGGCGACGAATGAAGGTTGCCAATCAGGGAGATCTCCAAATTTTCCCTGACGAAACTACTACCTAGAGGAGTTTCGTCAGGGATTTTTAGACCCATGCAGAGTGAGATCACCCCATCGTAGATTCTCCGTTTCTTCTGCTGGTGGGCACGTTCCCGTTCGGCATTGGTCATTGCGACCACGTTCACGGGCGGGCGACCACCCATGCGGCTGGTGCTTCCCGACTTGGTTTCCAGAAGAGGAATGTCGGTTTGAACACGGTTCAATTTGATCCTGCCGTTGTCCTTGAACTGGCGAACCAGCCATTCGCCCAATGACCTGTCGGGAACGATGATGGTCACGGGGTCGGTCGCCGCTGGATCTCGCAGGCTGCATCTCATGAGGGCTTGGTAAATGGTCTCATGGCTGATGGCTTTCTGGACCTCGGTGGGATCGATCCTGAACCGCTGCTCGAGGAATTTGAAATGGTCGGTGGTCAGGTTCAATGCGCTCAATACCAGCACCTGATGGACGCCTTGGTGCTGATTGATGCCATGGGACACATTGGAGATGCGAGTGGCTGCTCCTCGGAAGTGGGGTTCGACCGCCTGGTTGAGCAGGTCATTGTTGGCGCACCAGATGAATGGGCAGGTTCCCAAGATCGACTGGATCGATGGCAGGATGGGGCTGATGCTGGAATGGCTGATACCGACCTTCCTCTTCAACGCCTTCGACCAGCTACGTTCCGAGAGGTAATTGACGGTGAGTTGTCTGGCTCCAATGTCATGGTCGGTGTGGCGGAGCTGGATCCCCTTGTTCTCGACGAACCTGACGCCCTCCTTGTTCCAGATCATCGCCAACAGGCTATCGGGGAAGTGGGCACCCATGATGGTGACCTTCTTGTATCCCTTGACCAGCGAGGAACCGACCACGCCGAAGAAGTCGATGGAATCATTGCCCTTGCTTGACAGTCTGTCCCATTGACCCTTGAGGCAGTAGATGTCGGCATGGGGGTTGATCAGGTTCTTGGCGAGGTCACGAAACACGCCAAACACATCGTTGTTGAGCAGAATTGCCTTCTCGACGAACTCCCTGTCATTAACGACCACCTTATTGTAGGCGGGGCTGCCGCGGTCCGGCTCAATCCGTGCCAGATTCTTCAAGAGATCGCTGTTCTCTTCCAGTTCGTAGCGATGGAAGGGGGCGATGTTGGGCACCTCGTCGATGATAATTTCCCAAGAATCTTTGCGATGCCAATGGGGCAGGGACAGAAAGGCAGCGTGGGTGATGATGAGGATCTGCCCCGTTGGGATTTCTGCCGCCTTCTTGAGGTGGTCCTGAATCCGTGTGCTGACCGAGACGTAATCGCCATGGGGAATATCGTCGTCTGAGTAGATGGTGGTGAGGGGCACTTCCAGCCCCATTGACCTGATCTGCTTGGTCATCGCCGCCTCGGTCTGCAGGATCAATTCCCTGGAAGGTTGGATGATGGCGATCTTGGCATCGTGGTTCGCTGCCTGATCGATGGCATATAAAATTGCCCCATGGGTCTTGCCTGCCCCACAGATGGCATCAACATAATTAATTGTATTTCCGCTCATAATACACTCCTCATAAAAATAGCCCCAGAAGGGGCTTGCTGGAACCTTCTGGGGCTGGGTTTCCTGTGGATTGAGCGGAACAGGAAAGTCGGTATGATTCTGTAACGTTTCGCTCTATCCAAGACCATCAAGCAGCAAGCCTTGGTCACATATTTATTTATCAAATTCGGCAATAACCTATTTAATATATTAACAATACCGTAGGTAGTGGCATTAAGTCAAATTAAACAAACAATCATTGGTTTATTTATTATCTCCGCCAGACGTTGGAATGGTCCAATTGACCATTCCAATCGCTGGGTGGATATTTGTACTAGGCGGCGATTTTGTCTTCGAACACCTCCCAGCCGGTATTCTTGATCATGACGTCGAAGAACGGCGATTCGTAGGTCTGGATGACAAGTTCGGTGCCCAAGTTCCCGCTGGCATAGGTCTGCGTCCGGGTGATCCGCTTGAAGGCGGCGTAGCGGTCCAGGTTGGCGGTGGAGTAGTTGATGGTGATCAGGGTCTTGACCCCGGCGTTGGTCGCCTCGGTCACCTTGTTCGCCAGCAAGTCATGTGCCGCCTTGCCGAAGACGCTGGAATAGAGGACGTCCGGCGTGTCACCAGCGCCACCGCCCTCGTAGGGCGGATCGATGAAGGCAAATCCACCGTCACCAAGGGAAATGGCTTCCTCCATGGTCTTCCGGAAATCCTGCTGCTTGAAGTCCCAACCGGCGATCATCTCGGACCAAGTGTGCAGCCGACCGATGGTCAATTCCCCGGTCGGGAGCCAGTTCCCACCGCGCATCTGGGAGTAGTTAACAGTGGCAAGGTCGAATTGCCGGGGAGGAACGCAAACATGGGTATGGATGTAGTAGCCCGCCGCCGACTTCACCTGAAGATTCCCGGAATCTTGCCCGAGGTTGATGGCATCAAGGCAAGCCGTTTCGAGGGCATGACCGTCAGGGTAGTTGGTGAAGAGATCGTCGACTGCATGGGTCAATTCCGTCGGGGCGGACTGGAGCACCTGCCAGAAATTGATGGTCGGCTGGAAGGCGTCACGGATCAGGAACCGCTTGTTGGTGCCCACACCAAAACGAGCGAATGCCAGGGGGGTTGCAGCCCCACCGCCAAAGGGATCGATGATGGTGCCAAACGACTTTGGGTTGGGGCGGAGGAGCCAGAGTTGATCGGCGACCTTGCACTTCCCCCCAAGATAGTTGAGGGGGCTATGATTGGTGATGGGGAGAGGAGCGGTTGCCCCGGCGAGGATGCGTGCGTGACGCAGAGATTGATTAACCATTGACCACCTCCTGGCTGATGAAATTGCTGTTGTCGTTGGTGGGGCTGATCACCCCGACCTTGGTCAAATCCTTCGCCACGACCTTGGCAATGGTTTCCATCATCACGGGCGGGATGGCGTTGCCGATCACGTCATGGGCAAGGACCAGACCTGCGCCAAAGTTGAAGGTGTCGGGGAAGGTCTGGATTCGGGCGCACTCACGGATGGTGAGGCGACGATGATAGGTTCCTGCCGAGGCGTTGAGGATGACGCCGGGAGAAGTCTTCATCGATTCATCGACGGGCTCGGGGTGCAGCGGGATGCCACCGATATGAGAGACGATGGTGAAGGAGGGCTGATCCCAAGACCGCACATTGTTCGAACGGTCAGCGATGAATTTTCCATAGCCGCTGCCGGAATATTCGTTCCCGGTAAGGCGAGCGCGGTTGCTGCCATCATAGAGAACGGCATCCTGGGTCAGATCACCAATGGCGTCGAGAAGGGTGGAACGCTTTTCAACCTTGGTCATATCGGCAGGGTTGAAGGCGATGCCCAAATCCGAGTGATAGCCGATGATGAAGGAACGCTTGCGGGTCTGAGGAACGCCATAATCGGCGGCGTTGAAGATGAAGGCTCCGATCTTGTAGCGGTTGCCCCAAGTGCGCATCATTTCGTTGAAAACCGATGAAAACTTTTCGTCGCTCAGAAAGGGCGGCACATTTTCGCAGATGAAGGCGGCAGGCTCCGCAGCCATGATCTTTCGTGCGAACACCGGACCAAATTCACCACGGGGATCAAATTGCCCCATCTGGTTGCCCGCCGTGCTGAAAGGCTGGCAAGGGAAGCCACCAACCATCACGGTGGGGCTGTGGTAGTCGGTGGGTTCGGTGTCGCTGATCGAACGGGTATCAACGGTGGAGCCATGGTTCAGCTCATGAAGGCGGGCAACACGGGCACAGAATTCGTTGGCATAGACCAGCTTGCCACCGGCGGCGACCATCCCGTAGTCGGCACCACCGGCGCAGGCGAAGAACGAGGCGAAGGTGAATTCGCCGTCCTTTTCGAGCCCATTATCATTGCCTGCAATGGACACTGCCTCGGTGAAGGTGGTCGCCCCACCACCCACGATGATTTCGGTCTTGAGTCCACCGCCACCACCGCCGCTGGTGGGGTCGTCATCACCATCGGTGGTCTTGTAACCCTTGGTGATGATCAGCTTGGCGATGTCCTTGGCGGTCAGGTTCAGGATGCCCATGAAGCCCGAGCCGCCATGAACCTGGAGATGCAGGGAATAATCCACGGCACCATTGTCGTTGGCGGGCAGACCGTTTTTACGTTTCGCCGCGCCGAAGTTGTAGGCGGCACGCATGCCTCCCAACTGCTCGATATAGGCTTCGATGTCGCCCACCTCGATGTTATTGGCGTAGGCGTCCTGGCAGATCGAGGCGATACGGGAGATTGCCCCGCCGTTAGTGGGCATCTGGCAGGAGGCGACGAAACCCTTGATGACTGCGTAGAAGTGATTGTCGATGGAGTAGCCGTCGCGCAGCTTGACTCGGACCTTATCGAGATGGGTCTTGAAGGCTTCGACGTCTTTCAGCATGTCGAAGCCGACGGTGTAGGTATACTTGGTGCATTCGAGACCCTTGCCCTCCGTAGAGGCAATGGCATTGTCAATTTCGGTAAAATACTCGCCCAGCAAAGTGGCACCTTCAGTCATGCGGGCGGCGATGATGTTGGCGGTGTTAACGATATTAGCGTTGGCGTTCTCCATGGTTATTCTCCAGATTGCGGACAAGTCTCTCCGTTCACGGGGAGATGCCCTGTGTGGGTTGAATTTCTTTCAGCGGGTATTGGCGGTAGGAATCGGGATCAAAAATTTGTTGGTGACCAGCCGCACGAAATCACCTGAATGAATCACTTCGGTGATGTTCAGCAGAACTGGGTAGCGTCGAAGGTCTGATCTGGGTCCCTACCTTGAGGCTGACGACACGTTATGTCTAAGCGAGATTGCTTGCCTCATGTCATGCATAATGACGGCATCGTGTCTTAATGTCAAGTTATGTCTTATCGTATGTCATAACGCGATATCATGCTGATATTCCAGCAAAAAGCCGCCAAAACGGCGGCTGATGCAAAATTATTTTTGCTGATGTCCTATTTTATGTCCTGCGACTAATCCTCTTCGGGAAGTTCGGGTGCCATTTCCGGTTCATCCTCCGAACCACCATCGTAGCCAAGGGCAATTGGCTTGCCACCACGCTTCCTGGGTTTGGAGGTGCGTTCTGAAGCTGCTGAGTCCAGATCCGCAATCTGCGCCTGCAAGCCTTTGTCCTGCTCGATCATCGCCTTGGCTTTTTCGTAGAAATTGAACAGGGCATCCCAGTCGACCTCTCGTTCGCTCTGGCGCTTCGTAATTGGTCCGAATTCCTTCTTTCCCCTGATATCCAGCGGGTAATGTCCCAGCTTAGACCACAGTTCATCCCCATAAAATTTGAACCACCGGCGGGTCTTCCGGCTTTTGAAGTCCTCCCATGCCTCATCTTCCTGATTCCTCAAGCGCATGGCGAAGCGGCATTCCTCATCCATTTTCTTGAAGAACTTTTGAAGCGGCGTTTCGCCAGCGGTCTTCCGGGCTTTGGGTTGGGCAATCCCAAACTCCTTGAAGAAGTCATCTACTGCGTTAGCCATCGGATTATGTCCTGCTATATCTAATGCGCATAATCTAAGCCGATGTCATGAAATATGCAAGGAGACCATGTCATCCTTGTCAGTTCGGCGGAATCATTAGGGTAGACGAAACTGCTATCTAGAGGAGTTTCGTCTGCCCCTGGTCACACCCAAAAATTTGGGGAAATCCCAGATCACCCAGTGGCTGGCGACATCGGCAAGATTCCGGGAATCTTCATGATCTGAACGAAACTGCCCAGTCATCCATGACGATATTGATCGCGGAAATCCCTGACGAAACTACTACCTAGAGGAGTTTCGTTAGGGATTTCGATCGCCCAGAAATCACATGACCAGTGACCCCAAATGGCATGAATCAGCAAGTTTCTCTGGAAGTTTCCGAACCAAGAACAGACCCAGCCACCTTCTCCCGCAACACCCCAGCTTCAATGCCAGCGGCTATGACGGCATCACCCATTGGACCCTTCACCTCGTCCGGCAAGGTTATCGCCGCCACCCAATTCCCATCAGATCCCCCGATACTTCGGCAATCGGACCTCGGTGCGTTCCGCCGTGGCACACACCTGGACACCATGAAGGATGATGGAGACGCCATCGAGCAGCACCTCGACGTCAGCCAATGCCAGAAGGTTTCCCCTTCCAAGCATCGGGGCAAGGTTCAGGACGGTGATCTGGACCGTGGTGGTCGATGGTGGAGCGATGTGGTCAGGCATGGCGAAAATAGTATGCCACTAATTTTACTGGCAGTACCCAACCCTGGAATAATTGCCAGATGGGCATGGCATCAACCACCAATTACCATAACCTCACAGAATGCACATTCTATGAGATTATCCCCGTAACCCGCAGAAATGCTGGGTTTCTTGGTCGGGTTCGACTGGACTGCTTTCCATAATGAGTTAAAATACTCGCATAACGAGATTATGTGAGGTTTTCGGTTATGAAACAGGCGAAGGTTCTATCCCAAGACGAGACCAAGCGGGTTCTGTCCATCATCGCCCAAGATCGTCATGCAGACAGGAATCGCATGGCATTCCAGTTCAGCCTGCTTGCTGGATTGCGGGCTTGCGAAATTGCCAGCCTCACCATCGGTGATGTGATGGATTCCACCGGCAAGCCCAAATCTGAAATCTACCTCGCCCAGTCCATGACCAAGGGCAAGAAGGGTCGCACCATCATGGTTGGCGACAAGCTTCAGAAGGAGGTGGCTCGATTCATTGCCCTCCAAGATTCCCGGGAATCTTCCCGCCCCCTGATTGCCAGCCAGAAATCCAACAAGCCATTCTCGGCAAACACGTTGGTCCAGCTATTCAGGAAGATTTATGCCGATGCGGGGATCGATGGGGCATCCAGCCATTCCGGTCGACGCTCCTTCATAACGACACTTGCCGAGAAGGGCGTTGGGGCAAGGGTATTGCAGCACTTGGCTGGGCATTCGTCCTTGGCAACCACCCAGCGCTATATCGACGTCAACGATGCCATGCTGAAAAAGGCGGTCAATTTGATGGGGTGATGGGTTAGCCATGTGGAATTTTCGGTAGCCAATCCCTCAAATTGGCTCATGATCGATGGCTATATTCCAAGTTGGGTCACTAAAAAATCAAAGCCATTTGACGAAAAATTTGGTTTATCAATGCGTTTCTATTCCAATTTGTCGATGCGTGACCGTAGTCGCCGGAACACTCGCAAGTTCGATGCCGATGCCCCGAAACTGAAATTCCGAGCACAGGGCTTCATTGATGGCGATGACAAAATCGCACCATTCCGCCTTCCGGCTGGGCGGAAATTTGGGTATCTTAGCGTCAATCAGTGGCGGTTAGGCTGCCCATCTAGGAAATGTCAGAAAATCTTTTTCTGCAACTCCTTCATTTTTATTGCCAGGGTTGCCGAGACATCGGACTGGTCGGCACCGAAAGAACAACCCGCTAACCTCGCCATGCTAAAGGCGTCATCAAGCAGCAATTCACGGGGGCTGGAATGGCTTCTTTAACAGGAACACAGCGATGGTTTGAGGTATTTTGCCGATATGAAGTGCTTAGATACAAGATTTGCGCACCATGTGATGCTGATGACTTATTAAAAGAAGATATAGACCGTTATGTTGTTCGCAATAGGATTGTAAAAAGTGAAATCTGCCGCGAGTATAATATATCAATGATGGAACTTAACGATATTATCCGTGAATATTCTGACAGATTAAATGATCATGACCCAGATTATTACTATACACCAGTAAATGATAATTACTCAGATGATGATATTTATCAGCGCTGGTCACATGTTTTTCGGGCGGCGGGATTTGAGCCTCCGGCAAGAATTCTTCATAGTGAGATTGAGTATAGAGAACTGTTGCAGGAGATGAAATATCAGGCTTTTGCAAAGTGGGCAGAAATAACAAGTGATGAGCTTGATAAAATAAAGGAAGATGATAAGCGGTTGATGTCACAAATGGATGGATTTGAAAAATTTGATATGATTTTTTGAAAATAATTTTTTAGTCGTTCGTGAAAAAGGGCGCCCATTGGTGTTCTGGGCAACAGCGGCAGAGGCGACAGGGATAGCCCGTCGGATGTTCGATGCCAGTAGTGAGATCGAATTGATCCCAGCCCCGCAAAAAGTTGAGACTCCCAACTTTCAAGCCTTCCGGTCAGCCACGAAAAATCCCAGACGAAACTACTATCTAGAGGAGTTTCGTTAGGGATTTTGATCTTCTGAAATATGACCGACCAGCAAATTTCCTGAGAATTTTCACCCCAGGACCAGCAGCCCATCACTGCCCATCTGCACAGACGATATTTCCGTCATTCCCATCTGGGGTGATCCCAGCCACCTGACATGGAAAGTTGGGAATCTCAACTTTCCATCATCAGCCATCAGTCTCGACGGATCACACCGACGCCATCGTTCCCAAATTCGATATACGCTCCGCCGGTGCCAAATTCCAGATTGAGCATTCCACTGGATTTTGGCGCTGGGGCTTGAACTGGGGCGGGTGCCTCTGCCTTGGCGGTGTCCATCCACATCAAAATATCATCGGTGATATTGTGGTCGTAGTATTTTTGTATCATCTCCACGCTTGTTCCGAGTGCCTTCGCCGTGAGGGCTATTGGTGCCCTTGAACGGCACATTTGGGTGATGAAGGTATGGCGGAACGAATATGGAGAAAGAAAATCGCCCTTTTTCGATGGTTCGAAGTCACAGGCTTCAACTAAATTGCTAAACGCTGTTTTGAGGGATTCGATTCGTGTTCCATCCGTTTTAAGGAATAGATGCTCCCCAGATTTTGGTTCATTCCCATCGAGTTCATCTCGGCGGTCTTGCCGCATTTGGTGAATTTGGTCGATGGCTTCCTTGAACAGCAGAGGAACCTTCCGCTTCCCCGTTTTGTTTGCCCCCTTTGTCCCAGGCAAGTTAATGATTCGTGCTTTATCATCAACATCACCCCATCTGACGGATAGCAATTCACCAGGACGCATTCCCGTATAGCGAAGAAGGATTGCGAAATTATATACCATCCGACGCTCACGCTGGTTCCTGGTGTTCTTCACCTTGGTTCGGTCTCTCGCCAAATGGCATAATTTATCAGCCTGCTGTTCAGTGAAGTGAGGGCGATTATCGTCTTCCACTTTGAACCTGGGAACATTGATGAGGGCTGATGGATTGACCACCCCTTCGCTCATTGCAAATTTGATGATGTGGTTTAGGGTGATATTCTCCCGATTCAATGTGGAGTCTGCCAGAGCCCCATATTGAACCACCTCAGCTTTGACCTGCCTTCCGCCCCGCTGATAGATATTCATGGTTTGCTTCGATCCGTCACCCGTCACCCGATAATACCGCCGCCATAAGATATAGTCGTTGATTTGAGATTGGGTGATGGTGCTGATGTCCTTCATCTTCAGCACCCCGTCAAAGAACGGAATGAGATAACTGGTCACCACCTTGTTATTCCGTTCAAAATCGTTCTCTTCCCGACGCGTGTTCAACCAGCGATTCGCCACCATCTTGAACGATACAGTTTTGGCTGGTGCTGGTGCCGCTGCAATGGCAGGCACCTTGTCGATATTGATTGTCGCCTCCTGAAATTGGTGGATAGCGACTATCTTCGCTTTATTGATATCGGTCGTAGCTGTTGATTTGCGAAATACCCTTTTGCCAATCTTAAAATAATAATGCCAAATCCCCGTCACCGCATTTTCGCGGCTGTAGATATATACGCCGTCAATCACTTTAATATACCCTGATGCATCCATCTATTCCTCCATGTTATTGATGTTATAATTAAATATACCTCATAATATTAATAAGTAAAGACAAATACACTACTTTTTTGTGTATAGATTTGTGTATTGATGCTGATTTCTATGCTGTAAATTATTGTGCAATTACAATAACTTCGCCAATTGGATAAATTCATGCAGAATCAACGCCATTTTTAGGCGTTGGGGTAATTCTGCTAAGTCATTGAAAAATATGAAGGAAAATGGCGCAACCGTTGAGATTCGAACTCAAGACCTCTGCCTTCGGAGGGCAGCGCTCTATCCAGCTGAGCTACGGCTGCGCGGATCTCGGTGAACGAGAGGCGAGGGTTATAGCGCAGGTGCACGATGGTGGGAAGGGGGGAAACGCTGAAGCGAGCAAGGCCCCCCTGCGGCCTCGGTCGTCGGTTCGAATCCTACCACTTGCGCCAAGTGCCGGGAGTGTGGCTGGACGGAGGCGTGGGATCAGGCAAGGCTTTCCTCGGCCAGCCCCCGGCTGCTGCAGCATCTCTGCGGGATGCGTGCTAGGGTGTCTTCTACTCCGTGGCTGGAAGGGTGAGCACGATAGTGCACCCCTTACCCTGTTCACCCTCTACCCAGATATTGCCGTCGTGGTGCTGGACGATCTTCTTGCAACTCGCGAGTCCGATGCCGGCCCCCTCGACATCGACACCGTGCAGGCGCTGGAAGATGCCGAAGACACGGTCATGGTTCTCGGGGGCAATCCCGATGCCGTTGTCGGCGACCGATATGCGCCAGCGGGTGTCGTCTCGCTCGGCGGTGATGGTTACTGCGGACGTTCGTTCGGGCGAGCAGTATTTTACGGCGTTGGCGATCAGATTCTGGAACAGCCGTACCAACTCCTCCCTGTGCCCCAGAACCTGTGGCAAGGGCGTAGGAATGTTCACGCAGGCCTGGGCGGCCTCGATGGCGACCTGCAGATTGGTGACGGCTTCGGCCAGAACATCGGTGAGAGGCACGGGCTCCCTTGGCCGGGACGTGCGGCCGATACGAGAGTAGTCGAGGAGACCAAGGATCATCCGGTCGAGGCGCGTGGCGCCATCCTTGGCAAAGGCCAGAAACTCGTGTCCATCCTGATCCAGGCACGCGCCGTATCGACGGCCCAGTAAGCCGAGATAGGAGCTGATCATGCGCAAGGGTTCGCGCATGTCATGGGATGCGGCATAGGCGAACTGCTCCAACTCAGCGTTGGATTGGGCCAGTTTGTGGGCAGCCCCCTCAAGCTGCTTGTTTATCTCATGGTACTTGCATTCAGCCGCTTTCCGCAGGGTGATTTCATGAGCCAAGCGTCGGTTCCAATAGAAGACTCCGGCGATGATGAGTGAGGCTCCGACAAGTACTCTCCACAGGAGCGTGTAGTCGATCCGCTCCGCAAATTCGACAGAAGCATACTTACGATGTATGGCATTGCGCTCATCCACACTTAATGACGCAAGTCCTTTGTTAAGTATGGAGATGAGCTCCGGCCAGTCCTTGCGTGCAGCGAATGCCTGGGTATGACTGCCCAGATTCGTCCCAGCGGCAACCTTGATGTTACTGAAGCCGCGCTGTGCAATATGGTACTGGGCAACCATCAGCCCACCGATATAGGCATCCGCCTGCTTGCTGCTGACGGCGGCGAGTGCCGAAACGGTATCCTCGTACAACACCTGCTTGATGTGGGGATGGTTCTTCGCCAATGTTTCCCGCAGCCCATAGCCCTGCTCGACAGCAACCGTCTTGCCAGCAAGGTCATCCAGTCCAAGAATGCCTTTCTCATCGGTGCGGCTAAAGATCAACAGCGGCTGGGTCAGGTGGTCGTTGCTGTATGTAAGAAACGCTTCTTGCTCTGGCGTGTATTTGGCGTTGAGCAACAGATCAACGCCATTGCGCGTCCGCATAGCGTCCAGCGTCTCGGACCAACTTGGCCCATGTTCATATTCGAGCCGAACCCCCAGCTTTCCCAGAATGGCTTCAACCGTGTCGACGGCGATTCCATGCGGACCGTTTTCCCAGTAGTTGATAGGGGGGGAATTAAAAATCTGCGTCCGTATGACCGGGTGCGCTTTCAGCCAAGCCGTTTCCGCATCGCTCAATTCCGTCCGGGGCGTTGCCTTGGCGGTATTGGCGCTCCATTTGTCAAGGATCGACTGGACCTCGTTGGGGGGGATGGCCTCCAGCCCCTTATTGATGATCGACAACAGTTCTGGATACTCTTTGTTAATCGAGTAGCCCAGCGCCGCTTCACTCTCCGGTACAGAAAATCCGATCCTCAAGTCGGGGATCATTTCTTCCCGTATCATCAGTGACAGGCTGAGCGTGAAAATAGCGCCGTCGATTTCCTTGTTCAGCAGGCCGAGCGCAAGGTCTTGGTTGGATACCTTCTCAACGAGGGTGATTTCAGGCCAGCGGGACAATACCTTTTTGTCCATCAGGTTTCCGGCCAACAAGCCAACCTTCCTGCCGTTCAGATCCGCCATGGATCTCAGTGACGATTCTCGCTCTCCTCGCACATAGATAAAGCGGGAACTCTTGTACGGGCTGGAACTGAACAGGAAGAACTTGGCGCGCTCAGGATGGGCGACCGATACGGCGACACCGTGAATCTCACCTCGCTCGGCTTGCGCAACCATATCCTTCCATTGGCCCAGTACCAATTTGATGTTCGCACCGGTGAGGGTATTGATCCGTTCCAGGAGGTCGGCTTCGACGCCAGTGATTGTTCCGGGGCTTCGTTCGTAGACATAAGGCATCCATTGCCTGTCGATGCCGATACGAATCTCGGGATTCTTGTTCAGCCAAGCTCGCTCTTGCTGCGTCAGCTCGATAGTGGCCGCCATCACCATGTGAGCTGGAGAGAGCAGCAACGAAACATAAGCAACTAAAAATAGCAGTCGCATTATCATTGTGTTTGGTCTTCTGAAATTGGCCGCACCGCTTAACGGCTATGACATTCGTGCTACACTACGCTGCCGCCATGATAGCAGGAAGTCGCATTCACAAAGAACGGTCACAAAGAGCGATTCCTATCTCCCCGCTTCCGACTCGTCTGGCTGGGTTTTTGATCTATCAGGTATCCGGTACTGCCGGACGGTCGGATCGTCTCTGACGACGCTCTGGGCGGGAATGGCGGTGGTGCCATTGTCGCACTATGATGGCGTGGTCCTTGGTCAAATTGATAGGCAAGAGGCACACAGGCCCTCGGTTATGTGGCTCCAACCTGATTGCACATGGCATTCGCAAGCCCTGTGTCGAACATATTGGTTTCCATTTCTCCGTGCGCATCAACTATGGCGCCATTGCGAATGATAAAAGAGAGCGGTCTGCGGCCAACGTAAGCGCCAAAGGAGTTCTTCGCATTGAGCCACAAGCACACGCCCCATCCATAAGTTTTCTGCGTAATGATGCTGCCCTTCTGCCACACTTGCTTTGGGCCTGCTCTATACTCAATTTGAGCTGACATGGGGTCTTTCAGGGTTCCGTTCAGACGGGACTGAATAATTTCCTTGTAGTTTGTTGGGTATGGGCCGTAATCGAGGCTTGCTATCTCTTCGGGGGAGTATGTTGCACAACCAGAAACCATAACGGCAGCGACAAGCCACGCGATGTGCCGAATCATCATTTATCCCCCCTCCATTAATATCAATTAAGACACTATTGCATCGAGACACATTCGCGACAAGAGTGTGCGCCACTCGCCTGGCCGGTTTTGAGTGATCGCCTCTGCTGCCGCCGAGCTAAGAGGCGGGTCGTTGACCTGATCTAGCCGCCCTGGCGGCCTTGGCGTCGTCTAGCCACTTCTGCCGTGATGGAGCGCATTTTTCAGCAAGCTCTTGGATGGTACCGTTCCAGAACTCGAAGACGCTGTGACTTGGGCGGATGACCCTGAAGCACCAATGCACCGGGTCGATTTTCAGTTCTTCGGCATTGAGTACCTCATAGCCTCGCCCCTGAAGGCAGAGACCGACACCCTTGTCCACCAGCACTTTCTTGGGACACTGCCGGGCGCAGTCGTTCATCATCACTCTCCTATGCCTGGACGCGGTTAGGGGAAAGCGGGGGCAGAGCCCATTACCACCCCCGTCCCCTTGTATATCCTCCGGATAAACATTATCCTATCTCCATGGCATGGAGGCATTGATGCTGGGTCAAGTGGCGCGCTGGGGCAACAGTCTGGGTATTCGCATTCCCAAGGATATCGCCTGTCAGGTCGGCCTGACCGAAGGTGCCAGGGTTGAGATCGAGGCCGCCGGGACGCAAGTGGTGATCTCGGTGGCGCGGCCGCGCTATCGGCTGGCCGATCTGCTGGTCGGCATGACGCAAGAGGACATGCGCGACGCCTTCGATTGGGGGCCGGATGCCGGCCGCGAGGCGGTGGAATGAGCGAGGCCTTCGAGCCCGAGGCCGGCGATCTGATCTGGACCGATTTCGATCCCCGCACCGGGCGGGAGCAAGGCGGCCGACGGCCTGCCCTGGTGGTGTCGCCGCTGGCGTTCTGGCGGGCCAGCGGCTTTGCCATCGTCTGCCCCATCACCTCGAGGATCCGTCCCTTTGGAACCAGCGTGGTGCTGCCGACCGGCCTGAAGCTGGGCGGTGAAATCCTGACCAGCCATGTGCGGAGCATCGACACCCTGGCCCGTCCAATCCTACCGGTGGGCCAAGCCGTTCCGAGCTCCGTTCTGGACGAGGTTCGGGCCAAACTGGCGGCATTGATCGGCCTGACCTAATCGCCGTGACCTGCCATGGGAAACCTCCTCCAGATTTGGGTAGAGCCCGGCCCATCGAAAGGGCGGACGAATGAAACCCAGCCGGTTCAGCGAGGAGCAGATCATCGGCATCCTGAAGGAGCGGGAGGCCGGTGGGGCAATGGCAGCCGCCCGATACCGCTTGTGTGATTTGCGCCCGAAGCGTTAAACCAGAAAGAAAAACCGAATATCGGAACGCCGCTTGTTGTTGGGGGGGCGTGGATGGATCCGACCCGGTTCCGCAGGATAAGTCTGATCGTCGGCTGGCTGGCGGCGGTGCTGCTCGGCCTGGCCGTGGCCGCGCTGCTGCCCCTTCACCGGCCCGATCTGGCGCCGCCGGCCTGGGTGGCCGGCCTGTTGCTGGTGGCGGGGTGGCTTTCGCTGATCGTCATCCACGAGGCGGCGCGCTCCCACTTCGAGCGGCTGCGCCGCCTGCGGTCGGGCATCGAGGCCGTCGCCCACGGCCAGCTGTTTCCCCAGGCCATCGCCGAGCAGATGGAGCGCGACCAGGGCCCCATGGGCGAGATGGCGCGGCTGGTCGCCGGGCTGTCGCAACGCCGTCACCACGAGGCCGCCAAGCCGGACCGGCGGCTGGCCGCGGTGCTGAGGGCCATCCACGACGGCGTGGTGGTGATCACCGAAAGCGGGCTGATCAGCCTGATCAACGGGCCGGCCAAGCGGGTCCTGGGCGGCGGCCATATGGCCATCGGCGGTTCCATCTACGCCGCCGTCGACCGTAACAGCCTGCTGGCCGCCCTGCAGCGCGGCGCCCGCTCGGGCGGCAAGGCGGTCGGGGCCGATCTGGTCATGCTCGACGGCCTGGCCCATCCCGTCTCCCTGCTCGACCTGGGCGAGCACCGGGGATCGGTGATCATCTTCCCCTCCGACGAGCAGACCGCCGGCCACGAGGTGGAATTCGCCCTGGACCTCCACGACCAGCCGCCCGCCGCCCCGCCGCCCGCCGACGGCACGCTGCTGGCCGAACTGCCGGTGGTGGTGCTCGACACCGAGACCACCGGCCTGGACAGCAGCCGGGATTCCATCATCTCGGTCGGCGCGGTGCGCTGCCACGGGGCGCGGCTCTACCGTTCCACCGTGCTGGACCTGCTGGTCAATCCCGGCCGCCACATCCCGGCGCGCTCCACCGCCGTGCACGGCATCAGCGATTCCATGGTGAGCGGCAAGGCGGCCATCGCCGAAATCCTGCCCGAGGTGCTGGCCTTCATGGCGGAATCGGTGGTGGTCGGCCATTCCATCGGCTTCGATCTGGCCCTGCTGGAGCGCGCGGTGCGCGGCGCCGGGCTTGAATGGCGGCCGCCGCAGCGCCTCGACATCCTGCTGCTGGCGGCGGCGCTGTCGTCGGAGGAGACCGGCTTCGAGATCGACGATCAGGCGGCGCGCATGGGCATCAACATCACCGGCCGCCATACCGCCCTGGGCGACAGCCTGGTGACGGCGGAAATCTGGGTGCGGCTGGTTCCGCAGCTGGAGCGCCGGGGCATCCGCACGCTGGGCGAGGCGCGGGCCTTCTCGCGCAAGGCCGCCGGTCAATGGTCGCGCCAGAAGGACATGGGGTGGGACGAGGATACTCAGCTGAGGGGGAAACCATGAGCGACGAGTTGCCGCTGGAGCGGATCGACAGCTTTGCCTACCGCCACCGCGTCTCCGAGGTCATGGGAACGCCGCTGGCCACCTCGCGGCCCGGGGCGACCATCGCCGAGGCCGCCAAGGTGATGAGTCTCAAGGGGATCAGCTCCCTGGTGGTGGTCGACGAGGCCGGGCGGCCGGTGGGCATCGTCACCGAGCGCGACGTCCTGAAGGCGGTGGCCGAGCACCGCAACGAGGCCGCCGACGTCCCCCTGGGGGCGGTGATGTCCTCGCCGGTGGCCACGGTGCGCAGCGACGCCTTCACCTACGTGGCCATGGGGCGCATGGACCGCCTGCGGCTGCGCCATCTGGTGGCGGTGGACGAACAGGGCGTGGGCGCCGGGGTGGTCACCTTGCGCGGCCTGATGCACATGCGCTCGTCCACCGCCCTCTTGGTCGGCGACGAGGTCGAGGCGGCCCGCTCGGCCGAGGACATGCGCAAGGCCAAGGCCAAGCTGCCCCGGCTGGCGGCGGAATTGCTGGCCGAGCGGGTCGAGGCGCTGGGCGTGGCGGCGGTGCTGAGCTCGGTGCTGCGCGCCCTGACCGAGCGGGCCGCCCGCCTGGCCGAGCAGGCCATGGAGGCCGAGGGCTGGGGCAAGGCGCCGGCCCAATGGTGCCTGCTGCTGCTGGGCTCGGGCGGCCGGCGCGAGGGGCTGTTCGGCGCCGACCAGGACAATGCCATCGTCCACGCCGGCGGCCCCGGGGACGATCCCTGGTTCGCCGAACTGGGCAAGCGCATCTGCGACATCCTCAACACCGCCGGGGTACCGTTCTGCGGCGGCGGGGTGATGGCCTGCAACGCCGAGTGGCGGCACGACGTCGCTGGCTGGGACGCCCAGATCCAGCGCTGGATTCGCGGAGCCGACGGCAAGGAGTTGCTGAACGTCCATATTTTCGTCGATTTCCGCCCGGTTCACGGCGATATCGGGCTGGCCTCCGACCTGCGGCGCCAGTTGACCGAACAGGCGGCCCGTTCCCCCCAGTTCCTGCACGCCATGGCCCAGGCGGCCGGCGACATCAAGGCGCCGCTCGGCATCCTCGGGCAGTTCATCACCCGCAACGGGCGGCTGGACATCAAGATGGCGGGATTGCTGCCGCTGACCTCGGCGGCCCGCGTCCTGGCGCTCAAGCACCGCATCGAGGCCACCGGAACCGGCGAACGCCTGAGGCTGCTGGCCGAGGGCGGTCACATGTCGGCCGGCGAGGCTGCCGCCTTCCGGGAAAGCCATGAACTGATGGTGCGTATCCTGCTGGAACAGCAGCAGGCCGACCTCGCCGCCGGGCTGCCCCTGTCCAACGCCATAGATCCCAAACGGCTGAAATCCGGCGATCGCGACCGCCTGAAGCAGGCCTTCAAGGCCATAAATGCCTTGATGTGGAGTATGAAGAATTCCTTGTCTTGATCTTCGTCATAATACCTTTGGTCCGGTCTATTTGCGGTGCAACAATCGCCGTTCATGATTAACTGTTGCGCGCTTAGTAAATGTCGGATAGCTTACGGCAACCTGACGTTTAGTGCTCGTGTGTGACTTCGCACTTGCGAACATATTTTTGCATTGCAGTAATGGCCCGTTTTCCGACCCCATGTCTGGCCGATCAACGATCCAGGGGTGCTGAGAATGCAGTTTGCCTTGGCTTTGCTTCATGAACTGGTCAAGTTCGCGGGACTTCTGCTCCTCGGGCAGCTTCTCGTCTATGTGCTGAGCTTCGGCCGGCACGAAAACAATCCCGTCTACCGGCTGTTCCGCTTCCTGACCTCTCCGGTGGTCAGGGTGGTGCGCCGCATCACGCCCGGCAAGGTGGCCGACCGGCATGTGCCGGTGGTTTCGTTCCTGTTGCTGTTCTGGCTCTGGGCGTTGCTGATCTTCGTTCGCCACGACCTGATGCAGGGGGATGCATGAAGAAGGGCTTCGAACTCTGGTTCTGCCACAAGATGGCGATTCTCTGCCTGCTGACCCGGCGTCACGACATGGCCGTCCATTACTGGGAGCGGGCGCGGGGCATCGCGCCGCATGACGCCAGGATCGTCTCCTCCATCGCCCATACCAGGGCGGAGCAGGGGCGCGCGGCCGAGGCGGCCGCCCTGTTCCGCCAGTCCCTCGATCTCGACCCGGCGCAGCCCGCCACCTGGTTCAACCTGGGCTTTCTGCTGGAGGAGGCGGGGGACAGCGCCGAGGCCGCAGCCGCCTTCCGCCGCGCCGTCGAACTCGACGGCAAGCTGGACCGCGCCTGGTACGGCCTGGCCCTGGCGCTGATCAAGTCGGGGCAGGTGGAGGAGGCGGTCACCGCCCTCAAGCGCAATACCGAACTGCAACCCATGAGCCCCTATGGCTGGTACCAGCTGGCTCATGCCTATCTTCGCCTCGGCCAGCGCGACAAGGCCGAAGGCGTTGTTCACCGGCTCGCCAGGTTCGAGCCCAAAGTCGCACTCCAGCTCGAGCAAGAGACGGGTATCAAGGCGGGAGTCAACCTGCCCACGGGACGTTTCTGAGTTTTTGCATCTCAATATTGCATAACAAACCCGAGCGAACTTCGGGGGGACAATTTGGGAGGACTCATGCAGCTCACAGAAAAACACGAGGAGTATTGGCACAGGAACCTCAAGATAACGGCAATCCTGCTCGGGATCTGGTTCTTCGTGACATTTATCATCGGCTGGTTTGCCCGCGAACTCAGCTTCTCCTTCATGGGATGGCCGTTCAGCTTCTGGGTTGGAGCCCAGGGCGCGCTGATCGTCTATGTCTGGATCATCTGGTACTACGCCAAATACATGAACGCGCTGGACCAGGAATACGGAGTCGAGGAGGGAGAGGACTAATGGCTGGAATTCCAGGCGATGCCCCCACCGGGGCGCCCACCCAATCCATCAAATCCTTCACGCAACAACTGACCAAGGTCTACGGCTTCTACACCGGCGGCTTCCTCGGCTTCGTCATCCTGCTGGCCATCGCCGAGCAGATGGGTATGTCGAGGCAATGGATCGGCTACTGCTTCCTGGTGATGACCGTGCTGCTCTATGCCGGCATCGGCATCATGAGCCGCACCAGCGACGCCGACGAGTATTACGTGGCCGGCCGCCGGGTGCCGGCGGTGTTCAACGGCATGGCCACCGGCGCCGACTGGATGAGCGCCGCCTCGTTCATCGGCATGGCGGGAACCCTGTACCTGACCGGCTATTCCGGCCTAGCCTTCATCATGGGCTGGACCGGCGGCTACTGTCTGGTGGCGCTGTTCCTGGCGCCCTACCTGCGCAAGTTCGGCCAGTTCACCATTCCCGACTTCCTGGGTGCCCGCTACGGCGGCCATGGCCCCCGCTTCGTCGGCATCGTCATCGCCATCCTGTGCTCGTTCACCTATGTGGTGGCGCAGATCTACGGCGTCGGCCTGATCACCACGCGGCTGTCGGGGGTGGACTTCACGCTCGGCATCTTCGTCGGCCTGGGCGGCATCCTGGTCTGCTCGTTCCTGGGCGGCATGCGCGCCGTCACCTGGACCCAGGTGGCCCAGTACATCATCCTGATCATCGCCTACCTGACCCCGCTGGTGTGGCTGTCGGTCAAGCAGACCGGCATACCGATTCCCCAGGCGGTCTACGGCTTCCAGCTGCAGAAGGTCACCGAGCTGGAGAAGAAGCTCAACGCCGATCCCAAGGAACTGGAGGTGCGCGGCATCTTCAAGGCCAGGGCCGACGAGGCCAAGGCCAAGCTGGCCGACATTCCCAAGGCCATGGCCGCCGGCAAGGCGGGCCTGGAGGCCAAGGCGGCCGAGGCCAAGTCGTCGGGCAACGCCGATTCCGTCAAGAAGGCCGAGGACGCGCTGGCCAAGTTCCCCAAGGACGAGGCGGCGGCCAAGGCGGCCTGGGCCAAGGAGGCGGCCGTGGCGGCCAGGGCCGCGCCCATCGCCGCCCATGGCGAGGCCTTCGCCGCCAAGGACGAGAATGCCAGGGCCATCGCCAAGAAGAACTTCCTGGCGCTGATCCTGTGCCTGATGGTCGGCACCGCGGCGCTTCCCCACATCCTGATGCGCTACTACACCACGCCGTCGGTGCGGGCGGCGCGCGCCTCGGTGACGTGGTCGCTGTTCTTCATCTTCCTGCTCTACTTCTCCGCCCCCGCTTTGGCGGTGCTGGTGAAGTTCGTGGTCTACAACGACGTGGTGGGCACCGCCTTCACGGCGTTGCCGGCCTGGGTGGCCAATTGGGCGGCGGTGGACCCGTCGCTGCTCTCGGTCACCGACATCAACAAGGACGGCATCGTGCAATTGGCGGAAATCGCCATCGGCGGCGATATCGTGGTGCTCGCCACCCCGGAAATCGCCGGCCTGCCGTACGTGGTCTCGGGCCTGGTGGCCGCCGGCGGTCTCGCCGCCGCGCTGTCCACCGCCGATGGTCTGCTGCTGACCATCGCCAACGCGCTGTCGCACGATCTCTATTACAAGATGATCGATCCGAACGCGCCGGTGGCCCGCCGCGTCATGCTGTCCAAGACCCTGCTGCTGGTCGTCGCCGTGCTGGCGGCGCTGGTGGCGGCGCAAAAGCCCGCCGACATCCTGTTCCTGGTGTCGGCGGCCTTCTCGCTGGCGGCGGCCGGGTTCTTCCCCGCGCTGACGCTGGGCATCTTCTGGAAGCGTGCCACCGGCATCGCCGCCACCCTCGGGATGGCGGCCGGCGTCGGCATCACCTTCTACTACATGGCCACCACCCAGCCCTGGCTGCGCGAGATGTTCTTCGGCATCCCGCGCGCGGTTCCGGCCAACCTCTGGTGGGATATCAACCCGATCTCGGCCGGCATCTTCGGCATTCCGCTCGGGTTCGTGGTCATCATCGTGGTCAGCATGTTCACTCCCGCCCCGTCGCAGGAGATTCAGCATCTGATCGAGGATGTCCGCTATCCCAACCTGAAGCGGGCCTAGTGCAATAGTCTTGGGGAGTCCCGTGTCCGCAGAAATGCGGGCATGGGCGCCTCAAATAAAGAATCGATCAGATCAGCAAGAAATATTGCTAAAAATCGTCATAATTAACAATCAAGCGCAATCAGGCATTATTGTGTTTTTGTCTTTACATAACGGCATGATATTGGTACTATTTCCCCTGTTAGAGTATTTTTGTGAGTTTTGCTTTGACTCCGAAACCTTCCGCAACCCCGGCCCTGTGTCGGGGTTGCTTTGTCCCGTCTTCGTCCGTGGCGCAAGGGGGCGGATGAAAAGGAATTTTCGTTTGCTGGTTGCTGGGCTATCCTGCCTTGGTTCAGGGGGAGCTTCCTGCTCCTGAGAGCTTTGGGACAGGCCGGATGCGGGATGTGCTGATCAGGAGCCGTGGCCTGGGGTGGTTGTTGGCCTTGGCTGTTGCCGCCCTGGGTGGCGGGCTGGCCGGGGGGCTGACCGTTGCGGCGCGCAACGACGAGCACCTGTCCCGGCTGACGATCGAGGCCGAACGGCGTGGCGTGGAGATCATGTCCCAGACCTTGAACGGCAACGTCATGGGGGCGTTGTCGCTGCTGGGAGCGGTGGCCCAGGATATCAAGTTCGACGCGCGCGGCGAGGTGCCGGCCAATCTTCCCCGTATCTCGGGATTGCTGGAGGACGTGGCCCGCTCCAACGATGCCCAGGGGGTGTTCGTGGTGCGGACGGACGGAATCATCCATTCGTCGTGGGACAACAGCGGGCGGCCGTCCACCGGACTCGACGTGGCGTTCCGGCCTTACTACAAGATGGCCATGAAGGGGCAGGGCAACGTCTATGCCGCCGTCAGCCTGGCGCGCGGCGACCGGGCGCTGTATTTCACCGCCCCGGTACGCGCCTCTGCCCAGCGCGATAGCGCCCCCATCGGCGCGGTGGTGGCCCGCACCGACCTGGAACGGGTCGACGGCCTGTTGCGGGGCCGGGCCGGCATCGCCCTGCTGCTGTCGCCCCAGGGCGTGGTATTCGCCAGCAGCCGCTCCGAGTGGATCGGGCATCTGGCCGGCGAGGTCACGGCGGAGCGCCTGGCCTCCATCCGCGAGCTCAGGCAGTTCGGCGCCATGTTCGAGAAGGCCGATCCTCCGGTCCTGCCGTTCTCCACCGATCCCGGCATCGTGCGGATCGCCGGCCGGGACCATGTCCTGGCCGCCACCCGGGTACGGTGGAACGATCCCTATGGCGATTGGTCGCTGGTGGTGGCCGACGACCTGTCCGCCACCACCGCCGACCGCGACGGCATGGTGGCGGGGCTGTCCACCGGCCTGATCCTGCTGGTGATTGCCGGGCTGCTGCTCAATCTGGCGCGCGGCCAGCATGCCCAGGCCATGGCCTCCCGGCGCATCGAGCACTATGCCCGCGAGCAGGCGGAAAGCGCCGGGCGCAAGAACCGGCGGGCCGAGGCGGCGCTGAAGTTCCAGCGGGCCAAGAGCGTCGCCGAACTGGGCCGGGTCTTCCTGGCCGAGGCCCACGACATCCTGGGGGCGCTGCAGGGCGCGGTCTACGTGTTCGGCCGCGACGGCGCGCCCGCCATGGACCTGGCGGCGTCCTACGCTGCCCCCCCCGGAATCGCCGGGCAGTTGCTTCCTGGGGCGGGATTGCTCGGCCAGTGCGTCCTCGACCGCCGGAGCCGGGTGCTGGCCGGCCGGGAGGTCGAGGCGTGGTCCATCCGCTCCGGCCTCGGCAACGCTGCGCCGGCCGGGGTGCTGATGGCGCCGCTGATGCTCGACGATACCCCGCTGGGCGCCGTGGAGATCGCCGTTCTCCATCCCCCGTCCGCCGCCGATGTGGTGCAGTTCGAGGAACTGGCCTCGCTGCTGGCTCTCAATCTGGAAATCCAGCGCCGCCAGTTCGCCGCCGCGCCGGCCGGGAATGAGGCAACGCCATGAACCGTCTGCTGAAAGTCCTGGAGCGTCCGACCTTGCGGGCCAAGCTGCTGGCGGGTTTCGCCATCGTGCTGCTGCTGACCGTCCTGCTCGGGCTGGCCGGTCTGTACAACCAGAGTGTCCTCAATACCGGCTTCCAGCGGCTGTACGAGAATGAGCTGCGGAGCATTTCCGGCCTCAAGGATGCCCGGATCGAACTGGCCTGGATGGGCCGGGCGGTCCGCCAGGCCATCCTGGCCCCCGACGCGGCGGAGCGCGAGCGGGCCGCTGCCCAACTGGCCGAGGCCGAAGCTGGCCTGCGCCGCGAGCTCGAGGCGATCCGCCTCCACGCCCTCGACGAGGAGAGCCGGCGAAACCTCATCCGTTTCGACGGGCAGTTCCGCGCCTTCAAGGGCAGCGTCGACCAAGCCATGCTCCTGCTGCGCCGGAACGGCGCCGAGGCCGCCGCCTTCGTCTCGACCCGCGATTTCCAGCATATCGCCGCCGCCGCCGATACCGCGCTGAGGATGGCGGCCGATCACAAGGAGGAGCGCGCCCGCATCGAGGCCGCCGGCGCGGCCCAGGCGGCGGAACGGGGCATGCTGCTCACCCTGGGGCTGCTGGCCGGCGCGGTGGCGGCCAGCCTGCTGGCCGGGGGAATGGTCAGCCTGTCCATCCGCCGGCCCATCGACCGTCTCAGCGAGGTGGTGGGGCAACTGGCCACCGGCCGGCTGGAGCTGGAGGTTCCCGGAACCGACCTGCCCAACGAGGTGGGGGCGTTGGCCCGCTCCATCGACGTGCTGCGCGCCGATTCCCGCCAGATGGAGGAGCAGCGCTGGGTCAAGACCCACCTGGCCGCCATTTCCGCCGAATTGCAGACCACCGCCGACCCCGCCGAACTGGTCCGCACGCTGTTCTCCATGCTGGCGCCGCTGCTCAAGCTGGGCCAGGCCGCCTTCTACCTGCTGGACGGGGAGGGCAAGCGCCTCCACCTGCTGGGCGGCTACGCCCACCGTGAGCGCAAGAGCCTGGAACAGGGCCTCGAGATCGGCGAGGGGCTGGTCGGCCAGTGCGCCCTGGAGCGCGCGCCGATCATCGTCACCCGGCCGCCGCCCGACTATATCCGCATCGGCGGAGCCACCGGCGACGTGGCGCCCAAATCCATCGCGGTGATCCCGGTGCTGCGCGGCGAACGGTTGCTGGCGGTGGCGGAGCTTGCCGCCATGGAGGGCTTCGGCCCCCGCGATCAGGCCCTGCTGGACGGCATCATGCCGCTCATGGCCATGAGCCTGGAGATCATCGAGCGCACCGGCAGGACACGGCAATTGCTGGCCGAGGCCCAAGTCCAGGCGGCGACCCTGGCGGCTTCGGAACGGCAACTGGCGGCGCGCCAGCAGGAACTGGAATCCACCAACGACCAACTAAGCGAGGCGGAAGAGCGTTCGCGCCTGATCCTTGCCTCCATCAACGAGGGAATCGCCGGACTGGCGCCCGACGGGCGGATGAGCTTCATCAATCCGGCCGGCGCCCGCATGCTGGGCTACGAGCCCGGGGATCTGGTGGGCCGGATGATGCACGCCATGGTCCACCACACCCGCCCCGACGGCACCGCCTTCCCGCGCGAGGACTGCCCCATGTTCCACACCTCGCACGACGGCCGGCCGCGCAATGTGGACGATGAGGTGCTGTGGCGCCGGGACGGCACCAGCTTTCCGGTGGAATACAGCACCACGCCGGTGGTCAAGGACGGAAGGGTGGTGGGCACCGTGGTGTCGTTCCGCGACATCACCGAGCGCAAGGAGGCCGAGGACGCCATCCGCGACCAGGCCATGTTCCAGCAGGCCATGGTGGACACCATCCCCTATCCCTTGTTCTACAAGGGGGCGGACGCCCGCTTCCTGGGCTTCAACCGCGCCTACGAGCAGACCTTCGGCGTCCGTCGCGGCGACCTGATCGGGAAAAGGGTGCTGGACCTCGACTACCTGCCCGAGGCCGACCGCATCGCCTATCAGGCAGAGGACGAGACCGTCATCGCCCAAGCCTCGTCCGTCGAGAAGGAGATGCCCATTCCCTTCGCCGACGGCAAGCTGCACGACACGCTCTACTACGTCGCGGGCTTCCGCAAGGCCGACGGCTCGCCCGGCGGGCTGGTGGGAACCTTCGTCGACATCACCGAGCGCAAGCAGGCGGCGGAGAACCTGAAGCGGGTCAACGTCCTGTCGGACATCGCCCTGGAACTGACCGGATCGGGCTACTGGCAGGTGGATTACAGCGACCCGGATTACTACTACCAGTCCGAGCGCGCGGCCAAGATCCTGGGCGAGTCGCTGAAGCCCGATGGGCGCTACCATCTGGCCGACGAGTGGTTCAACCGGCTGGTGGAGGCCAACCCGGAAACCGCCAAGGCCACCGAGGAACGCTATCTCGGCGCCATCGAGGGGCGCTACGACCACTACGATTCCATCTACGCCTACAGGCGGCCGGTGGACGGCAAGGTGGTCTGGGTCCATGCCGCCGGCAAGCTGGTTCACGACGAGGACGGCAAGATCAGGTACATGTACGGCGCCTACCAGGACATCACCCGACAGAAGGAGGCCGACACCCTGCTGCATCAGGCGCTGGAGAAGGCCGAGGCGGCCTCCCAGGCCAAGGCCGACTTTCTGGCCAACATGAGCCACGAGATCAGGACGCCCATGAACGCCATCATCGGCATGAGTCATCTGGCGCTGAAGACCGAACTCAACCCGCGCCAGAAGGACTATGTCAGGAAGATCCAGCAATCGGGCCAGCACCTGCTGGGGATCATCAACGACATCCTCGACTTCTCCAAGATCGAGGCCGGCAAGCTGGCGGTGGAGCACACCGAGGTCTACCTGGACAAGGTGCTGGACAACGTCGCCAACCTGATCACCGAGAAGACGACGGCCAAGGGTCTGGAACTGGTGTTCGACGTCGGCTCCGACGTTCCCAACGATCTGGTGGGCGACCCGCTGCGCCTGGGTCAGATTCTGATCAACTACGCCAACAACGCGGTGAAGTTCACCGAAGCCGGCGAGATCGCCATCCGGGTCCGCCTGGGCCAGGATCTCGGCGGCGAGGTGGTGCTGCGCTTCGAGGTCCGGGACACCGGCATCGGCCTGAGCGAGGAACAGCGGGGACGCCTGTTCCAGAGCTTCCAGCAGGCGGATTCCTCCACCACCCGCAAGTACGGCGGCACCGGGCTGGGCCTGGCCATCTCCAAAAAGCTGGCTGAGCTGATGGGCGGCGGCGTCGGCGTCGAATCCGAGCCGGGCCAGGGTTCCACCTTCTGGTTCACCGCCACGCTGGGCAAGGGCAAGCCGCGCCGCAAGCTGCTGCCCAGGCCCGACCTGCGCGGGCGGCGCATGCTGGTGGTCGACGACAACGAGAATGCGCGGGCCGTGCTGGTGGACATGTTGGCCGCCATGTCCTTCAAGGTGGACGACGTGGAATCCGGCGCCCTGGCGGTGGAGGCGGTGCGCCGCACCATGGGCGGCGACGACGCCTACCAGATCGTCTTCCTCGACTGGCAGATGCCCGGCATGGACGGCATCGAGACCGCCTACGCCATCAAGGGCCTCGGCCTGACGCGGACGCCCCACATGATCATGGTCACCGCCCATGGCCGCGAGGAGGTGATGGCGGGGGCCGAGCATGCCGGGATCGAGGAGGTGCTGATCAAGCCGGTCAATCCCTCGCTGCTGTTCGACGCCGCCATGCGCTCACTGGGCGCCGTGCCGGAGGACGAACCCGACGATTCCGCCGGCGCGGCGGTGAACGAAGCCGACCTGTCCGGGCTCAGGGGCCTCAGGGTCCTGCTGGTCGAGGACAACGACTTCAACCAGCAGGTGGCCAGCGAATTGCTGGCCGACGGCGGCGTGGTGGTGGAACTGGCCGAGAACGGCGCCGTCGCCGTGGAAATGGTCGGGGCCGCCCCCTACGACATGGTCCTGATGGACATGCAGATGCCGGTGATGGACGGCGTCACCGCGACGCGCGAAATCCGCAGGCTGGGCTTTGGCGACCTGCCCATCATCGCCATGACCGCCAACGCCATGCAGGCCGACAAGGAGAAATGCCTGGAGGCCGGCATGAACGACCACTTGGCCAAGCCCATCGATCCCGACGCCATGTTCGCCACCTTGCTGAAATGGCGGCGTGCCGCGCCGGTGGCGGTTCCCATGGCGGCGGCGCCTGTCCCCGCCTCCGCCCCGGCCCTGCCCGAGATCGATCCCGACATCTTCGATTTCGAGCGCATGGGGGCGATCTACAAGTGGGACATGGCGCGGCTGCGCCCCATCCTGGCCGCCTTCCTCGACGATGCCGGGGCCAAGGTGGCGCGCATCGGGGCCGAGACCGAGCTTGCCGCCCTGCGCGAGACGGCCCACGGCCTGAAAGGCACGGCCAACACCGCCGGCGCCGTGCGGCTGGGCCGGCTGGCCGCCGATCTGGAGAATGCCGCCAGGAACGGCAACGGCGAGGCGGTGGCCATGCTGGCCCCGTTGCTGGCCCCCACCCTGGACGAGTTACGCGACGCGCTTGCCCTCCTTCTTGCCGACAAAGGTGCCTCATGAACGAAACGGAACTGCGCCGGATCAAGGTGCTGCTGGTGGACGACGAGCCCTTCATCCGGCTGACCCTCCGCCAGATTCTCATGCAGATCGGCATTCCGCCGTCCAGCCTCTACGATGCCGGCGACGTCAAGGCGGCCATCTCCGAGACGCTGCGCATCCGCCCCACCATCGTGCTGTGCGATATCCACATGCCGGGCGAGGACGGCTTCGCCTATGTGGCGACCCTGCAGAAGGCGCCCATTCCCGAGGTGGCGGCCACTCCGGTGGTGATGCTGACCTCGGATTCGGGCGAGGAGGCGGTGATGACCGCCAAGGGCCTCAAGGTCTCCGGCTATCTGGTCAAGCCGGTGTCCATCGCCGCCGTCAAGAAAGCCATTGAACGCGCCCTGAAGGTGACCTTGTCATGAGTTCCGACGATACCCGCCCGACCATCCTGGTGGTCGACGACACGCCCGACAACCTGAAGCTGATGAGCGGCCTGCTGAAGGACCTCTACCGGGTCAAGATCGCCAACAACGGCGAGAAGGCCCTGGCCATCGCCGCCTCGGAGGCGCCGCCCGACCTCATCCTGCTGGACATCATGATGCCCGGTATGGACGGGCACGAGGTCTGCCGCCGCCTGAAGGCCGACCGCGCCACCCGCGACATTCCGGTGATCTTCCTCACCGCCATGAGCGGCGCCGAGGACGAGGAGGCCGGGCTGCGGCTGGGGGCGGTGGACTACGTCACCAAACCCATCACTCCGGCGGTGGCCCTGGCCCGGGTCGAGACCCACCTCAAGGTCAAGGCCGGGGCCGATTTCCTCCGCGACAAGGCCGCCTATCTGGAGACCGAGGTGGCACGCCGCACCCGCGAACTGGCCGCCATCCAGGACGTCACCATCCTGGCCATGGCCTCGCTGGCCGAGACGCGGGATTCCGACACCGGCAATCACATCCGCCGCACCCAGTTCTACGTCCGCGCCCTGGCCGGGAAGCTGAAGGACCACCCGCGCTTTTCCGCCACCCTCGACGATTCCGTCATCGACATGCTGTTCAAGTCGGCGCCGCTGCACGATATCGGCAAGGTCGGCATTCCCGACCGCATCCTGCTGAAGCCGGGACGCTTCGAGCCCCATGAATTCGAGATCATGAAGACCCACACCACCCTGGGCCGTGACGCCATCGAGCATGCCGAGCGCTCGTTGGGCACGCCGGTGGAATTCCTGGCCATGGCCAAGGAGATCGCCTACGGCCACCAGGAAAAGTGGGACGGCAGCGGCTATCCCCGGGGGATCGGCGGCGACGACATCCCGGTCTCGGCCCGCCTGATGGCGGTGGCCGACGTCTACGACGCCCTGATCAGCCGCCGGGTCTACAAGGAGGGCATGCCCCACGACAAGGCGGTGCGGATCATCGCCGAAGGGGCGGGCAGTCATTTCGACCCCGACATCGTCGAGGCCTTCCTGGCGCTCAGCGACGAGTTCGAGGCCATCGCCGCCCGCTTCGCCGACAGCGACGGCGACATGGAAAAGAAGAAGGACTATCTCGAGCAGGCCGGTGCCGGGGGCTGAGGCCCGACGGGGAACGCCCCCGTGAGCCGCCAGTTCGCCGATCACCTCTGCGACATGCTCTCGCCGCTCGGGCCGGTGACGGCACGGGCCATGTTCGGGGGATTCGGCCTCTATCTCGACGGGCTGATGTTCGCGCTGATCGCCTGGGATTGCCTGTTCATGAAGGCCGACGACGGCAACCGCGCCATGTTCGAGGCGGCGGGGGCGGCACAGTTCAAGCCGTGGGCGGACAAGCCCATGGTCATGCCCTATTGGGAGGTTCCGGCCGACGTGGTGGAGGACGGGGCGGAACTGTGCGCCTGGGGCCGCGCCGCCTTCGACGCGGCGCTCCGCACCCACAGGCCGAAGAGGGCCAAACCGAGTCATTCCGCTGGAAAAGCCCGGCCCTGAGACCCACTTCCACAAAGTGCGTCTTATTCGCAAAAAGGCTGCCCGAATGCCCCAGCGCCTGCGCGTCCCCGTCTGCAAGCCCGCCCCGCCGCCCGCCAATCTGCCGCCGTCGGAGCATGGCCGCGGCCGCCCCATCGCCCTGTCCATCTGGCGCGGGGCGCGGCGGCTGTGCCCCCGTTGCGGCGTCGGGGAGTGCCTGGAGGGCTATCTGCGCATCCGTGCCGCCTGTCCCTATTGCGGCGAACGCCTGGGTCATATCAAGGCCGATGACGGCCCGGCCTATTTCACCGTGCTGGTCGCCGGCCATGTGGTGGTGCCGCTGGTCCTGGCGGCCGAGCAGACATGGCACCCGCCGCTGGAAGTCCAGATGGCGGTGGCGCTGGCCGGGCTGGGACTGCTGATCTGGCGCCTGCTGCCCCGGATGAAGGGGGCGGTGCTCGGCCTGATGTGGGCGCACGGACTGAAGGGCGACGAGGTCCAGGGCGACGTGGAGCGCCACGGATAGGGACCGTCACGAAGAAACGGGAATTTTAGTTCGCCACCAGGCGATAGCCGACCCCGTGCACCGTCAGGATGATGGAGGGGTGGCGGGAATCCGCCTCGATCTTGCGGCGCAGGCGGCCCACCAGCACGTCGATGGTGCGGTCGATCACCGCCTCGCCGTCATGCTGGGTCAGATCGAGCAGCTGGTCGCGGGTCAGCGCCCGCCCGGCGTTGCGGGCCAGGGCGGCCAGCACGTCGAACTCGCCACGGGTCAGCCGCACCAGTTCGCCGGTGGGCGAGGCCAGTTGGCGGGCATCGCAATCCAGGCGCCAGCCGGCGAAATTGTGGATGCCGGTGGCCGAGCGCTCGGCGGCCATGGTCGGGGCGACGCGGCGCTGCAGGTTGCGGACCCGCACGGCCAGTTCGCGGGGATTGAACGGCTTGGTGATGTAGTCGTCGGCGCCGATTTCCAGGCCGACGATGCGGTCGGTCTCGTCCTGGCGGGCGGTGACCAGGATGATGCCCACCGACGACTTGGCGCGCAGCTCGCGCGCCAGGATCAGGCCGCTTTCGTCGGGCAGGTTGATGTCGAGCAGCACCACGTCGGGGACGGTCTTGGACACGATGGCCTTCATGTCCTTGGCGTCCGCCGCTTCGCTGACCTGGAAACCTTCCCCGGTGAGGTAGGCGGCAAGCTTGGCACGGGTGACGGGCTCGTCTTCGACGATCAGGACATGGGCTTTTGCCGACACTGCATTCTCCGGCCGACGGACTGTTATGGTATTCACCAATCGTTTACAGGGTATTGGTGCGCAATTCAATCACTGCCGTAATTCCGTTGTGAACTTGCGCCTATAAAAGCTCCACTGGGTTTCCCCACCGGACGATGGCCGGCGGGGCGGGGTGGAGACAGCATGGTGCCGCGGCACATTCCGATCATTGAGCGCTTCGACGACGGCGGCGGCTTCGGCCGTCTCTCGGCCGTGGCCGGCGTCTTGCTGGTGGCGCTGTTCTGGCTGGGCCTGGGCTTCAACCCCGGCATCGAACGGCAGTTCGCCGCCATCGGCACGGCCCACCCGATGGAAAGCGGGCGGACCGGCGGCATGGTCCTGGGGGCCGTCATGGCCCTGGGGGTGGGCGGGCTGTGCCTGCTGCTGTTCCAGGCGATCTGCTGGCAGCGGCGGACCGCCGAGCGCCTGCGTCTCAGGGAAGCGGAACTGACCGAGCAGCGCGACCGGCTGCGCCGTTATGTGGCCGATCTGGAGCGTATCGCCGACGTGGCCGCCCACGACCTGCAGGAGCCGCTGCGCCGCATGGTGTCGTACTCCCAGCTGCTGGCCAGCCACGACAAGGCCGGCTGCGACGACGACGTGAAGGATTATGTCGGCCATGTGGTCGACGGCGCACGGCGCATGCGGGCGCTGGTCAGCGGCCTTCGGGAGTTCGTGGCGGTGGATTCCACCCCGCGCACCGGCGAGGTGAATTCCGCCTGGGTCGCCATGACCGTCGCCCGGCAGCGTCTGGCCGAGGTGCTGGCCGAGGCCGGAGCCACCCTGGTGGTGGACCCGCTGCCCGAGGTCGAGGCCGACCAGGCCTCGCTGATCGAGATCTTCATGCAACTGCTCGACAACGCCGTGCGCTACCGCTCGCCGGAGCGCCGGCCGGTGATCCATGTCTCGGTGTCGCGGGACGGCGACATGGCTCGCATCAAGGTCTGCGACAACGGCCTGGGCATCGAGCCGGCCCGCATGGCCCGCATGTTCGAGATTTTCTATCGCCCCCATGGCGGCGGCGAGCGTCTTGCCCCGGGCCTCGGCACTGGTCTGGCCGTGGTCCGCCGGCTGGTGGAGCGGCTGGGAGGCCGGGTCTGGGTCGAATCGGAAAACGGCCTGGGCAGTTCGTTCGGCTTCAGCCTGCGGCTGGGCGCCGCCCCGCTCGGGCGGGGGGAGGAGAACAAGGCCGCCTGAACGGCGGATCAAGACGAGGTGGGGCCGTCTCCGGGCGGCGTCCCCTCGGTGGCACGGTCAGCTCGCGGCATCCCCGAACCCCAAGCCGCGGGCACGATCGGAGAGGAGGGGGCGCCCCCAACGTCCCCTCCTCGCAGCTACCGGAAACCAGCGAAATGTTCCTTCGCGGCCATCCCCGAACCCCAAGGCCGCGAGGGGGCTTGGAGAGGGAGCGGTCCCCAAACGCTCCCTCTCCTTCATTCCCCTTGGGTCTATCCCCGTCAGTTCGTCGCGGCGGGAGGCTCTGCCGGAATGCGGTGGGCCTCGGCGATGCGGCCGAGATGAATCCTCAGCTTCACGAGGGCGGCGATCAGGCCGGTCCTGGCCTGCCGCTGCATCTCCTCCGAGGTCTTGGGGCTGGGAATGGTGGTCAGGCAGACCAGCGATTCCCGCGCCGCCAGGCGGATCTCGGCCTCCCTGGAATCCCCCTGGCGGGCCAGGGCGTCGAGGGCGGCGATCTCGCGCCCGGGATCGGGCTGGAAATCGTTGCGCAGATAAAGCTCGGCATTGGCGTCGTCGTGGTGGATGTGGGCATGCAGCCCGGCATCCCGGGCGCTCAGTTCGTTGAGCAGGATCATGGTGAACCAGCCCAGGGTGATTTCGGTCAGGTTGATGCCGCGTCGGGTCTTCTGCAGGAAGACGTCGATCTTTTCCACATCGGCCAGCATGTCCTGGCGGAATTCCTCGCGCTCCTCGGCGCTCATCCGCGGCGGCGGCGGCGGCGGCGCGGCGCAGCCGAACAGGACGACGGTCACCATCAGGGCGGCGATGACGTGGCGCATGGGCTAGGGCACGACCGGATGGGGGGCCCGTTCCAGGGCACCCAGCGCCCCGGCCAGGGTGGGGAAGCGCGATACGACCCGTCCCGCGCGGGCGACGCTCCAGGTGGAGCCCTTGGGCCCCGAGGCCGATTTGGTCACCGTGTAGAGGGGACGCTCGAGGGCGTGGCGGAAGATGGAGAACACGGCGCCGTCCGGCCGGACGTCGATGGCGTAGTCGCGCCATTCGCCCCGGGCCACCCGCGTCGCGTAGAGCGTCAGCAATTGCGTGATTTCGCCCCGTTCGAAATGAACGAAACCCGGTCCCCCCCGGTATTCCGACATCCGGATCAATGTTGCCATCGGCCACCCCACCGGTCTTGCCCCTGGGATTACTGTCGCGCAGGGGACGGTGTCTGTCGAGTATTAGATGGGGTTTGGGATCAGCGAATGGGAGTGGAGGCGGGGACGAAGCCGATCAGGCGGTCGTTGCCCTCGTTATAGGGCTGGGAATAGCAGGTGGGCCGGGCCAGGGTGCTGTAGCAATAGACCTGGGGTGGCGGCGGCGGGCGGTTGGGCAGGTCGATGCAATAGGCGTCGCCGCGCTCGGCCCGGGGGCTGGAACAATCCTTGCCGGTGATCCAGCCAATCACATGGTCGCCGATGGTCTTGTGGGTGTTGATCAGGCTCAGGGCTTCGAGCTGCATGAAGGTATAGGTATTGGGCAGCGGGCGCGGGCCGGGATTGAGGCTGCCCTGCTCGCCGATCCAGGCGCAGCCGCCGACCGCTAGAACTCCCGCCAAGGCAATGATTCGCCCGATCATTTCTATGATCCTGCCGACAACTTGAGCTATATTGTGGGACCGCGCCAAATGGGAATCAATGGGCAGATTCTGCCGGGGGGAAACGGGACATGGCGGTGACCACGCCGGCTTGCGCCGAGGATTGGACGGCGCCCGAATTCTCCCTGCCCGGAATCGACGGGCGGACCTGGAGTCTGGCCGATGTGCGCGGCGAGCGGGGCACGCTGGTCGCCTTCATCTGCAATCACTGCCCCTACGTGGTGGCCATCATCGACCGGCTGGTCCGCGACGCGGCCCTTCTGCGCGCCGAAGGTGTCGAGGTGGTGGCGGTCAACGCCAACGATCCCCTCCAGTATCCCGAGGATTCCTTCGACAACATGAAGCTCTTCGCCCGTGCCCACGGCCTGGACTTTCCCTACCTGTTCGACGGGAGCCAGGATGTGGCGCGGGCCTATGGCGCGGTCTGTACCCCCGACTTCTTCGGGCTGGACCGGGATGGCCGCCTGCGCTACCGCGGCCGCCTGGACGAATCCGGCCGCCTGCCCGCCGGGCCCGGGGTGCGGCGCGAACTGCTCGACGCCATGCGGCTGGTGGCGTCCACCGGCCGGGGGCCGGACAATCAGATTCCCGGCATGGGTTGCTCGATTAAATGGCGCGAGGCGTGAGCGTGACGCGACGGCAGTGTTTGCCAAGGGGGCCGGGGCGGACTATGTTACGGCGCGGCTCCAGGATGCAAGGCCCGGAGCGTGACCGCCCGCATGGAGTAGAGTTCCTTGACCGACAAGCACGACGATGCCGCCGCCGCCCTTCTCATCAAGGAGGTGGACGAGGATCTGCGGCAGGATGAGCTTAACAGGCTGTGGAAGAAGCATGGCGGCCTGCTGACCGCCGGCGTCGTGGCCCTGGTGCTGTCCGTGGCCGGCTGGCAGGGCTGGAAGGCCTGGGACGCCAAGCAGCGTCAGGCCGCTTCGTCCCGCTATTCCGAGACCTCGGCCCTGGTCGAGCAGGGCAAGGCGGGCGAAGCCGCCGAGGTGCTGGGCAAGCTGGCCGCCGAGGGACCCAAGGGGTACCGCCTGCTGGCCGATCTGCGCCGGGCGGACATGGCCCAGCAGGCCGGCGACTTCACCGGTGCCGCCACCCTGTACGGCAAGATCGCCGCCGATTCCTCGGTGGACAAGGTCTATCGCGACATGTCGGCCATCCGGGCCGCCTACCTGATTCTGGACAGCGGCGATCCCGCCGCCATCGAGAAGTCGGTGGAGCCCCTGGCGGTGGAATCCAGTTCGTGGCGTCATTCGGCCCGCGAAATCCTGGCCCTGCTCGCCCTCAAGCGCGGCCAGGCGCCCCGCGCCGCCGAACTGTTCGCCAAGATCGCCGAGGATGCCGCCGCGCCCCAGGGCCTTCGGACCCGCGCGGCGGAAATGCTTGCCGCCACCGGGCAACGCGCCAGGAGCTGATCCATGGGAATGACCGTCATGAAGCGCAGGATCGCCGGTGTGTTGATCGCCATGCTGGCGCTGGGCGGTTGCGACAGCTGGATCGGCGAGAACAAGGCGCCGCCCCTGCCGGGCAAGCGCATCTCTGTGCTGTCGCGCGAAAAGATGGTCGAGCCCGATATCGGCGGGACGCTGGCCAAGATCGTGCTGCCGCCCCCCGAGGACAACGAGGATTGGCCCCAGGCCGGCGGCTATTCCAACCATGCCATGCACCACATGATGGTGGGCGATGCCCTGCAGCGCGCCTGGACGCGGGACGCCGGCGCCGGCGCCGGCAAGCGCCGCCGCCTGCTGGGCCAACCCATCATCGCCGACGGCAAGGTCTTCACCGTCGATGCCTCGTCCATGGTCAGCGCCTTCGATGCCAATACCGGCAAGCGGCTGTGGGAGATGGACCTCACCCCCAAGGATACCTCCGAGGTCTATACCAGCGGCGGTCTGGCCTACGAGGACGGCCAGGTCTTCGCCGCCACCGGCTTCGCCCAGGTGGTGGCGCTGAATGCCGGCAGCGGCCGCATCGAGTGGCGCCAGACCGTGTCGGGGCCGCTGCGCGGTTCCCCCACCGTGCGTGGCGGCCGGGTGTTCGCGGTGACCGTCGACAACCAGACCCACGCTTTGGCGGCCGAGGACGGCTCGGTGCTGTGGACCCATACCGGCATCGCCGAATCCGCCGGCCTGCTGGCCGGAAATTCGCCCGCCGTCGATGGCAACATGGTGGTGGTGCCCTATTCCTCGGGCGAATTGTTCGCGTTGCGTGTGGAAACCGGCGCGATGATCTGGCAGGATTCCCTGGCCACGGTGCGCCGCACCGAGCATGTGGGCGCGCTGCTCGATATCCGCGGCCGTCCGGCCATCGACCGCAACCGGGTCTACGCCATCAGCAACGCCGACATGCTGGTCTGCCTGGACCAGCGCAGCGGCCGGCGTATCTGGGAAAAAGAGGTCGGCGGCGTCCAGAGCCCGTGGGTCGCCGGCGACTATCTCTACGTGCTGACCAACAACAACGAGGTTCTTGCCCTGGAGGCCAAGACCGGCCGCATCGTCTGGGTGACCGAGATGCAGAGCTGGGAAGACCCCAAGGACCGCGAGGGCCGCATCGTCTGGGTGGGGCCGGTCCTGGCCTCGGACCGCCTGATCGTGGCGGCCTCCGACGGCAAGCTGGTGTCGCTGTCGCCCTATACCGGCGACATGCTGGGCTGGGAGGAGGCTCCCGCCGGGATCAGCATCGCTCCGTCGGTCGCCAACGGCACCTTGTATTTCCTGACCGACGACGCCGATCTCGTCGCCTATCGCTAGGTCTATTTCATGTCCTTTACCGTGGCCATCGTCGGGCGCCCCAATGTGGGCAAGTCCACCCTGTTCAACCGTCTGGTGGGCAAGCGCCTGGCCATCGTCCATGACCTGCCCGGAGTGACGCGGGACCGCCGCGAGGGCCGGGCCAGCCTGCTGGGCATGGACTTCCAGGTGGTGGACACCGCCGGTTTCGAGGACGACGGCGGCGATTCCGTCGAGGCCCGCATGCGCCGCCAGACCGACATGGCGGTGTCCGAGGCCGATGTGGCCCTGCTGCTGATCGACGCCCGTGCCGGGGTGACGCCGCTGGACCGCCACTTCGCCGACCATCTGCGCCGCCTGCCCACGCCGGTCATCCTGGTGGCCAATAAGTGCGAGGGCAAGGCGGGGGCGCCCGGCCTCTACGAGTCCTACGGCCTGGGCATGGGCGAGCCGGTGCCGGTCTCGGCCGAGCACGGCGAAGGCATGTACGAACTGTTCGAGGCGCTCCGCGACCACGCCATCAAGGCCGGGGCGCTGACCGCTGACGGCGACGATCCCGAGCCGGAGGAACCGGCCGAGGGCGAGGACGGCGAGCCCGATCCCACCCGCCCGCTGACCATGGCCATCGTCGGCCGCCCCAACGTGGGCAAATCGACGCTGGGCAACCAACTGCTGGGCCAGGACCGCCTGCTCACCGGCCCCGAGGCCGGGCTGACCCGCGACGCCATCGCCGTGGAATGGGAGCACCGGGGCCGCCGCGTCAAGCTGGTGGATACCGCCGGCCTGCGCAAGAAGGCCCAGATCTACGACGCCATCGAAAAGCTGTCGGTGGGCAACACCATCGAGACCATCCGCATGTCCGAGGTGGTGGTGCTGGTGATGGACGCCGCCGCCATCCTGGACAAGCAGGACCTGACCATCGCCCGGCTGGTGGTGGAGGAGGGCCGCGCCCTGGTCATCGCCATCAACAAGTGGGACGTGGTCGACGACCCCCAGACGGCGCTGAAGCGTCTGAAGGACCGCCTGGAAACCTCGCTGCCCCAGGCCAAGGGCGTGGCGACGGTCACCCTGTCGGCGCTGACCGGCCGGGGCATCGAACGGCTGATGGACGCGGTGCTGGACACCTGGACCCTGTGGAACCGGCGTATTCCCACCGCCCAGCTCAACCGCTGGCTGGAAGACATGATCGAGCGCCATCCGCCGCCCGCCCTGCCGGGCGGCCGCCGCTACAAGATCCGCTACATGACCCAGGCCAAGGCCCGGCCGCCGACCTTCGTGCTGTTCGCCACCCGGCCGGAGCAGTTGCCGGAATCCTATTCGCGCTATCTGGTCAACGGCCTGCGAGAGGCCTTCGAGATGCCGGGCGTTCCCATCCGCCTCTACGTGCGCGGCGGCAAGAACCCCTATGCGGAAAAGGACGGCTGAAGCCGTCCCGACCTGTGCCCCCGGAATAGCCCAGGAGTTTGCCGTAGCGGGAATCGGCGGCGATTCCCATGGTCATCCGCCCTCAATGTGAAGCAGTTCACAGACAGAAGAAAATCGTTCGATCACTACGGCGAGTCTGGGAGGGAATACGCATTGCCTTGCGCATTCCCTTGATGTGGGGGCTGAACTCAGCGATTATCCGGCAGGCGGAGGAGAACGACTGTGACGGTACGCATTCTGATAGCCGAGGATCAACAGCTGGTTCGGCAGGGCTTGGTTGCCCTGCTGGCGGTCGACGATGTCAGCATCGTCGGCGAGGCCGAGGACGGCAAGGGCGCGATCGAGATGGCCCGGACCCTGTCGCCCGACGTGGTGCTGATGGACCTGTCCATGCCCGAACTGGACGGCGTCGAGGCGACGCGGCGTATCAAGCAGGTGGCGCCTCAGGTGCGCGTCCTGGTGCTGACCGTCGCCAATTGCGAGCGCCGTGTGGCCGAGGCCCTGGCGGCCGGCGCCGACGGCTATGCCCTGAAGAAGCTGGGCCATGCCGAACTGATGGCCGCCATCAACGCGGTCTGCGCCGGCAAGACCTATCTGGGCCCCGGCCTGTCCGAGGACCTGGTGAAGGAATACCTGGAAGGCTCGGACATGGGCGGCGGCTCGCTGACCGCCCGCGAGCGCGAGGTGTTGCAACTGATCGCCCGCGGCCACAAGAACCGCGAGATCGCCGACGATCTGGGCATCGCCATCAAGACGGTGGAGACCCACCGCACCAAGATCATGCAGAAGCTCGACCTGCACAATTCCGCCGAACTGGCGGCCTATGCCATCCGGCGCGGGCTGATCGAGTAGAGGCGGGCCTTTTCCGGCATCACTGCGATTCGACGGGGCACGGCGGCGGCGCGGCCTTGCGCCGTCCCCGGCGCAGCTTCTGCTCCACCCCGCAATCCAGGCAGACCTGGGCGCGGGCCCGGCGGCAGCGGTCCTTGACCGGACAATCCTCGGGCGGGTCGCTCCGGGTGGGGCGGCCGGAGCGGGTGGTGGGGCGCTTGGGCGGGGCTGGGTCTTCCATGGCGGTTAGTGCCCGCCCTTCTTTTCCTTCTTGTCGTCCTTGGCCTCCTTGCCGCCGCCCTTGGCGGTCACCTGGTCGGGGCGGATGAACGTCTGCAGCGGCTTCAGCCATTCCGTGGCGTCGTTGGCCCGCTCCGCCACGGCGGCCCGGCCGTCGCTGGAGGCGTTGAGGGTGGCGGTGACGCCTTCCAGCGCCGCCCGCTGCGCCGCTTCGTCGCCGCCCTCGGCGCGCACGGCGAACACCGCACGGACCGGAATGGCGGCGTCCGGCCCGCTGGGGCGCAGCGACAGCATCCAGCCGGCCTTGCGGTTGGGGCCGTCGATCACCCCTTCCTTGGTCAGCAGGGTCTGATTGGCGGCCATGATGCCGACGGAATAGCGCAGCACCACGCCGCCGGGCGGTGCCGCCAGGGTGACGCCCACCGGAATGGGCTTGGCTCCGTGCAGCACCAGTTCCCCCTCGATGGCATAGGCGATGCCATCGGCGCGGGGAAAGCGGGCCAGTTCGTTCTTGAACGAGAAGGTGGCCTCGTTGGAGCGGGTCCAGCCCTTGGGGATTTCCTTGCGCAGCAGGAAGCGTTCCACCGTGCGCCGCAGGGTGTAGAAATGCTCGTCCTCGGTGGGGGTGAAGCTTTCCCGCTTGCGCGGGGCCGGCAGTAGGGCGGTGGCCTCGATGGTAAAGATGCCGAAGCCGCCCGATACCGGCGCTTTCTCCACCAGGGCGAAGTTCTCCACCGCCACCGAGACGGCGATGGGAGAGGCGGCCCCCCCCTTGGCCGGAGTGGTGGCCGCGTGGGATTCCGCCCCGTTGGCCCCAGGGGCCAGGCTGAACGCCGCCACGACCGCCGCCGCCGCCATCGACCGGAACTGCATGAGGAAAATCCAATCCTGTCCGTCCACCGCGAATGGCGGCATTGTGGTCCCTGTTCGTACGGGTTTTCAACTCCCAGATAGGGAGGATTCGGAATGGTGCAAAGGGAACCATGATGGAAGAGCAAGCCGGCCCGGTCACCGTCAGCATCGCCCGCAAGGCGGTACCGGGCCGCGAGGCCGATTACGAGGACTGGATCTCGCGGGTCACGGCGGCGGTGTCCCACTGGCCGGGCTATCAGGGTGTCAACGTGCTGCGGCCGGCGGCGGCCACCGACTACGCCTATGTCACCATCTACCGCTTCTCCACCTGGGAACAGTGCCACGCCTTCGAGAAGTCGGAGGAACGGGCCCGGCTGCTGCTGGAACTGGAGGGCATGGTGGAAAGCGAGGCGGAGATCAAGAAGGTCACCGGCCTGGAATTCTGGTTCGACCTGCCCGAGGTTCCCGCCCAGGCCCGCCCGTCGCCCCACAAGATGGCCCTGGTGGTCACCCTGGTGGCCTATGGCGTGGTCATGGGGCTGAACATCACCATCGGCCCGCTGATCGCCGCCCAGCCCCTGTGGCTGAAGGCCCTGATCATGGTCTCGGCCCAGGTGCTGCTGATGACCTACATCTTCATGCCCCAGGCCACCCGGCTGCTGCGCCGCTGGCTGTTCGGGGGCTAGAACGCTGAGCCTCAAATATGAGGGGCGGCGCTCATGCGAGCATTGAGCGAGCGGCCAAGGGCGCGGAGGCGCCCGCCCGGCGAGGGCAAAACAAATAAAGCTAAGGCGTGATACACATTTAAGGCATCACGCTTTAGCGCCGCAGGGCGCCGGGTAGGGCGAAGCGGGCCAGGGCCACCGACTGGGCCGGCAGGTCGACCTCGTCGGCGAAGGCCCGCAACGCCGTCTCGTCGTCCAGCAGGAAATCCAGAACGGCGCCCAGCACGTCGGTCTCGCCGGCGCGGCGCCGCAAGGTCGCGGCATCGCAGCCGGTCAGCGCCAGGAAGCGCATGCCCCGCTCCTGGTCGGTGACCACCCAGGCCAGGGCCCGCAGCGCCGTGACCTCGGCCGAGGCCTGGGAAAGCATGGTGTCACGCATGGCCGGCCCCCATCTCCCGGTTCAGCCGCTCCACCCGGCTGAGCAGCAGCATGGCGCGGTCCGCCGCAGGCCAGTCGCCGCGGCGGGCCAGTTCGGCGGCGCGGCGTGCGGCGACGGAAACCGCCTCCCGCCCGAAATAGGCGACCATCTCATGGGCCGCGCTGGTCCAGTGCTCTTCCATCTGCGCCTCCATAGTGAACAAAACGGTAATTCATAGTGAACAAAAAGGCAATACGTCGTTTTGCGCATGGCGGGGGCGGGCTTGAACGGATAACATGTCATTCCCATCTGCCTTTACATCCGTATGGGGTGCCGAAAGGGGAGAGTTGAATGCGGCTTCGCTGGACGATGGTGGCGGTGGGGGGAGCCGCCCTGGTGGCCGTGTTCGCGCTGTTGCGCTGGGGTGGGGTATTCGACGACCGCAAGCTGGTGATCGGCGTGCTCAACCACGCCATGGTCGCCGAGGAGGCCCTGGACGGCTTCAAGTCGAGCCTGAGCGCCCAGGGCTATGCCGAGGGCGGGCGCGTCACCTACCATTATCGCGGGCCGGTGACCGGTCCCGCCCTGGAGGCCGAGGCCGAGCGGCTGGCGGGGCTGAAGCCCGACCTGTTCCTGACCCTGTCCACTCCGGCGGCCAAGGCGGGATTCGCGGTGGCCAAGGTGACCGGAACGCCGCTGGTCTTCGCCCCGGCCAGCGATCCCATGGCCATCGGCCTGGTGGAGAGCCTGGGGCGGCCGGGGCGCAACGCCACCGGCGTCACCTTCGGCATCCAGGAACCGGTGCGCCTGCAATGGCTGAAAACCATGCTGCCCGGCCTCAGGGCGGTGCTGGTTCCCCACAACCCCGACGATGCGTCGCCCCAGGTATCCCTGGCCAAGATCAGGCCGGTGGCCGCCGACCTGGGCATCCGGCTCGACCTGGCCCATGCCCGTAACGTGGCGGAACTGGATGCGGCCCTGGCCGGCATGGCGCCCGACGTGGGGGCGGTGTTCGTGCCGGTGGACGCCTTCGTGGCATCGCAGGTGCCGCGCCTCCTGCTGGCCACCCTGTCGCGGGGCATCCCCCTGACCACGCCCCACCGCGGCGGCGTGGTGGAGGGGGCCTTCATGTCCTATGGCCTGGACATGAAGGCGCTGGGCGGACAGGGCGCCCGGCTGGCCGCCCAGGTGTTCGGCGGGGTGCCGGCCGGCGACCTGCCGGTGGAGACGGCGGAATTCCGCCTGGTGGTCAACATGGAAACCGCCGGCCGGCTGGGAATCGAGGTTCCCGACCATATTCTGCGGCAGGCGGAGCTGATCCGGGGGACAAGGGGGGGCGATGGCCGCTGACCTCTCCCTTCGCCGCAAGCTGCGCCTGGCCTTCGTCGGACTGGCCCTGGGGCCGCTGCTGGTGGCCGGGCTGGCCCTGTCGGTGGGCGCCTATCGCCTGCAGGACCGCCAGACCGAGGCCATCCAGCGCCAGGTCGGCCGGACCATCATCTCGGAGTTCCGCCATTACCTGGGAACCCTGATCCTCGAACTGGAGGAACCGATCCGCCGCCAGGGCGTCGCCATGCTCGATTCCAGGGGGCGGCAGGCCCTGGCCGAGGGGCTGATCGCCTTCGAGCCCATGTTCATCGAGGTGGCGGTGCTGGATGTTCAGGGCGGGATACTGGCGCGGGCCAGCCGTTACGAGCCGGTGATCTCCCAGGGGGCGGCCGGCGTCGCCCATCTGCCCGAGGTGGCGGCGGCGATGATCGGCGGCGCCAACGCCATCGGTGGCATCCGCCATTACGCCGCCACCAACGAGCCGATGATCGGGCTGGCCGTGCCGTCCACGGATCCGAAGACCGGCCAGCCGGAAGGCTTCCTCCTGGCCCAGGCCCGTTTCCATCGGGTGTGGGAACTGACCCAGCCGCTGCCGGGTCTGGGCGAGTTGAACAGCTATGTCCTCGACCACGGCGGCCAGGTGATCGCCCACCGCAATCCCTCGGTGGTGCTGGCCCGCACCGTGCGGCCGCTGTCGGCGGCCGACGGCATCGGGCGGGGGCTGGACGGCGCCTGGTCGTTCACCACCAGTGAGGCCTTCGTGATCGGGGGGCGGCGTTTCCTGGTGGTGGTCGAGCAGCCGCTGCTCAGCGCGCTGAAGCTGCCGGCCGGGGCCGTGCTGATCGTCGCCCTGGTCCTGCTGTTCGGCGGGGTCGGCGCCTGGGTTCTGGTGCACTATTCCCGGCGGGCCATCCTGGCTCCCATCGACGCCCTGGCCGAGGCGGTGCGCGACGTGGAGGCCGGCGACATGACCCGCCGGGCGCCGGTGGCCTCCTCCGACGAGATCGGCGCCCTGGCCGCCGCCTTCAACTCCATGACCGGCCGGGTGGCCGACCTGCTGCACGATCTGGGCGATTCCGAGGAGAAGTTCCGCCTAGTGATGGAAAGCGCCAGCGACGCCCTGGTGGTGATCGACGCCGAGGGCCGCATCGTCTCGTGGAACCGCGGCGCCAGCCGCATGTTCGGCTACGCCCCGGACGAGATCATGGGGCGCAACGTCACCCAGCTGATGCCCGAGCACATGCGCGAGCGCCACGACGCCATCCTGGCCCGCATCCGTGACCATGCGGACGGCCACATCAATACCGACCCGCGCGAACAGCCGGCCCAGCGCAAGGACGGCACCCTGTTCCCGGTGGAGGTCACCCTGGCCGGCTTCTCGTTCAAGGGCAGCCGCTTCTATTCCGGCATCATGCGCGACATCTCGGCCCGCAAGGAGGCGGAATCCAACATCCGCTTCCTGGCCCGCCACGACGCCCTGACCGGCCTGGCCAACCGGGTGGTGCTGCGCGAGAAGCTGGACGAGATCCTGCCCGAGACCGGGACGCGGCAGCAGCACTGCCTGCTGTTCATCGACCTGGACAATTTCAAGGTGGTCAACGACGTGCTGGGCCACAGCTTCGGCGACCGCCTGCTGGTCGAGGTGGCCGACCGCCTGCGCTCCATCGAGGGCGGGCACAACATCATCTGCCGCCACGGCGGCGACGAGTTCATCCTGGTGGCTCCCGATATCCGCAGCCGGGAAAGGGCGGCGGAACTGGCCGAGCGGGTGCTGGCGGTGATGGGCGATTCCTTCGCCATCGACGCCCAGGCCATCGAGGTGGGATGCTCCATCGGCATCAGCATGGCGCCCGACGACGGCAGCGATGCCGAGACCCTGATCCGCAAGGCCGATATCGCCATGTACAAGGCCAAGGAGAAGGGCCGGCTGGGCTTCCAGTTCTTCACCGCCGCCATGGATCGCCAGATGATCGAGCGCCGCGAGATGGAGAAGAGCCTGCGCCGCGGCCTGCGCGACGGTGAACTGTTCATCCACCTGCAGCCCAAGGTCCGGCTGGACGGAGGCGGCGTCACCGGCTTCGAATCCCTGGCCCGCTGGCGGAGCGCCGAGCACGGCATGGTGCCCCCCGCCCGCTTCATTCCGGTGGCCGAGGAATGCGGCCTGATCGCCGCCATCGGCGACACGGTGCTGCGCCGGACGCTGGCGGCCATGGCCGGCTGGCGCGCCGATGGCCTGACGGCGCTGCCGGTGGCGGTCAACCTGTCGGCCGGACAATTGGGCAATCCCGGCCTGGCCGGCGAGATCGACGCCCTGCTGCGCGAATACGACCTGCCGTCCTCGCTGCTGGAACTGGAACTGACCGAAAGCATGCTGATGGGCGAGGCCGATCAGGTGCGCGCCATCCTGTTCGGCCTCAAGGACCTGGGCATCAAGCTCAGCATCGACGATTTCGGCACCGGCTATTCCAGCCTCAGCTATCTGAAGCGCCTGCCGGTGGACGTGCTGAAGATCGACCGCTCCTTCGTCGCCGACCTGCCCGGCGATCCCGAGGGCGAGGCCATCTGCCTGGCCATCATCCACATGGCCAAGGCCCTGTCCCTGGACGTGGTGGCCGAAGGCGTGGAGACCGAGGCGCAATGTGCCTTCCTGGCCGACAACGGCTGCGATTTCGCCCAGGGCTTCCTCTTCGCCCGCCCGGTTCCGGTGGAGCAGGCGGTGGAATACCTGCCGCTGGTCTGCGCCCCCGACCAGCCGGCGTGACGCGGCGGCATGCGGCCGGAACGGCCGCGCTCCGGTTGACGGCGGGAGCGTGGGCATCCTGTCCGCACGGAATGTTTCAGCCGCTGGACAGTTCCATTTCCGCCAGCAGCCAGTGCTCCATGTCCTGGCCCTGCGGGCGGCCCCGGCTTTCCCAGATGGCGTGGGCCCGCTCGCGGATGCGGGCGATGTCGTCGCCATGGGCCAGGATGTCCGAGACCTCGCGGTTGATGTCGATCAAGGTATTGACCCGCTCGTCATTGGCGCCGTTGCCGTGCCCGTCGGTGGACAGGGCATAGGCCACCTGGCGTTCGCTGGGGAATTGCCAGGCGCGGGCCATGGCGATGTGCGCCAGGGTCCGCCAGACCCGCTGGTTGCGCTCCAGCGCCTTGAGAAAGCTGGTGGTGTCGTTGGCCTTGTCCAGTTCCCGGGCGGCCTCGTCCAGGGCCAGGGCGCCGGTTTCCGCCAAGGTCAGCCGTTCCGAATTCAGGCTTGCCATCGGGCTCCTCCCGATTGCCGGATTGTCCATTCTTTCCGTGGATAATCCTAGGGCGAACGGCATAGGGATTCAATGCCGCATAAGTGATGTCTGCATGACGTATGCGCACTGATCCAGATCAAGGCCTGCCGGAGGATACCCTGCTAGTCTTGACACATATCAAGACGTGTTTTCCGAGGGGGAGGACAGTTATGGTTATCGACAATAATGCCGTGATCGCCCTGGCGTTCCTGGGCTTCATTCTGGCGGTGACCGGCGGCCTGGCGTGGTTCGTGCTGAGCAAGCTGGGCAGGTAGGGGATTCTTGACGAGGACAGGCCGCCGGGCTTATCCGGCGGCCTGTCTCTTGAGTTCGGTCAGGACGAACACCCGGATGGCCGACGACAGGTTGCCGCCGCGCGAGCAGTCGATCTCGGCCACCATCTGGTTGACCGACAGGCCGCGCGCCGCCGCCATCTCCTTGAGGCAGTCCCAGAACTCGGGCTCCAGCGTCACGCTGGTGGCATGGCCGGCGATCTTGACCGAGCGCTTGACCGGTTCGCTCATGACCCGCCGGCGACCGTCTGGGCCGGCGCGCCCTCCCACTGGGAGTGGGCGGGGATGCCTTCGCCCTTCATGACGATGGTCAGCTTGCCGATGCGGGCGAAGTCGCCCACCTCGGTGTCGTAGAGCACGGTGGAGCCCGAGCCCACGGTCACGCCGGTGCCCAGCCTGACCCGGCCGACCTTCATCACCCGGTCCTCGTAAAGATGGGTCTGCAGCGCCGACAGCGAGTTGATGGCGCAGAAATCGCCGACGTCGATGCAGTCGAACTCGGTGATATCGGTGGTGTCCATGAATACGCCGGAGCCGAAGCGGCAGCCGTACAGCCACAGGAACCAGGGCAGGAACGGCGTGCCGCGCAGGTGGTCCAGCAGCACCTTGCCGGCCAGGCCCCAGTACATCACCGCCACCGCCTCGGTACGCAGCGCCCACCACGACCACATGGGCTTGGCGGTGGGGCGGTAGGCCCCCATCATCAGCCATTTCACCGCTACCGACGACAGGGCCAGGGAGACGGAGATGGCCACCGAGGCCGCGACGAACAGCGGCAGGACGATGGCGTATTCGCGGGCCAGGATGCTGGGGGCCAGCAGGTCGACGGTCATGATGCCGAAGGTGATGAACAGCGCGGTGGGCAGCGAGACGGCGAAGGCTTCGAACACGGCGCGCCACACCCGGCGCCACAGGGGCGGCGCGAAGGTCCAGTTGGACCCCACGTCGTCGAAGCGCTGGCGCACCGGCAGCTTGAACGGCGGATTGCCGAACCAGGTGTCGCCGGGCGACATCTCTTCGTTGGCCGGCGGCCGCGACTTGATGCCGATCAGGGTCCCGGCGGGAATCACCGCGCCGGGCGGCACCACCGCGTCGTTGCCGACGAAGACGCGGGCCTCGGTCTTCACCGGCTCCAGCACCATCCAGCCGCGGCGGACGCATTCGTCGCCCAGCACCACCTCGTCGGCGATGAAGCAGCCCGGTCCGATATCGGTCAGGTCGTAGCGCCCGGCCAGATTGCAGGAAATCTCGGCGTCCTTGCCGATCCTGGCCCCCATCAGGCGGTACCACAGCCGCATGTAGACGGTGGCGTAGAGCGACGACAGGGTCTCCAGCATCAGCTCGGTGGCCAGGGCGACGATCCACTTGCGGACATAGAGGCTGCCATAGATGGAATAGCTGCCCGCCGTCACCACCGGCAGGACCGACCAGCGCACGGCGGCGATCAGCAGCACGGTGACGGCGATCAGCGCCATGGCGGTGGGCCAGGCCAGCAGCGGCAGGATGGTGGCGTATTCGCCGCCCACCAGAACCTCGCTCAGGCGCTCGAAGATGAAGAAGGCGGGAAAGATCGGCAGCAGGCTGATGGGCGGCAGCACCACCAGCATCAGGGCGTAGAAGACGGTCAGGGCCAGCTTGCGGCCGAAACCGGCATTGGCCGGCTCGGGCAGGGCGGCCTCATCGACCATGCCGACCTTGCGGCCGGGCGAGCCGTCCCAATGTTCGTAGCGTCCCACCCGGGCGTCCTGCGCCACGGAGGTCAGGTCCCCCAGTTCGCCGCCCGTCTCGATCACCACGCCGTGGCTGATCATGCACGAGCTGCCGATGAAGGCGTCGTCGCCGATCTCGATGACGCCGATCACCAGTTCGTCGCCCACCGCCTCGGCATTGGCCAGCCGGGTCTTGCCGCCGATGGCCACGCCGTTGCCGATGGTCACCAGATCGAAGGCGCCGGCCTCCATCTCCGACAGCACGCAGTCGCTGCCCACCCGGGCGCCCAGCAGGCGCAGGTAGATGCTCATGATCGGCGTGCCCTGGAACCACTTGATGTGGGCGACGCTGACCACCCTTTGCGCCAACCACCAGCGGAAATAATAGCCCCCCCACAGCTTGTGCCGTCCCGGCCGGGTCCGCCCGAGGACCAGCCATTTCAGGGCGATGGAGGCGGAGATGGTGCCGACGTTGATCACCGCGTAGGTGACCATCAGGGTGCCCACTTCCTTGAGGAAGCTGGCGTCCTCGCCCGACAGCAGCATGTAGGAGATGAACACGCCCAGCCACGGCGCGGTGGTCAGCGCCAGGATGAACGGCATGGCCGCCGCCTGGGCCAGACCGCACAGGAAGCGGCGGCGCAGCGTCGGCGGGTCGAACGACAGGTCGGCGGCCTTGGCGCCCGGGGCCGGCGTGCGGAGGTCGAGCAGCGCCGCCATGGCGCGCAGGCTTCGGGCGGAATAGATCTCGTTCAGCGTCAGGCTGGCCAGGGACGGCGTCTCGCGCACCGCCGAGACGAACTTGGCGGCCAGCAGCGAATGGCCGCCGAGGTCGAGGAAGAAATCGGCCTCGAAGGGAATGGCCTGGCCGGGGAACACCCGGCGGGCCGCGTCCAGCAGGGCGGCCTCGGTGGGGGAGGCTGGCTCCTCCTGCTCAGCCCCACCCACCGACAGGTCCAGCGGCAGGTCCTTCAGCGCCTTGCGGTTCAGCTTGCCCGAGATCAGGCGGGGCAGTTCGTCGACCACCAGATAATGGGACGGCACCATGTAGGCGGGCAGCTGGCCGCGCAGGCCTTCCTTGAGCGGGCCGCTCTCCACCTCGACACCGGCCTCGGGGACGATGGTCGCCACCAGCCGCTCGACGCCGTCGTCGGTGCGCAAGCTGACCGCCGCCTGGTTGACGCCCGGCAGGGCGGCGAGGCGGGCCTCGATCTCGCCCAGCTCGACGCGGAAGCCGCGGATCTTGACCTGATCGTCGATGCGGCCGTGGAAGGTGATGTCGCCGTTCCCGTCGATGGCCACCGCGTCGCCCGAGCGGTAGAGCACCGGGGCGGTACCGTCGGAATCCCAGGGATTGGCGATGAACTTCTCGGCGGTCAGCTCCGGGCGGCCGAGATAGCCTGCCGCCACCCCCGGCCCGCCGATCAGCAATTCGCCGGTAACCCCCGGCGCCACCGGGTTGGTGAAGTCGTCCACCACATGGCAGACGTAATTGGGGATGGGCCGTCCGATGGTCACCGGCTTGCCCGCTTCGACCTCGGCCATGGTGGCCACCACGGTGGTCTCGGTGGGACCGTAGGAATTGAAGATGCGCCGGCCCGGCCGGCACCAGCGCTCTGCCAGGGCCGGGGGGCAGGCCTCGCCGCCCAGGATGATGACGCGCAGGCCGGGGATGTCCTCGGACAGCAGGCCCAGCAGGGTCGGCACGGTATCGAGCACGGTGATGCCGGCCTCGGCCAGCACGCCCGGCAGCCGGTCGGCCTCGGCCAGGGTGCGCCGTCCGGCGATCCACAGCCTGGCTCCCACCAGATAGGGCACGAAGATCTCTTCCAGCGACAGGTCGAAGGCCACCGAGGCGCCCTGGAAGACCACGTCGTCGGAGCGCAGGCCGTAGAGGGAATTGGCGGCGCGCAGGTAGTGGCAGATGTTGGAATGGCTGATGACGATGGCCTTGGGCTTGCCGGTGGAGCCCGAGGTGTAGATGGCGTAGGCCGGGTCGGCCGGATTGGCGCCCTGGGCGCGGGGGTCGGGGGAGGCCCCTTCCGGCGCCGCCTGCTCCAGGCTGGGCAGGATCAGGGTGTGGGCCGGCATGGACCCGGTGATGCCGCCCATGGTGAAGGCATCGACGATCAGCGCCTTGGCGGCGCAATCGGCCAGGCACTCGGCCACCCGCTCGGTGGGCGCCTCGGTGTCGAAGGGGATGTAGGCGGCGCCCGAGGCCAGGATGCCCAGCAGCGCCACATGGAGGTCGAGCGATCGGCTCATCCACAGCCCGACGAAATCGCCGCGTCCGATGCCGCGCGCCGCCAGGGCGCGGGAAACAGCCTGGGCGCGGGCCGACAGCCCGGTATAGGTCAGGGTCTCGTCGCCGAAGGTGGCGGCGGCATGGGGAAACGCCCGTGCGCTGGCGGAGAAGATTTCCCATAGGGTTTCGTCGCGGATCAGCGAGGGATCGCGGCGGCCGGACAGGGCTGAAGACAAGGACGTGGTCACGTTATTCCCGGATTTGACGAGGATTCGGCGCGCGCGGCGACAACCCGTGCCTCGTCGATGGGGAGGGTATACCAAGTCACGGCATAATGGTCATCTCCTACCTTCATCCGGGCGGGATTCCAGGGCGGCGGGGCGGACAGATCGCCGAGATGCGACAAATCGGGCTCGACCAGGCCGTTGACGATGCCGATGCCCCGGGCCTTCAGCACCGCCTCCTTGGCCGTCCACAGCCGGGCGAAGGCCAGGGGGCGCTCGGCGGGGGCGAGGCCGGCCAGCCGCGCCCGCTCGGCGGGGGCGAATTCCCTCGCCGCATCCTCCCACACAGGCCGGCAGCGCGCCAGGGTCTCCACATCGGCGCCCACCGGCCCGCCGTGCGAGCCGGCGACCAGCACCAGCCCGCCGCAGGCCGACAGGTTGAACCAGTAGGCGGCGGCCGGGGCGGCCAGGAAGGGCTTGCCGAAGCGGTCGCGGCCGAGGACGATGGCGTCCGGCGAGCATCCCAGTTCACGGGCCAGATGGCCGGCGAGCAGCCGCGACCGCACCTCGGGACGGTCGGCGATGCCGGTATACAGCCATGTTTGGCCATCCAATCGTACTGTGTCCAATAGCATCGACTCCGCCGTCCCGTTGCGGCATTCTGGTTGGCGGTTTTCTCGGGATGGATGGCCAGAATGGCGCGCGAACCGGAGATCGTCACCCGTTATCGTTCTCTGGCGCTGGAAAATGATCCGGTCGCCCAGTTCAAGCTCGGCGATCTTTACCGCCTGGGCTATCAGGTCAAGCGCGACCTGGACGAGGCCGTGGTGTGGCTGGTGCGCTCGGCCCGCCAGGGCAACGCCGAGGCCATGGCCCTGCTGAAGAAGATGGCCGCCGAGGGGGTGGACGTGCGCCGCCGCGTCGACGACCTGCCCGCCAAGCGCCAGGCCGTTCGCCCGGATTACGGCAGCCCCCCGGCCGAGGAGGCTTCCCCCGCCGCCGAGCCCGTTCCCGCCCCCGATCCCGACCCGCCGCCGCAACAGGCCGGTCCCAAGGTGATCGCCCTGCCGGAGATCGAGGTGGAGACCGATCCCCTGCGCATCGGCGAGACGGTGGACGACCCGGCGGCGCTGCGCGCCGCCATCGACAAGGGCGACGCCGCCGCCATGGTGGCGCTGGGCAACGCCTACCGTGAGGGCAAGGGGGTCGCCCCCGACCTGGGCGAGGCGGTGAAGCTCTATACCCAGGCGGCCAAGGCCGGCGACGCGCGCGGCCAGTATTCCCTGGGGGTGATGTACGATCAGGGACTGGGCGTGGCGCAAAGCAACGCCCACGCGCTGAAATGGTTCCGCGAGGCGGCCAAGCAGGGCGATCCGCAGGCCCAGTTCAACCTGGGCAACATGATCCGCCAGGGCCGCGGCGTCGAGGCCAGTCCGGAAGTGGCCGCCAAGTGGTTCAAGCAGGCCGCCGATCAGGGCGACGCCGGCGCCATCTTCGCCCTGGGGGCGCTGTACGAGGCCGGAGCCGGGGTCGAGCGGGACGAGACCCAGGCGGTGGAACTCTACCGTCAGGCCGCCGATCAGGGATTGGCCACGGCGCTGCACAATCTGGCCAACATGCTGCGCCAGGGACGCGGCACCGACCCCGACCCCACCGAGGCGGCCATGCTGTGCCGCCGCGCCGCCGAGCAGGGGCTGGCCGAGGCCCAGTACAATTACGCGGTGATGCTGGCGCTTGGCGTCGGCGTCGAGCAGGACGAGGCGGCGGCCATCCGCTGGTTCCGCCGCGCGGCGGACTCGGGCGATGCGCGCGGCGAGGTGCAGGCGGCGGCCCTGGAAAGGCGCCGCACGGCGGCGAGCGCGTCATGAGCGGCTCGAAGACCTCGTACGAGGTCCAGGTCCTGGCCGACAAAAACTGGGTGATCGCCGAAATGGCCCCCGACGAGGCCAAGGCCAAGGCGTTCGCCGAGAACCTGCTGCAGGCGGGCAACCACGCGGCGGTGCGTGTGGTCAAGGATTTCGAGCGCATCGACGGCACCCATTCCGAAACCATCATCATGGAGAAGAAGGCGACCGAGAAGGCCGCCGGCGATCCCTCCCTCGCCACCATCACCGAGGCGCCGCTCTGCTCCGACCTCGAGGATTTCTACGCCCAGCCGTCGCGCACCACCATCGGCAAGCTGTTGCGCAAGTACCTGGACGAGGCGCTGGTGACGCCCTTCGAACTGCTGCACGACGCCAAGGAGATGAAGCGGTTCGGCGACAAGGGCAACCTGCTGTTCTCGGCCATCGACCGGGTCGCCGGCCTGCAGGCCAAGGCCTCGGGCGAGGAGGGCAAGGCGCGCAAGGACTTCCTCGACAAATCGTGGGAGGAACTGGGCAAGCGGGCGCGGGATTTCGCCGCCAAGAAGCCCAAGGCCCCCCAGACCTTCGCCGAGGCGGTGGCGTCGAGCGGCGGTGACGCCTTTCTGCTGCGTTCATACATGACCCTGGCGCTGCTGGAAAAGCGCTCGTGGTTCGGCAAGCTCGACCTGCTGGTTGCCTGGTCGGCCGAGCCCGAGGCCAAGGGCAGCATGGTGGAGATCGACGCGGTGATCGCCGACCTCACCGTGCCCGCCCAGGTGATCCAGGACCTGCTGGGCTTCCAGTCCAACCTGTCGGCGGCGCTGTGCACCATCGTCAGCCTGACCGAGGGGGCGGCTGAAGCCGCCAAGTTCGCTCCCCAGACCTTCACCGAGCTGAACAGGCTGTTCGCGGAAGGATCGCTGCCCCAGAGCCGCGAGGTGCTGATGGGCCGGGTGGTGCGCGAGGCGGGCGGCACCAATCCCCTGTCGCGCAACGATTCCTCCCAGGAATACGAGATGTTCCACAAGCTGCTGACCCGGCTGGTGGACAAGGACCGGGTGGTGGGCGGCGCGCCCATGGCCGAGGCGCTGCTGCAGCGCGGCGCCCGGGTGCTCAACGGCGGCGGCGCGTCCGTCTCGGCGCCCCAGGCGCTGCAATTGCTGCTCGGCGCCCTGGCCGACGGCTGCGTGCGGCTGCAGTTCCTGCTGACCCTGGCCGGCTCCAACTTGGGGCGCAGCATGGGGGAGGTCCTCACCGAGATGCTCGACGCCCATGTGCGGCGCTCCAACCACATCGACCTGTGGGTGCCGGTGCGCCTGGCCCCGCCCGCCCGCATGGCGGCGCTCACCAACGCCAACAAGCTGCTGCGCTCCTGTCCCAACCTGGTGGACGGCTTCCGCAAGGAACTGGCCGACCGCATCGACGACGTGATGGTCCGCTACCTCACCGCCGAGGAGATCATCGAGAAGGTGGATAAGCCCGACGATCCCCTGGCCATGCGGGCCATCCGGCTGGTCAAGTTCTGCGGCTCGGGCGTGCTGATCGAGGGCAAGTCGCTGAACATGGCCAAGGCCCGGGTGGTCGAGCATCTGCGCCAGAAGCAGTTCGAGGAGAAGTTCGTCGCCTCGGTGCCCGACCCCAGCCAGGGCGAGAAGCACCTGCGCGACTTCCACCGCCTGCTGGTGGAATGCGGTTTCGGCTGAGGGCCGGGCCATACGCATACCCACCTGTCATCCCGACGCCCCTGGCGGAGGGATCTTCGTCTGGCATGCTATTTCCTGCTCGGAAAAGCCGGTTCAGGATGAGATCCCTCGCCAAGGCTCGGGATGACAGGTTGAGTCTCCCCGCTGTCCCAAAGAATCACTGGCGGATTCCGGCGTAATCGTTGTAACTACCGGCCATCGGCCGCGCGATCCCGCCCGGCCGCGCTGGGGCGTGGGGAAATGGCTGCACCTGTTCTCGTCACCGGAGCGACCGGATTCGTCGGCGCCGCCATCGTCCGCGCCTTGCTGGCGCGCGGCGAGGCGGTGCGCGTGCTGGCCCGTCCCACCTCGGACCGCCGCAACGTCGCCAATCTGCATGTGGAGGTGGTCGAGGGCCGCCTGGAGGATGCCGCCTCGCTCCGGAAGGCCATGGAAGGCTGCCGGGTGCTGATCCATACCGCCGCCGATTACCGCATCTGGGTGCCCGATCCGGCGGCCATGATGATGGCCAACGTGGAAGGCACGCGGGCGCTGATGACCGCCGCCCTGGCCGAGGGTGTCGAGCGGGTGGTCTACACCTCCTCGGTGGCGACGCTCGGCCATGTGGAGGGCGGCACCGCCGACGAGGACACCCCCAGCGACATCTCCGACAAGGTCGGCCCCTACAAGCAGTCCAAGTTCCTGGCCGAGGAGGTGGTGCGCCGCATGGTGGCCGAACAGGGTCTGCCGGCGGTGATCTGCAATCCCTCCACGCCGGTCGGTCCCGGCGACGTCAAGCCGACCCCCACCGGCCGCATGATCGTCGAGGCGGCCTCGGGCCGCATGCCGGCCTATGTGGATACCGGCCTCAACATCGTCCATGTGGACGATGTGGCCGAGGGCCATCTGCTGGCGCTGGACAAGGGCCGCATCGGCGAGCGCTACATCCTGGGCGGCGACAACCTGACGCTCGCCGACATCCTGAATCGCATCGCCGGGATCACCGGCGGGCGTCCGCCGCTGATGAAGCTGCCGCGCTGGCCGCTCTATCCGCTGGCGCTCGGCGCCGAGACCTGGGCGCGGCTGTTCGGCGGCGAGCCCTTCGTCACCATGGACGGGCTGAAGATGTCGCGCTGGCACATGTTCTTCTCCTCGGCCAAGGCCGAGCGGGAACTGGGGTACCGCCACCGTCCCGCCGACGAGGCGCTGGACGCGGCGGTGGAGTGGTTCAAGAGCATCGGGGAGGTTCCATGAGTCTGGCGTCGCTTGCTGGCGTGGTCGGGGCGGGGGCCTGGGCCTGGCTGCTCACCATGCGCGGGTCGTTCTGGCGGATCGAGGGGGCGCCCCAGGCCGTGGTGCCGGAAGTCTGGCCCCAGGTGGTGGCGGTGATTCCCGCCCGCGATGAGGCCGACGTCATCGGCGCCACCATCGAATCCCTGCTGTCCCAGAACTATCCCGGCGATTTTTCCGTGGTGCTGGTGGACGACCATTCCTCCGACGGCACCGCCGAGGCCGCGCGCAAGGCGGCCGAAGAGATGGGGCTGGCCGCCCGGGTGACGGTGGTCGAGGCCCCCGACCTGCCGCGCGGCTGGACCGGCAAGATGTGGGCGCAGAATCACGGCGTCGCGGTGGCGCGGTCCAGATTCCCCGAGGCCGATTTGCTGCTGCTGTCCGACGCCGACATCCGCCACGGAGCCGGCGAGCTGCGCCGCACCGTGTCGCGCATGCTGGCCGAGGGCCTGGACATGGCCTCGCTGATGGTGCGCCTCTCCACCGAAAGCGTTTGGGAAAAGGCCATCGTGCCCGCCTTCGTGTTCTTCTTCCGCATGCTCTACCCCTTCGCCTGGGTGAAGGATTCGCGCTCCACCACGGCGGCCGCGGCCGGCGGCTACGTGCTGATCCGCCCGGCCATGCTGGAAAAGATCGGCGGCATCAAGGCCATCAAGGACGCGCTGATCGACGATTGCACCCTGGCCGCGGCGGTGAAGGCCCATCACGGGCGGCTGACTCTCGACCTGGCCGAGGAAACCATCTCGACCCGGCGCTACGAGGGGCCGGAGGGCCTGTGGCGGATGATCTCGCGCTCGGCCTATACCCAACTGCGCCATTCGCCGCCCCTGCTGCTCGGCACGGTGGTCTGCATGCTGCTGGTCTTCGTCCTGCCGCCCCTGCTGGCCATGCGCAACGGTGGCGGCGCCTCCACCGGGGCGCTGGCCTGGGCGGCCATGACCATCGCCTATTATCCCATGATCCGCTACTACCGCCTGATGCCCCTGTGGGCGCTGGCGCTGCCGCTGGTGTCGCTGTTCTATCTGGGCGCCACCCTGCATTCCGCCTGGATGTACTGGCGCGGCCGGGGCGGCGAGTGGAAGGGCCGGGCCCAGGACACCCACGGCCAGGGGGCGAGGTCGTGAACGCCATGGGCTCCGCTCCCTTCGCCATCGACCCCGGCCAGTACGAGATGGTGGCCGGCATGGTGCGCGCCTCGGGCTCTTCGTTCTACTGGGGCATGCGCCTGCTGGACCGCCCCCGGCGCTACGCCATGTACGCCGTCTACGCCTTCTGCCGCGAGGTGGACGACATCGCCGACGAGCCCGGCGACCCCGATGTCAAGCGCGCCCAACTGGCCGAGTGGCGGGTGGAGCTGGACCGGCTGTATGCCGGCGCTCCCACCCATCCCATCGCCAAGGCGCTGCATGGGCCGGTCCTCCAGTACAACCTGCCCAAGGACGACTTCCTGGCGGTGATCGCCGGCTGCGAGAGCGATGCCCAGCCCGAGGTGACGCGTCTTTCCATGGCGGAGCTGGAGCTTTACTGCGACCGGGTGGCCTGCGCCGTCGGCCGCCTGTCGGTGCGGGTGTTCGGGCCTCTGCGGCCTAAATCCATCGAGACCGCCAACGCCACCGGCATGGCCTTGCAGATGACCAACATCCTGCGCGACGTGGCGGTGGATGCGGCGATCGGACGGCTTTACCTGCCCGACGAGCTTTTAACCAAGCACGGCATTGCCAGCCGCGACCCGAACGAGGTTCTGGCCCACCCCAATCTGGTGGCGGTGTGCCGCGAACTGGGTGAAAAGGCGCGGGGCTATTTCGTCGCCTCCGATACCGCCCAGGCCGAGTGCTGCAAGGCAGACATGCGCCCGGCCACCTTGATGAAGGAGATGTACCGCGAGATCTTCAAGCGGGTGGAGGCCGAGGGCTTCGTGCCGCGCGATCCGCCGGTCAAGGTCTCGAAAGCCTTCAAGCTGTGGTGTATTCTCCGCCACGGTTTGCTCTGAGCCATTTTTTGAGGTCGAACAGTGTCTCCCAGCGAAATCAATCCCCGTGACTTCACCGCCGCCGCGTTCCGCGATCCGCTGGACCGCGCGGTCAACGAATCCGCCGAGGCCCTGCTCAAGCAGCAGCGGGACGATGGCCACTGGGTGTTCAAGCTCGAAGCGGACGCCACCATCCCGGCCGAATACGTGCTCTATCTGCACTATCTGGATGAGCGCGATCCCGAGTTGGAGAAGCGCATCGGCGTCTATCTGCGCGACATCCAGGAGGAGCATGGCGGCTGGCCGCTGTTCCATCGCGGCGACCTCAACATCAGCGCCTCGGTGAAGGCCTATTTCGCGCTGAAGGCCATCGGCGACGATATCGACGCGCCGCACATGAAGAAGGCGCGCGACGCCATCCTGGCCCACGGCGGCGCGGCGACGGCCAACGTCTTCACCCGCACCCTGCTGGCGCTGTTCGGGCAGATCCCCTGGAAGGGCGTGCCGATCATGCCCGTGGAGATCATGCTGCTGCCCCGCTGGTTCCCTTTCCACATGGACAAGGTGAGCTATTGGTCGCGCACGGTGATCGCGCCCCTGACCGTGCTGATGACTACCCGTCCCAAGGCCCGCAATCCCCTGGGCATCCACATCCAGGAACTGTTCGTCACGCCCCCTGAAAAGGTCACCAACTGGTACCTGGAGCCGGTACGCTCCAACTGGGCCTACCTGTTCCGCGGCATCGACATGGTGCTGCAGAAGGTCTACCGCTTCTTCCCCAAGGGGCTGCAGAAAAAGGCCATCGACAAGGCTGTGGCCTTCGTCGACGAGCGCCTTAACGGCGAGGACGGGCTGGGCGCCATCTTCCCGGCCATGGTCAACGCGGTGTGGATGTACGACGTGCTGGGCATCCCTGCGGATGATCCCCGCGTGGTGATCGCCAAGCAATCCATCCGCAATCTGGTGGTGGAGGAGGGCGAGCGCGCCTGGGTGCAGCCCTGCCTGTCGCCCATCTGGGACACGGCGCTGGCCACCCACGCCATCCTCGAGGTGGGCACGCCCGAGGCCGATGCGGCGGCGCGCAAGGCCGCCGACTGGATGGTGGCCCGCCAGATCACCGACGTGGTGGGCGACTGGGCGGTGCGCCGCCCCGGCCTCGCCCCCGGCGGCTGGGCCTTCCAGTACAACAATCCCCACTATCCCGACGTGGACGATACCGCCGTGGTGATGGCGGCGCTGGACCGCATCGATCCGGTGAAGTACGCCGAGCCCATCGAGAAGGGCAAGGTGTGGGTCCAGGGCATGCAGTCCGAGGGCGGCGGCTGGGGCGCCTTCGACGCCGAGAACACCTCGTACTACCTCAACCATATCCCGTTCGCCGATCACGGCGCGCTCTTGGACCCGCCCACCGCCGACGTATCGGCCCGCTGCGTCTCGGTGCTGTCGGTGCTGGGCGAGCGCGGCAAGGACAAGGTGGCGCACGAAGGCGTCGACTACCTGCTGCGCGAGCAGGAGAAAGACGGCTCGTGGTTCGGCCGCTGGGGCACCAATTACGTCTACGGCACATGGTCAAGCTTGTGCGCGCTCAACGCCGCCGGCCTGCCCCATGACCATCCGGCCTTCCGCCGGGCGGTCAAGTGGCTTGAATCCAAGCAGCGGGACGATGGCGGCTGGGGCGAATGCGGCCGGTCCTACTGGGACGACCAGCCGAGGGGCGAGGGTGGTCCCTCCACGCCGTCCCAGACCGCCTGGGCGGTGCTGGGCCTGATGGCGGCGGGCGAGACCAAGAGCCAAGCGGTGGCCAGGGGCATCGACTACCTGATCCGCACCCGCAACGCCGAAGGCCTGTGGGACGAGGAGCATTACACCGCGGTGGGGTTCCCCCGCGTGTTCTACCTGCGCTACCACGGCTATCGCCAGTTTTTCCCGGTCTGGGCGTTGGCCCGCTACCGCAACCTCACCACCGGCAATGCCGGGCCCGTGATGCATGCCCTCTGACCACGCCTTTCCCGAATCCTGCTGGGGGCCGGGACTGGGCAAGGGGGCGCGGGTGGGCGTCATCGTCGGCATGACCGCCGAGGGCGCCCTGCTGCCCCCCGGCACCGTCTGGGCGGCGGCGGGCGGCGTGACCCGGCGGGTGACCGAACTGGCGGAACGGCTGCTGGCCGAGGGCGCCGAGGGATTGCTGTCCTTCGGCATCGCCGGCGGCCTCGACCCGGCACTCCGGCCCGGCGATGTGGTGGTGGGCAGCGACGTCCAGTGGGAGGGCGAGACCTTCGAGGCGGACGGCGTGTGGAAATGCCGCCTGCTGTCGGGCATTCCCTTCTCGCGCTCCGGCACCGTGGCGGCGGTCGGCCGCATCGCCGCCACGCCAGCGGCCAAGCGCGCCCTTCATGACGGCGGCGCGTCCATCGTCGATATGGAAAGCGGGGCCATGGCCCGGGTCTGCGCCAGGGCGGGAAAGCCCTTCGCCGTACTGCGCGCCGTGGCCGATCCGGCGGATCGGGGGTTGCCCAGATCGGTGTTCGTGGGGCTGGCTCCCGACGGCTCCCCCCGGCCGCTGGCCGTCATGGCGGCGCTGGCTCGCCGCCCGTGGGAACTGCCGGGGCTGATCCGGGTCGGCCTCGACAGCCGCGCCGCCCTAGTTGCCCTGGGAGACGCGGTGAAGGTTGTTGGTCCGACCCTCGGTGTGTAGCATTTCCAGGTTCTTGGCCATCAGTTCGTCGTAGTTGTCGATGGCCGGGCGCTGGTTGTCCAGCGGCAGATCGGGAGCGAAGGGGCCCTCGGTGCGGGGGCCGCGCAGCGCCACCAGGGCCGCCTTCAGCGGATGGCTGATGGTGTCGGTGACGGCGGTGGCCTCGTAGCCCGAATGGACCATGCAATCGGCGCACTTCTCGTACTTGCCGGTGCCGTAGGAGTCCCAGTTGGTCTCTTCCATCAGTTCCTTGTAGGTCTTGGCGTAGCCCTCGCCCAGCAGGTAGCAGGGGCGCTGCCAGCCGAACACGTTGCGGGTCGGATTGCCCCACGGCGTGCACTGGTAGGTCTGGTTGCCGGCCAGGAAGTCCATGAACAGCGACGACTGGGTGAATTCCCACTTCTTGCCCTTGCCGAGGCGGAACAGCTTGCGGAACAGCTCCTTGGTGGCGCGGCGGTTGAGGAAGTGCTCGGTGTCGGGGGCGCGCTCGTAGGCGTAGCCGGGCGACAGGGTGATGCCGCCGATGCCGATGGTCTTGGTGTAGTCGAAGAACTCCGCCATGCGCTCGGCATCGGCGTTGTTGAACAGGGTGCAGTTGATGTTGACCTGGAAGCCCCGGGCCTTGGCGGCCTTGATGGCCGATACCGCCTGGTCGAAGGTGCCTTCGCGCGACACGGCGCGGTCGTGGTCCTCGCGGTTGCCGTCCAGGTGGACGGTCCAGGTGAAGTTCTTGTGCGGCTTGAAGCTGTCGAGCTTCTTTTCCAGCAGCAGGGCGTTGGTGCAGACGAAGACGATCTTGCCCCTGGCCAGGGCGCCCTCGACGATCTGGTCCATTTCGCGGTGCAGCAACGGCTCGCCGCCGGCCAGCACCACCACGGGGGCCGGGCACTCGTCGATGGAGGCCAGGGCGTCGGCCACCGAGATGCGGGAATTCAGGATGGCGTCGGGATAGTCGATCTTGCCGCAGCCGGCGCAGGTCAGGTTGCAGCGGAACAGCGGCTCCATCATCAGCACCAGCGGATAGCGCTTATTGCCGGAAAGGTGCTGGCGCACGATGTAGGAACCGATGCGGATGGACTGGTGAAGAGGAACGGCCACGGGCGGGAACCTGATTCTGCCTCGACGCGCCTCCCGGACGGAAGGCGGGCGGATCATACAGGCGGGGCTTGGAAAGTTTCAACGGTTTAAGGTGTGTGGGTTTTACGCAGCGTCCTCGCTGTCCAGGGCATAGCCGGCGGCGCGCACCGTACGGATGATGTCGGCCTCGGTGTCGCAGTTGAGCGCCTTCCTCAGGCGGCGGATGTGGACGTCGACGGTGCGCGGCTCCACGTAGATGTCCGGCCCCCATACGGCGTCCAGCAATTCCTCGCGCGAGAACACCGTGCCGGGATGCTGGATGAAGAATTGCAGCAGGCGGAATTCGGTGGGGCCGAGATGGATGGCCTTGCCGCCGCGCGTCACCCGGTGGGCGGCCAGATCCATGGTGATGTCGCCCCAGCCGATCTGGCCCTTCTGGCTGACCGGCTGGGCGCGGCGCAACAGGGCGCGCACCCGGGCCATCAGCTCGGGCAGCGAGAACGGCTTGGTCAGGTAATCGTCGGCGCCGGTGTTCAGCCCCCTGATCTTGTCGCCTTCCTCGCCCCGGGCGGTCAGCATGATGATGGGCAGCTCGCGGGTGGCGGGCTTGCGGCGGATCTGGCGGCAGATCTCGATGCCCGACAGCGAGGGCAGCATCCAGTCCAGCAGCACCAGGTCGGGCTTGCGCTCGGCCAGCAGGGTCAGCGCCTCCTCGCCGTCGCCGGCCTCGGCGACGCGGTAGCCTTCCTTTTCCAGGTTGTAGCGCAGCATGGTGGCCAGCGCCGCCTCGTCCTCGACGACCAGGACCAGGGGCTTGGAGGGATTGGCGGTGTCGCGGGCGGTCATTCCTGGGCTCCGGGGGAAATGCCCTTGGGCCGCTCGCCCTTGGGCTGGGTGCCGAGAATCTGGAAGTGCAGGGTCTCGGCGATGTTGGTGGCGTGGTCGCCGATGCGTTCCATGTTCTTGGCGATGAATAGCAGGTGGGTCGAAGCGGTGATGGTGCCGGGATCCCCGGTCATCTGGGCGAGCAGGTCGCGGAAGACGGCATTGTAGCGGGAATCCACGTCCTCGTCGCGTCCCCAGACGCCGATGGCCTTGTCCAGGTCGCGGTCCACATAGGCATCCAGGATGTCCTTCAGCAGGGCCTGCACCAGTTCGCCCAGGCGGATTACGCCGGCGGCCCTGGAGGTGGGGGGAAGCTGGTTGAGCACCAGGACCCGCTTGGCCACGTTGGCGGCGTAATCGCCGATGCGCTCGATCTCGCCCGAGATGTTCAGCGCCGCCACGATGTGGCGCAGGTCGCCGGCCATGGGCTGGCGCAGCGCCAGCAGGCGCACCGCGAAGCTGTCCACCTCGTGGTCCAGTTCGTCGATGCGGGCGTCGCTGTCGATCACCTTGTGGGCCAGATCGTCGTCGCGCCGGGCCAGGGATTGCAGCGCCGAACCCAGCTGGGCCTCGGCCATCCCTCCCATGCGGGCGATCATGCCCGACAGGTGGGACAGCTCGTCGTCGTAGGATTTGACCGTATGCTCGCTCACTTTGCGTGCCCCTCAAATGCCGGGTGGGTGCTCGCGCACCCTTGGCTCCTCCGCTTCGCTTCGGGCGCCGCAATGGCGCCGCGCTTCGGCTGCGCCTCGCTCATCAACCGAACCTGCCCGTGATGTAGCCCTGGGTCAGCGGTTCGCAGGGATTGGTGAAGATCTCCTCGGTGCCGCCCACCTCGATCAGCTTGCCCAGGTGGAAGAAGGCGGTGCGCTGCGAGACGCGGGCCGCCTGCTGCATGGAATGGGTGACGATGACGATGGTGTAGTTGTCGCGCAACTCGTCGATCAGTTCCTCGACCTTGGCGGTGGCGATGGGGTCGAGCGCCGAGCAGGGCTCGTCCATCAGGATCACCTCGGGGTTGACCGCGATGGCCCGCGCGATGCACAGGCGCTGCTGCTGGCCACCCGACAGGCTGGTGCCGGATTCCGACAGGCGGCTTTCCACCTCGGCCAGCAGGCCGGCCTTTTCCAGGCTGTTCATGACGATCTCGTCCAGCTCGGCCCGGTCGCGGGCCAGGCCGTGGATGCGCGGCCCGTAGGCGACGTTCTCGTAGATGGATTTGGGGAAGGGGTTGGGCTTCTGGAACACCATGCCGACCCGGGCGCGCAGTTGCACCACGTCCAGCCGGCGGTCGTGGATGTCGTTGCCGTCCAGGGTCAGCGTCCCGCTGACCCTGGCGCCCTCCACCAGGTCGTTCATGCGGTTGATACAGCGCAGGAAGGTGGACTTGCCGCAGCCGGACGGCCCGATCAGGGCGGTGACCTCGCCGGCGGCGATGTCCAGGTCGATATGGTGCAGCGCCTGCTTGTCGCCGTAGAAGACGTCGAGGCCACGCGCCGAGACCTTGGCCGTTCCCTTGGGAATGTACTGGTTCATGGGGGCTACCACCGGCGTTCGAATTTCTTGCGCAGCCAGATGGCCGCCAGATTCATCAGGGACAGGAAGACCAGCAGCACGATGATCGCCGCCGAGGTCTTCTCGACGAAGCCGCGTTCCGGGCTGTCCGACCACAGATAGACCTGGACCGGCAACACGGCGGCGGGGTCCAGCGGCCCGGCGGGAATGTCGACGATGAAGGCCACCATGCCGATCATCAGCAGCGGTGCCGTCTCGCCCAGGGCATGGGCCATGCCCAGGATGGTGCCGGTCAGCATGCCGGGCATGGCCAGCGGCAGGACGTGGTCGGTGACGGTCTGCAGCTTGGACGCCCCCAGGCCCATGGCCGCCTGGCGGATGGAGGGCGGCACCGCCTTCAAGGCGGCGCGGCCGGCGATGATGATGGTCGGCAGGCTGATCAGCGCCAGCACCAGCCCGCCCACCAGCGGCGCCGAGCGGGGCAGGCCGAAGGTGTTGAGGAAGATGGCCAGCCCCAGCAGGCCGAACACCACCGAGGGCACCGCCGCCAGATTGTTGATGTTGACCTCGATCAGGTCGGTCCAGCGGTTCTTGGGCGCGAATTCCTCGAGATAGACGGCGGTGGCCACCCCGATGGGAAAGCAGATCAGCAAGGTGATGCCCAGCGAGAAGGCCGAGCCGACGATGGCGCCCAACAGGCCGGCCAGCTCCGGCTCGCGCGAGTCGCCGGCGGTGAACAGCCGGGTGTTGAACTGGCGGGCCAGGGCGCCCTCGGCCTCCAGCTTGCCGATCCAGGCCAGCTGGCGCTCGCTGAAGCGCAAGCCCTCGGCCCCCGCCTGGCGCGGCATGATGCCCTTGACGGCCATGTCCAGGTCCGACGAGGCGATCAGCCAGATCGGCCGGGTGGTGCCGATGATCCTCGGATCATCCTGCACCATGCGGCGCAGCGCGTCGCCGGCCCCGTTGGACAGCAGGGCGTTCAGCTCGCGCTTCTCGCCCCGGCTGGCGACCTCGGGGAAGCGGGCCGCCATGGCCGCCTTGACCAGCCCGCCGTAATCGGCCGCAGCCAGGGAATCGGCGTCGCGCCGCTCGCCGATGTCCATCACCGCCGGGTCGAAGGCCACGTCCAGCAGGATGCGGGTCTGCAGCAGGGCGCCGAAGCCGTTGGACAGGATGTTGAACAGCAGGGTGCCCAGGAAGGCCACCGAGACCACCACCGCGCCGATGCCGATGGCGCGGAAGCGCCGTTCGGCGGCGTGGCGGCGCGCCAGGCGCCGGGCGATCACGTCGGTTCGGGCCGCGGCTTGGGCGGCGGCCGGGGCGGCGGTGATTTCGGCCATGTCAGTCATACTTCTCTCGGTACTTGTTGACGATGTGCAGGGCGACGATGTTCAGCGCCAGGGTGACGCAGAACAGCACCAGCCCCAGGGCGAAGGCCGCCAGGGTCTTGGGACTGTCGAATTCCTGGTCGCCCACCAGCAGGGTGACGATCTGCACGGTGACGGTGGTGACGGCGGCGAAGGGATTGGCGGTGAGGTTGGCGGCCATGCCGGCGGCCATCACCACGATCATGGTCTCGCCGATCGCCCGCGACGCGGCCAGCAGCACGCCGCCGATGATGCCGGGCAGGGCGGCGGGGATCACCACCTGGATGACGGTCTCCGAGCGGGTGGCGCCCAGGCCCAGCGCGCCTTCGCGCAGGGATTGGGGCACGGCGTTGATGACGTCGTCGGACAGCGACGACACGAAGGGAATGATCATGATGCCCATGACCAGCCCGGCGGCCAGGGCGCTTTCCGCCTCGATGCCCAGGCCCAGCCTGGCGCCGACGGCCCGCAGGAAGGGCGAGATGGTCAGCACGGCGAAGAAGCCGTAGACCACGGTGGGAATGCCGGCCAGGATCTCCAGCAGCGGCTTGGCCACGGCGCGGAAGCGCGGCTGGGCGTATTCCGACATGTAGATGGCCGACAGCAGGCCCAACGGCACCGCCACCGCCAGCGCGATGGCGCTGATCAGCAAGGTGCCGGCGAACAGCGGCACGGCGCCGAACGCCCCCGAGCTGCCCACCTGATCGGCGCGGATGGCCATCTGCGGGCTCCATTCGGTGCCGAACAGGAAGGCGTGCAGCGGAACATGCTCGAAGAACAGCAGGGATTCGAAGATCAGCGACAGCACGATGCCGATGGTGGTGAGGATGGCCACCGTCGAGCAAGCCACCAGGGCGACGCCCACCACCCGCTCCACCGCGTTGCGCATGCGGGCGTCGGCGTGGATGCGCGAACGGCCCCAGGACAGCCCGGCCACGGCCAGGGCGGCGCACAGCGCCGTCAGCAGCCAGCTTCCGGTGGCGGACAGGGCGGTGTAATGCCGCGCCGCCTCGGCCACCGCCGCCGAACTGGGCTGGGCGCCGTGCAGGGCGACGTTGCGCACTTCGTTGACCACCAGGGACAGATGCTGGGACGACAGCCCGCGCAGCTCGGGCGGCAGGGCGGCGATCATCAGGGCGCGGAGCGCCTGGGGCTCCAGCACGGTCCAGGCGACCAGCAGGGCCAGGGCGGGCAGGCCGCACCACAGGGCCACGTAATAGCCGTGGTAGCGGGGCAGCGAATGCAGCGGCGCGCCGTCGGCCGAAACCGACAAGGCCTTGCCCCGTCCCAGATGATAGGCGGCGGAGGCAAGGCCCAGCAGGACCAGGGTAAGGAGGATGGTGGGCATGGCGATGACCGGACCGGGAAAACCGAAAGGAAGGGGGGAACCGTTCCGGTTCCCCCCGCTTGATCACATCTTCAGGTCGGCGAGGCCGGCGGCCTTGGCCGCCCATTCCTTACGCTCGGCGTCGGGCATGGGGATCAGGCCCTTGTCGGCCAGATAGCCGGACTTGCCCCAGGCCTTCTCCGAGGCGAATTCGCCGACGAATTCCTTGATGCCGGCGATCTGCCCCACATGGGCCTTCTTGACATAGAAGAACAGCGGGCGCGACACGGTGTACTTGCCCGCCGCGATGTTGTCGAAGGTCGGCTGGTTGCCCTCGATGGTGGCGCCCTGGACCTTATCGCCGTTCTGGTCGAGGAAGGAATAGCCGAAGATGCCGAAGATGGCGGTGTTGGCTTCCAGCTTCTGGACGATCAGGTTGTCGTTCTCGCCGGCCTCGATGTAGCCGCCGTCCTCGCGGATGGCGCTGTAGGCCTTCTGGAAGGCCTTGGCGTCGGCCTTCTTCAGCTCGACCAGCTCGGGGAACTTCTCGGCGCCGGTCTCCATGACCAGCTCGACGAAGGCGTCGCGGGTGCCCGAGGTGGGCGGCGGGCCGAGCACGACGATCTTGGCATCGGGCAGCGACGGATCGATCTGGTTCCACTTCTGATAGGGGTTGGGCACCAGCTTGCCGCCCTGGGGCACGTCCTTGGCCAGGGCCATGAACAGCTGCTGGCGGGTCAGGTTGATGGGCTTGGCCTTCTTGGACGAGGCCAGCACGATGCCGTCATAGCCGATCTTCATCTCGGTGATGGCGGTCACGCCGTTCTTGCCGCAGAACTCGACCTCGGACGCCTTGATGCGGCGCGACGAATTGGCCACGTCGGGAAAGTCCGGGCCGACGCCCGAGCAGAACAGCCTGAGACCGCCGCCCGAGCCGGTGCTTTCCACCACCGGGGTCTTGAACTTGCCGGCCTTGCCGAAGGCCTCGGCCACGGCGGTCGAAAACGGGTAGACGGTGGACGAGCCGACGATGCGGATCTGATCGCGGGCTTGCGCCGCGCCGGCGGTGGCGATGGCGGCCAGGGCGATTGCGGCGACGGCCAGGGTCTTGGTGGACATGGAACCTCCGAAGGGCAGGCAACGGGATGGGGAGGCTAAGCTCCCACGGCCGACACTATACCGGTGCTGTGTTACAGCCCGGCGACGGAAGCGTGAAGCTTTTGTGACGGAAAGATTAATCCGGTTATATCAAGGGGCTGATGGTGGTTTTCAGCCGTTTCAGCGCCTCATCCAGGCTCCATCCGGCCAGATTGCCATAGCCCAGGATCAGTCCCGGCGGGCCTTTTGTGACACGGTGGAAACCGAGCGGCGCCGGGGCCAGCCCCTGGGCACGAGCCGCCTCCGCCGCCCCTTGCTCGTCGCTGCCCTCCGGCAGCCAGAGGATGGCGTGCAGGCCGGCCTCGCCGGCGGTGACCGGCAGGCCCGGCCCCAGGATGCGCTCCGCCGCCGCCAGCAGTTCCCGCCGCCGCCTGCCGTACAGGGCGCGCATGCGCCGCAGGTGGGCGCCGAAATGGCCTTCCTCCATGAAGGCGGCCATGGCCGCCTGGGTCAGTCCGGCCGGGGCCATGTCGGCGGTGCGCCGCGCCGCCACGAAGGCCGGCAGCAGGGGCGGCGGCACCACCAGCCAGCCCAGGCGCAGGCCGGGGAACATGCTCTTGGAGAAGGTGCCGAGATACAGCGTCCGGCCATGGCGGTCCAGACCCTGCAGCGAGGCGGTGGGTGATCCCGAGTGGCGGAAATCGCTGTCGTAATCGTCCTCGACGATCCAGCCGTCCCGCCGCGCCGCCCACCCGACCAGGGCCAGGCGGCGGGACAGCGGCATGGTGGCCCCGCTGGGAAACTGATGCGACGGGGTGACGAAGGCCAGCCGGGCTTCGGGGCACAGCGCCTCGGCCAAGACGGGGTCGAAGCCGTCTGCGTCCACCGGCACCGCCTCGGCCAGGGCGCCGGCGGCGCGCAGCACGCCTGCCACCCCGCCATAGCCGGGGTCTTCCACCAGCACCGTCTCGCCGGGTTCCAGCAGCACGCGGGCTACCAGGTCGAGGGCCTGCTGCGAGCCGCCCACCACCATGATCTGATCGGCAACACAGCGCACCGCCCGCGTCCGTCCCACATGCTCGGCGATGGCCCGGCGCAGCGGCGGATGGCCCAGGGGATCGACGCCGCACATCAGGTCCACCGGCGGGCGCCGCCACAGCCGCCCCAGTACGCGGCGCCACTCGGCATGGGGAAAGGCGGCCAGATCGGGCACGCCGGGGGCGAGGGGGCGCGACGGGTCGCGCGCCATCAGCATGGGCGGGGCGGCGTTCCAGGCCTGGGCGCGCCTGCCCAGGGCGGGGGGCGGAGCGGGGCGGGCGGATGGCGGCGTCCCCACCGGGCGCTGGCGGGTCGCCACCCTGGTGGCCGAGCCCTGGAAACCCTCGGTGAAGCCCTCGGCCGCCAACTGGTCGTAGGCGGCCAGCACGGTGTTGCGGGCCACGCCCAATTGCGCTGCCAGGGTACGCGACGAGGGCAGGGCGGCACCCTCCGCCAGCCGCCCGTCCAGGATGGCTTCGCGCAGGCCGAGATAGAGCCGGCGGTGCAGCGGCAGACCGGTGTCATCGGCGGGCAGGACGAGGGGCAGGGACATGGCGGGCCTTGCGAAGTGGTTCTATCATCATAGAAGAACTGGACCTTCACAGGGAACCACCCGTTGGGCAGTATAGATGGGAAAGGAGAGACCAGCATGCTTGCCAGAACCGACCGTACCACGTTCCGCCAGCGGCCCCAGCGGGGCAGCTTCGACCCCGCGGTCATCGCCGCCATCCTCGACGAGGCGCTGGTCTGCACCGTGGCCTTCGTCGAGGATGGGCGACCGGTCGGTATACCAACCACCCACTGGCGCATGGGCGACCGCGTGCTGTTCCACGGAGGCCAGGGCTCGCGCCTCGCCAAGGCCATGGCGGCGGGGGCCGAGCTGTGCATTACCGCGACCCTGGTGGACGGAATGGTGCTGGCCCGCTCGGCCTTTCACCATTCCATGAACTACCGGTCGGTCGTGCTGTTCGGCCGGGCGGTGGAGGTCACCGATCCGGCGGAGAAGGAAGCCGCCTTCGCCGCCCTGATCGACAAGCTGGCGCCGGGGCGCAGCGCCGCCGTGCGGCCGGTCACCGCCAAGGAACTGGCGGCCACAAGGCTGCTGGCGCTGGCCATCACCGAGGGATCGGCCAAGACCCGCTCCGGCCCGCCGGTGGACGACGAGGCGGACATATCCTGGCCGGTGTGGGCAGGTGTGGTGCCGGTGATGCAGGCGCGGGGGGAACCTGTTGCCGATGGCGGCGGCGAGGGGGCATCCTCGTCTCGAGGAGAGACGCCATGGAACCACGCATCAGTCTGATCACCCTGGGCGTCGCCGACCTTGACCGGGCGCGGGCCTTCTATGAAGGGCTGGGCTGGCGGCGCAAGGTGGCGGCGGCCGAAGGCGTCGCCTTCTATCAGATGGGCGGCCTGGCCCTGTCGCTCTATCCCCGGAGCGACCTTGCCGCCGATGCCCGCCTGTCGGCCGAGGGCAGCGGCTTTCCCGGTTTCGCCCTGGCCTACAACACCCGCAGCCGCGACGAGGTGGATAGGGTGCTGGCCGAAGCGGTGGCGGCCGGAGCCCGCCTGCTCAAACCGGCCGAGGAGGCGTTCTGGGGCGGCTACAGCGGCTATTTCGCCGATCCCGACGGCTTCGCCTGGGAGGTGGCGTGGAATCCCGGCTTCAATCTGGGCGAGGACGGGAGGCTGACGCTGCCGGATTAGCGCCGCAACGCCGCAATATTAGCAGCATAATCCTTGGTCTTGAACACCGCCGAGCCGGCCACCAGGACGTTGGCGCCGGCGGCGACCACGCGGTGGGCGTTGTCGGCGGTGACGCCGCCGTCCACTTCCAGGTCGATCATGCGGTGGCCGATCATCCTTTTGATGCGGGCGATCTTTTCCAGTTGGGCCTCGATGAAGCTCTGGCCGCCGAAGCCGGGATTGACGCTCATCACCAGCACCAGGTCGAGCTTGTCCATGACGTATTCCAGGACGGTCTCGGGGGTCGAGGGGTTGAGCGACACGCCGGCCTTCTTGCCCAGCGAGCGGATCAGCTGCAGCGAGCGGTCCAGGTGCTTGTCGGCCTCGGCGTGCACCACGATGATGTCGGCCCCGGCCTTGGCGTAGTCCTCGATATAGGGCTGGGCCGGGTCGATCATCAGGTGGACGTCGAAGACCTTGGTGGTATAGGGCCGGATGGCCTTGATGATGGCCGGGCCGAAGGTGAGATTCGGCACGAAGTGGCCGTCCATGACGTCGATATGCACCCAGTCGCAGCCGGCCTCGTCGATGGCCCTGACCTCATCGCCCAGGCGGGCGAAGTCGGCGGACAGGATGGAAGGCGCGATCTTGACGGTCATGGGGGTGGTCCTGTCTTAGAAATCGTCATGGCCGGGCTTGACCCGGCCATCCATGGCCCCCCCGGGACGAGCCCGGGGGTGACGACATGTTGAGGTTTCTCAGTTCACCTTGGGAGCCAGCTCGCCCTTGGCGTAGCGGCTGCTCATGTCCTCCAGCCCGATCACCTTGATCTTCGAGGCCTGGCCGGCGGTGCCGAAGGCTTCGTAGCGCGACGTGCAGACCTTGACCATGGCGGCGATGGAGGGCTTCAGGTAGTCGCGGGGGTCGAACTTCTTGGGGTTGTCGTGGAAGTACTTGCGGATGGTGCCGGTGACGGCCAGACGCAGATCGGTGTCGATGTTGATCTTGCGCACGCCGTGCTTGATGCCCTCGACGATTTCCTCGACCGGCACGCCGTAGGTCTGGCCCAGATCGCCGCCGAAATCGTTGACGATCTTCAGCAGGTCCTGGGGCACCGAGGAGGAGCCGTGCATCACCAGATGGGTGTTGGGGATGCGGGCGTGGATTTCCTTGATGCGCTTGATGGCCAGCACTTCGCCGGTCGGCGGACGGGTGAACTTATAGGCGCCGTGGCTGGTGCCGATGGCGATGGCCAGGGCGTCCACCTGGGTCAGCTTGACGAATTCGGCGGCCTCGTTCGGGTCGGTCAGCAGCTGGGAATGGTCCAGCTTGCCCTCGGCGCCGACGCCGTCCTCCTCGCCCGCCATGCCGCTTTCCAGCGAGCCCAGGCAGCCCAGCTCACCCTCGACCGAGACGCCGCAGGCATGGGCGATATCGACCACCCGCCGGGTGACGTCGACGTTGTAGTCCCAGCTGGCGGGAGTCTTGCCGTCTTCCTTGAGCGAGCCGTCCATCATCACCGACGAGAAGCCGGACTGGATGGCCCGCACGTTGATGGCCGGGCTGGTGCCGTGGTCCTGGTGCATGCAGACCGGAACCTGGGGGAACGCCTCGATGGCGGCGAGGATCAGGTGGCGGAGGAAGGGCTCGCCGGCATACTTGCGGGCGCCGGCCGAGGCCTGGAGGATGACGGGCGAATCGGTGGCCGAGGCGGCCTCCATGATCGCCTTGACCTGCTCCATGTTGTTCACGTTGAAGGCGGGAATGCCGTAGCCGTTCTCCGCGGCGTGGTCGAGGAGCTGGCGCATGGAAACAAGGGACATCTTACTTCATCTCCTTCCTGGCGTTTTCCGGTCCGGCCCGTCTTAGAGGCGGGCCTGGGCGGCGTCGGCCACCGCTTGGGCGGTAATGCCGAAATGCTCGTAGAGTTTCTCGGCGGGGGCCGAGGCTCCGAAGCCGTTCATGCCGATGACGGCGCCGTTTTCACCGGTCCAGCGCTCCCACCCGAAGGTGCCCAGCGCCTCGACGGCGACCCGCACGGTGCCTTCACCCAGCACAGCCGAACGATACTCCTTCGGCTGGCGTTCGAACAGTTCCCAGCAGGGCATGGAGACCACGGCGGCCGCGATGCCCTTGCCGGCCAGCAGCTTGCGGGCCTCCATGGCCAGGCTGACTTCCGAGCCGGTGGCGATCAGGGTGACCTGGCGCTTGCTTCCCTCCGCCTCGGCCAGCACATAGGCGCCCTTGGCGGTGAGGTTCTCGTCGGTGTGGGTGGTGCGCAGCGTCGGCAGGTTCTGGCGCGACAGGGCGAAGACGCTGGGGCCGGTGGTGTTTTCCAGGGCGGCCTCGTAGGCCTCCATGGTCTCCACCGGATCGGCGGGGCGGAACACCAGCACGTTGGGGGTGGCGCGCAGCGCCGCCAGGGTCTCGATGGGCTGGTGGGTGGGGCCGTCCTCGCCCAGGCCGATGGAATCGTGGGTCAGCACGTAGAGCACCCGCTGGTCCATCATGGCGCTCATGCGCAGCGCCGGCCACAGGTAGTTGGCGAAGATCAGGAAGGTGCCGCCATAGGGGATGAAACCGCCGTGGAGCGACAGGCCGTTCATGATGGCGGCCATGCCGTGTTCGCGCACGCCGTAATGGATGTAGCGGCCCGAGAAGTCCCTGGCCGACACCGGCTTGGTGGCCTTGGTGATGGTGAGATTCGAGTGGGTGAGGTCGGCCGAGCCGCCGATCATCTCGGGGATGGCGGGGGTCAGCGCTTCCAGCACTTCCTGGCTGGCCTTGCGGGTGGCCCATTTGGGCTGTTCGGCGGAGACCTTCTGCTTGAAGGCCGACACCGCCTGCTTCCAGGCTTCGGGCAACTGGCCGGTATTGGTGCGCTCGAACTCGGCCTTGGCCCCATAGGCGCCCAGGCGCTTCTCCCACTGGGCGCGGGCCGCCGCGCCTTTGCTCCCGGCGGCGCGCCAGGCGGACAGCACGTCGGCGGGAATCTCGAAGGGAGCGTGCGGCCAGTCGGCGGCGGTCCGCGCGGCGGCGATCTCGTCACCGCCCAGCGGCGCGCCGTGAACCTTCTCGCTGCCCGCCTTGGTGGGGGCGCCCTTGCCGATAGTGGTGCGGCAGGCGATCAGGCTGGGCTGGCCGGTTTGCCGGGCGGCTTCGATGGCGGTGGCGATGGCCTCGGGGTCATGGCCATCGACGCGGCACACGTCCCAGTTGGAGGCGGCGAAGCGGGCCAGTTGGTCGTCCGAGGTGGACACCGCGGTGTCGCCGTCGATGCAGATGTGGTTGTCGTCCCACAGTACGATCAGCTTGGACAGGTTCCACACGCCGGCCAGGGAAATGGCCTCCTGGCTGAGGCCCTCCATCAGGCAGCCGTCGCCGGCCATGACGTAGGTGTAGTGGTCGACGATGTCGGCGCCATGGCGGGCGGCGGCCATCTTCTCGGCCAGGGCGAAGCCCACGGCGTTGGCGATGCCCTGGCCCAGCGGGCCGGTGGTGGTCTCGGCGATGGCGACGTGGCCGAATTCCGGGTGGCCGGCGGTGCGGTAGCCCAACTGGCGGAAATTTCTGATCTGCTCGATATCGGAAAGGTCGTCGAAGCCGGTCAGGTAGCCCAGGGCGTAGAGCAGCATGGAGCCATGACCGGCCGACAGCACAAAGCGGTCGCGGTCAGCCCATTTGGGGGCCTTGGCATCGAACTTGAGGAAGCGCGAGAACAGCACGGTGGCCACGTCGGCCATGCCCATGGGCATGCCGGGATGCCCCGATTTGGACTTCTCGATGGCGTCCATGGTCAGGAAGCGGATGGCATTGGCCATTGCGGCGTGGGTGGTCATCGAGGAGTCCTTAACTAAAGTGAAGGGTCAAGTCAGGCGCGGTGGTGCCACGAGGTCAGCATCTGGCGCGGCCCGGCGGCCCCGCCGATCATCAGGGTCTGGGTCTTTTCCGATTCGCGGGTGCGCTCGACGCCGTCGAGCAGCAGGCCGGTGGTGATCCCGGTGGCGCAGAACACCACGTCGTCGGTGCGGACCATCTCGGATAACAGGTACCAGCGGCCAAGGTCCATGCCGGCGGCCTGGACGGCGGCGGCCTCGGTGGCCAGCTGCGGGTCGATGCGGCCGAGGAACTCGCCGCCCATGGCGCGGATGGCCATGGCCGACAGCAGGCCTTCGGGCGTGCCGCCGGTGCCCATCAGGGCGTCGATGCCGGAACCGGGAATGGCCGCCATCAGGGCGCCGGCCACGTCGCCGGCCGGATAGAGGGCGACGCGGGCCCCGGCGGCGTGGATGGCCTGGACCAGCGCCTTGTGGCGCGGTTTCTCGATCACGTAGACGGTGATGTCCTCGACCGGCTTGTTCAGCGCCCCGGATAATTGCCGCAACCGCTCGGCCACCGGGGCCTGGGGATCGATTTTTCCCTTGGCGGCGGGCGGAGCGGCCAGCTTTTCCATATAGCGGGCCGGAGCCGGGTCGAACAGGCTGCCGTGGGGCGCCATGGCTACCACCGCCATGGCGTTGGTCATCCCCTTGGCCAGGAACGAGGTGCCCTCCAGCGGATCGACCACCAGGTCCCAGGCGGGCTCGGCCGTGCCGGAGCCGAAGCGCTGGCCGTGATAGAGCATGCCGATCTCGTCGGCGGGGCCTTCGCCCACCAGCATCCGCCCGTCCAGGTTCAGGCTGTCCAGCCCGGCCTGCATGGCGGAGACGGCGGCATCGTCGGCCAGGGCCTTGTCGCCGCGCCCGATCCAGGCATAGGCGGCCCGCGCCGCCGCCTCGGTGGCGCGGCGCAGTTCATAGGCTCCGATGGTCCCGCTGCCGGTCCCAGGCTTGCACTGTTCGGTCATCGGCCAACATCCAATTTCCGGTGAGGTGTTTTGGCCGATAGTGGGGGGCCGGGTCAAGCGTAGGAACACCCGTTCGGACCTATCCGCAAGATTCTTGTGGATAGGCCCCGTGCCACCCGGATGGGGAGTTAGGAAAAGTCGCCCGCCAACGCGGCCATGGTGGCCGGCGGCAGCACCGCCATGTGGCCGTAGCCGGGATGGGAAACGGTGAACACCACCCGGGCGCCGGGGCGGCGGAAGCGCTCGATCTGGGCGGGGGTGAAGGGGAAGTGGAGGAAATGCACCGACGAGGTCTTGCCGTCGGCGGTGGTGCGTTCCACGTCGGTCTCGGGGCGGGCGGCGACGGCTTCGCCGTCCACCTCGAGCGCGATGCTCTCCTCGATGCCGCCCAGCCCCGACAGCACCCGGTGGCGCAGGCCTTCGTCGTCGATCTCGATCATCAGGGTGGCGATCAGCTCGCCGCCGTTGGGGATCAGGGAATTGTAGGCCTCCAACTCGCCTTCCAACTGGGCCGCGCCGCCCTTCTCGGCGCGCAGCATCTCGTGAATCTGGTAGAGCATGGTGTCGCGGCATTCGAAGAACACCGTGACATGCGGCCCCACCGCCAGCCGGCGGTTGCGCTTCAGGGCGATGATGGCGGCGCGGGTCTGGGGCCGCACCCTCTCATAGGCGTCGAGCGGCAGGATGTCGGCGGGAGTGATGACGGTCATTTTCCGTTCCCTTTCATAGCGACGCCTCGATAAATTCCGCTTGGCTTTCGCGGCATAAGCAGCGCGACCCCTTGGGCCTAGTCGGGGCCCGGTTCACCGGTTCCCTCCGCTCAAGCCGTAGGCGGCGGCGAAAATCTCGACGGGATGGCGCGAGGATTTGAGCCGTGAGGCGGGGTCGATGCCCTCGATCCCCTGGGCCACATGCGCCCCGGCCAGGGGGCATTCGGCGGCCAAGTGGCCGCAGCCGCTGTCGGCGGCCTGGCGGGCGGCGGGCTTGCCCACCTTCAGCGCCACCGGGAAGAACCCGGTCTTGATCCCCCACGATCCGCCGTGGCCCGAGCAGCGTTCCACCACCTTGACCGGGGTGTCGGGGATCAGGCGCAGCAGGTCGGCGCCCTTGGCCCCCATGTTCTGGGCGCGGGCGTGGCAGGACAGGTGCAGCACCACGCCGTCCGGCACCGGCTTCAAGCCGGGGGCGAGGCCCTCCTTGCGGGCGATGTCGACGATGTATTCGGTGATGTCCCAGGTGGCGGCAGCCAGTTGCCGGACCGCCTCGTCGCCGGGCTCGATCAGCGGCCACTCGAATTTCAGCATCAGGGCGCAGGACGGCACCAGGGCGACGATGTCCCAGCCCTTGTCGATCCATTCGCCCAGGGATCGGGCGACGGAGCGGGCCTTGCGCGCCACCTCCTCCATCTCGCCGTGCTCCAGTTGCGGCATGCCGCAGCATTCGGGATAGACCAGCTCGGTGACCACGCCGTTATGGGCCAGCACGGCGCGGGCGGCGGAACCGATGTCGGGATTGTTGTAATTGCCGAAGCAGGTGGCGAACAGCACCGCCTTGCGCCCCAAAGCGGGGGCGGATTGGTTGATGGGCGGCGCCCCGGCCCTGGCGCGTTTTTCCAGGGTGTCGGCGTGATAGCGGGGCAGGTCGGCATCGGGATGGATGCCGGCGGCCAGCTTGAGCAGCGGCCGGGTCAGGCGGTTGCCGCGCCGTGTCGCCCAGTTGGCCAGGGCGGGGGCCAGCCCGGCCAGCCTTCCGTTACGGTCGGTCCGGGTCAGCTGGCGGGCGACGAAGGGCGTGTTTCCCCGGGCCGTCTCCATGGCGCGGTAGCGCACCATCAGGTGGGGGATGTCCAGGTCGAACGCGTGGGGCGGCACGTAGGGACACTTGGTCATGAAGCACATGTCGCAGAGCGTGCAGGCGTCGACCACCGGCTTCAGCGCCGGGGTGGAAACACCCGCCAGCTCGGCATCGCCCGCCGCGTCGATCAGGTCGAACAGGCGGGGGAAGGAATCGCACAGGTTGAAGCAGCGGCGGCAGCCGTGGCAGATCTCGAACTGGCGGCGCAGCTCCGCGTCCACCCTGGTCGGGTCCAGGTAATCGGGACTCCGCCAGTCATGGGCATGGCGGGTGGGGGCTTCCAGGCTGCCTTCGCGCATGATGTCCTCCTTCAAGGCGATGCGGCCGGGACGGCCGCGCCCCAAGGAAAGCCGTCCTCCTTGGAGCGCAGGCATCCTGCCCGCACAGGGCGCGGACAGAAGCGTCAGCTTCCCATTCCGTCCAGGGCCTTCTGGAAACGGCCGGCATGGGATTTCTCCGCCTTGGCCAGGGTCTCGAACCAGTCGGCGATCTCGTCGAAACCCTCGTCGCGGGCGGTACGGGCCATGCCGGGATACATGTCGGTGTATTCGTGGGTCTCGCCGGCAACCGCCGCCTTGAGGTTGGAATCGGTGGGGCCGATGGGCTGGCCGGTGGCCGGGTCGCCCACCGCCTCCAGGAATTCCAGGTGGCCGAAGGCGTGGCCGGTCTCGCCCTCCGCCGTCGAGCGGAACAGGGCGGAGACGTCGTTGTGTCCCTCCACGTCCGCCTTCTGGGCGAAATAGAGGTAGCGGCGGTTGGCCTGGCTCTCGCCGGCAAAGGCCGCCTTCAGGTTGTCCATAGTCTTGGAGCCGTTCAGGGATGCCATGGGGTTCCTCCTGCTGGTCCTCGCGACCGTCATGGGGCGCGTCGGGGAAGGCGCCGCCGTCCGAGGCCAAAGGCCCGGAACGGAGAGGCCCTGTCAGGAAGGTGGGGAGGATGTCACGGCTTTAAAATAATTCTAAAGTGTGAGGTGGGTGGATTTCACCGCCCCGGCGGCAGTCCGGCCCAACAAGACTTCAGGAGAACGCCTTGAAGGCGATCAGGGTGAAGGTATCCTTGACGCCCGGCAGGCGCTGGATGGTATCCACCACGAACTGGCCGATATCGGCCGAATCGTCCAGGTAGCACTTCACCATCAGGTCGTACTGGCCGGAGATGGAGTGGACCTCCGAGACCTGCTCGATATCGACAGCCTCGTCGGCGACCTGATAGGCCAGCCCCAGTTCGCATTTCACCTGGACGAAGATGGTCTGCATGGGGGACGCCTTCCGTCGTGCCGGCGAGCCACCGAGATGGCCCGCCCCGTTGCCTGTCAATCCTCGGATTCGGAATCCATATCCGCATCCGCATCCATATCCGCATCGCTGTCGCCGGCGGATTTGGCCGACTTGACCGGCAGCGGCACCGCGGCGGCGATGAAATCGGGCATGTGGTCGCCGAAGCCGATGACGCCGTCGGGATGCAGCATCTCGCCGATACCCAGTTCGTCGATGCGGCCACGGCGGCGTCCGCCGCGCTCGTCACGGCGGCCTTCGTCGCGATTGCGTCCGCCACGGCGGGGCTCGTCGCGGCGGGGCTCGTCACGATCACGCCCGCGCCCGCGGGAGCGCTCGACGCGTTCGGGCCGCTCGGCACGTTCCTCGCGCGGCGACTCGATGGATTCGGCGGGAGCGACCTCGGCCTCGGCCTCGATCTCGGCGGCGGGAGTCTCCTCACGCCGGGGCTTGCGCTCGCGCCGGGGCTTGGCGCCCTCGTCCTTGCGGCCCTCGTCCTTGCTCCGGGCGGGGCGCTTGGAATCCTTGGAACCGCCGGTGCGGCCGCCCCGGCCCTTGCGGGCGGTCATGTCCAGGTCCAGGGCGGGGACGCCCTCGACCTCGATGCGGGGAATGGTGGTGCCGATCAGCGATTCGATGGCGCCGACGAAGCGGCCGTCGTCGGGGCTGGCGATGGTGAAGGCGTGGCCTTCCATGCCGGCGCGGCCGGTGCGGCCGATGCGGTGGACGTAGTCCTCGGCGTGGATCGGCACGTCGAAATTGAAGACATGGCTGACCGCCGAGATGTCGATGCCGCGCGCGGCGACGTCGGAGCAGACCATCAGGCGGGCTTCGCCCTTCTTGAACTTCTCCAGCGTCTCGCCCCGCGCGCTCTGGGCCATGTCGCCGTGCAGCTGCACCACGTCGAAGCCATGCTTCTTCAGGGAGCGGAACAGCACGTCCACGTCGCGCTTGCGATTGCAGAAGATGAAGGCGTTCTTCACTTCCTCGATGCGGATCAGGTGGCGCAGCGTCTCGCGCTTGTCGATCTCCTCGACCACGGCCATGGCCTGGACCACGGTGGTGGCGGCCGATGCGCCGGTGGAGACCTTCACTTCCTTGGGGTTCATCAGGAAGGCGTCGGCCAGGCGACGGATTTCCGGGCCCATGGTGGCCGAGAAGAACAGGGTCTGGCGAATCTTGGGCAGCAGGCCGACGATCTTCTCGACATCGGGGATGAAGCCCATGTCCAGCATGCGGTCGGCTTCGTCGATGACCAGCACCTTGACGTCGTTGAGCAGGATGCGGCCGCGCTCGAACATGTCGAGCAGGCGCCCCGGCGTGGCGATCAGAACGTCGACGCCGCGGTCCAGCAGGGCCACCTGGTCGCTCATGGATTCGCCGCCGATGATCAGCGCCTTCTTGAGCGGATGGTACTTGCCGTACTTGTCGAAGTTCTCCGCCACCTGGGCGGCCAGTTCCCGGGTGGGTGCCAGGATCAGCGAGCGCGGCATGCGCGCCTTGGCGCGGCCGGCTGCCAGGATCTCGATCATGGGCAGCGTGAAGGACGCCGTCTTGCCGGTTCCGGTCTGGGCGCAGCCCAGCACGTCGCGGCCCATGAGCACCACAGGGATCGCCTGGGCCTGGATGGGGGTGGGGTGCGTATACCCCGATTCAGCGAGCGCCTTCAGAATCTCCGGCCCGAGGCCGAGGTCTTCGAAGGTGGTCGTGGCGGTTTCCGGGCCGTCTTCGCGGCCGATGTCTTGATGGGTCGTCATGTGGGGGCGGATAATTATGGTTTCCCCGCCTTAAGTCAATGACAGAACACGGTTTCCCCATTGTACCGTCCACAGGGGCGGGATTAGGCTGGTTCCGGACCTGATGGAGACCCCCCGCCATGCTGATCGAAGCCCCCCGTTCCAGCCTGCTGATCGTCGACGTGCAGCAAGGCCTGGCGCCGGTGATGAGCGACCCCCGCCGGGTCTATCGCGGCTGTTCCCTGCTGCTGCGCGCCGCCGCCCGGCTGGCCCTGCCCGTGGTGATCAGCGAGCAGTACCCCAAGGGTCTGGGCACCACCTCGGGCGAGTTGCTGGAATACGCCCCGGAAGGCGCCGTCATGGAGAAGATCCATTTCTCCTGCGCCGCCGACGAGGGCATCCGCGCCCGCATCGGCGGCACGGGCCGCGACCAGATCGTCATCGCCGGCATCGAATCCCATGTCTGCGTGCTGCAAAGCGCTCTCGGCTTCCTGGCGGCGGGGTTCAAGCCGGTGGTGGTGGCCGACGCCTGCGCGTCGCGCGATCCCGCCAACTATCAGGCGGCCATGGCGCGCATGGCCGCCTGCGGAATCGGGATCGTCACCGTCGAGATGGTGATCTTCGAGTGGCTGCACCGGGCCAGCACCCCGGAATTCAAGGAACTCTCCGCCCTGATCAAATGATGGTGCGCCGCCCCGGCCGGCCGGCGCTATCCCTGGGGGGGTACGGGATGGGAAACGGATTCCCGTTCCCATGATAACCATTTGAAAAGTATAGGCTAAGCCCCTGGCCGCCATGATTTTTTTTTCCAGGGGACATTTTTCCCTTTTCATCGTCCGAAAACGGCGTATATAGCGGCTTCAGGTGAGACGTACAGCGCACGTGCCTCTGGCCCCCGAGGGGGTTTAAGTAACGACGTCCAAGGCGTCTTCTGGGTGCAAGCGGGGTGTAAAGCCCCCGGTGCTTGGAGGAAGTAGCTATGAACGTGGTGGCTCGGCAGTCGCTGTCGATGAACTCCAATCCTCTCTTCGCGAACGGATTCCCCCCGCGGCAGGCCTGGGCCTTGCTGTGGGTCGATGTGCGAAGTACCTCCCGGCGGATTTGACGGCTTCCCGAATTGCCGTCACCTAAGCGTCGTCTCGCGGTTTGAGTGCCGTGGGCCGAACAGAGAGAGTTTTCGGGTGCCGTCGGCCCCCGGCCTGTTCGAAGAGGAATTTCGCGATGACCGCGAAGATTGCCCGTTTCCTTGAGGAAGTTCGTCCCGTCACCCCGTGCGTGGTCGTCGATCTCGACGTGGTGCGCGACAATTATCAGGGCCTGCGACGCTGGTTGCCGCTGGCCGAGGTCTATTACGCGGTCAAGGCCAATCCGGCCCCCGAGATCGTGCGCATGCTGGTGGGCGAGGGCTCGCGCTTCGACGTGGCGTCGCGCGGCGAGATCGACCTGTGCCTGTCCAACGGCGCCCCGGCCGAGCGCATCTCGTTCGGCAACACCATCAAGAAGCAGTCGGATATCGCCTACGCCTACGCCAAGGGCGTCCGCCTGTACGCCTTCGATTCCGAGGCCGAGCTGGAGAAGCTGGCCGAGGCGGCGCCCGGCTCGCGCGTGTTCTGCCGCATCCTGATGACCTGCGACGGCGCCGAATGGCCGCTGTCGCGCAAGTTCGGCTGCGAGATCGACATGGCCAAGGATCTGCTGGTCAAGGCCCGCGACCTGGGCCTCGACCCCTACGGCGTGTCCTTCCACGTGGGCAGCCAGCAGACCGACCTGAAGCAGTGGGACATCGCGGTGGGCAAGGCCGCCATGCTGTTCTCGGCGCTCGACGCCGCCGGCATCGACCTGCGCATGGTCAACCTGGGCGGCGGCTTCCCGGCCCGCTACCGCAAGGAAGTGGACGGCATCGAGCGTTACGCCGAGGCCGTCATGGACGCCATGACCAAGCATTTCGGCAACAACATCCCCGCCATGATCATCGAGCCCGGCCGCTCCCTGGTGGGCGACGCCGGCATTCTCGAGACCGAGGTGGTGCTGATCAGCCGCAAGGGCTACGACGACGACGTGCGCTGGGTCTATCTCGACGTGGGCAAGTTCGGCGGCTTGGCCGAGACCATGGACGAGGCCATCAAGTACCGCATCGTCACCACCCGCGACGGCGACGATACCGCCCCGGTGGTGCTGGCCGGCCCCACCTGCGATTCCGCCGACATCCTGTACGAGAAGGCCGGTTACGAGATGCCCGTCTCCCTCAAGGTGGGCGACAAGGTGCGCATTCTCTCCACCGGCGCCTATACCACCTCCTACTCGGCGGTGAACTTCAACGGCTTCGAGCCCTTGAAGGCCTATTTTATCTAGCTTTCCCCCATCGGGGGCGAACGCAAGGCCCGCCCGGCAAGTTCTGCCGGGCGGGCTTTTTTGCACTCCGCTTCCGGCAAGTCCTGCCGCCTTCCGATGAGATAACGCATTGATATGCAACGGTCTTGCAAGTGGCATCCGCATTGCAACGCTGGAGGCGGATCAATGCCCGTCGTGACATGGAGGCGACGATGCTCTGGGGTGCTTTTGCCAATTCGAGCCAGGCGATGCAGACGATGGATTGGGCCATGGGCTCGATCTCGCAGAACATCGCCAACGTCAACACGAACGGGTACAAGGAAAAGGAAACCCTTTTCAAGACGGTGCTGTCGGAAACCCACACCGCCCAAGTCAATCCGGTGACCACCGCCGGCAACAAGAACATCTTCGGCGTGCGGCCGGTGGACCGCAACCTGATCACCCAGGCCGGCACCATCACGCCGACCACCGTGTGGAGCGACATGGCCATCAACGGCCGGGGCCTGTTCATCGTGACGCAGCCCGACGCCACCGGCGCCCCGAGCAGCGGGAACGCGTCCAACACCCTCTATACCCGGGCGGGCAACTTCACCCAGCGGGCGGTCGACGGCAACAATTACTTCACCACCGCCGACGGCAATTACCTGATGGGCTGGCAGGCCGACGAACTGGGCGTCGTAATGCCCGGTTCGCTGACCCCGGTCTACGCCAATATCGGCCAGAGCAGCGACGGCTTCGCCACCACCGAGATTCAGCTGGTGGCCAATCTGCCGTCCAACGCCGCCATGACCGGCTCGACCAAGACCTTCACCGACACCACCAGCATCACCGACGGTTTCGGCACCGCCCAGGACCTGACCATGACCTGGAACCGGGTCGACGGCGATACCTGGGAAGTGGCGTTCTCGCTGCCGGCCAACCCGGCCAGCGGCAGCGTCGGCACCATCACCGGCTCGCCGGTGACCGTCACCGTGGACGCCGACGGCAACATCACCGCGCCGACCACCTCGCCGTCGGGGACCGGCTTCGCCGACCTGATCGTCGACTGGTCGGCCGGTCCCACCCTGCAGAGCACCGCCAGCATCGACCTCAATTCCGACAAGCCGGAATTCGAGGAGATCGCCGAGACGATGACCATCTACGATGAGGCGTTCGAGGCCCACAACCTGACGCTTACCTTCGAGCACACCGCCAACGGCCAGTGGTACATGCGCTTCCAGCCGGTCGCCGCCGAAGGGACGGTCAGCGATCTCACCGGTGACGGCACGACCTATGGCGAAGCCATTCCCATCACCTTCGACGGAGCGGGCAACATCCTGACGCCGGCCAGCGCCACCTTCACGGTGACCTGGGCCGACGCCGATGCCGGATCCAATACGGTGACCCTGGACCTGCGCAAGCTCACCCAGTTCTCCGGCGACAGCGCCACCCGCCTCGGCGTCAAGGTGATCGACCAGGACGGCTATGCCAGCGGCACCATGGATTCGGTGGAGATCGCCACCGACGGCAAGGTGATCGCCCATTACGACAACGGCGAGACCAAGACGCTGTACCAGATTCCGGTGGCGACCTTCGTTTCGGCCGATCAGCTGGACCCCATTTCCGGCACCCTGTTCCGCGCCACCGAGCAGGCGGGCGAACTCACCGTCGCCGCCATCACCGACCAGGGCAGCGGCGCCGGCATCGTGGCCATGGCCGTCGAGACCTCCAACGTGGCGCTCGAGGACCAGTTCACCAAGATGATCGTCACCCAGAAGGCCTATTCGGTGAACGCCAACGTCTTCAAGGCCGCCGACGAGATGAGCCAGGTGGTGCGGGACCTGGTCTAGGCTGTATCGGCATTCAGGGAATTCGGCTGATTTCAGGCCAGAGCGTCTTCCAGACAGAAATTTCAGCCACAGATGAACATAGGTAAACACAGATGAATTGGGAATATTCCTTATCTGTGTCCGGCGTAGCGGGAATCTGTGTTCATCTGTGGCCCATTTTTCGTCCCATCCGCTTGAATGTCGATTGGCCCTAGCCGTCTATTTTCTCCACGCCTTGAGCCGTCTGGCCGCCTCGACCATGTGGGCGGCCGAACCGGCGTAGGAGAAACGCAGGGTGCGTGTCCCTTCCAGGGGATCGAAATCGACGCCGGGCGTGCAGGCCACTCCGGTCTCGGCCAGCATGCGGGCGCAGAATTCCGGGCTGTCGCCGGTCAGTTCCGACACGTCGGCATAGAGGTAGAAGGCGCCGTCCGAGGGTGCCAGCCGGTCGAAACCCGCCCCCGGCAGTTCGGCCAGCAGGATGTCGCGGTTGGCGCGGTAGGCGGCGACCCGGGCCTCCAACTCGTCGATGCAGTCGAACACCGCCTCGGCCGCCACCTGGGACAGGGTGGGCGGCGAGATGTAGAGGTTCTGGGCCAGGCATTCCACCGAGCGGGCCAGATCATCGGGCAGCACCATCCAGCCCAGGCGCCAGCCGGTCATGGCGTAGTATTTCGAGAAGCTGTTGATCACCACCGCATGGGAGGCGGCGGCCATGCCGGCGGCGGTAGCGGCGGCGCGGCCGTAGGTGATGCCATGATAGATCTCGTCGGAGATCAGCCGGATGGCGTGCAGTTCGCACCACGCGGCCAGTTCCGCCACTTCGGGGGCCGACAGCATGGAGCCGGTGGGATTCGACGGGCTGGCCACCACCACGCCGTCCAGCCGGCCCTCGACGCGGGCCAGGATGTCGGCGGTGATCTGCCAGCGGCTGGCCGGGCCGACCGGCACCAGCACGCATTCCACCCCCAGGGCTTCCAGGATGTTGCGGTAGGCGGGATAGCCCGGCGCGGCCACGGCGACCCGGTCGCCGGGCTCGAAGGCGGCCAGGAAGGCCAGCAGGAAGCCGGCCGACGAGCCGGTGGTGACGCAGACGCGTTCGGGGGCCACCGCGATGCCGTAGGCCTGCCGGTAATGCCGGGCGATGCGTTCGCGCAAGGAATCGCGGCCCAGCGCCAGGGTATAGCCCAGGGGCTCGGCCCGCACGGCGCGGGACGCCGCCTCCAGCACCCTGGCCGGCGCCTGGCCCGAAGGCTGGCCCACCTCGAGATGGATGACGTCGGCGCCTTCCGCCTCGCGCGCCGCCGCCGCCCGCATCACGTCCATGACGATGAAGGGGGCGATGGCCCCCCGCCTGGCCGCCTTGAAGCTCATGATGTCTGCCTCTTCGCCTCGCTCATTCCTTCTTGCCCGCCACCGTGGCCAGGCCGAAGCCGCGCGGATCGGTGGCCATGTCGCAGCCTTCCGAGTTCTTGGGGCCCTGGGGGCAGTAGATGGCCTCCACCCGGCTGGGCATGGGAGTGGCGCTGACCTGGTGGCCGCGGGCCTGCAGCGGGGCCGGGTCCAGGGTGATGGCGCCGGTCTCGGCGAAGACCGCGTCGGGCTTGCCGGCATGGACCAGCCGCGGCAGGGCCAGGGACTCGGACAGCGGCTTGTTGTCCTTGGTGGCGGCCAGGAAGCTCTGGGCCAGGGCCGAGGCGGCGGTACCGCCGCCCGAGGCGGCGCCGATGAAGCGGACGGCGCCATTGTGGGTGTTGGTGCTGACCATCACGGCAGTGGCCGGCGGCCCGTTGAGGCCGGGAACCCCCGACAGCATCATGCCGGTGCCGGGCGCCATGCGGCCGTTGCCGAACAGGCCGTGGCTGGTGACGCTGCACGCCACCGCCATGCCGTTGATGTCGAGGGTGACGAAGCCGGTTCCCGATTGGCTGTCGGTGGGCGGCGCGGCGACATCGCCCACCGGCTGGTGGCGGTCGGCGGCGTAGCCGGCCATCATGGCGGCGATGCGCGCCTCGGCCACCAGGGCATCGGGGGATTCGTCGCTCCATCCGGTGGGACGCATCCAGCGGGCCCGTTCGCCGAAGGCCCGGGCCGAGGTTTCGGCCAGCAGGTGGGGACGCTCGGCGGCGTCGGCCCCGCTCCAGCGCGGCCACAGGGCGGCGACCAGCTGGGCCGCCATGGTGCTGCCCGTCGACGGCGGCGGCGAGAACCAGGCGGTTTCGTTGTCGACCTTGACGGAGATGGCGTCGCGCCAGGTGGGACGGATGTCGCGCAGGTCGTCCAGCGACAGGGTGCCGCCCGCCGCCTGTACCGCCTTGACCAGCTCGCGGGCCTGGGGACCAACATAGAAATTGCCGGTATGGTGGCGCAGCGTCGAGATCACTCCGGCCAGCTGGGGCTGCAGCATCAGGTCGCCCTCGCGCAGCACCGAGCCGTCGGGGCGCATGAACACGCCGCGCGCCGCCGGGTCGCGGCCGATGACCGGCAGGCCGCGCGACAGGTCGTTGGCCAGGGCGCGCGACACGGTGACGCCGCTGCGGGCCAGCCGCTCGGGCTCGACCAGCAGGCTTTCCCAGCGCAGCCGACCGTACTTGGCGTGCAGGGCGTAGAAGCCGCGGGGATTGGCCGGCACCGCCGAGGGCTGCGGCCCGGACATGGCCGAGGCGATGGCGGGGAAATCCAAGACTTCCGTCTTCTTTTTGCCGCTATCATGTACTATGCAGGTTCCGCCGCCCCCCAGGCTGGCGGTGGACGGGTAGGTGACCGCCAGGGCGAAGTAGATGGCGGTGGCGGCGTCGGCGGCGGTGCCGCCCGCCGACAGCACGTCGCGGCCCAGCATGGCGGCGCGGGGCTCGTCGGCGGCGACCATGCCGGCGAAGCCGGAGATATGGCCCACATGGCCGACGGGCCGCGCCGGATCACCGCAGGCGGCCAGCGCCAGCACCGCCGCCAGAGCGGCGAGGCAAACAGCGGAATTGCGGCCGCGCAACGAATTGACCGATGAGGAGAGATCCTTGCTCACGCGCATTATCCTTCTGGTGACGTTCCTGTTGGTCGCTTCGATGCCGCCCGCCCTGGCCCAATCGCAGCCCAGACGGCAGTTCATCCGTGACGCGGAGGTGGAAAATACCATCCGGACTTTCGGGACGCCAATTTTTCAGGCGGCCGGCCTGGACCCTTCGGCGGTGCGCATCAACCTGATCATCGATTCGACGCTGAACGCCTTTGTCGCCGGCGGCCAGAACATCTTCTTCCACACCGGCCTGCTGGTGCGGTCCGAGCATCCCGGCCAGTTGATCGGCGTGATGGCCCACGAAACCGGCCACATCGCCGGCGGCCACCTGATCCGTAGCACCGACGCCATGGCCAGCGCCTCGACCGAGGCCATTCTCGCCACCCTGCTGGCGGCGGCGGCCGGCGCCGCCTCGGGGCGCGGCGACGCGGCGGCGGCCATGATGCTGGGCGGCAACGAACTGGCCATGCGCAGCCTGCTGGCCTTTTCGCGCAGCCAGGAGAGCCAGGCCGACCAGATGGCCATGCGCTTCCTCGACGACACCCGGCAATCGGGCAAGGGGCTGATCGAGTTCTTCGAGATCCTCGGCGACCAGGAAGCCCTGGTCTCGTCGCGTCAGGACCCCTATGTCCGCACCCACCCGCTGACCCGGGACCGCGTCTCCTTCGTGCGCAACGCGGTGGAGCATTCGCCCTATTCCAAGACGCCCTGGCCGCCGGAATGGGTGGAGATGCACAAGCGGATGAAGGCCAAGCTGTTCGCCTTCATCGAGCCGCCCATCCGCACCTTCCAGCGCTACAAGGAAACGGATGCCAGCATCGAGGCGCGCTACGCCCGCGCCGTCGCCGCCTATCGCAAGCCGGATGTGGCCATGGCGCTGGGGCTGATCGACGGCCTGATCAAGGAACGGCCCAACGATCCCTATTTCTGGGAACTGAAGGGGCAGATGCTGTTCGAGAACGCCCGCGGCACCGAGGCCGTCGAGCCCTACCGCAAGGCGGTCAAGCTGCTGCCCGACAGCGCCCTGCTGCGCATCGCCCTGGGGCAGGTGCTGATCGAAACCGAGGACCCCGCCATGCTGGGCGAGGCCGAGACCCACCTCACCGCCGCCGTCAACCGCGAGCCCGAGGATCGGTTCGCCTGGCAGCAACTGGCCATCGCCTTTGGCCGCAACGGCAAGGAGGGCATGGCCTCCTATGCCCTGGCCGAGCACTACATGCTGTCCGGCAAGCTGTCCGAGGCGCAGTTCCACGCCAACAAGGCCGAGCAGTTGCTGGGCAAGCAGGGATCGGTATGGCTGCGCATCCAGGACATCAAGGAACGCGCCTCGCATGTCCGGGCCGAGCAGGAGAGGGGCCGCAAGTGGTGGTAGGTCTTGCCCCGCCTTGCGGCTTCGGCCAATATGCCCGCCATCATTCCGCCTGCTGAGGGTGCCTCGCCTATGATCGCCAAGACTTTCGCCGCTGCCCTGATGGTGTCGGGCCTTGCCCTTGCCTCCTTTCCCGCCGCCGCCCAGGAGGTCCCGCTGACCCCCAAGCAGACCGAGGCGGTCAAGAAGGTGGTGCGCGACTACCTGATGGAACATCCCGAGGTCCTGGGCGAGGCCCTGGAGGCGCTGCGCGAGAAGATGCGCGCCCAGGCCGAGGCCGACGCCCACAAGATGCTGGAAGCCCGCAAGGACGACATCTACAAGAATGCCGACGATCCCCAGGGCGGCAACCTCAAGGGCGACCTGACCGTCGTGCTGTTCAGCGACTACAATTGCGGTTTCTGCAAGCAGGCCTTCGACCCCCTGTGGGAGGCCATCAAGGCCGACGGCAAGGTCCGCGTGGTGATCAAGGAATACCCGATTCTCGGCCCGGATTCGGTGCTGGCCGCCCGCGTCGCCCTGCTGGCCAAGGCCCAGAGCCAGGCCAAGTACGACGACATCCACCGCGCCTTCATGAAGTTCCGCGGCCGCCTGGACGAGAAGGTCATCTACAAGATTGCCGGCGAGCAGGGCATGAACGTCGAGCAGCTGAAGAAGGATATCGGCGGCGCCGAACTCGAGAAGCAGCTGAAGAAGAACTTCGATCTGGCCCGGTCCCTGGACATCGGCGGCACGCCCACCTTCATCGTCGGTGACCGCATCATCTCCAGCGCTCTCGACCAGCAGACCCTGAAGCAGCTGATGGACGCGGCGCGCCGCACCGCCGCCAAGCAGGCCGGCTGATCCTTTCGCGTCCTGTCCCGACGGCAAGAGCCCCCGGTCTCGCGACCGGGGGCTTTTTTCTGTGGGGCAGGCTCCGGGAGAGCGTCACAAGGACGCGCCCTTCCGCCAGATACCGAGGGAATGAGGCCTATGGTCGTCCTGCGAGACGGCCATAGGACAAAAAAATCCCCGGGGACCTTGCGATCCCCGGGGGCGTAGGGTGGAGTTGGTGTCTTAGTAGATGTCGTGCTGCGTGTTGTACACGTTGAACTTGCCGGTCGGGGTGATCAGCTTGGGATCCTTGATCACGGCCTTCAGCTTACGGGTCTTGTCGTCGATGATGACGATGGCCGACGGGTCGGTCTTGCCGGCCCAGATCGAGAACCACACTTCATCGCCCTTCTCGTTGTACTCGGCGTGCACCGCGCGCTTCACCGCCTTGGTCTCCGGCAGGTCAGCCATCTTGGCGATGTTGATCACTTCCGGGCCCTTGTCGAGGTTCTTGATGTCGTACACGGTCACCGACTCGGCGGCGGCCGCTTCCGGCATCAGCGGGGCGTCAGCCCACAGATTGTTCGACTTGGGGTGGGTCTTGACGAACAGCGAACCAGCGCCGTGGTTCTTCAGTTCGGCGACGACCTTCCAGGCATTAGCCTTGTTCTTGGCCGGATCGGTGCCGATCAGGGTGATCACGTCCGCACCGAGGTGCGAGGTGGCCCACACCGGACCGAACTTGGGATGGTTGAAGTTGGCGCCGCGGCCCGGATGGGGCTTGGACTTGGTGTCAACCAGGGCAGCCAGCTTGCCTTCCTTGGTATCGACGACAGCCACCTTGTTGGAGGCGTTGGCGGCGACCAGGAAGTAGCGCTTGGAGGCGTCCCAACCACCGTCGTGCAGGAACTTGGCCGACTCGATGGTGGTTTCCTTGAGGTTCTTGATGTCCGAGTAGTCCACCAGCTTGATCAGGCCGGTTTCCTTCAGGTTGATCACCCACTCCGGCTTGATCATCGAGGAGACGATCGAGGCGACGCGGGGCTCGGGGTGATACTCGCCGTCCACGGTGATGGAGCGGGTCGAGACGATCTTGAGCGGCTTGAGGTCGGCGCCGTCCATGATCACGTACTGCGGCGGCCAGTAGGAGCCGGCCACGGCGTACTTGTCCTCGAAGCCCTTGAACTTGGAGGTGTCGACCGAGCGGGCATCCATGCCGATCTTGATGGTGGCCACCACGGCGGGGGTCTCCATCCACAGGTCGATCATGTCCAGCTTGCCATCGCGGCCGATGACGTAGACATAGCGGCCCGAAGCGGACAGGCGCGAGATGTGCACGGCATAGCCGGTCTTGATGATGGTCCAGATCTTCTTGGTATCGCCGTCGATCAGGGCGACTTCACCCGAGTCACGCAGGGTGACCGAGAAGACGTTCTTCAGATTGATCTTGTTCATCTGCTTCTTCGGACGGTCTTCCGGCTTCACCGTGACCTTCCACGAAGCAGTCATGTCCTTGATGCCCCATTCCGGCGGAACGTCGGGGGTCATCTGGATGTAGGTGGCCATGTTCTTGATTTCATCCTTGGTCAGGATGTCATCGAAGTTCACCATGCCACCGTCGGTGCCATTGGCCAGAATCTTCTCGAGGCGGGCTTGTCCCAGCTTGGCCGTGTTGGCCGGCTCGAGGTTCTTACCAGTCGCGCCCTTGCGCAGCACGCCGTGACAGCCAGCGCAACGCTCGAAGTAGATCTTGGCGCTGGCTTCCTTGGCTTCCTTGCTCAAGGTCGCTTCCTGCGCCATCGCGGCCCCACTCATCGCGAACGGCAGCGCCGTCAGCAACAATGCGTTCCGAACACCCTTCCACATACGGCAACCCTCCCTTAACGTCAAACAACACCGTGGCCGGGGGCCCCACGGGGGCGGCGGCCAAAGTACTAAGGTCTGGGCACAATGGGCTTCCCGGAACCGTCGGGATGTGACTATCGTCAAATTCCGTCGAGGAAAGTCTTGATCCAGGCCTCAGTACATATCAGTTGCGGCCGCTGCCGGCTTCGAAGCAGGCGCGGCGCAACAGGTCTACATCGTCTATCTGGACGGCATTGCCGGAAGTATGCACTCCCAGCACGCGCAGCCGGCCCAGCACCCGCGACAGGCTTTCGCGGCGGATTCCCACCCGGCTGGCCAGGACTTCCTTGTTGAAGGGCAGCAGCACCTCGACCCGACCCTCGGTGGCCGGCGTCTGGGCCAGCAGGAACTCGGCCACCCTTTGCCAGGGGGTCAGTTCCTTGAGGTCGGAAATCTCGCCCGCCAGGCGGCGGTTCCACTTCACCAGGGCGGCCAGCATGCGGTAGGCCAGGGCGTGGTCCGAGTGAAGGGTGTAAAGAAAGGCGCGGCGCCCGACCCGGATCAGGGTGGCGTCCTCGATCACCTCGGCGTGCAGCGGGAAGCGGCCGGTGGACAACATGGCGGCTTCGGCGAACGAGGTGCCGGGTCCGAAGATCTCGACGATGCTTTCCCGGCCGTCCTGGGCCAGGGCGAACAGCTTCACCGCCCCGTCGAGCACGATATAGAAACAGTCGGCCTCGTCGCCGGCCCCGAACAGCAAGGTGCTGCGCCGCCGGGTGATGGTGGCGGAATCGGCCAGCAGGCGGTTGAGCACGTCGGGCAGGATGCCGTCGAACAGCGGCAGGGCCGCCACCACCTCCTGGGCGCTGCGCACGCCCTTGAAGACCCGCTGCGGCGTGGTCAGCGTGCGGTCGCAATCGGCGGTGGGACCCTCGCAGGACGGATGGCAGGGGCACGACACCGGGCCGCCCGACATCTTCGGTTCCATGGATCCGCTAGGCGGTGAACGCAGCGCAGTCGCCATAGGTCCTCAGCTTCGCCACATCGGCGATTTCTACCTTATCGGTGCGGCTGGCCACCACACCTTTATCGCGCAGCTTGGCAAAAGCCCGCGACAGGGTCGCCGGATCCATGCCCAGGTGATCGGCCAGATGCCGCTTTTCGTAGGGCAGCCGCACCACGGCGCGGCCGGTGGCGTCGCCGGCCAGGGCCAGCAGGTAGCTGGCCAGGCGTTCGGCGGTGGACTGCATCTTAAGTTCGGTGATCTCGCGGACCTGCTCGCGCAGGTGGCCGGCCATGGCCGAGATCGTGGCGATGGCCACGTCGAAATGGGATTCCAGATAGGCCATCAGGACGCCGGCCGGCACGGCCAGCAGGGTGACCGGACCGGCGGCCCGCCCCGTCGCGGCATGGGGGGTGCCGGTCAGCACCGCCTCCTCGCCGGCGGTGTCGCCCACCGACAGCCGGAGCTGGGGCGATACGGCGGAGGGGTCGATCAGGATTTCGCCCGACAGGACGAGGAGCAGGGAGTCGGCGGGGGTCCCCTCGGCGAATGCCAGGGCGCCGTCGGGAAGGGTCAGCGTGCGGTGCCCCTCCAGCAGGACGGCAACGTCCGCGGCAGGAATCGCCGAAAACAGCCGGCTTCGCCTCATCGCGCACAGGGTGTCGGAATTCATCGTTCCTCCCGCCGCCGGGAGCACTCGATGATGCCGCCCCCGAACATTCATTATCATCTCTCTAAAAAGAATGCGGCGACTTGATCTTGGTTAAGGGGGGAGGGGGCGCGGGGGTGTCTTTATTTTAGACTGACCTAATGTTAATGAAGGCGGGCAAACCCAAGGTAAATTGATCAAGATCACGTCTATTGCCGCCGGTGATGATTACAGTCCGTCACATTCCGGAGCCCGCGCATGCCGTCCGGAGGGCGTCCGCGCAAGCGGACAGGAGGAAGGCGCGGGCCTGACCGGAAGAGTGTCAGGGACGCAGGCCTCCATGGAAACCGGCCCCGCGTCCCGATCAATCATTGTCCAAGGTCAAGTCGGATTCCGATCCGTCATGGTATCGGTTTCACTTGAGGGCGGGCAACTCGGGTACGCTGGGGAGCGCAATGGCTACTGAATCCTTGCTCGGAAAACTGCTGCGGATGAAAGTCCTGGGCGCGTCGTTGTTCGGCGCCGGGGTGATCTTCGTCGGCGGCATCATGTTCTGGGGCGCCTTCAACACGGCGATGGAAGCCACCAACACGCTTGGCTTCTGCATCAATTGCCATGAGATGAAGGATAACGTCTACCAGGAGTATGTGAAGACCGTCCACTACACCAACCGTTCCGGTGTGCGGGCCACGTGTTCCGACTGTCACGTGCCCAGGGACTGGGTCCACAAGTTCGTCCGCAAGATTCAGGCCAGCGGCGAGGTGTTCCACTGGCTGATGGGCACCGTCAACACCCCCGAGAAGTTCGACGGCAAGCGCTACCAGTTGGCCAAGCGCGTCTGGGAGACCATGAAGAGCACGGATTCGCGGGAATGCCGCAATTGCCATGCCTTCGACCAGATGAATCCGGCCGTGCAGAAGCAGCGCGCCAAGAAGCAGCACGAGAACGCCCAGGCCGAGGGCGGCACCTGCATCGACTGCCACAAGGGCATCGCCCACAAGCCGGTCCACCACCTGCTGGAGCAGGAGGAGGAGCAGAAGGCCGCCGAGGAGGCCAAGAAGAAGGCCGAGGCCGACGCCAAGAAGGCCGCGACCAAGACCGCCGCCGCTCCGGCTGCGGCCACCGCCACCGTCGCGGCTCCGGCCGCCGGCGGCGCCGCCCTGCCCCCCGTCACCGGCAAGGCCGTGGACTGGAGCAAGGTGGCAGAGACCAAGACCGTGCTGTTCTACCCCGGCCAGACCGCCATGGAATGGATTCTGACCGGCACCGACCACGGCGGCACCCGCGCCTTCAAGAAGGGCGACCGCTGCTTCGAGTGCCACAGCAACGAGGCCGCCGACATGGGCGCCAAGATGGTGTCCGGCTCCAAGGCGGAAAAGACCCCCATTCCCGGCAAGCGTCCCGCCGTCCCGCTGTCCATCAAGGCGGCGTACGACGCGGACAACCTGTACCTGCGTCTCGAATTCCCGGCCAGCCCGCACAATCCGGTGCCGTTCGCCGCGGGCGGCAAGCTCGACCCCGAGAACGAGATGAAGGTCGCCATGATGATCGACAACGGCAAGGTGGACATGGGAGCCCGCTCGGGCTGCTGGACCAGCTGCCACGCCGACGCCCGCGACATGCCGAACGCGCCGGCCGCCGGCGCCCTGGGCGCCGTCCAGGGCATCGACACCAAGGCGGGCTACGTCACCAAATATGTGCCGGAAAGCCGCACCCAGTTCGACACCACCAAGCGCGACAACTGGGACAAGCTGAAGCCCCAGGCCGACATCGACGCCCTGCTGGCCGGCGGCACCTTCCTCGACCTGACCCGCTGGAAATCCTCGGGCGCGTCGGAACAGGGCTACGTCCTGGCCGAGCGCGTGCTGAAGGCCGCCAACGACGTCGCCTATACCGGCAAGAAGGAAGGCGACAAGTGGGTGGTCACCATGGTCCGCCGTCTCAAGGCGACCCAGCCGGGCCAGGTCAATCTGGCCGCCGGTCAGTCGTACAGCGTCGGCTTCGCCATCCACGACGACTTCACCAACGGCCGCTTCCACCACGTGTCCCTCGACCTGAAGCTGGGTCTGGACGCCGAAGGGGAGATCAAGGCGGTCAAGATGTAGCCTGACGGACAAGGCCGGATGCGGGGTGGGGACTCCGCATCCGGTCGTTTTATCCTGGGAGGGAAATGCAGATGGGTAAGTTCGCGTTTCATGCCGCCGCCGCGGCTTTCGCCGTCTCGACCCTGGTGGCCGGTGCCGCCCATGCCGCCCCCAAGGCGGTCAACTGGGACGGGGTGCCCGTTTCCGAAACCATGCTGTTCTATCCCGGCCAGACCTCCATGGAATGGATTCTGACTGGCGCCGACCACGGCGGCGTGCGCGCCTTCAAGAAGGGCGACCGCTGCTTCGAGTGCCATTCCCAGGAGGCCACCGACATGGGGGCCAAGCTGGTGTCCGGCGCCAAGGCCGAGAAGACCCCCATCGCGGGCAAGCGCCCCGCCTTCCCGCTGAAGGTCAAGGCGGCCTACGATGCCGAGAACCTTTACCTGCGCTTCGAATTTCCCGCCGGCCCCCATGCCGACGTACCCTTCGCCAAGGGCGGCAAGCTCGACCCCGACAACGAGGTCAAGGTCGCCATGATGATCGACGGCGGCAAGGTGGACATGGCGGCCCGCTCGGGCTGCTGGACCAGCTGCCACTCCGACGCCCGTGACATGCCGACCGCTCCGGCGGCGGCCGCGCTGGGTGCGGTGAAGGGCATCGACACCAAGGCCGGCTACGTCACCAAGTATGTTCCCGAAAGCCGCACCCAGTTCGACACCGCCAAGCGCGACAACTGGGACAAGCTGAAGCCCCAGGCCGATTTGGACGCCCTGCTGAAGAACGGCGGCTTCCTGGAACTGCTGCGCTGGAAGTCGTCGGGCGCCGCCGAGCACGGCTACGTCCTGGCCGAGCGCGTGCTCAAGCCGGGCACCGACCTCACCGCCTCGGGCAAGAAGGAGGGCGGCAACTGGGTGGTGACCATGACCCGCAAGCTGAAGAGCGCCCAGCCGGGCACGGTGGCCCTCGAGGCGGGCAAGAGCTATACTGTCGGCTTCGCCGTCCACGACGACTTCGCCAACGGCCGCTTCCACCACGTGTCCCTCGACATGAAGCTGGGTCTGGACGCCGAGGGCGAGATCAAGGCGATGAAGCTGCCGTAATCCAGGAAACGGAGGCCGGTCATGACGCGTCGGTTCCTGCTGATCCTGCTCGGCGGTGCGGCCCTGGTCCTGACCGGCCCCTCCGCCGCCCGGGCGGGCGACACCGTCCGGGTGGGCATGGACAAGAACCTGTTCATGCCCCAGGCGCTGAGGATCAAGCCCGGCACCACGGTGGAATGGGTCAATGACGAGAAGCGTACCAGCCACAGCGTGTTCTTCGAACAGGAAGGGCTGGAGGAATCCGACCGGCTGTTTCCGGGGGAAAGCTGGAAACGGACCTTCGACAGGCCGGGCACCTATCCGTACCGCTGCGGGCCGCACCCGGAGATGGTCGGAACCGTCGAAGTGACGCCGTGAGCAACAGGGGGGACGGGGGCGATATGGCCGATGATGTGAGGCCGCTGGTCCATCTGGTGGGGGCGGGGCCGGGCGATCCCGATCTGCTGACGGTCAAGGCGCTGCGCCTGATCTCGTCGGCGGACGTGGTGGTCTACGACCGTCTGGTGGGCGACGGCATTCTCGACCTGATTCCGCCGGGCACCACCCGCATCTCGGTGGGCAAGGCCAAGGGCCATCACCTGCTGCCCCAGGACCAGATCAACGATCTGCTGGTCAGCCTGGCCCGGCCCGGCCGCAAGGTGGTCCGTCTCAAGGGCGGCGACCCCTATGTCTTCGGTCGGGGCGGCGAGGAGGCCATGTATCTGGCCCGCTACGGCATCGCCACCGAGGTGGTGCCGGGCATCACCGCCGCCGCCGGCTGCGCCGCCGCCACCGGCATTCCGCTGACCCACCGCGAGGTGGCGCGCAGCGTCCGTCTGGTCACCGGCCATCTGCTGGAGGACCAGACCCTGGACCTGGACTGGGAACGGCTGGCCGATCCCTCCTGCACCCTGGTGGTCTACATGGGGGTGGGCACCACCGGCCTGATCTCCCGGGGGCTGACCGGCGCCGGCCTCGACCCCGCCACTCCGGTGGCGGTGGTGGAAAAGGGCACTACGGCGGCCCAGCGGGTGCTGCGCGGCACCCTGGCCGAACTGGAGGCCGATGTGGCCCGCTGGCAGGTGGAGCCGCCCGCCTTGCTGATCATCGGCAAGGTGGTGGCCCTGGCCGCCGAGCAGGACATGGCCGAATGGGCCGGCGCCGCCGAGGCGTGAGATTGGTCAGGTTCCAAACTCTTGCTCAACGTCAAGCCGCTGGGGAACGGGGAGTGATATTCCTCGCTCAGCCTGTGGGAGGGCCGAGGATGCGAATGCTTGCGGCAGTGACGGGAGCGGTGGTGTTGGCGCTGGCGGCGTGGCCGGCGGCGGCGGAGGTCGCACCGGCGCGTCAGGCCAAGCTCAAGGACATGGTGGCCCAGGATTGCGGTTCATGCCACGGCATGACTCGCCAGGGCGGGCTGGGCTCGCCCCTGCGGCAGGAAGACTTGGCCAAGCTGTCGGCGGAAGCGGTGATCGAGACCATCCTGGAGGGGCGCCCCGGCACCCCCATGCCGCCGTGGAAGGCCATGCTGAGCCGCGAGGAGGCGGCCTGGATCGCCGCCTATCTGATGGGAGAGCTGAAATGAAGCGCCTTGCCGCCACCGTTCTGGGCCTTGGTCTGGGCCTCGGCCTGCTGTCGGCCTGCCAGCCCGTCCTGCGCGGTACCGGCGACCTCGGCCTAGTGGTGGAGCGCGCCGACGGCCGCCTGATGGTGGTGGAGAACAGCACGTCCACCAAGCTGGCCAGCGTGTCCGGCCTGGGCGATCTGTCCCACGCCGCCCTGGTCTATTCCCGCGATCAGCGCTTCGCCTATGTGTTCGGCCGCGACGGCGGGCTGACCAAGGTGGACATCCTGAGCGGCGCCATCGCCGGGCGGGTGATGCAGTCGGGCAATTCCATCGGCGGCGCCATTTCCCAGGACGGCTCGCTGGTGGCGGTGGCCAATTACACGCCGGGCGGCATCAAGGTGTTCGACGCCGCCACGCTGGAGCAGGTGGCCGACATTCCCGCCATCGGCGCCGACGGCAAGGCCAGCAAGGTGATCGGCATCGCCGACCTGTCGGGCCGGCGCTTCATCTATTCCCTCTACGACGCCGGCGAGATCTGGATCGCCGACCTGACCGACCCCAAGGCCCCCAGGCTCACCAAGCACACCAATATCGGCAAGCTGCCCTATGACGCGCTGATCACCGGCGACGGGCGCTGGTATCTGGCCGGGCTGTTCGGCGAGGACGGCATCGCGCTGCTCGACCTGTGGAACCCCGACAAGGGTGTGAAGCGCATCCTCGACCATTACGGCAAGGGCAAGGAGGCCCTGCCGGTCTACAAGATGCCCCATCTGCGCGGCTGGGCGGTGGCCGGCGACGAGGTGTGGCTGCCGGCCATCGGGCATCATCAGGTGCTGGTGGTGGACAAGGGCAAATGGACGGAAAAGGCCCGTGTCGACGTGGCGGGCCAGCCGGTCTTCGCCATGGCGCGGCCCGACGGCAAGCAGGTGTGGGTCAATTTCGCCCTGCCCGATTACTCCAAGGTCCAGGTGATCGATACGCAGACCAAGACGGTGATCAAGACCCTGGAGCCGGGGCTGGCCATCCTGCACATGGAATTCACCGCCAAGGGCGAGCGGGTGTGGCTGTCGGCCCGGGATTCCGACAAGGTGGTGGTCTACGACACCGAGACCCTGGCCCCGGTGGCGGAACTGCCCGCCGTCAAGCCCAGCGGCATCTTCTTCACCAGCCGCGCCGGCAAGACGGGGCTGTAGGCATGGATCACCTCGACCAGAGGCTACTGAACGAGTTCCAGCAGGACTTCCCGCTGGAATCCCGGCCCTATGCCGTGCTGGGCGAGCGTCTGGGGCTGGACGAGGACGAGGTGATGGACCGGTTGGCGCGCCTGACCCGCGGCGGCTCCGTCAGCCGGGTCGGCGCGGTGTTCCGTCCCCACACGGTGGGCGGCTCGACCCTGGCGGCCATGGCGGTGCCGGACCACCGCCTGGAAGAGGTGGCCGATCTGGTCAACGCCTTCCCCGAGGTCAACCACAATTACCAGCGCGAGCACCGCCTGAACCTGTGGTTCGTGGTGACCGCGCCGTCCAAGGCGCGGGTGGCCGAGGTGCTGGCCGAGATTTCCCAAAGCGCCGGGATCGAGGTCCTCGACCTGCCGCTGCTCGAGCATTTTCACATCGACCTGGGATTCGACCTCAAATGGAGCTGAGCGACCGCGATCACGCCCTGGTTTCGGCCCTGGCCGAGGGCCTGCCCCTGGTTTCCCATCCCTACCGGGCGGTGGGGGCGCAACTGGGCATGGACGAGGCCGAGGTGATCGGACGCATCCAGGCCATGCGCGACGGAGGCGTCATCCGCCGCTTCGGCATCATCGTCCGCCACCACGAGTTGGGCTTCAAGGCCAACGCCATGTCGGTGTGGAGCATCCCCGACGCGGTGGTCAGCGAGGTGGGCCGCCGCCTCGGCGACGCGCCCGAGGTGACCTTGTGCTATCGCCGGCCGCCCCGCCTGCCCGACTGGCCCTACAACCTGTTCTGCATGATCCACGGCCGCGACCGGGCGGCGGTGGAGGAGATCGTGGCGGGGCTGGTGCGGCGCTTCGACCTGGGCGCCTATCCCCATGCGGTGCTGTTTTCCACCCGGCGGTTCAAGCAGACCGGGGCGCGCTACGGCCGCCCCATCCCCCGGGCGGCGGCGGCGGAATAGGAGCGGGCCATGGACGACATCGACCGCGCCATCATCAATTCCCTGCAGGGTGGCTTCCCCATCTGCGACCAGCCGTTCGGGGCCATCGCCGAACCCTTGGGCCTGACCGGGACGCAGTTGATGGCCCGTATCCGCAAGCTGAAGGAAGACGGCATCATCTCGCGCTTCGGCCCCATGTGGCACGCCGAGAGGATGGGGGGCGAACTGACCCTGTCGGCCATGAAGGTGCCGGCCGAGCGCTTCGACGAGGTGGCCGAACTGGTCAATTCCTACCCCGAGGTGGCGCACAATTACGCCCGCGAGCACGCGCTGAACATGTGGTTCGTGGTCGCCACGGAAAAGCCGGGCCGCAAGGCCGAGGTGCTGGCCGAGATCGAGGCCAGGACCGGGGTCGAAGTTCACGATATGCCGAAGATCCAGGAGTTCTACGTGGGACTGAGGTTTGAGGCATGACCACCCCCCTCGATCCCATCGACCGCGCCATCGTGGTCGCCACCCAGGACGGGCTGCCGCTGGTGGACAAGCCCTATCACGAGGTGGCGCGCCAGGTGGGCACCTCCGCCGAGGACGTGATGAACCGCATGGAGCGCATGCTGCACGAGGGCGTCATCCGCCGCATCGGGGTGGTGCCCAATCATTACGCGCTGGGCTACAAGTTCAACGGCATGACCGTGTGGGACGTGGCCGACCAGGATATTGCCGAGGCCGGGCGGCGGGTGGGCGAGCTGGAGTTCGTCAGCCATTGCTATCACCGGCCGCGCCATCTGCCCGACTGGCCCTATTCCCTGTTCGCCATGATCCACGCCAAGGAAAAGGCCGATGCCGATGCCCTGGTCCAGCGCGTCGCCGATGCGCTGGGGCCGCTGTCGCGCGGCCATCTGGTGCTGTTCTCGTCGCGCATCCTCAAGAAGACGGGCCTTCGTCTGTAGGAGTTCGCCTTGTTCCGCGTTTCCCAGTTCATGCACGAGCTTGTCGCCCCGTCCGCCGTGGGGCCGCGCCGCGATCCGCCGGGACCGGTGGTCATCTGGAACCTGATCCGCCGCTGCAACCTGACCTGCAAGCACTGCTATTCCATCTCGGCCGACAAGGATTTCGCCGGCGAATTGTCCACCGACGAGGTGTTCGGCGTGATGCGGGATCTGAAGTCCTTCCGCGTGCCGGTGCTGATCCTGTCGGGCGGCGAGCCCCTGCTGCGTCCCGACATCTTCGACATCGCCATCCGCGCCAAGGAGATGGGGTTCTATACCGCGCTGTCCTCCAACGGCACCCTGATCGACGACAGGGTCGCCGACCGTATCGCCGAGATCGGCTTCAATTACGTCGGCATCAGCATCGACGGCATCGATGCCACCCATGACCGCTTCCGGGCGCGCCAGGGGGCCTTCGCCGAATCCATGGGCGGCATCCGCCGTTGCGTGAAGAGGGGCGTCAAGGTCGGCCTGCGCTTCACCATGACCATGGACAACGCCGCCGAACTGCCCCAGGTGGTTGACCTGATGGAGAGCGAGGGGGTGGCCAAGTTCTACTTCTCGCACCTGAACTACGCCGGGCGCGGCAACAAGAACCGTCTGGACGACGCCACCATCCAGGTGACGCGCAACGCCATGGACTATCTGTTCGACACCGCCTGGGCTCATGCCTCGGCCGGGCGCGAGCGGGAGTTCGTCAGCGGCAACAACGACGCCGACGGTCCCTATTTCCTGTCCTGGGTCCGGCGCAACCACCCGGACAAGGCCGGACACATCGCCGCCAAGCTGGTGCAGTGGGGCGGCAACGCGTCGGGCATCAACGTCGCCAATATCGACAATCTGGGCGAGGTCCACCCTGACACCATGTGGTGGAACCACAATCTGGGCAACGTGCGCGACCGGCAGTTCTCCGCCATCTGGCCCGATACCTCGGACGCGCTGATGGCCGGGCTGAAGGCGCGGCCCCGGCCGGTGGAGGGGCGCTGCAAGGCCTGCGCCCATCTCGACATGTGTAACGGCAACACCCGGGTGCGGGCCCAGCGGGTCACCGGCAACGCCTGGGCGGAAGACCCGGGATGCTACTTGAGCGACGAGGAGATCGGACTGGCATGAGCATTTCCGACCTGTCATCCCGAGCGCAGCGAGGGATCTCCGCCTGCTCCGTCGTGCGAGCTTTGCTTAGGCGCGCCAGGATGGGATCCCTCCTTCCGATGGTCGTCGGGATGACAATTCTCGCCGCCCCCACCCTGGCGGCCGAAGATGCCACCCGTCTCTACGCCGAGCATTGCGCCGCCTGCCACGGTGGCGACCGTCTGGGCGCCATCGGCCCGGCCCTGCTGCCCGAGAATCTCGGCCGTCTCAGGAAGGCCGAGGCCGAGAAGGTCATCGCCCAGGGGCGCGACGCCACCCAGATGCCCGGCCATGCCGACAAGCTGTCGCCGGAGCAGATCAAGGTGCTGGCCGAATACGTCTACACCCCGCTGGCGGCGGTGCCGTCCTGGGGCATGGCGGAGATCAAGGCGTCGCACGTGGTCAGCGTCGATCCCGCCGGCCTGCCGGCCCGGCCGCAATGGACCACCGACCCCTTGAACCTGTTCACGGTGGTGGAGACCGGCGACCATCACGTCACCATCCTGGACGGCGATTCGTTCAAGCCGCTGGCCCGCTTCGCCAGCCGCTTCGCCCTGCACGGCGGCGCCAAGTATTCGCCCGACGGCCGCTTCGTCTATCTGGCGTCGCGCGACGGCTGGATCACCAAGTACGACCTCTATACCCTGCAGATCGTCGCCGAGATCCGGGCCGGGGTGAACACCCGCAACGTCGCCGTCTCCCACGACGGGCGCTTCCTGATGGTCGGCAACATGCTGCCCCACACCCTGGTGGCGCTGGACGCCCGCGACCTGTCGCCGCTCCAGGTGATTCCGGTGGTGGGCGACGAGAAGGCCACCTCGCGGGTTTCGGCGGTCTATACCGCGCCGCCCAGGTCCAGTTTCGTGGTGGCGCTGAAGGATATCCTGGAGGTCTGGGAGATTCCCTACGCCGACGACGCCGGGCCGGTGATGAACGGCTTCGTCCATTCCTACGAGAAGGGCCTGGAGGAAGGCATCAGCCCCGGCGGCCGCTTCCAGGCCATCCGCATCCGCACCCCCGACTACCTGGACGACTTCTTCTTCGACCGCACCTACGAGCGGGTGATGGGGGCGTCGCGCGACGGCAAGAAGGGGCTGGTGGTCGATCTGGACATCAAGCGCAAGATCGCCGAGATCGATCTGCCCGGCATGCCGCATCTGGGCTCGGGCATCATCTTCAGGAAGGACGGCCGCGACTACATGGCGACGCCGCACCTGAAGGAGGCGGTGATCAGCATCATCGACATGGAGACCTGGAAGACGGTCAAGCGCATCCCGACGCTGGGTCCCGGCTTCTTCATGCGCAGCCACGAAAACACCGGCTATGCCTGGATCGACGTCTCCATGGGCAAGGAGAAGGACGCCATCCAGATCATCGATCTCAATGCCATGGAGATCGCCAGGACGCTGCGCCCGGCGCCGGGCCGCACCACGGCGCATGCCGAGTTCGACCGCTCGGGCAAGCATGTGCTGATCTCGGTGATGGAGGCCGACGGCGAACTGATCGTCTTCGACGCCGAGCGCTTCGAGGTGGTCGCCCGCATGCCCATGAAGCGGCCGGTGGGCAAGTACAACGTCTTCAATAAAATCAACTATTCTAGCGGAACCAGCCACTGAGGCAAAAAATACCATATAAATCAATAGCTTGATAAAATGCTATTGCAACACACGGTAGAGTTATCTTCACTCGCTTTCATGAGTTATCATGCACTTTCACGATTTTGAGTTACCGCATGGTTACCGGAATTCGTGAACTTAATTAGAACGAAGCCATAAAAAACCCCGCTCAAGGCGGGGTGTTTTAACGAGTGCTAATATATCGGTTTTCGCCCTCGTTTTGCTGGTGGGGGTGGGTGGTTATCGTTGGAGGTTATCCACCGGTCCAACTCGCTGACATGGTACCGGAGTCGGTTGCCAATTTTTTGGGCCTTGGGGGGCTGGCCTAGCGTGTGACGGTTATATAAGGTGCCTACGGCCACCCCCGTATATGCAGCCGCCTCCTTACTGGTGAGCCAAACCTTGTCCATGGCTATCCCCGATATTAGGTTAGGTCATGGCCTCGTTATATTCGTCCAATGCAGCCCGGTTACGGGCGGTGGTGTCGGCGAGGATTGCAAAAACTTGCTCGATTATGTCGAGGTAGTTAAGTGCGTACGCCTTAACGTCCTCAAGCGACATGTTGTCGGTCAGATTTTGGCGCATATCCTGATAGGTAGTCATGGTTAATTACCCCTGGTGTTGTCGATGGGCAGAGGTTGCCATAATATTTCGCGCCGGTCAATTTTGACAAAATGAAGTATTGACAGTACAAAGTGTAGTATAGAGTGATTTTAACGTATTGTTTTAAGGCGTCTTTGACCGATAGCGTATTGGTTACGGTGCTTATTAATTACATAATTCGTCTTTATTATGGGCAATGGTAAAGGCGAATTTTGCAAAAACCTGCATTACTCCAAAAAATAGGTAATGATGGCTGGTCCTGGGATGGGTGGGCGGATATACGGGACCGTAAAGGGCCAATACTGGACGGTAGATGAATCCGTTACTGGTCCGCGCCGTGGTGGTTGGAGGGTTATACATCAAGGGTCAAACTATACATAACTATCGGCCCAGATGGAACAAAACAGGTACTGCCATAGGGCATATGCGTATATGTATGAGGTATGTTGTGAGTTCAATCTATACATGGTTATCGGGTGATAACCATGTAAGAATAGCAGTAATGATTTTCATTACTCATTCTGGCAAAATCTATACTACAAAAATAATGTGGACAAATGGCGGTATGGATATCAAGAATATATATGAGCAGGCATCACATAGCGCTCACGCTTATTAATAAGTACCACAAAACAATGGGAAAATCCGAGCAAAGTAGTGATGCCATTTGTGAGTTGTTTTAAATGAGAGGGCATCATTATGGTAAACATGACGACAGGGATAGCATGGGCCACAGGCACAAGTAATCCGTTTAAGGGCTGCTCAAAAATTGGCCCAGAATGTGCAAATTGCTATATGACTAACTGGGCGCATCGGCATCAAGCCATGGGCACCCCAGGATATGCGGGGACGACACATAAGGTTAATGGTGTTGTCCACCCCACCGGAAAAATTGGAATTGTCGATAAAGAGATTGATAAGATTAAAACTGTTAGGTCTGACCGCCTATTCGTGAACTCAATGTCTGATACATTCCATTCCGGGGTTGACGATGGCACTATAATACAGTTATTTGACGCCATTAAGTCAAATAACAAAGGCACAAATTTTTTGATTTGCTCAAAACGGTCTGACCGAATGGCCGATATGAGTCAAACATTAGATGTGCCCGCCAATGTTTGGATGGGTACTACTTGTGGCACCCCTAAGTCATATCATAGACTTGACGATTTGCGGCGGGTCAAAGCCGCCGTTAGATTTGTATCGGTCGAGCCGCTATTAGAGCCGGTGGACCTAACCCCATGGCTGGCTGATGGCACACTGCAATGGGTCATTGTGGGGGGTGAATCGGGGGCCAAACACCGCCCGATGCAACGGGAGTGGGCCGAGGCCATCCTGCGCCAATGCCAAAAGTATGGGGTGCCGTTTTTTATGAAGCAGTGGAGTGCGGCGCACCCCAAGAAGGATGTTGAGTATCCCCCCACCATTGATGGTGTGGAGTGGCATCAATTGCCGGGCCTACAGGGGCCTATAGCTCCTGTCCCCCCTACATCCCCACCGGGCGGGGGAAAAGACCCCAAGAGGGTTGCAGCCGCCCACAAGGCGTGGGTGACGATGCGTGCGCGCAAAGCGCAATCCAACCCCATCGTATCCGCTCCCACTGTAGGGCCTATATTGATTATCCATAGCCCCGAGCCAGAGCCAGCGGTAGAGGTAATCACCACCACTACAGGCCCATATGGCGAGGCTGTAAATGGATGTTATATAATAAAGGATATGGCCAGTAAGATGGTGCATGTACCAGCCTCTGTCATTGATAGTAATTGGTTTGGACATGATTACCCGATTACTAATCATGTCAATTGGTTCAATGCCGCCCGGTGCCACGCGGTAATTGATAAATTAGTATTTCTGATGCGGGAGGAAAATGATATCGCCAAAAGACGGTATTATTTTGACCAAATTAATCTGGTTAAAGGTTATATTAAGGGTTCTCCGAAAATACAAAAAAAGAAATGGGTCCAACTGGAATGGAGCGAGCATGTAAACCCGCATGAGGTTAAGGCGGTATTGGAGGAGAGTGTAAAGGGACTGTATTCGGTTACGACTGCGGATAGTGATGATTCGAGGTATCTTAAGCTGGAACCGTGTTTTTGGCTCGAAAACAAGGATGATATAATCATGATGTTACTCAAGGGAGGGTTTAAGATGGGGGGTAAATTAATTGCCGTCTCAATTAAGCGCCGAGTTAAGGCCACAGACGAAGAGTAGCAGTTTGTGGTCATCACAGCGGCCTTATAGCTGTGAAGCCTACAATCACGGTCGTGCAGGGGCAACATGAGCGAATCGGACGAAGAGAGCATCGCCATCAGGTGCGAGTGCATTGCCATCACTCCCGTGAGTGGCTGTGGTCGGCTGCTCGCCCTTGCCGATGTTGTCATCGAAATCGCCGGTATCGAAATCATCATCAACTCGGTGCGAGTCGAAGCCGACTCTAATGGGACGGCTGTTCGGCTTCCGGTTGACCGCCAGAAGCGACCACTCGTTGTTCTGCCCGACGAGGTCAGAAACGCTCTCGGTGATACGGTACTCGCCGCCGGAATCGAGGCAGGAATTCTCAAAGAGCGTTCGGTACAGGCTGCGAGCGTAGCAGGATAAATACCTCTATAAGGAGGTCTCCATGAATTACCAAAATCCCGCCCATCAACGCAGCAGCCTATCCACGTTCGTCATACCGTTCCGCCTTGTTGGGGAGGCCGCCAAACATCCCATCGACCGTGGCTCCAGACTGGGCCTCAAATTCGAGGGCAAAGTCGTCGATGGCGCGACCATCGAGATTCTGCGGCACTATTCAAACGGCAATGTATCCGTGGCCGCCCAGGGCAGCATCTCCATGGCGGCTACCGACTTCAATGAAGCCCGCACCCGCTTACTGGATGGAACTTTTGGGCTATTCGGCCACCTGACCGGAGCAATCACCAACATCACGACCGAAATCGGCTCTCCCCTGACCATGGTCGATTCTTTTGGGCGGATTATGCAAGTCGCCCTCTGCGCCGAGGATGCGACGAGGACCGACATGACCATCACCGCCAAGGACGCGGTCAGCGTGGCTCCAGAATCCGATTACGGGGTCGTGGAGGTCATTTCCCGAACACCCTGTCGGTCATGCCAGAGGGAGGCGGAATACACGGTCCTGCACGTCGCCAGCCGCGAACTGGCTGCACGGGCATCCAAATCCATGACGGACGATGAAATGAACGAACTGGTCTACGACCTGGAGAATGCCTCACCGCAATCCCCAATCGGATTTTGTACATGCGGAGCCCCTGGGGCGGAAACAGGCTCATCAAGCTTGGCTCATTGGTCCAGGCGTGTCGAGACGGGCTGGACGGCGACCGACCAAGCCTATCAAATTCTCAGCGTTCGTCTGCTTTAGCTGGTCGCTTCGGGCGGCGGTTAAATGCCTCAATGCTGCCAAAGGCATCATCGAGAAACCGGTTCAAGCGGGCGGCCATGGCCTTGATATCGTCAAGAACCTGAGCCCCTTCATCATCGCCATTCGAGATGTCTGGCGATTTTGCTGGCGTAGAAGGGAATGATGACGGGCTAAATTGATGCAGTCGCATGCGTTGCTCCTCGGATGTAAATTCACCGAGTATTTATCACCGTTTGAAGGACAGAGGCTCCAGCAGCACCATGACCCTGAGCAAATCATCAAAATTAACCTCGGTGTTAACCTCAACCCACCGGTCGAGCCGTCCAGCAGATTCGAGCCTCAACAGGTCGTCAGGATGGGGGTTATCGTCGAGCCAATAGAAGTCAGATTCCAGGTCAATGGCGGTGGTTTTCGTACCGCTCCAGTAAACTGGCCGAATATCTTGAATCAAGGAGGCCAACTCACCAGGAATAATTTCGACTTTCAACGCCATCTTGAATGCAGCTTCAATATTCTTAATGTTACCAGACCTATCTCTGGCCGTAAGCCAGAAGCAGTTAAAATTCAGTACAGAGAATTGAAGAAACTCCAAGGCGTGTGGTGAAATCTCGCACTCACCACCCCAAACATTATTGTTGGGATTTCGAAAAACCACGCCATCTAAATCGATAAATATATTCATATTGCAGCGATAGCAAAAATATTTATGGAAAACAATTGGTGATATTCCTTCAATGCGAAGCCAGGGATGGGGCGGGAGGTAACATCCATCCCGCCCCATAAGGCCTAATTGGCCTTGTTCCTGGGCTTGCGCTTGTCCTTTGCGCGGGCTTTGGCGGTCTCAATTTGGGCATCCAGCTTTCCCGCCTTCACCGCTTCGGCGACCTGGGTCAGCGCCACCTCCACGTCCTTGGTGCTTTTCCCGGCGATGATGGTCGGCTTACCGGCCTCAAGTTCCACGATGGTGGAGGAACCGTACTTGACCTGGACCATCATGGTGCCATCGACGGCCTGCCACCACCACGGCTTCGGCGGAAGAGCAACGACCTTGCGGCCATAGGTGCCCTGGTCGTCTTTGGTGTAGCGAGTCCGCTCAATGACGTATTCCGGATTTTTGAGCAATGAAATTTGATGCAAAATGGCATCAGCGACAACATCGCGAGTAGACTTTTTACGGGTTTCGGCCACAAGAGGCCGCTTGATGTCGGACAGTTTGAGATTAAGCATTCTTGCCTCCTGAGGCATATTATTTTTATACTATAGCAAGACTCACAGCATTAAGTAACTATCAATTTTATTCAGATTTTTCAGAAAGGATGGCGTTGGTTTTGCGGTATGAATTTGGTAATGTCCGGGGATGACTACGAATTCCAAGAAATTGTGGAATCTGCCCTTCATGCTCGCCATCTGCGGGCTCAATGAACTGCCCGAAATGCTGGAGGAGTTCGCTCCTACCCATGTCGTTTCAATTCTTGACCCTGGCGATGACCGTCCTGAATTCTCGGTCTCCATGAATGTCCTTAAATTGGACTTTTGGGATGCCCATGGAATGACCGTTACGTCTTCGAATTCAGCGCTGTTGGAGTACGCGGGGTGCCCATCTCCCACCCACGCCGAGGCCATCCTGGAATTCGGCAAGACACTGACGAAGGGGGCCAGGGTGCTGACCCATTGTTGGGCCGGTATCAGTCGGAGTACGGCGGCAGCATATCTGCTGGCCTGTCAGCATCGGCCAGGGCAAGAATTTCAAGCCTTCGAACACATCAAAAGGCTACGACCGCAGGCGCAGCCAAATCGCATGTTGGTGGAATTCGGCGACCGCCGTCTGGGGGCCAACCGCCGCATGCTGCATTGTCTCGGTTGATGCGGGCCGCATTCCCGCACCGGCCCATTCATCCAAAAACGATGAACCTCGGGACTACATCACTTTTGCCATCAGGTCGTTGATGTTTCTCGCTACCAAATATGTGGCGGGATTTTCACCAACGGCCAGAGCCTCAAAATGAGCCTTCCCGCATTTGATTTTTGCACTCTCCTTGTCGCGCAAATCCTCAGCGAAAAGACTGCTCTTCGTTTCCACGACGAAGTAGAGCCTTTCCATGCCATCGACTTCTACAAGCACCGCCCAATCAGGGTTGTAGGTGCCCAGCGGCGTCGGAACACGGAACCATCCCGGTAGCTTCGCATAGACCTTCACCGCGTCGTTCTTCTCCAGGTCCTCGGCAAAACCCTTCTCAACGCCGCCAGAGTCATAGACCACATATTCATAGACGGCCTTGGTCGCAGGCAGCATGTTTTTCAGGTAGCCCGTCAGTTCTTCCTGGTTGAAAAGCTCCTGTGCGTAATAGGCCTCATCGCCGATGCGCTGATACTTGATGCCATCAACGAGGGCCATGCGCTTCGCCCGATTGACGGAGTCGGCAACCAGGTCAATGAACTGCTGCGGATTTTTCAAGAAGTCGTCGAGCCGTTCGCTGTCGGTCAGGATGCGGACAAGACTGCGTCGCGTCAGTTGAGTCCTGTCCTGCAACTCGGTCAGGATGTCGGGCAACTCGATGTCCTGCTCTTCGAGGATGATGGGGGCTGACGATGAGGTTTCGTGGGTGCCCACACCGCCCTTGCCAATGGCCAAATCAGCCTTACGCCATTGCAGGCGGGTTTTGATGACCACAGGTAAATCTTTCACCGCCTGAACGCAGGCGGCAATCAAGGCCTCATTATCGAACTGCACCCGATAGGTTGTCTTGTGTTTGATTCTGTCCCAGAGAGCCTTGAACTCGGCACTCTGCACGACGGCTTGGCGGGTCTGGATTTGCTTGCGGTCGTCGGCGTTCTTGACCGTGAGGCCGCCCGCCAGCTTTTTCAGCAATTCACTGACTTCGGCTTTTTGCGAAGCGAACTCCTCGGGCAGTGTGAACGTCTTGTCCTTCAAGGCCGTGCGAAGGGCATCCTGGACCTTGCCCTTGGCGTCGAGCATTCCAGCCTCTTTCAGATACGTCCAGATGGCCTCGGATTTCGCCACGCCCAGCGGTTTGGCCTCGCCATTGGCGTCGGGCGCGGCAATCGCTGCGAACTGGTGCTTCTCCACGATGCCGAAGCGAATGCCCGTATCGGCCTCGATTTCCTTTTGCAGGTTGAAGGCAAAATCTTCGTAGCTCTCTGTCGCGACGACCGTCAGCGTATTGACCTCAAATCCGCGTTGCCGCTCCCCATTCTGATTGACGCACAGGCGTAGGCCGCGACCGATGGTCTGTCGCCGCTCCCGCTCGGTTCCCATTTCACGCAGCGCACAAATCTGAAACACGTTCGGATTATCCCAGCCCTCCCGCAAGGCCGAGTGCGAAAAGATGAACTTCAGCTTCGTCTCAAAGCCGAGCAACTTCTCCTTGTCCTTCATGATGAGATTGTAGGCCCGCTCCGCATTGTCCCTGCTTGTTTGATTCTTCATTTCTCCATCTGCATCAAGGTCGGGTTGTGCCCATTTTCCTTTCTTGTCGATGGAGAAGTAGCCGTCATGCACGTCCGACGCCTCGTGCGTCAGGTCGATTTCATGGAACAGGGTGCGGAATTTCGGCTTGGCGGCGGCAATCTTGTATTCGGCCTCGAACATCTCGGCGTATTTGCCCTTCACGGGCGCACCGTTGCTGTCGTATTGGCGGTAATGCTCCACCACGTCGATGAAAAACAGCGACAGAATCTTGATGCCAAGCGGGTTGAAACGAAGCTCCTTGTCCAGGTGCTCCTCGATGGTGCGGCGAATCATCTGCCGCTTCACAGCATCCTCATCGACGCCACCAATGGCCCCGCCGATACGCAACGGTTCTTCCTGATTGCTGAGTTGGACGTACTCGTCACCCTTGCGGCAGCCGATGTCCTCCACCAGATAGCCCGAATAGATGGGGCGATTGGTGTATTGCTCCAGGTCGTAACCGGCCTGGACCGTAATCTGGTCACGCGACACAGACGTTCCACGCTGAACATCGACTTCGAGGACAGCACGGATTTTGTTGGACTTGTTGCTGACCGACACCAGCCGAACATAGGCCTTGTTGTGGCCGCCATCGACTGCCGCCGAAGCCACCTCAATCTGCTTCACCAGTTTCCGCTCATACGCATCCACAGCGTCGAGACGATAGACCTGATGATGCTTGTCCGCATGGGTGGCCGAATACCGCAAGGTGCAAAGCGGGTTCATCTTGTCCAGGGCTTCCTTGCCCCGTCCTTCGAGGCCGCCATCAACGCTCTGGGGTTCATCGACGATGATGATGGGACAGGTCGAGCGAATCAGGTCAATCGGCTTCTCGCCGCCGGTCTTCTCGCTGTCCTTGTAGAGGTTGTTCACATCCTGCTTGTTGATGGCACCTACGGTGATAACCATCACCTGGATATTTTGGCTGGTCGCGAAGTTCCTGACCTGTCCCAACTTCGACGAGTCGTACAGGAAAAAATCGAACGGCACGCCCGCATAGAGATTGCGGAAATGCTCCGCCGTGATTTGCAGCGTCTTGTAGACGCCTTCCTTGATGGCGACTGAAGGCACGACAATCACGAACTTGGTGAAGCCGTATCGCTTGTTCAACTCGAAGACGCTACGGATATAGACATAGGTCTTACCCGTCCCCGTTTCCATTTCGACGGTGAAGTCACCAGAGGCCAGCGAGGCCGACGGACGCAGGCCGTTCCGAAGCTGAATCTCGTTGAGGTTGGCGAGCAGTTCATCATCGAGCAGGGTCAATCTGTTGCCGACGCCCAACTCGTTTTGAACCAGGCCGAATTGGCCTTGCGAAAAACTGCCGCCCAAGGGGAGGTCGGCTTGGCCGAGAACCTTCCGCTCGCTCTGGCTGGAAACCGTGAACTCCGTGCGGCAGATTTCCTGGCCACGGAACAGGTCGCACACCGACTCGATGGCCGCGTGCTGGTAATCCAGATTGGATTCAAAGTGCAGTTTCATCACGGCCTCACAGACTGCGAACGTTTTCGAGGCCGTTCTGGGCGAGGATGGCGGCCATGTTGGTCTTGGCAACGTCGCCGTCAAATGCACTGTCGCGGAACACCACGGTTGAATCGCCCGCAGGGGCAAGCTCCTTGTGCCATGACACGATACCAGCCGCGACCGCCTCGATTTCCGTGGCTACCAGTTTTTCGGCCAAGCACAGCATCAGCACGCCGTCGCCGACGGCCTTGACCGACTTGCCAGCCACCGTCCGTGATTCCATCGGAACGCACAAATCGAGGCCAAGCTTCAACAGCAATTCATAGATTACGTCGGCCTCAGTTCTATCTTCCAGCAAATGCTCATGGTGCTCCAACAGCGACGACACAATATTTTCTGGGTTTGGGTTCCATGCACGGATGTTCGATGCATCAAGTTTAAATGCTCTAAATCCTGTATCGCCAGAGAAGAGAGGGTTGTCATCCTTAATTTTCTTTCCAGCCCGACGCATTCGCTCTTTTGTTATCTCTGACAAGTTTCTTGGGCGACCAATAGAATCACAAAATGCTGCGGCAGCTTTCTGGTCTTTATCTTTAATATCAAGAAGCTCTGGTAACTGAACCATGATAAATCGGCGGCTATGTCCATCAATGGCATTTTGTGCCATGACCGATTGACTCGTTGTGGCCGAACCCGCAAAGAAATCCAACACTATATCATTTTTTGATGTTGCGATAAGCACACACGTCCTAATAAGTTCAACCGATTTCGGAAAATCAAACGCAGTTCCGGGTAAAAGTTCCTTTAGAGACCGCTTGCCACTATCACTGGAAAGCTCTCCCCCAATCCAAATTGATTTCGGCTTTGATGTCCGCTCGACTGCTTCTTCGTCGTCATCATCATCAAGGTCATCATCAACTTCAGATTCAAGAGATTTGCTGGGGTCGAGATAAACACGATGCTCAACATCAAGACGTCCTGTGCGCTCAGAACGCTTAGCTTTGAGCCAGTCGAGATGACTCATTACTTTTTCTTTACCCCATCGCCAACGCCCTTCTGCTCCATCGCCCCGGTAGGGATATATTTCAATATCTGTGGCAGAAACCCTTTCCATCGAACACTTATCGGATGTTACATCCCAGTAAATTGGGAAGAACATTTTTGGCCTATCCTCTCGACGGTCAGGGCCACCTCTTTTACGAAGGTCTCTCAACGCATATCTATAGCCGTCCTCATCAGTAAACTTGAATGCAGCCTTTTGTTCATCCGTCAGAGGTAGTCCATTTGATATGAATTTTGGATTTGCGTATATGACGATATATTCATGACAAGCAGCAATATGCTTTTTATCATTTCTACCCTTCATATTAGAAACAACACTGACAGTCGCAACAAAGTTTTCCTCGCCCAATATTTCGTTCGCCAACAATCTCAGATGCTGCAATTCCTTCTCATCAATAGAAATTATTATGGCACCATCTTCACGTAACAGGCTTCTGGCAAGCCTCAATCGCGGGTACATCATATTAAGCCAGTCTGTATGAAAACGACCACTTGACTCCGTATTTGCCGTTAGTCTGTTGCCACCATCAACCTGCCCTGTTATTTCGAGATAGCTTCTAATGCTGTCTTGAAAGTTGTCTGGATAAACGAAGTCCTTGCCCGTGTTGTAAGGCGGGTCGATGTAAATGAGTTTTACCTTCCCCGCATAACTTTTCTGCAAGAGCTTCAACACTTCGAGGTTGTCGCCCTCAATCATCAGATTCTGTGTGGTGTCCCAATCAACGCTTTCATCAGGGCAAGGCCGCAACGTGCCAGTGCTCGGCGTCAAGGCGATTTGCCGTGCCCGACGCTTGCCGTGCCAGTTGAGGCCGTATTTCTCGTCCGCCTCATCGACAGCGCCGCCCAGCAACTGCCGGAGCACGTCAAACTGGACTTTTCCTTCGGCAAACGCCTCGGGAAACAGAGATTTCAGTTGCGACAAATTGTCGGTGACAATGTCTGCGGACTGGGATGCTGGGTCATTGGCGTCGATTTTTTTCATAGCGTGGCTCTCACAAATGTATTCCGTTTAATGCGGATTGGTTCGCGGCCAATTCAGATTCCAGCCGTTTGATATTCATGTTCAGTTCAACGAGTCGGTTCATCTGTTTTTCTTTGACCGCCTGCGTCCGTAGCGCGGATAGCTCGTCGATGATACGTGAATTCCTGGCGATGGATTCTCTCATTTGTCGCGTTTGCTCGGGCGATTCAGGCAAGGAGAATCGGCCCGTTATGCTGGATGCTGCGAGGCCGACGATGCCATCCATCCAGCCTTGATAGAAAGCGAAAAGGTCACGGGTTGGCAATCTGGACAACGCAAGCGAACCGAGAAATGCCTGCGCGGTCGCGGTGGTCACCACATCCTGGGCGATGGGGCTCGTGGTCAGGATTTCATCGATGACGAACTTGCCCGCTTCATTCTGGGCAAACCGCTTGTGTGCCGCCGACACGTTGACACACCGCTTGTCCGCATCGAGGAATGACGACACCAGCAGGACCGGGTAGGGAATCGCCCGATGAATGAGTTCAATCAATCGGGCCGCCTTGGCGTTCTGGCGGAAGACTGCCGTCAAAACGGCGATTTCAAGATATTCACGGTCAGCGTCGCGGAACATGGGGACGCCGATGTTTGTCGGCTTCAGCGCCGCGACCCATTGCAATTCGTCGATGCCGTCTTGAATTTGGCGCTTGTCCGCCGCCGTCGGTGCCCCTTGCTCCACCAGCAGTTTCTTTGGAACTCTCTGCTCGACCTTGGCATCGGCAGGCAATGCCAGTGCATCGAGGAATGCGGCAAAACTCATGCAGCCGCCTCCGACAAAATGGCGAGCCATGCCACCACCTCAAAATCACTGCCGCCCGCAAACTCCCCTTTTTGGGCGTGGGTTCCGCCAGCAGTGAAGAGACTGGCAACCGCCTTCTCCTCCTTCTTGCCAACAACCGATGCGATGGCCTTGGCCAGCAGGCCTTGGGCGCGCCCCATGTCCTTGCCGTCGCGTGTGGCCCTGTCGAATCTGGCACAGGCCGAAGCGTCGGGCATGTCGCGCCCAATGCAGAGCTTTTTCAGACGGTCGAGAATCTGCTTTGGCTGGTTGAAAGGCAACAGCACCGCGCCATCGTCGCCGACATGAACCAGATAGTGTGGAGCCAGCGGATAGCCCGATTCGGCCATATTGGTTCCCGCCTCGCCAACGGCACGCAGGCAAAACACCATACCCGGAGGAATCGCCGCATCGCCCAATTCCGCCGCCGTGGTGACGGCGAACGAACCCAGCGGCAGGGAGTCGAGCATTCCTGGGTGTTCCCGCAAGTGGCCCGCAAGGTCGATGCGGAAATCGTTCAGCGTCAGGTCGGCAATGGAGACGCCGCTGGACAGGTCTTCGAGGTCGATGACTGTGTCTTGCAGCTTCAAGAGTTGCTGGCGGCGGTATTCCAAATCGTTCATCTGATTGCCCGATTGCTGCTCGATGAGGTTTTCCTCACCCGTGGCCGAGATATCGAGCAAGACCATCTTGCCGCTCACCCGCTGTTCGAGATTGATGTATTCCTCCAACTCCATGTTGGGCCAGAAATTGGCAAGCTGGATGCTGGCGTTCGGTGAGCCGATGCGGTCGATTCGTCCGAACCGCTGAATGATGCGAACGGGGTTCCAGTGAATGTCGTAGTTGATGAGGTAGTCGCAGTCTTGCAGGTTCTGGCCTTCCGATATGCAGTCGGTGGCGATGAGCAAATCGATATCGCCCTCGCTGGAAAATTCGGCGGGCCGCTCCTTCGAGCGCGGTGAAAACGCCGTCAGCAGGGAGGCAAGGTCCGTCCGCAACTTGGGCTGATTGGTCTTATTGCTGCCCGCCCCGACAATCACCGCCGAATGCACGCCGAGTTCCTTCTGCGCCCAGCCCGACAGTTCCTGATACAGATACATCGCCGTGTCGGCGAAAGCGGTGAAGATGATGACCTTCTTGTTTTCCGCATTGATGGGCTGGCTGACCTTGTTGGCAATGAGTTTACGAAGCGCCGCCAATTTGGCATCCCGCTCTGCCGATATCTGCTCGGCGGCGGAGAGCAGCGTCGCAAGGCGGTTGCGGTCCTCCTGCAAGTCCTGACGCCAACGCACCCTATCAACGTCCTGCAACAGCACCTTGACCTTGCGGCCCACCAGCAGCGACTCATAGGTGGGGTCGTCGATTTCCACGTCGTCGATGTCCAGTTCCTCGACAGAATCCTCGTGAGCATCAATGCGGGCAAGCAAGGCATCGACGCCGCCGAGTTGCCGCTTCAAGGTCAAGGCAAACGACGCCACGGAACTTTCCATGCGTTTCAGCAGATTGACGCGAATCAGATGCACCAGGCTTTCCTCGCGGTCAGCCTGTCGGAAAAAACTCTGGCCGCCGCGAATGCGGGTGCTGTACTTGGCGTCGTAATCCGCCATTTTGTGCGGCAGGACATACCGCAACGGCGCATAGGGGCTCAGGTTCAGCCGCCGAATCTCGTTGTTGATATCGCGGATGGCCGGAAACTGGCCCGCCAAATCCACATCAGCTTTGATGTTGAGCGGCTTCAAGCGCGTCGGAAAGGTGCCTGTCTCGGCGGTGCCGTAATACTTTTCGATGTGCTTCCGGGAGCGGGCAATGGTCAGCAGGTCGAGCAGCTTGAAATAGTCGAAGCCGAGCATGTCCATTAACCGCGACGGTCTGCGGTCGGCCTCCTCCAGGCGAAGCCAGCGATTGAACTGCAATTGGGCCTGACGAACCGTCGCCTCGATGCTGGGAATGCCATGGCCGTCGAGTGCCCCGTCCGCTCCCTCGGTGAGGAATGCAATCTGGTTTTTGAGGTCAGCGAGCCGATTGTTGACGGGAGTGGCCGAGAGCATCAGCACTCGGGTCTTGACACCTTCGCGAATGATTTGACGCATCAAGCGGTCGTAGCGGCTTTCCCTACCCTGGTGGGTAATCTTGTTTCGGAAATTGTGCGACTCGTCGATGACAACCAAATCATAGTTGCCCCAGTTGATGTGCGACAGGTTGATGTCGCCGGACTGGCCACCCTCGCGAGAAAGGTCGGTGTGATTCAGAACGTCGTAGTGCAGACGGTCGGCGGCGAGTACGTTCCGGCGGTCGTTGGCCTTGTAAATGGTCCAGTTGTCGCGAAGCCGCTTCGGTGCCAGCACCAGCACGCGGTCGTTTCGCAGTTCGTAATATTTGATGATGGCCAAGGCCTCGAAGGTTTTGCCAAGGCCGACACTGTCGGCGATGATGCAGCCGCCGTGGCGTTCCAGTTTGTCGATGGCCCCGACAACGCCGTCCCGCTGGAACTTGTAGAGCTTCTGCCAGACAACGCTGTTCTTGATGCCCGTGGCCGACTTGATGATTTTTTCCTCATCGAGTTCGTCGCCGAGGTCTTTGAACAGGTGGAAAAGCGTCAGGTAGTAGATGAGCGAAGGCCGCCGATGGGCCGACAATTCATGCAACCGCGCAAGCAGGTTGACCTTGGCATCCCCGGTTACAGGCAGACTTGACCATAGGCCGTCGAACCATGAGGCCAACAGCGAACATTCATCGGCATTTTCCGCCGCCTGGATGAGGCTGAGTTGGTGATTCGGCGTAAGGCCCAGTCCGCTGGTGGAAAATGAACTGGTGCCCGTGATGACGCGACTCGGGACGCCTGCGTCGGAACGGACAACCATGGTCGATTGCGGAATGGAACTGCTGGCCTGTTTGATTTCGGCCTTCGTCGCCACCCAGTCAGCGCATTGCTTGGCGAGCCAGCGGATTTGCAGCCGATTGCGAAACGCCCTGTCCGACTCGTTGCCAAGCATTGCCCAGTCGTTGCGGTCAGGTGAGGGCAAGGCCAACCGAGCCTGCTCGACGCCCGCCAAAAGGTCCATCAACTCGGCGAAGGCAAACAGGGAAAACTCGGGGGATGCTATATCCAGTGAGGACTTCGAGTGAAGGCAATGACGCAGTTCGTCGATGACGCGGTCGTTCCCGCTGTTTTTAATGAGACGCAATGCGCCACCCTCCCGTTGCCCAGCATGGCCATCGGCTCGAAAAGCCTATGGTGAAAAAGCGAAGGAGGTCAATGGGGCCTCATTCTGAAATTCTGAAATTCTGAACACATTGTATCGCGTGGAAAAGTACACGCTAGGGTTAATCGCATGTTGCATAATTGCAACGCTACGTCAGCTAAATCCGAAAAACCGCATGTCAATTTTTAAATTAAATTGCCAAAATCGGCACCGGGCGGCGACCATACGTGTGTGGGCAGTTTGAGTAACTCTGGCCACGGATAACAACGCAAGGAGATGCCAATCGAGATGAATTTCAAATTTAAAACACGGGATATGGTTGAGATGTTCACAGATAAAGACGTTGATGATTCGATAATTCAACGGTTCAAGACATTCATCAATGACAACATTGATGCGTATGGTTTCGACCTGATACGAATCATGTGGGATGAGTTTCTGGATGAAAATATTGCAACCAAAATCAGACTGCGTCAGTCCTAAGTGGGGATTTTCCCATTGGTGGCAGACTTAAGCTCTGTCGCCATAAAATTAAATTGACGAAAATTCGCTCACGCGAGAACATTGTAAAATAACAAATAGGAGATGCTATGTACATATCAAGACAAATGTTAGGTTCGAAGTTGAAGGAATGGTGGAATGGAACATACTGGGGTGAGGTTGAAAACGCCATAGAGGTGGATATGCCAACATCTTATTCGTTAATGAATGAAATGAAGGGCGCATATTTTTTCACATCCGACGAAAACATAAGCAGTTATCTGAAAAATTCAGACTCAAAACCATAACAAGATATCAACGATGGTGGCGGCGGGCTCATACCTCGCCGCCACTCCCCACAATGTCCGTTTGCTGGACAATTTTTCCGACACCAGAATTTTCGTAAAGTCGAGAATTAAATTGATTTAGCCGTGAATTTAAGAGAAAATGATAAATAGATATGAACAAGGTCGCACAATAGTTCAATGTGTTTTCGGCGTCCAGTAGTGGACAATAAGTGAAAACCCCCAAGGCGTGCGACCCTTGGGGGTTTTTGTTATTTGAGGATATTTATGAATTACAAAGGTAAGAGCAAAACAATGGCATCAATAAAATTCATTCAAGGAATGCACTTTCGCCGCCCCCTGAATTTACGAAGAGACTTTGTTTCGAAGCGTGACAGTTGGAGAGCCAAGTTAATGGCTCAACTCGTCAATGACCACCCCGAAATGCTCAAGGACGAGCTAGAGAAATTATTTGCAGAAATTGCGGAAAGATATAAAATTAGGAAATTGAACTAAATATTATTACAGCGGTGTTGTTGTTATTAAAGCCTACCAACGCATATATTTAACTTTATACGCATAACGGGTAGTTGAGGTGGGCACCGCCACCAAGTCGAATTGTAAGCAAATCCAAGCCCCATGGGATGCCTTGAGATTGCCGCCGCGACTGTAAACAAAGTGGCACCCTCGCTGACGGCGTAGGAGAAATGACGATGGCTCTGATTAGAAATTATCAACCATCATCAGCAGCAAACTTGTCGATGAATACTATTTTGGACATGGCCGAACGAAATCCACACCAAACACTGCTTGCCATATTGAGCAAGAGTGGGACAGACAGACTTACCCAATCAGTTTAAATTGTTGCTGAACCGTTGTTGTCGTGGAGACAGTTAATCCGGGTTAAAGCAGGTACAGGATAACCGCCTGCATTGTTTCAAACATTGAAAACCGCCCGAACATTGAACCTTGACCGAAGCATACCATGCCGAAGTGAAGAGATTATCCCCCTTGGAATATTTAATTATGTTGAGATATTCCAGGGGGGATAAAACCTATTCCCTTCGCGCCCATACAGGGGAAATATTAATATTATAAAATATGAATTTGTACAGGAGCGAAAGCGATAGGTCGCGAGATAAGCCGAGCGAGCATGCGAGCGACGGCGTTCACAGCGACGCATGCGCTGCCGAGCGAAGCGATGGCAGTCATGCTTAATTTTATCGAGAAAAAATTCCATGAATTAAAAAATAAATAACGAACAGAAAATTTGAATCATTTGATAAATAGCTACACAGGTAGCAATTTGCAAAGGTGATTCGAATGAGGAATTTGAAAGAATTATATGCGGAGTTTTTAGAAATGGGCGCTGTCTATAGCCAGCGCGAATTTAGTAGATTATGGGGCATGGAGCCATCTTGGTTTAGTTCCACGACATCGAGAGGTCGAGAACCAGGAATTTACCCACTTTGTATGTTTCGAATTCAAATAGACAGAATCAAAGCAGACACGGAAATTGCGCTATCAGAAACTGATAATGAAGACGAAGCAGAGGCACTGACTGAGGGCCTTGAAGAGCTAAAAATCATTCGCGATGAAATGGAAAAGGCTATTCTTGAAAAAGCAATGATGCGATTTTCATTTCTTGAGAACAAAACAATACCGAATCCAGTTCAAGCGTCGGCGGAAAGAACGCGATAAACCGACGCGCGGCCAATTCCAAGTCGGGTTGCAATTTCAGTTGCGCCAAGTCCGTCCGCCTTCAGCCGTCGAACTTCGTCCGATTTGAGCATGGCGGAGGGCTTCCGGCCCTTGTACTTCCCCTCACGTTTTGCTTTCTCCACCCCGATTCTCTGTCTCTCAAGCATAATCTCCCTCTCCCATTCGCTGACACCGCTCAATACCGTCAGCATCAATTTGCCGGTCGGCGTCGCTGTATCGATGCCCATTCCCAAAATTCGCAATTCAGCGCCCCTTCCTCGAAGGGTCTCCATAATTCCCAGGAGATGGGAAACGGACCTCGCGAGCCGGTCCAGCCTTGTGACCACGAGGGTGTCCCCTTCACGGGTGAATTCGAGCGCCAGTTCAAGCTGTTCGCGACGAGCGACATCAACCGACGAGACCTGCTCCTGAAAAATCTTTTCGCAACCTGCTGCCGTGAGGTCGCGGACCTGGGCCTCAATACCGGCGACTTGGTCCAAGGTCGAAGTTCGGGCGTAACCGATAATCATAATTCATCCCGCCTCGTCTCAATGAGACCTAAGACTTTAAAGAGAATCGTCCCAAAAGTCAAATTATCACTCTATTGAGACGGAAATGGGGCCTCGGCGAACTGGCCCAATGAACCTCGGTCTATCGAGACGCATCGAAATGTCAGCGCAAAAACTGCTCCCAGGCAGTGTAATTTTTGTGGTATGTTTTCCCCGGCTCGGAATGAGGTGTATGTGGGCAAACTGACGCAGTTCGGAAACGTGATTCTCCGCGTGTATGGCAACGACCACCTGCCGCCTCACTTCCATGTGCTTGCGCCTGATTTCTCGGCTTTGGTCGGAATTTCCCCGGTCGCGATTCTTCGTGGGTCTGTTCCTGCCGATGTTTTCGGCGAAATTTCCGGTTGGGCAGATTCAAACCGTGACCGGCTGATTTCCGAGTGGAATTTGTGCAACCCGCGTTACCCGGTTGTTTGATGGAGGTTCGAGTGCCCGCGTTTCCCGATACCCGCCCGATTCCGCGCATTGCCTCCGTGGCCACCGCACCGAAGACAATTCTGGTTGTCACCTGGGAAGACGGGCACACCGATTCCGTTGACCTCTCGGGATGGATTTCCACGGGGGGCACTCTGCTTTCGCCGCTGCTCAAGACCGCGTTCTTTTCACGGGCCGCTGTGGCGGAATACGGACTGTCGGTCGAGTGGGATGAGGATGGCAATGCGGCGATTGATAGCGTTCATCTTGAAGCTCTCCGTGACCAGCAACGTCCGTTTGAGAGCCGAGAACTGTCTGAATGGCAGCGCCGCATGAAGGTGTCCAATCAAGAGGCCGCCGACCTGCTTGGCGTGAGTCAAAGCACCTGGCTGAACTACAAAGGGGGGAAGTCCAGAATTCCTCGGGCCGTCCAGATTGCTTGTTCGGCAACGGAACGCGACCCCATTTTTTTCGAAGCCTATTATCATCCCAGGTCTGTTGGGCGGCCTGGAAATTCGACACCGGCTTGACGGCTCAACACCGCACATTCGGAACATCCGAAAGGCAGGTTGTATAGCGCGGAGACCGTAATTCCTGCTTCATCTCCCAGGCTTTTTTTGTGCCTTCAGCGGCGAAGTGAATTGAACGGCGACCGTACTGGGCGTGAATCGCATCCAACGCCGCCATGAGGTTCTTCGATTTCGGTTCAGGCCGGTCGAATAGCCCTCGTGGAGCGCATGCATCCGGTTCGAGGAACGGCAGAATTACACCGGCTTTTTTGTAATCACGACCTGGACGGAATAGCCGCTCGACGACTGCTGTAGCAGCCCCGACCAACCTCCGACTATCAGCGGTCCAACCTCCTAATTCAGCGGTCGCGGCACTTTCGTAATCAGACCGAGGAAGAACCCGGTCGCCATTGTCGAATCGGTCTGTCATCAGGAACACGGTGATGTGGCTGGCCACCAGTCCATCGCGGCGCAGTTTCTGGGCTGCTCGGGCAGCATGACTGGCCACAGCTTCTCGAACCGCTGAAAGCTCGGTCACCACTTGGCCAAACGCCCTGGAGACGCAGCAGGATTTTTTGTCCGGAACATTTCGCTCCAGCGGCCAACACGAGATGCCCCGCAATTCCATTGCGGTCCGATGTCCGATGC